>JAMPHZ010000018.1 GCA_023663145.1 Odoribacter sp.
CCATTTTGTCAGATTTTTGCAAATATAAGTAATATTTCAACCAAAACCCACAAAACACACTTTTATTTAATATTTATTAAATATTACTTCCGCCGTTTGGTATATCTGCGCGAAGTATTCTAAATTTTCTGTAATAAAAACTTGCATATATTCAATATTTATTGTAATTTTGCAGTGTAAAACCTTTAAGAATTGTTTATACTATGAAAATCACAATCTCAGAGAACGCTGTTCTCGACTCTATTTATGCGAGAAATTCGCTTCAGACTTACGTCACCGAGCACCCGGGATCGTATATAGCCAATATTCTGACCACAGCGCAAGCTCCGGCCTTGCGTCGTGTTGTCGCTGATGCTTTTCCTGCTGTTATTGCGTCATTGCATCCTGATTGGGAAATCGATACATCGGCATCGCTTTCAGCCATGGCTCCGCCATATGCCGCAGGTTCAGAACCGACATTAAAGGCCCTTTTACAGCAGGCTGTTACTGAAATGGCGGTATATCTGCTGTTCTCGGCAGCAAGTGATTCGCGGGCGGTGGCCGCACGTGGCATCGCCGGTGCAATAATCGGTTCATTGCAAGGCCTCACATATGCCGCTTCTACCATAACACCATTTCGCATTTAATCAATACACCATACATTAATTCTAATCAATTATCAATCCTAATCTGTCAAAACAAGTATGAAAACAGCACAGCGTGAGAGAGGGAGGCTGTGCACTATACGGATACACTTCCTTTATTACAAATAAGTTAAAAATTCCCCAAAATTATGGCACTGTTAAGATTTTTTTGTAATTTTGAGCGGCACAATTATGTGCCGCCTTGAATCACTTTGAAGATAAATATTATATTTTCTTTATAACCAAACTATTAACCAAAATCTATCTACATGAAGAAGCTTTTCTTTACAGCTTTGGCTCTGTCGATGGCTCTGGCAGGTAAAGCCCAGTTGGTTGAAGTGGCACAGGTTAGCCGTGTCGCTCTGCCCGAAGGCGTAGCCGGTGAAGTCTCGACAATCAGCCCCGACGGCTCTTTTGCCGTGGTAGGTGAGCTTGGCGGTCACACCCTTTACAAGGTAGACATCGCCAGTGGTGCAGCCTCGGTTCTCACAACCAACGGCACCCCCACTCACGTCACCATCAGCCCCGACAGCCGCAACATTGTTTTCCGCACCCACACAGTTGACCGCAACAACCTGCGTTACACAGGTCTGAGCTATGTCGACGCACAGGGCACCGAGCGTCAGCTCGTAAAACCCTCACGTCAGCTCAATGCAGGTGTGACAATCGCCCAGGGCGGCATCACTACTGTTGAGAACGGCCGCGCTCGCGCCAAGTCGTTCAACGGATCAAAAGTTACCGCGATGCCCGTTGCCTCGATTAACTACGGCCACCTTGACATCACTGTAAACGGCAAGACCACAACCATCGATCCCCAGGGTCGCGGTTCATATCTGTGGCCGTCAATCAGCCCCGACGGCACCAAGGTCGTATATACACTCAGCGGCAGCGGCACATACGTGTGCAACATCGATGGTTCTGACGCACGCTACATCGGCCACACCCAGGCTCCCCGCTGGATGGGCAACAACATGATCGTGAGCATGCAGTCGCAGGACAACGGCCAGCAGTTCACCGCATCCAAGGTGCTCGTATCCAACCTTGACGGCGTAAGCCAGGTTATCTCCACCCCCGAACATATCGCCATGTATCCATCGGCCACAGCCGATGGCCTCAAGGTAGCTTATTCTACACCCGCAGGCGAGCTTTATGTTGTTACACTTAAATAATGCGACACGCCATGAAAAAGATCATTATCGCCATGATGGCGCTTGCCGCCACTTCTGCGTCGATGGCCAAGACCGCCGACGAGCTGCGCATTTACATCAATCCCGGTCACGGTTCATATACCCCCAATGACCGCCCCCAGACTCTTGTAGGGCATAAAGATTATTCGCGCACCAACACCGATACCACTAACTTCTTCGAATCTAACACCAACCTTCGCAAAGGCTTCGGTGTGCTCGAGAAACTCCGCACCTACGGACTCAAGTTCGATCCGACCCTCAATCAGGAGGGCGACCGCCACATGATAGGTGCCGCACGCGACCTTTCCAACAACATTGTGATGTCGCACGTGAAGTGTGGTCCATACCTTGAAGACAACGGTACCGAAAACCAGTTCAAGGCAGAGAACAAGCAGGTTCCCGTGGAACTTTATTGGTATAACCGTAACCTCTCGGAGATATGCGAGGAAGTTGAGGCCAATCACTTCGACATGTTCATCTCAATCCACTCGAATGCTGCAACCGAGGGTACATCCACTAACTATCCCCTGTTCCTCTACCGCGGCTATGACAACCTTCAGGATGAATCAGCTGTGACCGCCGAGCACCAGACTATCTCGCGTGCCATGGCCGACGCTTGCTGGGGCTATGCTTTCGAGAACCCGCACATGATGTGGACCTCATACTCGGCTACCAGCAAAAATATCCGCGGTGACATCAACTTCTATGGCTCAAGCTCGACAAGCAAACTCGGCTACAAGGGCTACCTCGGCGTGCTCAAGCACAGCGCCCCCGGCTTCCTGGTTGAAGGTTATTTCCACACTTATCAGGCCGCACGCCACCGTGCGATGAACTGGGATGTCGACTATATGGAAGGCGCAGCCTATGCCCATGGTATTGCCGACTATTTCAAGCTCACCAAGGAAAACACAGGTGATATTTACGGTATCGTGCGCGACGCCAACGAACGCTTCTCAGATACCTATTACAAGCCCAACACTTCGACTCTTGACCGCTTCCTTCCCATCAACGGATGCGTTGCCATCCTGAAGAAAGACGGCACCGAGGTGGCACGCTACACCACCGACTCAAACTACAATGGCGCTTTCGTGTTCAAGAATGTTGAAGCCGGAGTATATACCATTGAGTTCGAGCATGAAAGCTATCTGGCTGCCGATCCTGTGTCGGTTGAAGTGAAAGCCGCTCAGATCTCGTATCCCACAGCACAGCTCGTGAACAAGGATTGGAAAGCACCTGAGGTGACATATGTGGATTATCCCGATCCTCTGGCTACATTCAACTCAATCCTGCCTGCCAAGGAATACAACCTCAGCACAGAATACGCTGACGAACCCATAGCACAGCTCGAAGGCAAGATCATCCGCCGCACCATCGTGCGCGACCAGAAGATGTATGTACTGGCCTATGACAAGGAATTGACCCTTGCCGCAAACATCCCCGTTGAGGACCAGGCACATCCCACCATTCTGGTCTATGATCTTGACAAGAAAGAGGTGGTTGCCGAAATCTCTACCGAAGGCGCAGCCGGTTCCATCGCCGCAGTAGGTGACATCCAGCTGACTGCCGACGGTATCCTGCTTGCCTGCAACGCTACCAAAAATCAGTCAGAAGGTTATGTGCAGGAAGGTGATGCCGGCCGTGGCACATTCTATATATACAAGTGGGAAAATGACGAGAACGGCCTTCCCACCGGTGACCCAGCTGTGGCCGGTTCGACACAGAATGCCGGTAACTGGTACCGCGCTTACCTGACCCGCTTCGCCTACACCGGTACACTCACCGAAGGCAAAGCTGTCATCCCCGCCCCCACAATCACCGCCCCTGCCTATTCATCCCGCGGCATCATTCTGCCTTTCATGGACGGCGAGGCACAGGCTGTGAAGGAAATCAAGCCTGCCAACCGCTTCAGCCTCGGTGATACATCCTCAGATATGGCCCTCTACATCTCGCCTATCTCAACTGATGAGGTAATCACCCTTGACGCCACCACCGGTGCCAACTATTGGGCTATCGATGACATATTCAACCTTGATACCCGCAAGACCGGTAACGAGAGCTTCGGCGCCGCCAACGGCAACGCCGGTCTGTTCAAATATGCCGGTGCTACATTTGTTGCAATGCCTCTCAACGAAGAAGATGGCAACAAGGGCCTGCAGCTCATAAACATGACTGCCGGTGTTGAAAAAGCCACTCCGATCACCCTCAATACAGACGTTGTACCCGCAGAAGCCGCCGCTACTGCCGCTGCCGGCGAGGTTGTGGCTACCTATGATGAGTTCAACGGTTTTGTTACCGGCGGCTGGATCAACCTGTACCTGCTGCGCGACGGCAAGATCACCAAGCTCACCACAAAGAACGTAGAACAGCCCCAGGGCCGTCGTGAATATGCCTACGACCTCAAGTCAGAGGAAAGCGAAGATGCATTCACCGTGACTTTCAACGCCACAGGTGACGCTCCTGAGGCTTATATCGTAATGACTCCTGACGAAGGCGAGACTATCACACAGCCCATCGGCGCTGTAGTGAAGGGTGAAAACACTGTAGTTGTTGCCAAGAGCGATCTTGATGCTTCCCAGGGTTACCGTTGGGAAATCCAGGTTGTGTCAGATCCCATCTCTCAGGCAGGCGCATATATCACTGATGCCAGCGGCCTTATCGTACGCGGCAGTGTCATCACTATCACTGATCCTGAGGCTGCCTCTTATGGTTATGTAGGTGTAGGACATGGCTCCAACAAGGGTATTGACATCTATAACCCTGCCGGTGAGAAAGTCGCTACCCGCCTGTTCGTTGATAACAAGGAACTCGGTGGCGTGACCACCAATGTGTCGAACCCCATCCGTGGTGATGAACATAACGGTTACTTCGTGTTCGCAACCTGGGGTGATACCGGTTACGGTGCTGTCGCTGTCAATCCTCTCAACACAGAGGAGGCTCCTTTCACTCTCTTCGCAGGTGAGAAGAAGAGCGCCGGTCACTTCATGTACAATGGCGTAAATCTTGGCGGCGGTACCTCGGGTATCACTTTCATCAAACAAGGTGACGAAGACTATATGCTCTCGTTCAGCGAGGATCATGAAGGCTCAAACGGTAGCGGCGCAACAGAGAACTCTCTTGTCAAGTACCATATGAGCAGCCCGTGGGAAATCACTGAAGCTCCCGTGGTAATCGGTTACAAGAGCTTCCTGTCGAACACCAATGTTGACCTTGTTGCCTATGGTAACGGTACATTCGTGTCACAGGTGCGCGGCGCCGGTAACAACCAGGCTTCCGTTCCCTGTTTCGGATACATCAGCAATGTGCTCACAGCTCCCGATGTTACCATGACTTCGGCCGATGACAATATCGTTGACTATGTCGATAACAATACCTCAGGTCTGGCTGTCTCGGTTGACGGTACCATGCTTGCCGCAGCCCTCACCAACAAGATCGTTGTGTTTGATGTAGAATGGAACGGAGAAACACCTGTTCTTACCTACAAGTATTCATTCCCTGTTGATACACACGTATGGTCGACCATGCGCTTCGACGCAGCAGGTAACCTCCACACTTATCTCCGTGAAGGTGGCTACCGTGCATACTCGCTCCCCGCTGAACGTCCTGTTGCTGTTACCCCCGCAGCCAAGCAGTACTACTTCGGCGAATACCAGGCAGTGACTGAAATCAGCGCTTCAGAGGCCGCTACCGCAGATGCCGTTTACTACAACCTGCAAGGTGTACGTGTGGATGCCGGAAATCTCACTCCCGGTGTCTATGTCAAGGTATCAGGCGCTACAGCTACCAAGGTGCTTGTGAAGTAAAGACAGATAAGTCAGTATAATACCAGCGGGTCCGTGCCACAGTGGCGCGGACCCGTTTTTTTGTCTTTTGGATCAATGCTTGTCTTATGGATACATCTCCTCATCGGTAATGTAACAACGACTATGCTTACTTTACGCAGAATCAAATCTGCTGTAAATAAGCTGGCGTAATTATATCAACTAAATTCCAAAGTTTGCTTAAGAGTGCTTAAAGTGCACATTGGATGAAGGTGGCAGGGCGTAAAAGCTTTGCCACCTTATTATATTATCGGGGGCGGCGTGTGGGGGGATAAAAATGAGTGTGGGCTTAAACCTTTTTTCACATTATTTGTCATTAATATAGGTTGCAGAAAGATTGGCAGTCAATTTTTCGGAAGCCTGTTTAATGTAGAGCTATGACAAAAGAAAAAGATCAAGATATAATTCCGGAAGAGATAGAGAATACCGGCGCGGAGCAGCCGGCAGAGCATGAGAGCCATTCGTTTGTGTGGCTTGCTGTAGTTTCGATATTACTTACCGTGGCGTCATGGATATCTGCCGGATGGAATGCCTGGGTGGCGATAGGGCTTTGTTCGCTTGCTGTGGTTGTGGGTGCGTTTGCGCTGCGCAGTCACCGTCATTCGGTTCGTAATACGGCTATAACGTCGATAATAGCGGCTACGGTGCTGTTGGTGGTAGTGGCGGCATTCATGATAGTCATTTATCTGGGGATGAAGGCTGTATAGCGCCTGTCAGTCAAGAAGGCCGGGGCGCAGACGGGCGGTGCGTTCGAGTGCCTGCTCGTGTTTCCATTCGGCTATGCGTGCTTCATGACCGCTCAGGAGTATGTCGGGTACGCGCCAGCCATTGTATTCGGCGGGACGGGTGTAGATGGGCGGTTCGAGCAGGTTGTCCTGGAAAGAATCGGAGAGTGCGCTTTGTTCGTCGCCGATCGCGCCGGGAATAAGACGAACCACGGCGTCGGCGATTATAGCCGCGGGAAGTTCTCCGCCGGTAAGGACGTAGTCGCCGATTGAAATTTCGCGTGTTATCAGATGCTCACGGATGCGGTAGTCGATGCCTTTGTAATGGCCGCATAATATAATGATGTTTTCGAGCATCGAAAGGGAGTTTGCGATTGGTTGTGATAGTATTTCGCCGTCGGGAGCTGTGAAGATTATTTCGTCGTAGTCGCGTTGGGCTTTTAATGCGGCGATGCATCGGTCAACGGGTTCAATCTGCATTACCATGCCGGCGTCGCCTCCGAAAGGGTAGTCATCGACTTTCCGGTGCTTGTTTGTGGAGTAGTCGCGCAGGTTGTGTACCTTAATAGTGGCGAGCCCCTTGTCCTGAGCCCGCTTTAGAATGGAGCAGTTGAGGGGAGATTCCAGCATTTCGGGGAGAACGGATATGATGTCGATGCGCATATAATATATATTAATGTGTAAATGTAGTGCAAAGGTAGTCAAAAAAGGGGAAAGAAGCAATCAGGCGAAATAAAAGCGCGGGACATTAACTTAAAAAAAGCGGCGAATGCTAAAAGAATGTTAATTAACAAATGCAAATGATGTTTAGTAATAAAAAAACTCTTAAATTTGTCATTTGAAAGGGTGGTGTATGCCTCCTGATTAACCTTAAATCATTTTATTAAAAATAAAGCTAAAACAAAAAAGAAATTTTAAACCTTGAATACCAACTAATAAAGTAATTATGAAAAAACAGCTATTTTTACTGTTATTTTCCCTCTTCGCGATAGTGGGCCAAGCCCGCATCGTGACAGGTACGGTTACACAAGCCGAAGACGGCGAGCCGGTAATAGGCGCGTCGATTGTCGTGAAAGGACAAAAAGGCGGACAGATAACCGATTTTGATGGAAAATACTCAATTGACGTTCCGAACGACAATGCCGTGCTCGTCTTCAGCTCAATTGGCTTGAAGAATGTAGAGGTGCCCGTGGGCAGCAAGAGCGTGATAGACGTTGTGATGGAAGGTAACAGCGAGCTTCTTGACGAACTCGTGGTAACCGCTATGGGACAGTCACAATCAAAATCAAAACTTAACTTCTCGGTACAGGAGCTCAAGAGCGACGACGTAGTAGCCGGTCAAAGCTCCAACTTTGTGAACACCCTTCAGGGTAAGGTGGCCGGTGTGCAAGTGTCAATGGCCGGTGGCTCGCCTAACTCGGCATCACAGATTGTGGTTCGTGCCATCTCGTCAATCAACAGCGCCCAGAGCAACGAGCCTCTGTTTGTGATCGACGGTATGCCTGTACGTGGCGGTGCGTCATCAATCGGTGATATCAACCCCAGCGATATTGAGACCATGTCGGTACTTAAAGGTGCTGCTGCCTCGGCTCTCTACGGTCAGGAAGGTGCCAATGGTGTAATCCTCATCACCACCAAGAGCGGTAAAGACGGCAAGGTTACCGTAACCGTTAACGGTGGTTGGGAATTCTCAAATGTAGCCCACATGCCTGAGCTTCAGAAAGAGTTCATCGCCGGTAGCAATGGTTTCTGGGTAGCCAACTCCAACGGCGGTTGGGGCCCCCGCATCAATCCTGAGGAAGGTGACAAGTATTATGATAACGTAGGCAACTTCCTCGGTACAGGTTTCATGCAGAAGTATGATATCTCGGTGTCAGGCGGTAATGAGCTTTTCTCAGCTTACGCATCAGCCAACTACATGGATAACCAGGGTGTCGTTCCCAATGACTACAAGAAACGTCTCGGTTTCTTCGTGAAAGGTGAATTCAATCCTTCGAATACCGTTAAGATCATGATGTCTACCAACTACATTGACAATGATGCCCGTGCATTCGGTAACTCGATGTCAAGTGTATATGGTTGGGCTATCAACCGTGACATGTCAGACTACGTGCTCCCCAACGGTCTTCCCAACTGGTCATGCCGCTATGACGACTGGAGCCTTCTCACTGATGCACAGCGTCTGAGTGCAGGTCTGTCACCTTACTACAGCCGTTACATGGACGGTTCAAAGACAGAGAGCCAGCGTGTGATTGTCAACTCAATGATTTCGTGGGAGCCTGTCAAGAACCTTACTTTCACCGGTAAGTTCGCATTTGACAAGAGCTGGAGCACATATCAGTCGCACACAATTCCCCGCTATGCACAAGATGAATTTGTATTTGATGACTTAGGTGTGACCCCCGACGGTACAGGCTCAAAGGCAGACTGGTATGGCCGCATGGGTACATTCAACTTCGACACCTCCCGTGGTCAGCGAATCACAGCTCAATTCCTCGCCAACTATGCACTTGACATCAACGAAGACTGGGGTCTTAACTTCTTCCTCGGTGGTGAATACACAGAAAGCAAGAGCATCAGTGGTAGCTTCGGTGGCCAACACTTTGTGCTTGAGGGCGATTTCTACTCATTCAATAACCTTGACCCCGATCTGTTCTCATTGAAGGATAATACCTTCTACCGTAGCTCAAATAACAAGTACGGTTACTTTGGTGAAATCCGTATGGACTACAAGGGTGTTGTTCAGCTGTCAGTTACCGGCCGTCTTGACGGATCGTCGACCCTGCGCCAGACCGACAAGCCTACCTACTTCTATCCTTCGTTCACCGGTGGTGTGATCTTCACCGAGCTGTTCAAGATCAACAGCCCCGTATTCAACTACGGTAAGATCCGCGGTAACTATGCAAAGGTAGGTAAAGACTGCCCCGCCAACCAGTTCTCAAACAACTACAAGCAGTGGGTTACCATTCCTGATCCCGGCTTCGCCGTTGACCCCGGTATGTCACGTGCCATAACACTGGAGCCTGAGATGACCTCAACCTGGGAAATCGGTGCCGATCTGCGCTTCTTCAACAACAAGACCCGTCTTGATATCGCATACTACAACACCCTGGTAGATAACCAGATCGTGATTGTGCGTGTGTCACCTACCTCAGGTACAATTCTCCAGACCCGTAACGAAGGTTCAATTGAGAACCAGGGTATAGAAGCAACCTTGAACCAGACAATCCTCTCCACCCGTGATTTTGAGTGGACCGCCATCCTGAACTTCTCGATGAACCGCGGTAAAGTGAAATCACTTCCCGACGACATGAAGTATATTGCCGGTGGTGAAAGCCAGTACAGTGACCTTTATACCACCTGCTACCTCGGTGAATCAACCACAGGTCTTGTAGGTAGTGACTATCTGCGCAACGAGCAGAATCAGATACTTGTTGACGAGAACGGTTATCCGCGCATCTCACCTGAGAAGTATATCTATCTTGGCAACCGCGAACCTGACTGTCTGATCGGCCTCGGCTCGACTTTCACCTGGAAAGACCTTTCATTGTCATTCCTGCTTGATGGCCGCGTAGGCGGTAAGGTGGCCAACGTAACCGGCCGCTCACTCATGAGCAACGGTATGAGCAACTATATTGCCAAGTACCGTAACCACAAGGTTGTGTTCAACGGTGTAGTAGAACAGCCCGACGGCAGCTATGTAACCAATACCACTCCTGTTATTCTTGACTCGCAGACATTTAATAACTACATCTATAATGTAGGCAGCAACTTCGTTGAAGATGGTTCATATCTGCGTCTTAGCTACGTAACTCTTAACTATGACTTCTCGAATCTGATGCGCAAGATCAGCGCCCATAATCCTGTCAAGGGCCTTCGTGCTTCGTTCACCGCACGTAACCTCTTCCTGCTGACCAAGTACAGCGGCTGTGACCCACAGGTAATGCCCGGTGCCGTAAACGGTACAGGTGCGATGGGTATTGACTCATACAGTGTTCCCGCGCTCCGCAGCTTCAACTTCAACGTTAATGTAACCTTCTAATCAGTTAAAACCGTGAATATTCTTAAAATGAACAAGATAAAAGGTATAGGCCTGGCAATACTCACAGGTCTGGCGCTGTCGGGTTGCAATGACATCCTTGATGACAATGTAAATATAGACCGCGCACACTCAAATACTGCCGATCTGGGTCTCCCCCCTGTAATCTTCTTTGCCAACCAGGTTGTATATGACCACGCTGAATATGGTATCTACCTTTCGCAGTGTCTGACAACAATGTCGAAAAGCGAACGAGGTGACCGAACCTATAAGTTCGGATGGGGTGGCTTCCTCACCATGCAGCGTCACCCGCAGTGGCGTCGTCATTACTATGATATCGGTGTCAACGGCAACGAGCTGATCGCCAACTCACGCGCCATCAACTCTCCGAACTATGAGCTTATCGCACGTACGATAATGCTGATGTCAACCCAGCTCACAACCGACTGCTTCGGAGACATGCCCCGTGAAGAGGCTTATCTCACCAATTCGCCTCACTATGATACCCAGGCATCGGTGTATGCATGGATGTTCCAGGAAGCAGAGGAACTGCTGAAGATGTACAACGATCCTGCAATTGTGAATTCATCGGAGAACCGTGAGATTCCTGTAAGCCGTGACCGTATCTATGCCGGCGACCTCAACAAGTGGAAAGGTCTCGTGCTCGCAGTAAAGGCACGTCTTCTTCTCCGTAACCTCCCCAACATCGACCGTTCAGCCGCAACCTGCCAGGCTATCATCGCTGCGGCCGATGAGGCTATCAACTGCTGGCGCTCAGGCGACCTGATGTACGGCGCATGGTTCGGAAACGAGCCCCGTTACAACTTCGACGGTGGCACATATGCCCAGTCAGCTGCGTGGGGCCCCGGTGACACACGTTTCGACACCTGGCAGTCATATGCCAACAACCTTGACCAGGCTGTTCCCTCGAAATTCTTCATGCAGGATCTTCTCGGTGTAGTAAATCCCGGCGAGGAACTCAAGCAAGGCAAGTGGGATAGCAAGCTTGGCTTCGGTGCCGACCCTCGTCTCGAACTTCTGTTCCAGGCACAGGAAGGCCCCATCTCGGCATCGAACGATTCCAAGATGACCATGCTCCGCTATCTTGAGAACAACATCGGCGCAGCCCAGGCTTTCAAGCAGACTCACTATCCCGTGCTTTACTGCGGTGCGTATGCAGCTGCCGGCGATGCTTACAATGTCCTTTTCACAATGGAAGAGCTTTACTTCATCAAAGCTGAGGCATATTATTGGATGGGTGACAAGGTAACAGCCTGCCACCTTGCCAAAGAAGCTACCCAGTGGAACATCCAGCGTCATCTCGACCGCTTCCTGGCTGATAACAATGGCATGTATCCCTACACCAACGGTAAGGCCAACCCTGTAGGTGCCGAATGGTTCCCCCTGCATATCACTTCATTCCTTGACAACGTAGATGGACAGAGCCCCACAATGCGTGCTGTACGTACCACCAAGTGTGAAGAAAACGGTCAGAAACACTGGTATTTCAACGAGTCGACATTCTCGTTGAGCGACCTGATGATCCAGAAGTACATAGCAATGTACATGCAGCCCGAACAGTGGACGGACATGCGCCGCTATCACTTCTCGAACAACCGTAACAATTACGGTGTAGGTGATGCCAAGGAGATCGTTTATCCGACACTGCGTCGCCCCTATAACCTGTACGCACCTTACTTCGTAGACGGCCGCAGCAATGAGCAGCAGGAGAATACCTGGATCCAGCGTATCAACTATGACCCTGAAACAGAGGAAAAATACAACGCAAAGGAACTTGAGCGCCTCGGTGCTGCCATGAACCATGAATGGCTCCTCAAGCCCATGAACTGGGCACTCGACTACGGTGTGCGCACATCGCTCACTGCTGAGTAAATCATTATTTCTCACTTAATCCAATAAACAAGAAGACAATATGAAACTTCAATATAAGTTAGGTCTCATTGCTATGGGCGGTATAATGATGTCGTCGTGCGCCCGTCACGATATCATCAATGATGTCGCACCGGTAGGACAGGAAGTTCCCGCCGCATACTGGACACTCAACTCTACTGTTGTGAAAGCCGGAGAAGACTTTACATTCAACGGCAAATACTCAGTAGGCCCGGGCTATACAGCTGACCATAGCGAAGTATGGTACCAGATCGTGCGCACCGAAGAAGCTTCAGTGACCTCGAAGCTTGGTGGCACCTCACTTGGTTACAACCACAAATCCACCATCACCGATACCATCCGTACTTATCAGTCGATGGCCTCATTCCCGCACAGTGCCGCTGTGTGGGACGGACATGAGTTTATCCTCGACGGTTCTGTGTCAGTGTCACGTACACTTGCTCCTGTAAAGTGGGCTGACATCACAACATGGGATCAGGAGAATTTCGATCTTTACTATCCAGAAGGTTTTGCCGAAGGCTTCCTGAGCACTGTGCTCGGTTACCTTACTGACGAGGAAACTTCGCAGAATTATTACAATGCCCTCCGCTCGGTTTATATCTCATATGATTTCACCAATGAGCAATTTGTAGCCAACGGTTTCCCCGAGGTAGATCTTGAGCAGCCTGAAGCCGACAAGAGCGACCGCTGGTTCTCAACCACTGTAGCTTCTGATGACGCTATCGTAGGTTACTACTACTACACTGTTGAGGGAGACAAGAACATAGTTCATGAGATCTCAATCGAGGAGAACGAGACATTCACCGCAGAGCCGACCTATCCTGTGTATAAATCGGCTGACTGGGTGTTCTGCCGCTATGATGACAACGCAGGTGCGATCATCTCAAGCGTACGCTCGGAATGGCTGCCCCGTTTCCGCGCACTTCTCGAGACTATACCTTTCGAAGACTGGATTTATGACACAGCCAATGCCTGCTATAAGGTAGACTTCGCCCGTAGCTTCACGCTCAACACCCAGTTCCGCGTGTATGACACCGAGGGCAACGAAGGCCGTGCATATGATGTCATTTCTATCAATGTTAACTAACCAGCCAACTATCCTTGAAAGTCATGAAAATATTCAATAAGATAGCAGTGGCCGCCCTGGCCATGTCGACCCTTGCCGCCTGCAACGAGGATTATGTAGATCCCGTGCACTACGATGGCGCCGACGTTGACTTCACCTACAATGTAGACGGAGACACATATCTGCTCGACTACTATGTAGTGTCGACCATACAGTTCAATAACACTTCGGCCAAGAGCGGCTCGTTCGTGTGGGACTTCGGCGACGGTACTACCTCAACCGAGGTATCACCTACACACAAATATGAGACCTCAGGCAAGTATGAGGTAACCCTTACACTTGAGGGTGTAGGTTCCCGCACCTATCCTCTGCTGATCAACGACATCGCTCCAGTGCTGAGCGTGGCTGAGCAGAGTGATGACATCATCGAGTTCAACAAGACTACGATGACCTTCAACATCGAGCTTCCTAACCCCGAAAATCTGCCTGTGCGTTATGTGTGGACTTTCCCCGAAGGCACAACCTATGCAGACGGCACCGCAGCCACCGAGTTCATCGGTTACAGTGATGAGAACGGTAATGTGGAATATCCTGATCCCGTGAAGTTCAGCAACATCGGATCGCAGCGCGTGTCAATCGTTACAACATTTGACACCCGCGACGGTGGCGAGAACCGTCGTCTTGCCGATACATATCTCAATGTACAGGTAGGTACTGATGTTCCCGCAGCTACACTTTACTACGCCCAGCGCGGCGGTAACATCAAGGCTATCAAACTCCTTGACAATGTACCTGCCGGTACTAAGGTGATGCCTTATGACCTGGGTGTGCCCACCGGTTCGACAGTGTTCAACCTCCTTTGCAACAGCACTATCACCGCAGGTTCAGAGGAAGATGGTACAGAAGACCAGCAGACCGACTGGATCTATATCCTTGATGCCGGTAAGCAGTACTATTATGTAAATGATGAGAACGGTGTGCTCGGTGACGGTACCATGACAGCCATGCGTGCCGACGGCAGCGGTGTTAATGTAGTGATCACCAATGTAGGCGGTCCTGCATTCAATGACCCCTTCCGCGGCTATATCAACAACGGTATCATCTACTATTCTGACCGTAACACCGGTTTCACCTCGATTGACTGCACCACCCGTGGCGCTGTTGAAGGCGTAGGTGACAGCAACCGCCGTTCGTCATATGTCATGACCAATGAGAATACACCTTTCAAAGATCAGGGTATCTCATGGGGTGCCATCACCAATGGTATCTGGCGTGACAAGCAAGGCTGGTGGTGGGTCGGCAAGAACTACAATGGTTTTGGTATCTTCCGCTTCCGCGACAGCGATGTCTATGCTTCAGAAACAGAAGCTAAGAAACACGCTCTCCCCTCGGCAGTGATCCTGTCGGGCGAGAAGACCTCGACCTTCGCTCTTGACGAAGCCCGCGGCAAACTCTATGTTTACCACACTCTGCCTAACCAGGCATTCCTTGAATTCGACATCCCCGATTATCAGACCGCACTCACTATGAGCAATGCCAACTATACATTCTCAATGGATTGCGCACCTGAAAATACCACCGGTGATGAAGGTCTTTATGTGACTCAGCTCGCTGTAGATCCAGAAACAGGCAAGGTATACTTCTGCTACCGTCCCGAGACCGGCGACGACTGCGGCATACAGGCCGGTATCGCTGTCTACGATCCTGACACCAAGAAGATAAGCAACTATGGCTCAACCAATGACCTGGCCACCGGTTGCGTTATCAATACTCACAAGACCAAGCTCTTCTAATCACAGACAAGAGAAAACCCTGATAACTGAAAAAGGTGACCTACGGACCTGTTGCCGCAGGTTACCTTTTTCATTTTTTCCTTTCATAAACCGATTATCAATGAAAAAACTATTTGGAGCGGTAATGGCCGCCGCGATTGCGAGTGCGGCATTGCTCCCGGCCACCGCTGAAGCGGCGGACTTCCGCGAGCAGCGCTCAGTGTGGATGACCGCCTATCTTGGCGATTGGCCTACATCAGCTATTACTACATACAATGCATCAATTCACCAGCGGAATCTGCGCACGATGCTTGATAAACTAAAATCATCCGGTATAAATCTTATAGGATATCATGTGCGCTCACATTGTGATGCCTATTATGATTCAAAATACGAACCGTGGTCAAAGCATGTGAGCGGCAAGCGCGGCGTGGCACCTGCTTTCGATCCTTTGGCCTTCATAATCGAAGAGGCACACGAGCGCGGAATTGAAGTGTATGCGTGGATCAATCCATACCGCTATTGCGGAGTCTATACCAATGGTGAGAGCGAACTTGACTATGAGCTTACCCATCCAGAATGGCTTATAGTCCAAGCAGGCAAAGAGTCAATATTAAATCCCGCTCTTGAGGAAGTGCAGCAACGCATATGTGATGTAATTGACGACATCATAGATAAGTATGATATTGACGGTGTTGTATTTGACGACTATTTCTACACCAGTCCCACTCCAAACGAACTTGACGCCGATCTTTACAATGCAGCCAAAGCTGCTGATCCTTCGGTTGGCACTCAGATACAGTGGCGCGTTCAGAATGTGAATAATATGATCAAGCGTGTGTCGGCGTTGATAAAGGAACGGCGTGATTACCTGCCTTTCGGTATATCACCGGCAGGTATTGCTTCGCCTCCTCATGTTACAAGTGAGTATGGGCTTCAGCCCATAAGCGGTGAGTGGCAATATAATTCTATCGCATCTGATCCGTTGAGCTGGTACAAGAATCATTATATTGACTTCATGGCTCCGCAAATCTATTGGCCTACCCGATGGGATGAAGTGCAGACCTGGTGGAATATCGCGTCACGAAAATTTGGCCGTCATCTTTACTCAGCGATTGACATAAGCGAGGCCACCAAATATGGATCGGAATTCTCCCGTGAGGTGGAATTCTCCCGTGATCTGCTATCGGAAAATGAAAATGGTGTAAGCTTCTTCCGCTCAGATACATATCTTAACACAGTCTTCCGCTATGAAGGCAAAGGTGTGGATTTCTACAAATTTATGGGTGAGCACTGCTTTGCCACACCCGCGCTGATGCCTGTTCGCCCCTGGAACAATGTTTATTCACCGGCCTATATCACCGGTCTCAAGCGCGAAGGCGACCAGCTGACGTGGGATGCTGTCGAAGGCATGCGCTACACTGTGTATGCTTTCAAGGCCGGGGAGGAGCAACGCCCCTATAATACCAATCTGCTGCAGGTGCGCTATACCAACAGCTATACCATTCCTGCTGATCTGGCTGACTGCACTTTCGGTGTGGCGGTATATGACCGTTACGGCAATGAGTATTCAATGAGCACCGAGGGCGCTTCATTCGGAGAGGCTGTGACACCGGTTCTCACATATCCCGCCGACGGAGCCAAGGCAGCCCCGCTCTTTGACCTTTCATGGCAGGATACCGGAGCCGAGAACATCGTGGAAGTTGCCACGGATCCCGAGTTCAAAGAGATGGTAGCGTTAAAAACGACCTCAGCCTCATCGCTCAGCTCATATTCAATAGGTGACCTTGAAGAGGGCAAGACCTATTACTGGCGAGTGCGCACCCATGCTGTCAACGCGCCTGCCGGGGTATCAGAAGTACGTTCTTTCGAGGCATCGTCAATGTCAATTACCGGTCCCGAAGGTCGTGAATCATCGTTGCAGCCCGAAATTACATGGACTCCTGCGTATGATGGCTCGGAATACTTCGTTGAAGTGGCCCGCGACGCTGCGTTCAAGACCATTGATTATACCGGTACGACAACAGATACCCGTATTACCGTAGACCCGGGTATCTTCTTTTACGGATACCGTTATTATTGCCGTGTGACTGCCACCCGCGACGGTCATTCGGTAACCACTCCGGTGTATAACTTCTGGACTGCCGACGGCGTTCCCGCCGCTCCCAAATTTGTGTTCCCCGCCACCGATGGCGCGACACTTCATGCCAACGAATTTATCACCGTAGAGCGCCCTGATGGAGCCAGCTCAATGATGGTACAGGTATGTGCCTCGGCTGATTTCTCAACAGCTACTTACCGTTGCACTCTGCGCCCCGGCGAGACACAGACTACAAAGGGCAGTTCAATACGTCTGGCCACCAAGAAGCTTCAGGAGGGACAGACATATTATGCCCGTGCCTATAGCCGTTACTTCACCCAGGATAACCAGACAGCTGAACAGGACGGCGAGCCGGTATACATTACTTTTGTGTACTCGTCTACCGATGGCGTGAGCGATGTTATAGCCGATGGCTCAGAAGTGTCAATATCTAACGAAGGCATACTGACAATGCCAGTCACCGGCAACAACGTGGCAGTATATGCTCCCGACGGCTCGTGTGTGTTCAGCGAATCCCGTGCTGCCACGAGTGTTGATCTGAGCGAACTGCCCTCCGCCCTTTACATAATAAAGGTTGAAGGCCCGTCGCCGGCAACCCTCAAGTGGATCAAATAAATAGATCATCATCACTATGAAACTCAAAAAAACAACTATAGCTCTTGCAGCCGCCGCTATGACATTGGCGGCTGCAACTCCCGGGGCAGCGGGTGCCGATTTCCGTGAGCACCGTGGTGTTTATATCTCGCCTTATGTTGCAGACTGGCCCACATCGGCCATCACGACTTATTCGGCGAGCAAGCATCAGACATTCATGCGCCAGTATCTTGACCGTCTGCAGGCCAATGGCGTAAATGTGGTATACTTCGCGGTGCGCCCGCTGTGTGATGCTGCCTATGACTCAAAGTATGAGCCGTGGTCGTCGACAGTGAGTGGTACGCGCGGAAAGGCTCCGGCATTTGACCCGTTAGGCTTCCTTATTGAAGAAGCTCACGCCCGTGGTATAGAGGTCTATACCTGGATGAACGCTTATCGCTACTGCACCCGCTACAAGCATGGCGAGAGTCCGCTTGACTATGAGCTGACACATCCGGAGTGGTTGCTTGTGCAGGATCATGAGACTATTCTGAACCCGTGTCTTGAAGAGGTGAAGCAGCGTGTTTGTGATGTGGCGACCGACATACTTGAGAAATATGACATTGACGGCTTCCTGTTTGATGACTATTATTATACCAACGGTATGCCGATGGAGCTTGACGCGTCATTCTACGCGGCGGCCAAGGAGGCAGATCCTGAAGGTACTCCGGACACTCAGCTGCAATGGCGTATTGACAATGTGTCATCGCTAATCAAGCGGGTCAGAGACACAGTGAAAGGCCTTAAACCGTGGGTGGTCTATGGTATCAAGCCGGCCGGTGTTGCCTCTCCTCCCAATATCCGGGACTATGGTCTTGAACCGTCGCCTTCAGATATCCGGGAGCAAGACTGGCAGTACAAGGGTGTTGCCGCTGACCCTATATTCTGGTATAGCCAGCATTATTGCGATTTCATGGCTCCGCAGATTTACTGGTGTGATCTTTTCAATCCGCTGCAGGACTGGTGGGTGATAGCTTCACGGAAGTTTGACCGTCACCTTTATTCGGCAGTGAGCATGGCGGATTTCAATAAATTCGGCGCATCGGAGTTTGCCCGAGAGGCTGAATACAGCCGTGCCGGACAGGCTCCAAATATCAATGGTATAGGCTTTTTCAGATGGAATTACTACACGACATGTGTAGGAAAACTTGACGGCAAGGTAGTGGATTTCCCCGAATATATGGGCGCGACAGCTTTTGCCACCAAGGTACTCCATCCTATACGCCCGTGGAATAATGTATATGAACCTTCATATGTGACCGGTCTGCACCGCGACGGTGATCGTCTGGTGTGGGATGAGGTAGAAGGAATGCGTTATACCATCTATGCGTTCAATGCGGGCGAGGAGCAGCGTCCCTATAACACAAATCTGGTACAGGTGCGCTATACCAATGACTATACCATTCCGGCCGATATGTCGGGCTGCACGTTCGGTGTGGCTGTTTATGACCGGTATGGCAATGAGTACCCCATGAGCACCGAAGGCGGCAGTACAGCTGAGGCCGTTGTTCCCCGCCTGACGTATCCGTCAGATGGTGCCACGGCAGCGCCTCTGTTTGATTTCACGTGGGAGAATACCGGCTGTGACAATGTGCTTGAAATAGCTGAAGAGCCAACGTTCAAGGTTTGTCTCGTGCAGATGCCTACCTCGGAGTCATCGTTGAATTCTTATGTACTCAATAATATAGAAGACGGCAAGACTTATTATTGGCGGGTCCGCACCAATGGTGTGAACGCTAAGGTGGGTGTGTCGGAAGTACGTAGTTTCAAGGCTTCGGCCCTTAAGTTCACGAGCGACTTCAGCCAGCCGATGTCGACCACGGGTGTGATCGAGTGGACTCCGGCTTATGATGGAACGGTATATACCCTTGAGATAGCGCGTGACAAGGATTTCAATCAGCCTGTATTCAATGGCACTACCGAAGCGTCTCGCCATGCCCTGGAGCCTGCCACAATCTTCTTCAACCAACGTTTCTACTGCCGCGTGACTGCAGAACGCGAAGGCCGTACCGCCGTATCGGAAGTAAGCTCGTTTGTGGCTGAAGACGGTGTGCCGCTGCCTCCGAAATTTGTGACACCCGCTGTTAGCGGTGCCACAGTGCATGCCAACGAGGTGCTCAAGGTTGACACTCCCGACGGTTCAAGCTCGATGATGCTGCAGGTGAGCGACAATCCTGAGTTTACGGGTACCTATTACCGCATCACGCTGCGCCACGGCGAGACAGAGTCAGCCCTGTTGTCGAAGGTGAAAGTAAACCGAAAGAACCTTGTTGATGGCCAGACTTATTATGTGCGCGCATGTGCCCGCTATTATGGTACGGCATCTACACTCTCAGAACTTGAGACAGATTACAACACCAGCACGTTTGTTTATTCGGCGAGCAACGGTGTGAGCGATCTTGTCGCTTCTGAGGGAGAGGTCAGCATTAGCCCCGAAGGTGTGCTTTCAATGCCTTTGGCTGGCAATGATGTGGCTGTTTATGGTGCTGACGGCCGTTGTGTGTTCTTCGTGTCAGATGCCGATGCCACAGTCGATCTCAGCAGCCTCACACGCGGTATCTACATAGTGAAAGTTAGCGGTCTTACCCCTGCCACACTCAAGTGGGTTAAGTAACCTCCGGTACATATTTCATGACTACGGGGACCTGCGCAATTGTGCAGATCCCCGTAATATTTATACGCTATGTTAATTTCAGGTTGTCTGTTCCTGTCTCTCGTGGCGGTTGAGGAATATCAGACATGTGGTGCCGACGGCTGCGAACGGTATTCCGATGAGAGCCGGTGATGCAATTCCCCATCCGGCGTGAATGGCCATGCCTCCGATGAGAGCGGCCACGGCGTTGGATACGTTGAACGCTATCTGTATACCTGCGCCGCCAAGCATCTCGCCGCCTTTTGCGAATCTTACGATCAGATACTGGAGCGGACCTCCTATGCCGAACAATGCTGCCGCGGCGGCAAAAGCGAGAATGACCGATGGTGTCTTAAGCGGTGCGCAAAAGTATATCGCGGGCATTACTATCAGCATTGAGGCGCATAGAATGCCGCACACACGGGCAACGCCGTGGCGGTCGGCAATGCGCCCGGCGAGCGCGTTGCCCGTTACCATTCCCAATCCCACCACCATCATTATCCAGGTCATGGCTCCCTGCGGGAATCCTGTGAGACGTGTCATGATAGGCTCAATGTAACTTAGCCAACAGTATACGCTGCCCTGTCCGAAGAATACGGCGCCATATATCAGCCATGGGGCAGGGTGGGAAAGGAAGCGGAATTGTCCTTTGAACCCAGTGTCGGGGATCGGAGCCATTGGCGGCACAAGAGACCTGATGCCAATCAATGCCATGGCCGCACAAAAGGCGACAATTATGAATGCCCATCGCCATGATAGCGCGTTACACACGTAGGTGGCTCCCGGCACGCCTATGAGGTTGGCGACGGTCATGCCGCCTACCATCACTGCCACAGCCTCGGCGCCTGCGCCTTTAGATGCGAGCCGTGAGCATACGATAGCACCTGCTCCGAAATAGGCTCCATGTGGCAATCCGGCGATGAAGCGGGCGATCAGCATGGTGGTATATCCCGGAGCGAGGGCTGTGAACAGGTTGCCGGCCATAATCACGGTGGCAAGCAGTGCCATCAGGCGCCGCAGCGGCATTCGTCTGAGCACGAGCAGGAGAGGTGCTCCGACGGCCACGCCGGTAGAATAGGCTGAGATGAGATTTCCTGCGGTAGATATTGAAATGTTGAGATTACGGGCTACATCGCCCAGAATGCCCATCATGCCAAATTCGGCGATGCCGAGGGCAAATGTGCCTACGGCAAGGGCGAGTAAACTTTTTTTCATCGGAATTACGTCAGAATTTACCTGTGAGAATACGTCGTATGTCGTTTAATTTGGTAAGAGCCTGAAGTGGTGTGAGGTTGTCAATGTCAATGCCAAGAATTTCGTCACGCACCTGTGACAGAACGGGGTCGTCGAGCTGGAAGAAAGAAAGCTGCATGCCGGGAGTGCTGTCAATTGAGGCGAGCGCGGCGCGTGTGTCGTCGGTGGAGGCTATTGCTGCCGGGTTGTCGTCATGGCGAGTTCCTTGCTCAAGCTGATGGAGTACTTGCTCGGCACGCGTTACCACGGCACGCGGCATTCCGGCCAGACGGGCGACATGGATACCGAATGAGTGTTCGGACCCGCCGGGTGCAAGTTTGCGCAGGAACACTACCTTTCCGTCGATCTCTTTTACCGACACGTTCACGTTAAAGATGCGCGGATGGCTTTTCTCCATTTCATTTAGTTCGTGGTAATGTGTGGCGAAGAGGGTCTTCGGATGCAGGTTGTTGAAGTCGTGTATATATTCCACGATGGCCCATGCGATGGATATGCCGTCGTAGGTTGATGTGCCGCGGCCCAATTCGTCGAAAAGAATCAGCGATCGCTGTGACATATTGTTGAGTATTGCGGCAGCCTCGTTCATCTCCACCATGAATGTGGATTCACCCAATGATATGTTGTCGCTGGCTCCTACGCGGGTGAATATCTTGTCAACAACGCCTATGCGGGCGGCATCGGCGGCCACGTAGCAGCCTATCTGGGCCATTATCACGTTTAGGGCGGTCTGTCTGAGCAAGGCTGACTTACCCGACATATTCGGACCTGTGATCATCATCACCTGATGAGATTCGTTGTCGAGTGAGACTGAATTGGCGATGTATGGTTCGCCGGGGGGAAGCTGACGCTCAATTACAGGGTGTCGTGCTTCGGTGAGGCTTATCTCAAGTGAGTCGTCGACCACCGGGCGGCAGTAGTGGTTTTCGGCTGACACGCGGGTGAATGCGTTGAGTACGTCGAGGCGTGCGAGCAGTCCTGCGTTGAGTTGCAGGGCCGGGATATATGCAGCCACAGCTGCCACAAGGGTGTTGTAGATTGATTCCTGAAGGGAGTCGATGCGCTCCTGGGCTGTAAGAATCTTTTCCTCGTATTCTTTGAGTTCCTGAGTTATGTAGCGCTCGGCGTTGACGAGAGTCTGCTTGCGTATCCATTCAGGGGGCACTTTGTCGCGGTGAGTGTTGGTGACTTCAATGTAGTAGCCGAACACGTTGTTGAAGCCGATTTTCAGGGAGGTGATACCTGTGGCTGCGCTCTCGCGGGCTTGTATTTCAAGCAGATAGTCTTTTCCCGAGTAGGCAATTTTGCGCAGTTCGTCGAGTTCGTCGCTTACGCCGGCAAGGATATATTCACCGCGGCCGGCTACGGCGGGCGCGTCGCTGCGGATCTCGCGTGCGATTCTCTCGGCTATGGCCCGGCAAGGGTTAAGCTGATCACCTATTGCCCGGAGAGAATGCTCGCCGGTGGCGAGGCACATGTCTTTGATTGGTTGCACCTCGTCGAGAGCCGCGCGTATCTGTAGAAGCTCGCGTGGAGTGACGCGTGCAGATGCTACTTTGGATACAAGGCGTTCGAGATCGCCTACCCGCTGCAGTGCGTCGGCCATGTCGTCGCGTGTCTCGGGATCGCGGAAGAAGGCGTCTACGGCTCCCAGGCGTTCGTTTATCGTTTTCGGGTCTTTGAGCGGGAAGAGCAGCCACCTGTGCAGCAGTCGTGATCCCATCGGGGTGACTGTGCGGTCGAGGATGCTCATGAGGCTTTTGCCGCCTTCGTCAAGTGGGGCTATAAGTTCGAGGTTGCGCACCGTGAAGCGGTCAAGGCGCACGTATTTTTCTTCCTCAATGCGAGATATGGCCGTGATGTGGCTAAGGCGCGAGTGTTTTGTGATGTCGAGGTAGTGCAGCACGGCTCCGGCGGCGATAATGGCGTCGGGCATGGCGTGGATGCCGAATCCTTTGAGCGATGCCACTCCAAATTGTGTGCGGAGGCGTTCGTTGGCAGCGTCGGATGTGAAGAGCCAGTCTTCAAGTTCGAACATGAAGTATTTCTCGGACAAGACTTCGGAAGCGCGGGGCTTCAGTCCGCGTTGCACAAGCACTTCTTTCGGTGCCATGCTCGACATTATCTTGTCAATATATGCCGCGGGGCCTTCTGCGGTAAGAAATTCGCCTGTGGAAATGTCAAGGAATGCCACGCCGGTGTTGTTCTTGCCGAAATGGAGGGCGGCAAGGAAGTTGTTTTCCTTGTGGCTGAGTATGTTGTCGCTGAGGGTGACGCCCGGGGTGACGAGTTCGGTTATGCCGCGCTTTACCAGCGTCTTTGTCTTCTTGGGGTCTTCAAGTTGCTCGCAGATGGCTACCCTCTTGCCGGCGCGCACGAGTTTGGGAAGATATGTATCGAGCGCGTGGTGGGGGAATCCGGCGAGCTCAACGTGCTGGGCTGAGCCGTTGGCACGCCGAGTGAGCGTAATCCCGAGTATCTCGGAAGCAGTGATGGCGTCATCGGAGAATGTTTCGTAGAAGTCGCCCACACGGAAAAGCAGTATGGCGTCGGGATGTTTTTTCTTCATCTCGAGATACTGTTTCATCAGGGGCGTTTCAACAACTTTCTTTGCCATAATATGGTGCAAAGGTAGTGTTTTTTGACCGAATGGCCAAATCCGTGGAAGAGCGGGCACTGCGTGTGGACTTCCGTTGCGTGATAAAAAATACAGCGCCCCGTGGGTGGGGCGCTGTATCAGTTATGGCAGTTATGTCAATTATTTAACAACAACTTTAGTGGCTGTGTTGCCTGAGACCTTGACATAGATGCCCGGCTCCTGTGGTTCGTCGATACTTATGCCTTGCAAGTTAAACCACCGGATGCCCGGGGTGCTGTCGTCAGAGATGTCGCTGATGCCTTGGGTTGCGGCCTCCCATAATTTCATCCCGCCGATGTGCTCGTAGATGATATTTCCGTCGGCATCGGTGACGTAGCGCAATTTTTCGGGTTTGCGGGAACCTGTGGCCGCTGAGGCGGCGTTGAATGGCATGAACAATAACTCGCCATAGTAGTTCTCGTAATCAAGGAATCCTATGCCTTCAACGTATTTGACAATGCCCAGGGCGTTGCAGTATGAATCGTAAACGGTGTAATCGAGGCCGCTGTTGGTCACGGTGTAGACTTTAGTCACGTCAAATACCATATAGTTAAGATCGTTGCCGATTCTGGCTGAATTAGAATCCTTGTATGAGGGGTACATAAGGACTGTGCGTTCTTCGTCATCTTCGCGGTCAATATATATGTTCCATGGAGTGAGGTGATCACGATCACGATCACGGAACCATGCAATAGGGCTGAAAGAGTTCATACCCTCTGAGTTGAAACGAATGTAAACATTCCCGTCAACCTCGCGGATGTGAGCGAGCAGCAATTGGCTGAATCCATATTGGAACGGATCGTCGAAGTACTGCACGCCACGGGTGGTAACATTGAGCTCATTCCATTTTATGCCGTCAATATCCACTTCCTTGCCTATAGTAATGCCAAATTCGTCACGGGTAGCAGGCCATTTGTCCATTTCCGGCAACTGTTTCCCGCTGTACCACCATGTGCGCCCCTCAACCACCATCCCGGGCATGGAGGTACGGGTTTCGATAGAAAGCTTCGTTTCATTAAATACTAATGTTTTTGTGATAGAGGCTGATAGATTGGCGACTATAGTCAAACAGAAGCACAAGGGTAGAAGATAACGTTTCATTTGGTATTGAGATTTGGTTTGTGGCAAATTTAAGAAAAAAATCTTAATAATCAATAGTGTTAGGTAAAATTGGCAAAATATATAAAAAAATACAGCGCCCCGTGGGTGGGGCGCTGTATCTGTTATGGAAGTTATGTTAATTATTTAACAACAACTTTAGTGGCTGTGTTGCCTACGACCTTTACATAGATGCCGGGGGTGAGGTCTTCAGCAGAAACCTGAACACCACCGATGGTGTAGTAAACAGCGTTGGTATCGGCAGCGTCAACGGCAATATTCTCAACACCGGTATTTGAACCCTTAATCAAGAGGGCTTTCTTGGCGGGTGTTACAGATTCCTGACCGAGGGGCAGTGCGTAAACAGTCATACCTTTTTGTTCGCGGTTGTAAACATAGAGGTTGCCGGCTACGTCGAAACGGTATTCAGAGAATTCGCTTACCATAGGAATGGTCCATTCTTCAAGTGGCAGGAGTTCAGGAACATTGGTTTCTTCGTTCATGTCGATCTCAAAGAATAGAATTTCAGTCTTGGTACCTACGGCGAGAATGGTCTCGTCGGTTGTGATAGCTACGGCACCGCAAGCGTTGGGGATCATGTCGTTCCACCAAGAAGCTTTCACGTCATCGTTGTAGTCAACATAGAGCATGCGGCAGATGTTGTTTTCATCAACGTTGGCGCGGATCTGAGCGATGTACATACCGTTAGTGGCAACAGCAATCTCAACATTGTGGTTGGGAAGCATGGCGTTGGCGGTAGTGAACCACTTGACGGGAGCTTCGGTGATCATTGTAGCGTCGCCGAGGTCATACTGTGCGAGAGTGTTGGAGTGTTCTGTGTTGTCTTCGATTACAGTGAACATCTGTGTGTCGGCACCGGTGCCACGGAATGCGATACCTGAGTTGCCGCCGGCGATTTCAACGCCGTCAAGACTCCAAAGACCGCTGGGGGCCATAGTTGCGGGAGCGCCGAGCATGGTTGAGAGTTCGGTGGGGTTCAGGGGATCGAATACATAGTAGTTGGCACCATTGTCAGAGTAGTCGCCGAATACGGCTACGCCTTCGCGTTCAGCGCCACGGAAAGGTGATGACTGGTTAGATGCGGTAAATGAGTCATAGCCTTTGTGGAATTGGCCGAGGAAGTTAAATGTAGGATCGAAGAGCTGCATACCTTGAGCGTTACCTGCACAAGTGATCGAGTAACCGAATGCATCGCTTTCGGGGTCGTTGATGACAACCATACCACCACGTGCGGCAAGTTCATACTGTTCGCCGGTGAAGACGAGTGCGGGAGCAGTAGCATAGGTGTCATTAGCGAGGGCGATAGAGAAGTTGTATGAGCCTTCATCGAGTTTGGCGCCGTCAACTTCAAATGAGTTTTCGCCTTCAACAGCGTCGGGAAGTTCGAGAGTACCTTCAACGCCGTTGTCACCTACATAGTATAATGTTGCAGGAGCAGCACCGGTAGCTTTGTAAGTTACGGTGTACTTGCCATTGCCATTGTCAACGAGGTTGATGGCATAGGCGAAGTTGTTGCGGCCCTGAACGAGACCTTCCCAAGCGAGAGTGATCTTAGAGGGCTCTGTGGTGTTGGGGTTGAGGGCGAATGTAACGGTTACGTTTGATTCACCTGCGATGGTGAAGTTAGAGCCGTTGTAGTAGGTGTCGTAAGCCTGACCGTTCTCGAACGAGGGAGCTTCGGCGCCGCAACCGTAAGAGAATGTCCAGTCGTCGTTGGCAATCTTGAATTCGCCTGCGAGGCTTTCAACTGTGGCGGTGTAGATGTAGTAGCCGTCGGCGTCAGCTTCGGCGGGAGTTTCCATCTTCAGGGTAGTGCCCCAATCGTTGAATTCGCCGCGGAGGTAGAGGTCAACAGGCTTGTAAGCGCCGGGGGTGCAGACGAGCTTGATTGACTTGTCGTTGAGGTTGACGGTCATTTCGATTTCGCCACCTGTCCAGTCGGGAATGTTAACAGAACCCTTGCCGGCTACGAGAGTGCCTTCGAAGGTGTTGTCGGTGAGTGTGATGTCAACGGGAGAGTCGCCTTCTGCGAGACCATATTGTTCAGCGTCCCAACCACCGAGTGTGGTGAAGAAGCGGAACATAGCCTGAGAAGCGTTAACCTGGAAGGTGCCGGTGTAGATGCCTGAACCTTCAGCTGTGGGAGCGAGAGTGTAGTTGGTGTACTTGTCAGCGTTGGCTTCAGTGGGTTCCTGCCATCCGTTGGGAGCGCCTACGAGGTAGAGCTGAGCGGGGAAGGTGGGCTGGGGATCCACAGTTTCCTTAGGCATGGTGATGGTGTAAGAGGCAGCGTGAACGCCTGTTGTAGCACCACCCCAGAATCCGAGTTCGAATGTGTTCTCACCGGTCTGCTGCACAAGGATAGCGCCACCGTTGAGGAAGCCACCTGCGGCTACGGTCTCGTAGTCGGCGAACTGTGACTTGAAGATAACGTTGAGGTCTTCGTCGTAGATGAGGAAGTCACCTGTGCGCTTGCCTGCGATTTGGGTGTAGGGGATTGCGAAGTAGCGCTTGCCGTTGTAAGTGAAGCAGTCGCCACCGGGTACGGCTGTGTAGTCAATGCCGTCTTCTTTGGCGGGGCGGCCATATGAGTGGCCTTCGCTGTCGGTGATGTATTCGGGGCCTGAAGCGTTCCAGTTGAGGAGGATGCCGCCGTTGTAGATGGGATCAACGTCGCACTGTTCGTCAAACGATGTGAACATGGGGAATGCCACGCTCATGCCTGTAACGTCGTTTACGTAAGCGTCGCTTGCATATTCCTCGGCGGTGAATTCGCCTTCAGAAACGTAGAAGCAAGCCACGTTCTTGCCTGAACCGGCACCGCCGACGTAGAAGTAAGCGCCATCGGTGCTGAGGACGTCACCTGCGATGCGGCCGAAGTTATCGGTGCGGCCTGCAGAGAAGCCTTCGGGGAATTCGAGGGTCTCTACATATATAACGTCAGAGCCGTCGGCGGGCACGATAGCCACGCCTTTGAGGCTGTTTGCGAAGAAGTCGCCGTTGGCATAACCTACAACGAGGTTGCCGGCGTCGTCGGCGGTGATAGCTGTTGATACGTGGTCGTTGTTCTCGCCGTGGTTGACATCAACCTTGGCATACTCTTTCACACCTTCGGCGTTGATAGCGAAGATCTGGCCGGTGGCCTTGTTGAGGGCGTAGACAGTGCCTTTGTAAGCGGCCGCGTTGCGGGTGTCGCCAAGGCTCACTACATCAGCGGGAGTGGTGTAGTGGCTGAAAGTCTCTTTTACTGTGATCACGTTGGGGTCAACGGGTTCTTCTGCTTTGGGGAAAGTGATGGTGTAAGAGGCAGCGTGAACGCCTGTTGTAGCACCACCCCAGAATCCGAGTTCGAATGTGTTCTCACCGGTCTGCTGCACGAGGATAGCGCCGCCGTTGAGGAAGCCACCTGCGGCTACGGTCTCGTAGTCGGCGAACTGAGACTTGAAGATAACGTTGAGGTCTTCGTCGTAGATGAGGAAGTCACCCGTGCGTTTGCCTGTGATCTGGGTGTAGGGGATTGCGAAGTAGCGCTTGCCTTCATAAGTGAAGCAGTCGCCACCGGGTACGGCTGTGTAGTCAATACCGTCTTCTTTGGCGGGGCGGCCATATGAGTGTCCCTCGCTGTCGGCGATGTATTCGGGGCCTGAAGCGTTCCAGTTGAATAGGATGCCGCCGTTGTATACGGGATCGGTGTCGCACTGTTCGTCAAACGATGTGAACATGGGGAATGCCACGCTCATGCTGGTAACGTCGTTCACGTAAGCGTCGCTTGCATATTCCTCGGCGGTGAATTCGCCTTCAGAAACGTAGAAGCAAGCCACGTTCTTGCCTGAACCGGCACCGCCGACGTAGAAGTAAGCGCCATCGGTGCTGAGGACGTCACCTGCGATGCGGCCGAAGTTATCGGTGCGGCCTGCAGAGAAGCCTTCGGGGAATTCGAGGGTCTCTACATATATAACGTCAGAGCCGTCGGCGGGCACGATAGCCACGCCTTTGAGGCTGTTTGCGAAGAAGTCGCCGTTGGCATAACCTACAACGAGGTTGCCGGCGTCGTCGGCGGTGATAGCTGTTGATACGTGGTCGTTGTTCTCGCCGTGGTTGACATCAACCTTGGCATACTCTTTCACACCTTCGGCGTTGATAGCGAAGATCTGGCCGGTGGCCTTGTTGAGGGCGTAGACAGTGCCTTTGTAAGCGGCCGCGTTGCGGGTGTCGCCTAGGCTCACTACATCAGCGGGAGTGGTGTAGTGGTTGAAAGTCTCCGTCACAGTGAAAGGCATCTCTTGGGCAAAAGACGCGGTGGAAACTGCGAGCGCAGTACCCATCACGAGGTTGCGTAAAGAAAGTTTCATGTTTAAGATTTTTTGGTTAATAATTGAGTTGTTTTAGTTATCTAAATATTTGATAGATCGTATGATGAATCAGTTTTTAGGTCAAATCCCAATGGCACGGGCACACTTTGGGCGCTCAAAGATAAGGAGTATTATCTTAAAAAAAAAATATTTAGCGGTTTTTAAGATAAGTTAACAATATTGACTGCTTGAAAATTATATGATATTAAATCAACAGGTTAGATTAAACACCGGGAAATCGACCATGTGAAATGTATAATTAACGACGGGTGTGAGTTAAATATGCTTAAATAGTTGGTGCTGTCGTTGTGTTTTACATTAATTTAGTTAATTTTGTGTGCTTTAATATATCCGATACCCATCCTTAAAAGAAGAAACCATGAAACATTTGTTTTTAGCTCTAAGCCTATTGGTAGCGATAACTGCCAATGCGCAGTTTTTGAATTCGGAATATTGTGCTCCTCATATAGTGGAGGAGGGGCGCACGTGGTGGTATCATGGATACCGCATGAGCGGCCGATTGCCGCATGAGGATTATGAGTACGGCATCAGGATAGGAGCAAAGGCTGAGATTGACGGTGTCGAATGGCATTCGATTGATCTTGTGTTCTGGGCTGACAAGGAATATGATGCGACGGAGTGGAATTACAGCGAGCCGGACAAGCATCTGTCTTACATCCGCGAGGATGGCGATGCGGTGTATGTGCTGTTTGAACCCGAAAGCCTTCGTGAATATGAGAATATAGGGTTCTCGACGATGGATCTGAGTTCATGGAATTGTTTCATGGAAGGTGAAAACATCCGCGAGGTCAAGATATATGGCTTCGGGCCGGCAACGGAGATGATACAGCTCGGGAATGATGAGCATGTGTTTACCTGTAAGATAGAGGAAGTGACTGAAATGGAGTCGCATGGATACCGGTATACTGTATTCACGGCCAGCAGCACGGATATGCCATGTGCCAATTTTGGCGAGCCGTGGTATTATGCCGACAAGATAGGCGTCTTGGCAGAGAATGAGTGGATGGGTTCACAAGGGCTGTTTTTCGCCCCGCTGGGAAGTGAACTGGCATCTATCGGAACTCAACGTCGTGGCACACTGCGGTATGTCACCGAGGGTGACGACAATGAAATCATCTACGAGGGCACCGGCGGCACTAAAGCCTGGGCCGGAGAGCTGGGTGTGAAAGATCTGGAGATGACTGCAACGCCGGGTGCGACACGTTGGTTCAACATGCAGGGCGTGGAGATTCCGGTGCCCGAAGCGGCCGGCATTTATGTGAAGGTGTCGGCCGGCGGAGCAGAGAAGGTTGTGGTTCAATAGGCGAGAGCCACGTTGTCGACCCAGAATGTAAGGCCCGGGGTGCCTGTATATGGCTCGCCGCCGGCAGCTGAGAACATGACTATAATGTGGGTTGGAGAGGCCGACGGGTCATCCCAACCCACTTCTTTTACAGGCACGAGCTTGCCGCGCGAGTTGCGGGCGTAGTAGCTCTTTGCCTCGGGAATGAGGCCGAAAGCCGGGCTTTTGCCATAGTTGAGTTTCAAATGATGGGCATCGACCCACCCTGAGGTGGATGTTGTCAGAGCCTCGCGGGCGGTGGCCACGCGTTTGGCGTATATATTCCCCTCTGAATCCTCCCAGCGTCGTTGCAGCAACACGAGCACCTCGGCGTTGTCGTGTCCCTGTAGGGTGCGTTGCTTTGAGAAGCCTGAGGAGTAGATGCGTGTGTTGCCCTGCGGAATCAGGAGCCGGTAGTCGAAGCACAGAGCGCTCGGGCGCTTGGTGAACGGCACGCCCATCTCCATCTTGGAGTATGGATCAGAGGTGGATTTGATAGGCTCGAACATGCGGCCGAGGAAGAGGGTGCCGGCAACGAGGACTTTCACATTTACGATTCCAAGGGCCTTGCATTCCTCGATGATGGTGTTGAGGCGAGCGCAACGCCCGCTGCCGGGGTGGTCGTCGGGGACAACGGCACAGGAAGCTTTGGTGACTCCGGCCATCTTGGCCATTACGTTGCATGTGGCCCACGGCGATCCGCCTTGCGGCACGTAGGGGTCATTGCCGGTGATGGTGCGGGTGGGGCCTATGGCGTAAACCTTCTTGTGATTGCCGCCGATGATGGAACTTTCATGTATGTCGCGGGTAACCCAATCCTCGAAGTCGCCGAAGTTTATGGGTTCGATTGTCTCGGCCTGCGCGGCTGCGGCTGTGAGAGCAATAGCAGAGATGATGATATAAAGTGATCGTAAATTCATAGGGCAGAGAGTGTAAAGTTTAACGATATAACACTCGTTCTGCCAAGATAGTTTTTGAGTCAGAGACTACTGCGCGAATCGGAGGAATGTAGGGCTAACCCATGTGCGGAGCACTCGGTGGTGCGTGCGTGAGCCGGCCATGGGAGTCCATCCGCATATACTCTTGACTTCGATGTCGGTGATGGTGTGCGGAGAGTCAAGGCGTTGTACGAGCACCATGTCGGCGAAATTTCCGGGGGTAAGCGTGCCCCGGCGTTCAATGCCGAACAGGGCGGCGGGAGCTGCCGCCATGCGTCGTGCTACAACGTCGGGAGGGAATATGTCAAGCATGGTTACCAATGAGAACTGTACCATAGGTGCCCCGGAAGCGGCCTGAAATACATTTCCTTTCTTTTCGCTGAGACAATGGGGGGCGTGATCGGTGGCTATGATGTCGATGCGCCCGTCGATCAGCGCGCGTCGCAAGGCGTCGCGGTCGCGGGCAGACTTCACCGACGGGTTCATTTTTATGCGCGCCCCTTGAATCGGGTAATAGTCGCTTGTCCAAAGCAGGTGGTGGGGAGACACTTCGGCAGTGTACTGCTTACCGACTGGTGACGGTGCCGGGTCGAACATCGCGGCTTCGATGGCTGTGGACAGGTGAGCCACGTGGAGCCGCGTGCCGTAACGGGCGGCAAGGTTGAGAGCCTTATCGGTGGCACGGATGCATGCTTCCTGCGAGCGGATGCGTGTGTGCCATGCCATGTTACCGTCGTCGGGGATGGGTGAAAAGCGGGCTATATTTGAATCAATCACCGCCTGGTCTTCGGCATGTACCACCACCCGGCGACCTGTCTCGGCGAATATCGCGCTGAGTGAGTTTTCCGAGTCAAGCAGCATGCCTCCTGTAGATGATCCCATGAAGACCTTAACCGCCGGCATCAGGTCGGCCGGCGCGCGGCGCAGTTCGTCAAGATTGGAGTCAGTGGCACCCATCATGAAGGCATAGTTTATAGCTGACGAGCGGGATGCCCTTTCCATCTTGTCTTCCCATGCGGCAAGCGTAGTTGTCTGTGGCACCGTGTTGGGCATGTCAATGAACGATGTCACACCGCCTGCAAGCGCGGCGCGGCTCTCGGAAGCGATGGTCGCTTTGTGTTCAAGACCTGGCTCACGGAAATGCACATGGCAGTCGATGACGCCCGGCATCAGGAGTGCCGATTCAGCGTCAATGATTTCATCGGCCTGTTCCAGTGCCCATTGCGGTACGTTGCCCGGGGCCAATGACTCAATGACGTGGTCGCGGGTGAACAGCCATCCGTGGTATACGGGGCCAATGCCGTCGGCAATTGATGCGTTGTGGATCAGTGTCCTCATTGGCTTGAGAAATCAGGAAATTTTTTGAAGAAACTATTCCATTTCAGCCGCACCACTCCAAATACAGCCTCGCCGAAGATGCCTGAGCTCATTTTAGAAGTACCCAATACGCGGTTGACGAATATAATAGGGATCTCGGTAATCCTGAACCCAAATTTATATGCTGTGAACTTCATCTCGATCTGGAAGGCGTAGCCCTTGAACTTGATTTTGTCGAGCGGTAGAGCCTCAAGCACGCGCCGGCGGTAACATACAAATCCGGCGGTTGTGTCATGAACCGGCATGCGTGTGATCATCCGTACATACTTGCTTGCATAATAGGACATCAACACCCGTCCCATAGGCCAGTTCACCACGTTGACGCCGGTGACATACCGCGATCCAATGGCGACGTCGGCGCCCTCGCAGGCGGTGGCGTTGTACAGCCGCAGCAGGTCGGCGGGATTATGGGAGAAGTCGGCATCCATCTCGCATATGTATTCATATCCCTGTGCGAGGCACCACTTGAAGCCGGTGATGTATGCTGTGCCAAGGCCAAGCTTGCCTTTCCGTTCTATCAGATGCACGCGCCCGGGATGCTCAGTCATTTTCGCACGCACTATCTCGGCAGTACCGTCGGGTGAGTTGTCGTCGATTACAAGCACGTCGAAAGGATGATCGAGGGCAAGCACCGCGTCGATTATAGCTGCGGCGTTCTCGCGCTCGTTATACATTGGAATTATGACGGCGGCATCACTGCGCGATGATGATTCTTGCTGATTCATTTCTTTATGTTTCCCACCAGTCGCACGGTGCGCGATGGCTGCAGGGGGTCGTTAGTGATTACAATAACCTTGGCGTTTATAATGTCACCTGTGACGGCGGCAGGGTCGAGCGATACGGTGACGGTGGCTTTTTTGCCTTTAGCCACCGGCGATGATGAATTGATGTTGACTGCCACACCGGGGTCGGAAGAGTAGACTCGCCGCACGGAAAGTTTGTTTTTCCCGGCGTTGCCAATTGTGAAAGATGCGGTGACGGCTCCTGAGTGCTGGTCTACGGTGCCAAGGTCGATGATTTCGGTGCCGATCACTGATATGGGCGCTTTCTTCATGTCGTCGGCGCTCATGGACGAGAAATCCTCGTTGATGATTACCGTGAGCGGAATTGTATACTCCTGCCCCGGCACAGGGGATATGGTGACTTCTTCCTCCACGAGTCCGTAGAGCGGGCATTTGGCACTGTTTAGATATGAGATGAGAGTGATTTGCTCGCCTGGAGCTGCAACAGCCGGTGACGGGATTATCTCGACGAAACCGGGCTTGCGAGTGATGGTTACGCGCAGAGAGTCGGCTGACCGGTTGTAGCCTTCGGTATATATAGTCTTGAGGTGTCCTTTGGTTACCTCGCCTAACATTATGCCTCCGGTGGCGAGCTTGAGCGGTCCCATATCGACCGGGAACCTGCGAGCCACGGTAGCGCCGGCGCCGATCACCACACCGGTGATCTCAAGTTTCTGTTTTTGAGGGGTGCCTGATGTCTCGACATAGATCTGCTTTGTGAAACGCCCGGGTCTTCCCTGAGGGTCGAAGGTGACTGACAGTTCGGCGGTATCGCCCGGCGCGAGGGAGCGCACGTCGTAGCGAGGCTGTGTGCAACCGCATGTGGCGCGCGCAGCCACTATGGATGCTGCTCCCGGGCCGTCATTCACCATCTTGAACTTGCAGGAGACAGGCCCTGTCTCCTCGGCAAAAGCTCCGAAGTTGTGCACAGTCTCAAGCCAGCGTACCGAAGCCTCGGCTACTGCCGGGAGTGACGAAATACACATTATTAATATATATACAGCAGATCGTAAGATATTCATAAGACTGCAAATTTAATAAAAATATCGGAATAATTGAGAAAAAATTCGTAACTTGCGCCGAATTTAAAGATTTGAGGATAAACGCATAGGTTTAGAATAGAACAAAAAAGTTCTGAGATAAAGTTCATCCAGCTTCATTAAAAAGACATCTCATCCATCAAAAATAAACCGAAAATGAAAAAGATTTTGCTGATGATGCTAATGGCTGTGCTCTCGCTGGGAGCTACGGCCTCGAAGTATCAGTACACCACGGTAGAAGGTGACCCGTTGGGCACCATGATGTACACGCTGCCCAACGGCCTGCGGCTGTACATGAGTGTAAACAAAGACAGGCCACGCATACAGACCTATATAGCAGTGCGTGTGGGAGGAAAAAACGATCCTGCCGAGACTACCGGTCTGGCTCATTATTTTGAGCATCTCATGTTCAAAGGCACCGAGCAATTCGGCACTTCGGACTACGCAGCCGAGAAACCGCTGCTTGATGAAATCGAAGAATTGTTCGAGGTGTACCGTGTCACCACCGACTCGGTGGAGCGTCGCAATATCTATCATCGCATTGACTCGATCAGCTATGCTGCGTCGCTTATAGCTATTCCCAATGAGTACGATAAACTTATGGCTATAATCGGTGCTAATGGTACAAATGCTTTCACATCACAGGATGTGACCTGCTACACCGAAGATATTCCGTCCAATCAGATTGAAAACTGGGCCCGTATTCAGGCTGACCGTTTTGAGCATCCCGTGCTGCGTGGCTTCCACACTGAGCTTGAGACAATCTATGAGGAGAAAAACATGTCGCTGACGCAGGACACCCGCAAGATGTCGGAGGCTATGTTGTCAACTCTCTTTCCGCATCATCCCTACGGAACACAAACCGTATTAGGCACTCAGGAACATCTGAAGAATCCTTCGATAAGAAATGTGAGAAACTACCACTCACAGTGGTATGTTCCTAATAATATGGCCATTTGCCTTGCCGGTGACTTTGATCCCGACCATATGGTAGACGTTATAACCAAGTATTTCGGGCATCTCAAGCCAAATTACAATCTGCCGGAGCTTGAAGTAGTGGAAGAACCAGAAATAACCGAGCCTGTGCGGGTTGACGTGCGTGGTGTTGATGCTGAGCGTATCTATCTGGCCTGGCGCACTCCTGCCGCGAAGAGCGAGGACCAATTGGCCATATATCTCATATCGGAGGTTCTCAACAATGGAGACTGCGGAATCATAGACATCAACCTCAATAACTCACAGAAGGTGCTTGGAGCCGGAGCCGGCCTCTATGGCCTTGCCGATCAGGGAGCTTTCCTGCTCATAGGTATGCCCAACGCCGGTCAGACCCTTGACCAGGTGCGTGAGCTTCTGCTTCAGCAGATGGATCAGCTGCGCCGCGGCGATTTCCCCGATGATCTGCTTCCGGCTATCGTTAATAATTACAAGTTGCAGCTGCAGCAATCATTCGAGAGCAATGATGACCGCGTAAACTATTATCTTGACGCATTTGTGAATGGCGAGGACTGGAGCGATGTAGTAGCCAATTTCAATCGTATCGACTCAGTCACGAAAGATGATATAGTGAGGGTGGCCAATAAATATTTCGGCCCCAACAACTATGCAGCTATCTACAAGCTGCAGGGTGATGATGCCGGTATTGTGAAAATGCCTAAGCCCGAACTCACCCCTATCGCTACAAACCGCGATGCTTCATCGGCTTTCCTGCGCGAGATAGCAGAGACTGAAGTGGAACCGATAGAACCTGTATTCCTTGATTTCAGCAAAGATCTCACAATCTTAAAGACTGCCGGCGGCTTACCCGTGTACTACACCAAGAATACAACCAACGACATCTCGACCCTGATATATATAGTTGATCTTGGCAGCGATGATGACAAGCGTCTGAGTCTCGCCTCAGATTACTTCGACCTGTTAGGAACTCCTGAAATGAGTGCCGATGAGCTTAAGCGTCAGTTCTATAATCTCGCATGTTCATGGCGGCTCTCGATCGGTGCCGAGCGTTCCTATATACTGATCTCGGGCTTGAGCGAGAATCTGCCGGCCGCAGCAGAGCTCTTCGAGAAATTCCTGGCCAATGCTAAAGTCGATACGGAAGCATATGGCCGTCTTGTGGATCAGATCGCCCAAAGCCGTGCCAATTCAAAACAAAACCAACGGGCAAACTTCTCGCGTCTTGTGTCATATGTTGTGTATGGTCCAGAAAAAGCTCAATACAGCTATAAGGCTGATGAACTGGCGGCCCTCAATCCTCAGGAGATAATAGATGCCGTACGCAATCTATACAACTATGAACAGGAAGTGATCTACTACGGTAACCTTGACGGAGCCGAAGTGACAGCCATGATTGACTCATTGCATCATACCCCGGCCAGTCTCAAACCTGTGCCTGCCGAGGATCATTTTACACAGGTTGTGCCTGAGGAAACAGTGATTTTTATTGCTCCATATGATGCCAAGCAGCTTTACATGACCATGTTTGCCAATCAGGGCGGCGAATTTGACATCAATCGGGCCCCTGTGGTAGAGATGTATAACGAATACTTCGGCGGCGGCATGAACAGCATCGTGTTCCAGGAAATGCGTGAGAGCCGTTCGTTGGCATACTCGGCCGGCGCCTTCCAACTCGAACCCGCACAACTCAAACGCCCTTACACTTACCGTACTCAGATAGCTACCCAGAATGATAAGATGACAGATGCCATCAACGCATTCCTGCTTATCATTAACGAAATGCCTCAGTCACAGGCTGCATTTGACCTTGCTAAGAGCGGTCTTGAAGCCCGTATGCGTTCGCAGCGTTATATCAAGGATGACATTGCCTGGGCCTACCTTGGAGCCAAGCGCCTCGGGCTTGACCGTGAAGAACGGCAGGCAATATACGAAGCCCTCCCCGGTCTTACCCTCGAGGACATTGTGAACTATCAGCAGGGTAATGTGAAAGGCTTGACATATTATTACGGAATCCTGGGAGATCCTGCCGATCTTGATCTTGATGCACTTTCAAAACTTGGCCGCGTGGTGATGCTTACTACCGAAGATATCTTCGGATATTGATCACTCCGGTTCATATAACCATATCCCGACAGCCCCGCCATGATGCCAAAAGCATTCCGGCGGGGCTGTCTGTTGTTTTTATGTAGCTATAAGGCATACGGAGAAAGACGGAATGTGACACTTTGGCACACGGATTGTCACAAAATGGGGGTAAAACCTTTTTGGCACAACATTTGTTCTATTCATAGCAAAATTGATAAACCGAAATAAAATAAATAACAACAACATAAAACTATACAACTATGGGAAAAATCATAGGTATTGACTTAGGCACGACCAACTCGTGCGTGGCAGTCCTTGAAGGCAATGAACCTCAAGTAATTCCTAACAGCGAGGGTCGTAACACGACTCCCTCGGTGGTAGCTTTCGTCGAAGGCGGCGAACGCAAGGTGGGTGATCCTGCCAAGCGTCAGGCGATCACCAACCCCCAACGTACAATCTATTCTATCAAGCGTTTCATGGGCGAGACCTTTGATCAGGTAGCCAATGAAATCAAACGTGTGCCCTACAAGGTGGTGCGAGGAGAGAATAATACTCCCCGTATCGACATTGACGGCCGTGAATATACACCTCAGGAGATCTCGGCAATGATTCTTCAGAAGATGAAGAAGACTGCTGAAGATTACCTTGGCCAACCCGTGACCGAGGCAGTCATCACAGTGCCTGCTTATTTCAATGACTCACAGCGTCAGGCAACAAAAGAAGCCGGTGAGATCGCAGGCCTTACAGTAAAGCGTATTGTAAATGAACCTACCGCAGCTGCACTTGCCTATGGCCTTGACAAAACAAACAAGGATCAGAAAATCGCCGTGTTTGACCTCGGTGGCGGTACTTTCGATATTTCGATTCTCGAACTCGGCGACGGCGTGTTCGAAGTGAAGTCAACCAATGGTGATACCCACCTTGGCGGTGACGATTTCGACCACGTGATCATTGACTGGCTTGCCGACGAGTTCCTCAAGGAAGAGGGCGTGGATCTGCGCCAGGATCCTATGGCCATGCAGCGACTGAAAGAAGCTGCCGAGAAAGCCAAGATTGAACTTTCATCTACTACTTCAACAGAGATCAACCTTCCTTACATCATGCCGGTAAACGGTATTCCAAAACACCTTGTGAAGACCCTTACCCGTGCAAAGTTCGAGCAATTGGCTGATACTCTAATCAACCGTACACTCAAACCGTGTGAAGACGCCCTGCGCGACGCCGGCCTCAAGCCTGCTGACATTGACGAGGTGATACTCGTGGGTGGTTCTACACGTATTCCTGCAATACAGCAGGTAGTTGAGAAGTTCTTCGGCAAGGCACCCTCCAAGGGCGTTAATCCTGATGAAGTTGTAGCAGTAGGTGCCGCTATTCAGGGTGGTGTGCTTTCAGGTGAGGTTAAAGACGTGCTCCTGCTTGACGTTGTACCCCTCTCGGTAGGTATCGAGACCCTCGGCGGTGTGATGACCAAGCTTATAGAAGCCAACACCACTATTCCTACCCGCAAGAGCGAGACATTCTCGACAGCTGCAGATAATCAGCCTTCTGTAGAGATCAATGTGCTTCAGGGCGAACGCCCCATGGCCAAGGATGATAAACTCCTCGGTAAATTCCACCTCGACGGTATCGCACCTGCGCCCCGTGGCATACCTCAGATTGAAGTGACATTTGAGATTGATGCCAATGGTATTCTTAACGTGTCGGCCAAGGATAAAGCTACAGGCAAGGAACAATCGATACGAATCGAAGCTTCAAGCGGTCTTACCGATGCCGAAATCAAACGTATGAAAGACGAGGCTGCCGCTAACGCAGCTGCCGATGCCAAGGAAAAGGAACGTATCGACACACTTAACAAGGCTGACGCCGTGATCTTCCAGACAGAGAAACAGCTTGCCGAGCTTGGTGACAAACTTCCTGCTGACCGCAAGGCCGCTATCGAAGCCGCTGTGGCCAAACTGAAAGAAGCACACAAAAATCAGGATGTGGCAGCTGTAGAACCTGCTATCAAGGAGATTGAGACAGTTTTCGGCCAGGCACAGCAGGATATTCTGAATGCTCAGGCTCAGGCCCAACAGGCCCAGCAGCAGGCAGGCCCGCAGCCCGGTGCCCAACAGCCTCCCCACGACGACTCGGTGACCGATGTTGACTTCGAGGAAGTGAAGTAAGTATCAAAAGATAAATAAATCCATATAAAAAGGGTTGCAGTCATTGTGATTGCAACCCTTTTTTATATGGATTGGATTATTCTTTATTTAGATTGAAACAAGTCATTTATCTGTACCGCAACAAAATCGGCATTAGAGTGTCACATAACTCTCAGTAATATTTTAGCTGAATTATTTCTGGTATATTCAAAATAATCGCTACATTTGCAAAAACTTTTGAATATGATTAAAACAATAGAGAATATCCCGAGACCAAAATACCTTGATAAGATTTTGAGATATGAAGGCAAAGGTGTGATAAAGGTGCTGACGGGGCAACGGCGCGTTGGGAAGAGCTGTATATTAAATTCCGTTGAGGAGAAACTCCGTCAGTCATCCCCAACTGCCAATTTCATTCGCATCAATCTCGAGGATTTTGCTTTTTCTCATATCAAAAGCGCGTCTGATTTAAACGAGGAAATTGTCAGGCATCTGTCAGATTCATCCATGAACTATATATTCATTGATGAAATCCAGGAGATTGAGGATTTTGACAAGGTTATTCGTTCACTCTGTCTCGATGCACGGAACGACATCTATGTCACAGGAAGCAATTCATCAATGTTGTCTTCCGAAATCGCCTCGCGACTTGCCGGACGAAGCATAGAGATTAGAGTGCATCCTCTTTGTTTCGATGAGTTTCTTCTGTTTCATTCACTTGAAGATTCAGATGAAAATTTAGACGTATATTTGAGATTTGGAGGAATGCCATATTTGAGGAACCTCCCCCAACGTGATACATGGAATGAATATCTCACCGGAATTACCGATGCTTTGGTTTACCGGGACATCGTAAGCCGACATTCTATCCGCAACAATGATTTCCTGCAAAGGTTACTGCTTTTCCTGGCAGATAATACCGGACAGATTTTTACAGCAAAACGCATAGCCGACTATCTAAAATCGCAACGTGTAGCCGGGACTGTGAACAGCGTACAAACCTACGCCGACTATATTTGCGATGCCTATATCACTAATAAAGTGCGACGATGGGACATTGAGGGAAAGAAATTATTTGAGATAGGTGAAAAATATTATTTTGAAGATATAGGGATACGCAATTCTATTATAGGCTATCGGCCAATGGATCTCGGAGCGATTCTTGAGAATGCAGTTTACAATAAACTGTCAGCCGAGGGTTACGATATCAGGATAGGTATGCTTCAAAGAAACAAAGAAATTGATTTTGTCGCTGAAAAAGATGGGGAGCGAAAATACATTCAAGTTGCGGTGAATGTCTATGACAAAGCTACGGCTGACCGCGAGTTTGGCAATCTCGAATCAATTGGCGACAATTATGAAAAGTTGGTTGTCACACTACGCGATTCGGCGCCTAACACACAAAACGGCATAAAAATGCTTTCTCTCCGTGACTTCTTGAATATGCCTTAAGCTATGCAAGCAGGTATTATTGATTTAACTTGACAACAATGGATCTCAAAGTTGCCATTTATTTGGAACATATTGGCAGAATACTCTATTAACCAACAATTTCGATATTCGAGGAAGTCAAATAATCCGTCAATTTAAAAATATATAAATCAACATAAACGGAGTGCAACTCAAAAGGTCGCGCTCCGTTTTATTTTTAACTAAGTATGGATAGATCGAATACCACTGCGCCAATTTGTTTGTGTGCCGCGGCAGGTTTTCCGCACAACCTTTTTTAGGAAAAGACAGATGCTGTTAATTAGTTTTAATTTAGTTAAAAAATCTAAATGGGGGGGGGTAAAAATTTGCATTAATTATCTAAAATCAATTAATTTTGCACCGTATTTCAATAGGCATAAGCCATTTATCATAACCTTATCATTTCAGTAATCGCACCAGAAACATAAGACTCTTTATTTTATAATGGATGTTGCGGCACCGGCATATCATAAAGAATTAAAATGCAACTCAGGCATAAGCATGCTCCGCCACGCAAATTTGATACGTTTGGCGGCGCTGATTGTCATTGCCATGCTTTCGGTTTATCCGTGTGTGGCCACCGAAGCTACCATTGATACCCTGATCGTATCGGCACAGGCACAGGCACGTATCGATTTCAAGGTCAATATCACCAATTTTGACAAGACATACCATTGCAACGACAGTGCCCTTAAGCAGGTTCTTGCACGCATCGACACCATGGTGCTTGATCCTCGCATGCGTGTGGCGCGGATCACTGTGGTGGGCACCGCATCGCCCGAAGGCCCCTACCGGAACAATGTACGCCTTGCCACCGGTCGCGCCCGCACGTTCATCTCCATACTACAGGCTCGATATTCGTTCCCGGACAGTATCTATGCCATATCCACAGTCCCCGAAGATTGGGAAGGCATGCGGATGATGCTCGCCGCCGACAGCACCATCCCCTACGGCGCCGAGGTGCTCAGCTTCCTTGACCGGACCGCCGACATTGACGGTGACACCCGCGAGAGGCGTCTCAAGAGCCTCGACGGGGGCGCCCCCTACGCCTCCATGCGCCACCATGTGCTGCCCTACCTTCGCCGCGCCTCTGTGTTGGTGGACTACGATACCCACCGGCTGCGCAGCCGCATGACAATTCCTAACCGGCATATCCCGACTTCTCTGCTGACTTCAGTCCCCGCAACCACACCTGTGGATGTGGATATCCCCGTGCCCGCGGTACCGCGACGCCGCTTCTTCGCCATGAAGACCAACCTGCTGTGGGACGCCGCTCTGTGTGCCAACCTCGGCTTTGAGCTCGAATTGTGGCCCCACTGGAGTTTAGACGTGCCTGTGTGGTACTCGCCCTACGACATCACCCGGCGTTGGCGCATACGCCTGTTGGCCACACAGCCCGAGGTGCGCTATTGGCTCCACGATGCCGGTTCCGGGCATTATTTAGGCGTGCACACCTCGGTGATAGGATTCAATGTGAGCTTTGCAGGCGACTTCCGCTATCAGGATCCCAACCACGCCGCCTTCGGCCTGGGAATCGGCTATGGCTTCGCCTTTCACCTCGACAAGGCGCACCGTTGGAGCATGGAAGCGCAGATTGGCGCCGGATACCTTTCCTACAAATGGATAAAATACCACAACACCGGTCGCAAAGGCGCCGAAGTGTCACATGGCGGCGGCACCTACTGGGGGCTCACCCGTGCCGGAATAGCAATATCCTATAAGTTCTACTGCCAACGCAAGGAAAGGAGGTGGATGAAATGGTGAGATTCCGGATTATATTCCTTGCCGCCGTGAGTCTGGTGCTTGCGTCGTGCGACGCCACAATCCACTTCTATCCCGAACCTGCCGGTGGTGCCGAGTCTAATCTGAGGTTGAACGTGGATTGGAGCGAATACGGCAAGACCGTGCCCACTGGCATGACTGTGATATGCCACCACACCGTGACCGGCGAGAAAAAACATACTATTGACAACACCACCACCCACGTGTCGCCACGCCTGTCGGAGGGTCGCCATTGGGCCACCGTTTTCAACCTCACCGAGGATGAGTACAACTACATCGGATTCCGTGGTCTCGACGCCGTGGAGACCGCCGAGGCATACGTCCCCAAGCAGGAGGGGCCCAAGTGGTACGGTGGCCGCACCGATGATCGCAGCTATGTAGCATGGCCACCCGAATGGCTCGCCACCGACACCATTATGACCGACCACGTGCGCCACTCCGACAGTGGCACAAAGGTGATAGGTACCCTTCACCCGAAGAATATTATATACACCCTGCATGTGACCATTCACACCGAGAATATAGGCAACCTGAGGGCGGCACGCGGAAGCATAAGTGGAATGGCTTCGGGCAGAAAGCTCGCCGCTGATATGCCTAATGATAACTCCGTGACAGTGGCTCACCCCATAGAGTCCGACGAATGGGCGCGCTCGCGCACATCCTCCAAGCCCGACATCGGTCTGGTGGAAGCCGACATCCGCTGCTTCGGGCTACCCGGAAACCACGGCGGTTCGCCCACCGAAAACTTCCTCGAATTCCAGGCCATGCTTGCCGACGGCAAGACCGTGCTACGCTACAATATCCCCGTAGGGCATCTTATTTCTGAGAGTGCCCCGCCGCCTGGAAGACGCGGCGATAATCTTGACCTGTGGCTCGACCTGTGGCTTGACCCGCCGTTGCCTCCTGGAGAAAACTCCGACTTGGGTCTTGACGTATGGGTAGAAGACTGGGAAGAGACGGACGATGTAAACATCGGTCTACATTCCAAGAAAAAATAAACAGAGCATTATATCCGAAAACATTACTTAATCAAATAAACCAAATTCTATAAATAAACCAAATTCAAAACACAGACATGAAATCTAAAAAATTTCTGATGGCTTTCGCAGCCATCGCAGCCATCTCCACAGTGAGCTGCACTCAGGAAGAAGAGCTGCTTACCGGCAGCGGCAACAATGATCAGGCACCCGATGGTGATGCCATTGCGTTCGGAACCTACCTTAACTCGGCTCCCGAATCGCGTGCCGAGGTGATGGACCTTCCCGCCCTGAAGGAAAAGGGATTCGGTGTGTTCGCCTACTACACCGGTACAGAGGACTACAACATTAAAGACCCCAAGCATGTGCCCAACTTCATGTACAATCAGGAAGTTACCTGGGCCGACAACGACGAAGGCGGCATGTGGCAGTACTCCCCCGTGAAGTATTGGCCCTCCAATGCTTTGGAGAAAGTATCGTTCTTCGCCTACGCTCCTTACATTGAAACTCCCGGAGCCACCGGCATCACCGCTTTCACAGCCAACACTGCGGAGGGCGACCCCAAGCTCTCGTTCAAGATGGACGAGGATGTCGACAAGCAGGTCGACCTGCTCTACAGCAACAATGCAATGGATATCCGCAAGCAGGCCATTGCCGAAAAGGTGAATCTCCGATTCAAGCACGCCCTCTCGCGCATAGGCTTCAAGCGCGTGGCTGTTGTCGATGAGTTTAATGAAGAAAATGGTAATAATGATGACAATTTAAATTCCAATTCCAATGGCACGCCGAGCTATAATCAGCATAGCTTTAAGCTTACTGACAAATCGACTGTGGTAATCAACAGCGTGTCGATATCTTCAAGCGATTTTGGCGACAGCGGCGATCTCAACCTCCGTACCGGCGAATGGGAGAATTATGTAGCCAAATCACACACTTACACACTCACCGCCGAAAATGGCGATTTCATCAACAACACTCTCACTCCCGATGACGCTACCACAGTGAAGAGACTCACCAACGACGATAAATATCTGATGGTGATGCCCACTCCCGTTATAGACGAAAACAGCAACGAAGAAATCCCCGTTATGGTGACTGTCAATTTTGATGTCATCACCGAGGATCCCAAGCTTGCCGAAGGAGAAAGCAAAATCACAAGCGAGGTAACTGCACCCTTCAAATTTGCGTTCAAGGCCGGCAAATCGTATAATTTCGTGCTTCACATCGGCCTGACATCCGTGAAACTCGATGCTACAGTCGAAGAGTGGTCTGATACTAACAACGAAGGAGTGGAAAACTATGTTGTAAATACTCCCGTCAATAATGCCTACACTCTTGTTCTCGATGCCCTTGATGGCCGATTCAGAAACGGCAGCGCCTATTATATAATGTCAAAGTACGACATGAATCTGGAAACCGGAGAAGTGGCTGATGCCGTGTTTCAAATTCCCTACTTCTATAACAACAAGAGCGAGCAATTCTGGAACGACCCCGCAAATGATATATACTTGAAGTATCAGTTAGACAAATATGGCTTTACATGCTGGTGCGACCACATTATTGAAAATCTTGAATACCCGATGCAGCTTCATGAGAAATATGACATTGAAGGCCGATTTAAAGGATTTAAATACTACAGCCCCACACCGCTTCTCTTCGAAGATAAGGATGGCGACTTCAATGCTCCGGACCTGCTGATACCGTCGGAAACGAGCATCACCATTAAGGCAGACGACGAGACCAAATTCCGCGTCCTCTACGCCGTATGGCCAATCGGCGAGAACCGTCTGGATTAACCCAATACGGCTCCCGGCCTCCTTTAGAGGCAGAAAACATCAACCCCGTGCACCCCGATGCGCGGGGTTTTTATTAGATTAGATTCGTTTTTCTGGAATTTTTGAGGGTGATAAAATTGTTTAATCAATTCTTTTCGGTAACTTTGCCTGACATCATTATATGTTGATGGCGCGATATCTGCAATGTTGAATTGAATATGGAATTATATCAAGAAGTTTGTTATGAAATGTGATTTCAGGATAGGTAACGGTTTTGATGTGCACAGGCTTGTGGAGGGGCGTCGGTGTATAATATGTGGTGTGGATATTCCATATGATAAAGGATTGCTTGGACACAGCGATGCTGATGTGGCGTTACATGCTCTCAGTGATGCTTTGCTTGGCGCTGTGGCATTGGGTGACATAGGTAAACATTTTCCTGACACAGATCCCCGATGGGAGGGTGCTGACTCGCGCCGGTTGCTGCGGGCAGTTGTAGAACTTCTGTCGGCCAAGGGGTGGCAGCCTGTAAATGTAGATGTCACGATAATAGCGCAGGCTCCAAAGATGTTGCCATATATAGATAGAATGAGAGGCAATGTGGCGTCTGACCTGGGTGTGTCAGTTGATTGTGTGTCAGTCAAGGCTACTACAACAGAGAAACTCGGATTTACCGGCAGGGGAGAGGGTATTGCAGCCCAGGCTGTGGCAATGGTAGAGAAGATATAGACTATGAAGACATTATATATAACTGACCTTGACGGCACTTTTCTTGGCGATGATGCATTGGTGAGTGCGAGGTCGGCTGCTACGGTAACGGCACTGAGTCATGCGGGTGCCTTGATTTCAGTAGCAACGGCGCGTACTCCGGCCACTGTTGTGCCTCTGATGAAAGATACCTATACGACGGCCGATATGGTGGTTATGACCGGTGCGGCGATGTGGAACCGGCCCGGAGGGCGTTTCGGCGAGATAACGTTACTGTCACCGGGCATGGCACATGCGGTGATGTCAGGATTTGAGGGCAGTGGTGTGCATCCGTTCTGCTATACTCTTACAGGCGACCGTATGCTTGATGTATATCATGCTGCTCCACGCCTCAACCGGGCCGAGGAAATGTTTGTTGATCTTCGCAAGGGGCTCGAGTTGAAAAAATTTCATCTTGCCCAGGCCGCTCCTCAGGAAGCGCTTGATCGCATGGCTCTTGCTTTTGCAATGGGCCCGAAAGACGCTATCGTGGCTGTGGCTGATAGGCTCAAGGAAACCACAGATTGCTATGTGTCTTATTATAAGGATACTTATCTGCCGGATTCATGGTTGCTTGAGGTATTTGCCGCCGGTGTCTCAAAAGCTGCCGGTGTGCAGCGCCTGTCAGCCAGGCTGGGTGTTGACCGTGTAGTTGTGTTCGGAGATAACCTCAATGATATACCTATGATGCGGGTGGCTACTGTGGCTGTGGCGGTAGACAACGCCCTTGATGAGACAAAAGAAGCCGCAGATGTGATAATCGGGCCAAACACAAGTGACTCCGTGGCCCGTTATATACAGGAAGACTACGAAAAGAATAGATGATATGGAAGAAAAGAAGCTGTTCCTGCTCGATGCGTATGCGCTCATATACCGCGCCTATTATGCGCTTATACGGGCGCCTCGTTTCACGACAGGTGGGTTTAACACCTCGGCTATATTCGGTTTCTGCAACACTCTTGATGAAGTGTTGCGCAAGGAAAATCCCGGTTACATAGCAGTGTGCTTTGACCCGGCCGGCGGACACACGTTCAGGCATGACGTTTATCCTGAATACAAAGCGCAGCGGGATAAACAACCTGAAGATATCACGCTTGCCATTCCATATATAAAACGAATACTTGAGGCCTATCATATTCCGGTAATAGAATGTGCAGGTTATGAGGCCGACGATGTCATAGGCACGTTGGCCGTGCGTGCCGCTGCCGAAGGATTCACGACCTATATGATGACTCCTGACAAGGATTACGGTCAACTGGTGACTGACCGGATATTGCAGTACCGCCCGTCGTTGAGGGGGCAGGGTTTTGAGATCCGCGGCCCCGAACAGGTGTGCGGGCGATATGGCATCAAGTCACCTGATCAGGTGATAGACTTGCTCGCTCTTGAGGGAGATGCAAGCGATAATGTGCCCGGATGCCCCGGAGTAGGAGAAAAGACTGCAGCCAGACTTATTGATCAATGGGGCAGTGTGGAAAACATGCTTGCCCATGTAGATGAAATAAAAGGAGCATTACAGAAAAAAATAAAAGATAATGCCGAGCAGATAAAGTTCTCGAAATTTCTGGTAACAATCAAGACCGATGTGCCGCTGGATATTGCGCCCGAGGATCTGCGTCGCGCCGAACCATCGATATCTGCTCTTGCCGGCATCTATGATGAGCTGGAGTTCAAGACATTGGCTGCGCGCCTTAAGAACTGTCATGGCGAGGTTGTAGCTGAGGCTTCCACAGCACCTGCCTCTGCTCCGGGTCTGTTCGATAATATTGAAGATGGTGATGGTGAAAGTAATCAGCAGGCCATAGAAGACGGCCTTAAGACAGATGTGCTTGAGAGTGCCGGAGATATATCGTCGTTTCTTGAGAAAGTCATGAAGTCAGATTCACCCGTCGGGCTTGCCGCGTATATATCAGGAGAAGAGGCTATGACCGCTACCCTTCATGGCGTGGCCGTCTCGATAGCCGGAGCTTCGGCATATATACCAATGCCGGCGTTTGCCACCGACAGGGCATCGGTGCTTGAACTTCTCGAGCCTGTTATAGCAGGGACTTCTGAGATTGTGTGTCATGATGTGAAGCGCCTCATGGTAGTGTTGCGGCGGCTCGGGGTAATGTGGACAGCGCCTTATTTTGACACTTCGGTGGCGCATTACCTTCTTGCTCCCGAAACACCTCATGATTTGCCTACTGTAGCTGTGGCCATGCTCAAGCGACGCACTTCCGACTATGCCCTCTCGGCAACCGAGCGCCGTAAGGTGCGTTATGCCGATGTGACAGAGGCAGCTGCCGCCATGGGGGAATATGCTACAGTGACACGGGAGTTGCGCACGGCGCTTGTCAGCAAACTTCAGGAACAGAACCTTTACAGGCTTTATACTGATATCGAATCACCTTTCATTTCCGTTCTTGCTTCAATGGAGTGGGAGGGAGTCCGCATTGATACCGCCGAACTTGCCGCTTTGTCGCGGCGGCTCACTGCCCGCCTTGACGGACTTGAGGAACAGGTATATGCCCTTGCCGGTACGCGTTTCAACATAGGGTCGCCGATGCAGGTGGGGCAAGTTCTTTTTGAGAAACTTGCGATAGACCCTTCGGCCAAGAAAACCAAGCGTGGCGCTTATTCCACAACGGAGGAGATTCTTGAGAAACTTGCACCTGCGCATCCGATAGTAGGGCTGATACTTGAGATCCGTGGTCTCAAGAAGTTGCTTGCCACCTATGTCGATGCATTGCCGCTGCTTATCAATCCCGGCACAGGCAAGATTCATACCACGTATAATCAGATTGTAACGGCCACAGGGCGCATATCATCCACCAACCCCAACCTGCAGAATATACCAGTGCGTACCGATGACGGCCGCGAGATACGGCGTGCTTTCATCCCCGACGAAGGAGACATCATGCTATCGGCCGATTATTCCCAGATAGAACTCCGTCTGATAGCAGACATCAGTGGAGATCCCGGCATGGTGGAGGCATTCAATGCCGGTGAGGATATACACCGCGCCACAGCAGCCAAGATTTTTCATGAGAGTCTTGACAGTGTGACGGATTCGCAGCGTCGCAGTGCCAAGACTGCCAATTTCGGCATCATTTACGGAATCTCGGCTTTCGGTCTCTCGGAACGTCTGGGTATTCCCCGTGCCGAGGCTAAAGCTTTGATTGAAAATTACATGAAGACATATCCTCTTGTAAAGGAATATATGGAAAACTCCATCGTGAAAGCCCGGGAGCAGGGGTATGTCACAACTATTCATGGCCGTAAGCGGTTCTTGCCCGACATAAATTCCCGCAACGGCGCATTACGTGGCTATGCTGAGCGCAATGCCATCAATGCACCGTTGCAAGGATCAGCGGCTGATATAATAAAGATTGCCATGATTGCCATTGACCGCCGTATACGCGAGGAGGGGCTGCGTTCGCGTATGATAATGCAGGTGCATGACGAACTTGTGTTTAATGTCAAGCCTGAAGAATCAGCCATACTGCATGATATAGTGGTAAAGGAGATGGAAAATGCCTATCGTGGTCGTGTTACCCTTGAGGTAAGTGTCGGGAGTGGCCGGAACTGGCTCGAGGCTCATTGATTTATGTGCCTCGTGACGTGAGAACTGTTATGCCTGTTTCTTGCCTTTGGCCATTTCGCGTGTGATATAATCTGTAAGATATACCGTGAACAGCGGAAATATTATCATACCCGATATAGGCAGGATCACTGCTACTATCTTACCTGATACAGTCACAGGTGATATGGCGCATCCGACGGTAGACATGTTCATCGCCGACCACCACAGGGCGGTCCAATAAGAATTGACATCGGGGTTGATGCCTGCCTCGCGTTGGTAGAATATCAGGGAGCAAAAGTAGCATACCAGCAGCATTATCACCAGATATGAGATAAACATGCTTGAGATGGCGTTTTTGGACAGGTATCCCATCACGATTGAAAGTGCCAGGGCACCCCGCGCAAGCGGAATGAACTTTACGAAGTAAAGCGCGTCATGGCTCAAGTGTATATCCATCTGGTTGATGATGTTCAGATAGGGAATGGCGAGCAGTAGAAACATGAACCGGTGACCGAAGTATCGCCAACGGTTGGGGCTGTAGAACAGCTCTACAAAAAAGTCAATTATGAATACTATACATACCCAGAATTGGAATGTCATGTAGCCGTGGTTGTTCAGGAAATCGACGCGGTTGAATGTATCAATGGAAATCCACACGATCAGCAATAACGACAGTACAAGAACGATCATGTTGAGGGTGTCCCGGATATAGCGTCCGCTTTTCTTTACGGGCTCCGGATTGATGTTGGAATCGGCCATAGGAGTAGAATTTTTAAATTTTAACAAATGCCGTGCTGTAAAGTTCAGAATGTGACAGAAACATATCCGCGCAAAGATAGCGGTGGCGTCATATTGGTGCTTGTTGTGTCGATTGCGGTGATGGTGGCCGGAGCGCTAATCACTTCAGTTGCAGGGCGCATCGTAGAGCGCGAGGGTGGTGTTGGCCGCCGGGAGGCATAAAAATCACGCCCTGCCGTTTGTGGCAGGGCGCGTGGTTATATTGTTGACGGAACAGGATCAGTATTCATCCCAAGGCTTGATCTCAACGCTTGATGTGGAGAGTGTGGTGAAGGCGTTGATGAAAGCCGAGGCCAGACGTGCATTGGTAATCAAAGGAATATTGAGGTCAATGGCAGCACGACGTATTTTATAACCGTTTGTGATTTCGGCAGATGAAAGGTCGCGAGGTATGTTCACCACCATGTCAACAAGGCGGCTGTGCAGGATCTCAAGAGCCTGTGGCTTTAAATCAGGATCAGAAGGTTTATGCACCAATGTGGATTCGATGCCGTTCTCTGCGAGGAACTTATGTGTGCCTTCGGTTGCATATATAGGGTATCCTTTCATTGCGAGACGGCGTGCGGCCTCAAGCATAGCGGCTTTATGTTTGGCCGTACCAGAGCTGAGCATTATGCCTTTGCGCGGTACCCGGTGGCCTACAGAAAGCAGTGATTTGAGCACGGCCTCCTGTGTGGTCTCGCCTATGCAACCGACCTCGCCGGTGGAGGCCATGTCGACACCGAGCACCGGATCGGCACCTTGCAGGCGTGAGAAGGAGAACTGCGAGGCCTTCACTCCTACATAGTCGAGATCAAAAGCACTTTTCTCCGGTTTTGCCACGTTTTCACCGAGCATGATACGTGTCGCAAGATCTATAAAATTGATTTTAAGCACTTTTGAAACGAACGGGAACGAACGCGAGGCTCTCAGGTTACATTCTATTACCTTGATGTCGTTGTCTTTGGCAAGGAACTGTATGTTGAATGGCCCGGAAATGTTGAGCGCACGGGCTATGGTAGAGCCAACTTTCTTGATACGGCGCATGGTCTCCACGTAGAGTTTCTGTGGAGGGAACTGAATGGTGGCATCGCCCGAGTGTACACCTGCATATTCTATGTGTTCAGATATTGCGTAGGCTTTTATCTCACCGCCTTGTGCAACAGCGTCCATTTCTATTTCCTTGGCATCTTGGATGAATTCGGTTACAACTACGGGGTGTTGTTTTGAAACATTGGCAGCGAGAGCGAGGAAGCGTACAAGTTCTTCAGGATTGGAGCATACGTTCATGGCTGCTCCTGAGAGTACGTAGCTGGGGCGCACGAGCACGGGGAATCCTACTTCGTCGACAAATGAGTTTATGTCGTCCATAGAAGACAGTTCGCGCCAGCGAGGCTGATCAATGCCCAGGCGGTCAAGCATGGCAGAGAATTTGTGTCTGTCCTCGGCGTTGTCAATTGAGGCGGCCGATGTTCCTAAAATATTGACACCGCATGAGTCGAGTCTTGTGGCGAGATTGTTTGGAATCTGGCCGCCAACGCTTAATATTGTGCCATGCGGCTGCTCGAGGTCAAGTATGTCCATAACGCGCTCGAAAGTGAGTTCGTCGAAGTATAGCCTGTCACATGCGTCGTAATCGGTTGAAACTGTCTCGGGGTTATAGTTGATCATCACGGAGCGCCATCCGCGGCGTTTCACTGTCATCAGTGCGTTGACTGAGCACCAGTCAAATTCAACAGATGAACCTATGCGGTAGGCACCGGAGCCGAGCACAACGATTGACCGGTGGTCGCCTTGGTATTCGACATCGCTTTGTGAACCGTTATAAGTGAGGTAGAGGTAGTTTGTGAGTGCGGGGTATTCAGCTGCGAGTGTGTCAATCTGCTTTACAACTGGAGTAATACCAAGTTCCTTGCGACGGCGGCGCACGGCCATCAGTGCGGCGTGACTGTCACCCATAGAAGTCTTGAGTACTGATCGGGCTATCTGGAAGTCGCTGAAGCCTTGCTGTTTGGCAACCCGCATGATTGATGCCGGAATCTGCTCGATGTCGTTGTAGGTCTCGAGGTCGGCCGCGGTGGTGATGATGTTGTGAAGCTTGAACAGGAACCAACGGTCGATTTTGGTAAGATCGTGGATGCGGTCAACCGAATATCCTGCGGCAAAGGCTGCCGCCAAGGCAAACACCCGCTTGTCAGTAGGGGCGGCGAGCGCTTTGTCAATGTCGTCGAATTGAATGCTGTGGTTTTCCACGAAACCGTGCATTCCCTGACCTATCATTCGCAGGCCTTTCTGGAATGCTTCCTCGAATGTGCGGCCAATAGCCATGACTTCACCAACTGATTTCATCGATGAACCTATCTCGCGGTTTACTCCGTGAAATTTTCCGAGATCCCAACGGGGTATTTTTACCACTACGTAGTCAAGCGCCGGCTCGAAGAATGCCGATGTAGAACGGGTGACATTGTTCTGCAGGTCGAACAGCCCGTATCCAAGGCCGAGTTTAGCTGCCACGAATGCCAATGGGTATCCGGTTGCCTTTGATGCCAATGCCGATGAGCGGCTGAGGCGGGCGTTTACTTCAATCACGCGGTAATCCATTGACTGTGGATCGTAGGCATATTGTACGTTGCATTCGCCTACTATGCCTATGTGGCGTATGATTTTTATCGCGAGTGAGCGTAGTTTGTGGTAGTCGTCGTTGCTTAGTGTCTGGGACGGAGCTACGACGATGCTTTCTCCAGTGTGTATGCCAAGGGGATCGAAGTTCTCCATATTGCACACGGTGATGCAGTTGTCGAAGCGGTCGCGTACCACTTCGTATTCAACTTCTTTCCATCCTTTGAGTGATTTCTCGATAAGTACCTGCGGAGAGAATGCGAGAGCTTTTTCAACGAGAGCCTCGAGTTCGGCTGCTGATTCGCAGAATCCGCTGCCGAGGCCTCCAAGGGCGTAAGCCGCCCGTACTATCACCGGGTAGCCTAAATCTTCAGCTATAGAGAGGGCTGTAGGGATGTCTTCGGCGGCTCGGCTTTTTATGGTCTTGACATCGATCTGGTCAAGTTTTTCTACAAATAACTCTCTGTCTTCAGTCTCAATGATAGCTTGAACCGGAGTGCCGAGCACTTTTACACCGTATTTCTCGAGTACGCCAGAGCGGAATAGCTCGACGCCGCAGTTTAGGGCTGTCTGTCCACCGAATGCGAGCAGTATGCCGTCGGGGCGCTCGCGCTCTATGACTCGTTCTACGAATTCGGGTGTGACGGGCAGGAAGTATATCTTGTCGGCAAATCCTTCGGAGGTCTGTACAGTGGCTATGTTGGGATTTATGAGAACGGTGGTCACTCCTTCCTCTTTAAGAGCCTTCAGAGCTTGAGCTCCTGAATAATCGAATTCGCCGGCCTCGCCTATCTTGAGGGCGCCGCTGCCAAGTAGCAGAGCTTTATGTATGGTAGTGTCTTTATTGGTCATTTTTTGTGAAGCAGGTTGACAAATTCATCAAAAAGGAATTCTGTATCGCGGGGGCCGCTGGAGGCTTCAGGGTGGAACTGTGCCGAGAAGTATGGGAGTGAACGGTGAGTTATGCCTTCGTTGGTGCCGTCATTCATGTTTATGAACAGCGGCTGCCATTCAGCGGGGAGTGTGGAGTCGTCGACTGCGAAACCGTGGTTTTGAGATGTTATGAAGCAGGAGTTTGTGCCTGCGCGCCGCACAGGCTGGTTGTGGCTGCGATGTCCGTATTTAAGTTTATAGGTAGATGCGCCGGCGGCTTTTGCAAGGAGTTGGTTCCCCATGCATATTCCGCAGATCGGTTTTCCCAAAGCGAGGGCATGGCGTATATGGGCTACTGTCTCAGTTGCAAAATCGGGATTTCCCGGGCCATTGGATATGAACAGGCCGTCCCAGGCGATGGTGTTGAAATCGTAGTTCCAAGGCACGCGTATCACTCTTACTCCGCGGGCCGCGAGACACCTTATTATGTTGTGTTTTATGCCGCAATCAACCAGGACAACCCGAGGTCCGTCGGCAGGTCCGTATTCTTTTACTTCAGTGCAGGAGGTGAGAGCAATGAGGTTTTCGGCATTCGGGTCGTAAAAATCAACGGCATCGTCGCTTTGGCCTTCAAATATTATTTTTCCGAGCATTGAACCTGCCTGCCGCAGGTGCTTGGTAAGGGCGCGAGTGTCGATGCCGTATATTCCTGGAATTTTTTCTTCTTTGAGCCATTGTTCGAGTGTGCGGTCGGCAAGCCAATGGCTATGTTCCCATGCATAATCCTGGGCAATGATTGCCTTGCAATGAATGCGGGAACTTTCAAAATGAGTACTGAGGTCAGGAGATCCTCCGCGTGGAGGCACACCGTAATTGCCAAGAAGGGGGAATGTTGAGACAAGGATCTGTCCCTCATAAGAGGGGTCGGTGAGGCTTTCCGGATATCCGGTCATGGCGGTATTGAATACTACCTCTCCCGATGTCGGGGCTTCGTGGCCGAAGCTGAAGCCGTTGAAGCGTGTGCCGTCTGATAGAATCAGAGTGGCCGGTTTCGTTTCTCGCATGCGATTGATTGATTTTTAATCGTTAGCCGGGCGCTCCCGTTTGGAACGACCATGCAAAGGTATATATTTTTTTGGGGCTTTACAACCAAAAAATGCTGTTTTGTGCGAAGTAGGTGATTATTTGCCCCGTCGCTTGCGAGGTTGCGAAAAAAGTCGTAATTTTGCAATGATTTCCTCTTGTCTGAAGCATGTGGATGCGATAGATTCATGTTATTATAATAATGTGTAAATATATGCCGGACACGATTGAAAAATATTTTAGTGATTTTTTTGCTGAAATATTTGGTGGAATCAAAAAATGTGTCTAACTTTGCAACCGCAAACGGGAAATAACATCTCGGTTCTGCAAGAGAAAATTGAAGATTGCCTCTTTAGCTCAGTTGGCCAGAGCACGTGATTTGTAATCTCGGGGTCGTTGGTTCGAATCCGACAAGAGGCTCAAAATTGAAAGTTTTATTAATGTAATATAAGGGCGTGTTCCAGAGTGGCCAAATGGGGCAGACTGTAAATCTGCTGGCTCAGCC
>JAMPHZ010000019.1 GCA_023663145.1 Odoribacter sp.
CCATTTCGCCTTCAACCATCATGATGTTGTCGTAGGTGGCGCCGACCATTAATTCCATGTCGGCGTTTTCGAGTTGTTCGTAGGTGGGATCGATGACAAACTTGCCGTCGATGCGTGCCACGCGCACTTCGCTGATAGGTCCGTTAAATGGGATGTCGCTCACAGCCAGGGCTGCTGATGCAGCGAGACCGGCGAGGGCGTCGGGCATTTCAACGCCATCGGCCGAATACATGGTTATGTTTACAAAAGTGTCGGCGTGGTAATTGTCAGGAAAGAGGGGGCGGAGCACGCGGTCAACGAGGCGGGATGTAAGGATCTCGTAGTCGCTGGCGCGGCCTTCGCGTTTTAGGAAGCCGCCGGGGAAGCGGCCGTTTGATGAAAATTTTTCTTTGTACTCAACTGTCAGGGGCATGAAGTCAACACCTTCTCCGGCTTCCTTTGCCGAGCATACAGTGGCAAGGAGCATGGTGTTGCCCATGCGGAGTTCTACCGCTCCATCGGCTTGCTTGGCAAGTTTGCCGGTCTCGAGTGTGATTGTGCGACCGTCGGCAAGCTCAATGGTTTTTTTGATTGGATTCATAAAATGCTTTATAATTGTTTTGTATCTTCTTGATAAATCGCGCAAAGGTAAGAAAAAAAACTCATATTTCCTTGCGCTTAGGCATTTATTCACCAAATTTGGCTAAAAATGCGAGCTTTTGTAAAGTAAAACGGTGCATATCAAAGATAAACCGCTCTCATGTGATGAAAAAGCACATCAGGCGTATGTGCCGGATGTGCTTTTTCATATTGACGTTTGAGCCTGTTGGATCAGTCTCTGTTTCCGAAGAAGCGGAGGAGATAGAGGAACAGGTTTATGAAGTCAAGGTATAGGGATAATGCTCCGAGTGTTGCGAGGCGGCCTACTTGGGAAGCAGGCATCATTGAGGCCATATTCTTGATCTGTTGGGTGTCCCAGGCGGTGAGTCCCACGAAGATCAACACGCCGGCCACGCTTATGATCCAATCAAGTGTCTCGCTGTGCGTGAATATGTTGACCAAGGAGGCTATTATCAGTCCGATGAGGGCCATGAATAATATATTGCCAATCTTTGATAAGTCCTGACGTGTGGTGTATCCGAAGACACTCATCGCTCCGAACGTGCCGGCTGTGATGAAGAATGTCTTGGCGATGGAGGTGTGGGTGTATACCCAGAATATGGGCGCAAGCATGAGACCGTTGACAACGGCAAACAGGTAGAACAGTCCTGTGGCTGTGGGTGATGACAGTTTGTTGATTCCGGCTGAGATTCCGAATACCATGCCAAGCTCGAGCACAATCATTACGATCATGAACCAGCGGTTGGTGAGTGCGAAGTGTTGGAATGCCGGCGATGAGGCGCAGAAGTAGGAGATGAATGCTGTGATGATCAATGCTATGGTCATCTTCACATACACCTTCTTCATGGCAGCAGCGACCATTGACTGGATGGTGGCGCCGGAATTTTGTGCGGGATAGTTAGTGTATTGATCCATAATAGGGAGATTTTAGAAGTTACATACGTTCGGGAACACGGATGCCAAGAAGACTCATTGCGGCAGATACGGTGCGCGCTGTTGTGGCTGTTAGGCACAGACGCAGGGCGAGCAGGGCCGGATCGTCGACGCGTAGTATCGGGCAGTCGTGGTAAAATTGGTTGTATTCTTTCACAAGATCGTAAGCGTAGTTGGCAACGAGGGCCGGGGAGTAGGAACGGCCGGCTTCTGCTACAATTGCAGGGAAATCGCTCAAGCGTTGGATAAGTGAGATTTCGCGTTCGCAAGGCTCTACAGTCGAGTAATCTGTGTCGCCTGCTGTGTGGCCTTCTGCCTCGGCTTTGCGTAGCACGGATTTCATTCGTGCATATGCGTACTGGATGAATGGGCCGGTGTTGCCGTTGAAGTCGATAGATTCCTCCGGGTTGAACATCATGTTTTTGCGGGGGTCAACCTTCAACAGGAAATATTTCAAAGCTCCAAGGCCTACGATTTCGGCCACGCGGTCCTTTTCATCATTGTCAAGTCCTTGAATCTTGCCCATTTCGTCGCTTACCCGGCGGGCTTCAGCTACCATATCGGCCATGAGGTCATCGGCATCGACAACCGTGCCTTCGCGGCTTTTCATCTTGCCTGACGGCAGTTCTACCATTCCGTAGGAGAAGTGCACAAGGTCTTTCCCCCATTTGAATCCGAGGCGGTCAAGAAGCAGAGAGAGAACCTGGAAGTGGTAGTTCTGCTCGTTGCCTACTACATATATCATCTTATCGATGGGGTAATCGGCAAAACGCATTTTTGCGGTGCCGATATCCTGGGTCATGTACACAGATGTGCCGTCGGCTCGCAGGAGCAGCTTGTGGTCTAATCCTTCGTCTGTAAGGTCAGCCCATACGGATCCGTCATCCTTTCGGTACATGAGACCTTTTTCAAGGCCTTCGAGGACCTTTTCCTTTCCTTGCAGGTAGGTTTGCGATTCGTAATAGATTTTATCGAAATCTACTCCCATGCGCTTGTAGGTTTCATCGAATCCGGCGTATACCCAGGAGTTCATCATTTCCCACAGTTTACGCACGTTTTCGTCGCCGGCTTCCCATTGGCGCAGCATCTCGCGGGCCTCGGCCATGAGTGTGGATGCGGCTTCGGCATCTTCCTTAGACAGGCTTTTTTCTTCCATCAGTGATGCGACTTCTGCACGGAAGTGTTTGTCGAAAGCTACGTAGAAATCGCCTATGAGGTGGTCGCCTTTCACACCGCGTGACTCAGGTGTGGCACCGTTTCCCCATTTCTGCCATGCGAGCATTGATTTGCATATGTGGATGCCGCGGTCGTTTACAATATTGGTCTTAACCACGCGGTTGCCGCAAGCCTTGAGTATTTCGGCAAGGCTGTAGCCGAGAAGGTTGTTGCGCACATGCCCCAGATGAAGGGGTTTGTTGGTGTTGGGCGAGGAATATTCAACCATCACCAGCGGTGACTGAGATGTTGGGTCGGTAAAGCCAAAGCGGTCGTCGGCGTATATGGCGGCGAGCACGCCGTTCCAGTATCGGGGTTCAACCACTATGTTGAGAAAGCCTTTTACGGCATTGAAATCGGCAACGACTTCTTCATTTTCTTTTAGCCAGGTCCCAATTTCGGCAGCTACGGCTTCGGGAGCCTTTCGGGCGGCTTTTACCCATGGAAAAACCACAACAGTAACGTTGCCCTCGAATTCACGGCGGGTGGCCTGAAGGGCAATCGACTCAGGAGTGCTGTCAACCCCATATAAGGATTTAACAGCTTTAGACACAGCTGATTGTATGATTTTATCTATTGACATTCTAAAAAATGATTAAGTTTCAATCTGCAAATATACGAAAAAAGCGACACATAATGGGCGGAAGTATCGCAATGAATGTTTAAAAAGATGAATAAATCGGAAAACAGTGAAACGAAAGATCCCCGTCGCTGATAAAAGCGACAGGGAATCAGTCGTAGCCCATAGCAGAATCGAACTGCTCTTTCAAGAATGAAAATCTTGCGTCCTAACCGATAGACGAATGGGCCAAAAATCTCTAAAAACTCAAATTATGAAAGCTTATGGCGCCGCTTGGGTGCCTGAGCTAAGAAATCAAGCGCCAAGCTTGGCTATGTGGTGAGCGAGCTTGCTCTTGAGGTTGGCGGCTTTATTCTTGGAGATTGCCTTCTTTGATGCAAGACGGTCGAGCATGGCACCTACAGTGCGGAACTTTGATTCTGCTTCTGCTTTGTCGGTGATTTTGCGCAGGTTGCGAACAGCGTTACGGGCAGTCTTTGCATAGTAACGGTTACGCAGACGGCGGCTCTCAGTCTGGCGGATTCTTTTTAATGATGACTTATGGTTTGCCATGTCAGATTATTAGTTTTATTATTTTTTTATTTGTAGCCCATAGCAGAATCGAACTGCTCTTTCAAGAATGAAAATCTTGCGTCCTAACCGATAGACGAATGGGCCGTCGGTGCGTTTAGCGGTGCAAAGTTATAAACTTTTTTTGTTGTGACAAAGAAAAATGCGAAAAAAATGTGATTTCTCCGGTTTTTATCAGTTTGCGGGATTTTTTTCAGCCAGTTTGGTGATGCTTGAGCCGGTTGGAGATTGGAATACGGACAGGCCGAAACGGTTTATTGTGGCATATATTATGTCGAAGATGTCACATATATCGTTTTCATAACGTTGCCATTCGACAGTGCGGGTGAAGAAGTAAAGCTGTAGAGGTAGTCCTGTGGCAGTCGGTTCGAGCTGGCGCACCATGTGAAGCATGTCGGAATTGATGCGTGGATCGGTGTCGAGCAGATGTTCAATCCATTTGCGCAACAGGGTCAGGTTGACTGTATGCCTGGCTGTGTTGATGTCGGTCTCCTTGATAAATCCATCGGCCGCAAGACTCTTCAGCTCGGCATGTGAGTAATGGCGTACACTGCTGAGGTCAATAGGAATCGAGCGTTCGCACCGGCGTCCCCCGCTATAGCGCATGGCCTCATAATTCCGGAATGAGTCACTTATAAGGGAGTAGGGCGGTATGGTTGAGATTGAATTATCCCAATTCCGCACCTTGACTGTAGTGAGAGATACATCTATCACTTCGCCGTTGGCATTGTGGCGCTCGGCGACTATCCAGTCACCGCGGTGGAGCATCTTGTTGGCGGATAGCTGGATTGATGCTACAAGACCCAGGATGGTGTCGCGGAAAACCAACATCAGTACTGCAGCTGATGCGCCGATGGTTGTAAGTATGACGACCGGCTCTCGCCCGATAATAATGCTTATTGCAACAATAGCTCCAAGTGCGATGGCAATTAGCTTGAGCATCTGGAATATGCCCTTTACGGCGTATGCTTTGGTATTTTCACGCAGGCTTAGAGCTGTGTACATGTTGCCCAGGAATATGGTGATGATCCTGACTGCGGTGGCAAGAATGTATAGTGATGTCAGTTTCGAGAGCCACAGATGGGCAAACTGGGATGACTCAAATAGCCCCGGCAGCATGTATTTGACTGCGATAGCCGGTGCGAGTTGCGCCACGGCAGTCAGCATAGCAGTGTTCAGCAGATGGTCGTCCCATGTAGTTTTGCTTGAGGCTACGGCGCGTTCTATGGCTATGAGGAACAGTTTTGTGATATAGTAAACTGCCACAGCTACCGCGGCTATCATCGCGCACATGAGACAATCTGTAAGCCAGGCCGGGTATCCGGCAAGCCATTTGTCGAGTATTGCTTCTCTGAGTTGTTCCATGTCTGATATTTAAAAGATGTCGTAGACCACCTGTAAAGAGTTCAGATAATCAAGTGATGTGTGATGGATTGAATAGTAGCGCAGCACTGTTTCAAGAGCGGCCCGACGAGTCTCGCGTGGAATACTCAGTCGCTCGCTGTTTGAGTAGTCAAGACGTGCAAGTAATGCGGCAAAGCCCGCTTGTCGTGTGTCAAGGGTGAGCGAGCTGACCGGCGCGGAGGATCTGAAAATGCCGTCGCGCATATCAAGCACGCGGCCGTCTTGCCATGCCCCCCAATCGGGGCTGATTCCCAATATCTGCCCCAGGCGCATCAGAAAAACGATAGGGAATGAGGCGACTCCCGCCGGGCGTTTCATCCGGTCAAGCGATGCTATTGAATTAATGAGGAATGTCCATAGAGCACGGTCGGGCGCGCCGGTGCGCAACAACTTCTCAAGTACTTCGCTCAGGAACAGGGCTACGACAGTCTTGGCCGGGTGAGTTGATGTGGAGGTTGTAATGAATGAGGGGCGTACATCCTTTATGTTAAGTACCTCGGTGTGGCCCGGCTTTATGTCTACAACGCCTTCGAATACACTAAGCGGCATCATGATAGCACGCCGGCGGCGGGCTTCTCGCCCGGCGCCGGCAGGCACCGCGAGTGACACGCGGCCAAGGCGGTCACTCCATGCGGTGACAATCGACTTGCGATCGTCATATTTTATGGTGCGCAGTGCTATACAACAGAGTGGTTGGTACACTTAATCGGTAACGTTGGATGTGCCGACTATCCGGTTGTTGTTGCCACGGATGAAGTTGATTATTTCATCGCGCACAGCTGATTTGTCAATGTCGGCCTCGATGCGTGCCAAAGCATTGTAAAGAGAGCTGCCGGACTGGTATATAAGACGGTATGCCTTTGCTATGACGTCTATGGCTTCTTCCGGAAAAGCGGCATGTTTGCCCAGGACAATCGAGTTCACTCCGTAATATGATGCAGGGTTGTGTGCGATGATCACATATGGGGGTACATGAGTACTTATACGGCAGCCGCCTTTTACAAGGGCCAGGCAACCTACGTGTACACCTTCGTGGAGGATGACGTTCGATGACATGATGGACCCATGGGCAACTTTCACATCGCCGGCAATGGTTACACCGTTGCCGAGCACGCAGTTGGAGGCGATGTGAGTGTCATGACCTATATGTGAATCGGCCATTACAAACGTGTTGTCATCAATGCGTGTGCCGCCGTCAGGGGTGATGCCGCGGTTGATGATCACGTGTTCGCGTATCACGTTATTGTTGCCGATATAGCAGTGGGTCTTCTGCCCTTTCCATCTGAAGTCCTGTGGATCGGCGCCCACGATAGCACCCTGATATACCTTGTTGTCGGTGCCCATGCGGGTGCCGTTCATAATTGATGCATATGGGTATATCTCGCAACGGTCGCCGATTTCGACGTCTTTGTCAATGAAAGCGAATGGATGTACTATGACATCTTTGCCGAGTTTCGCGGCGGGATCGACGTAAGCTAAATTGCTGATCATAACTGGTTGTATTTATGGTTAACGACCTCCGCCGAGGCTCTGATAAAGATTTATAACTGCCAGGTCGCGGGCACGGTTGCAGTCGATGAGTGAGATCTGGGCGCCGAGCAATCCTTGTTGGGCGGTGATTACCTGAAGGTAGTCGACATCGCCGGTTGAATATTCAAAGAGGTCTTTGATCATAGACACTGTGGTCTCAAGATCCTGCACCTGTAATTCGAGGTATTTGGCTTTGTCGATGCTCTTGTCGTATACGGTAAGGGCGTTACTTACTTCTGAAGCCGCATTCAGTAGGGTGTATTCAAACGAGTTCAGGGCTGCCTGTTGCTGAGCTTTGGCTGCGCGCAGTGTGGCTATGTTGCGGCCACGCGAGAATATGGGAGCTGCCAGTGAGCCGGCAAGCTGCACGAACCAGTCGCCTGGGTTGGATATCATGGAGCCCAGTAGGTTGGTGAAACCTCCGTTGGCTGTGATGGTGAGTCCCGGATAAAAGTTGGCCCGGGCGAGGTTGGTTGCGTAATATGCCTGGGCGAGAGACATCTCAGAGGCGGCAACGTCGGGGCGCGAGGCGAGCATTGACATTTCCACTCCGTTGGTTGCAAATTCAGGTGCCGAAAGGTCGCGGTAGGCGTTGACTTCCCATTGTTGGGGCATTACGTTCAGCAGCAGAGACATGGTGTTGTTCAGCTGCACGACAGTCGCTTCAAGGTCGGTTATTGAACCCAGGATATTGTGATAACTTGCCTGAGCTTGTAATACGCCGGCTTCAGTGGTGCGGCCGGCCTCCTTGAGGTCGCGCATGGTGCTCACTGTTTCCGCCCAGAGCTTTGAGGTGTTCCGTGATAGTTCAAGCTGACGGTTGACTGCACCAAGCGTATAATATGTGGTGGCAACGGCCGATATGATCTGCGAGCGAACAGCCTGCTGATATGCCTGTGTCTGCATAAGCGCAGCCTGAGCCGAGCGCTTTGAGTTCAGAAGTTTTCCGAAGATGTCAATTTCCCATGACACTTGGGCAGGTAGCTGATAGCTCCAGCCAAAGCTATTGGAGCCGTATTTGGCGCCTGCGCCGTTGGGCGCTATGGCCACCGATGGCAGATAGGCAAGTTTGGCACCTAACACCTGAGCCTGGGCTGCTTCGACGTTGAGTTGGGCGTTGCGCAGGTTGGTGTTGTTGGCGAGGGCCATGTTGATGTATGATACCAGAAGAGGATCGGTGAACACATCCTGCCAGGCAAGATTGCCGAATGCCGTGGAGTCAATCTCCTGTGCCAGAGCCTCAGCATAGCTCTTGGTGAGCGGTGTTGACGTGGGGGTCTCGTATTTCTGATAAATGTGGCAGCTCGATACGCCTGTGGCAAGCACTATGGCCAGAGCGCCTTTTATTATATTGTTCATTATTGTAGTGGCTTAACGTGCATATTGTTCTATTTCACTTTCAATTGTACCGCCTTCTTCCTGGTCTTTCCATCTGATGGGTTTGACTTTCTCCTGGATTGCCTGGAACACGCAGAACAATGCGGGGACAATGAAAATCTGGAGTATCATGCCTATGAGCATGCCACCGACAGATCCCGATCCCAAAGCGCGGTTGCCATTGGCGCCTACACCGGTGGATAGCATCATGGGTAACAGACCTATTACCATGGCCAAAGATGTCATGAGGATAGGGCGGAGACGGGCAGCTGCGCCTGCGACGGCGGCGTTGAATATGCTCATGCCAGAGTGACGGCGTTCGAGCGCGAATTCCACGATAAGAATGGCATTCTTGGCCAACAGACCGATAAGCATGATGAGGGCGATCTGCAGGTAGATGTTATTGCTGATGTCGAATATGCTGGCGAATATGAATGATCCCATAAGGCCGAACGGAATTGAAAGGATGACGGCCCATGGCAGGAAGTAGCTCTCATACTGAGCCGAGAGCAGCAGGTAAACGAAGAGCATGCACAGGCCGAAAATCATGGCTGTGGAGTTCCCGCTTCCACTACCGGCTTCTTCGCGCGTCATACCGGCGTATTCGAAGCCGTAACCCTGCGGGAGGGCCTGGGCGGCGACTCGCTCGATTGCTGCGATTGCGTCACCGGATGAATATCCCGGAGCCGGATTACCTGTGACTGAGATTGAGTTGAACAGGTTGAAGCGGTTGAGGAGGTCAGGGCCGTAAATGCGGGTGAGCTTGATGTAGTTGTCAATGGGGGCCATTTCTGAACCGTTGCGCACCTTTACTTTATTGAGGGTCTCGGGTGATATTCGGCTTTCGGGATTGGCCTGCATCATTACGCGGTAGATTTTACCGAAACGGTTGAAGTTAGACACATACATGCCGCCATAGTAGCCTTGCAATGTAGAGAGGATTGTTGATGGTGAGATGCCGGCCTGCTTGCACTTTGCGGCATCGATGTCAATCATGTACTGCGGGAATGTGGGGTTGAATGTGGTGTAAGCCACCTGTATTTCAGGCTGAGCCATAAGTTGGCCAAGGAATGATTGCACCACGGCATAGAACTGGTTGATATCACCACCGGTTTTGTCCTGCATTTTGAGTTCGAAACCGTTGGTAACCGAGTAGCCGGTAATCATAGGCGGGGCGATGAAGATCACACGGCCGTCTTTCACAGAAGATGTTGCTCCATAGAGTTGCTGGATCACGCTTGTGACGTCCTGGCCCTCGTGGCGGTCGTCCCAATTCTTGAGTTTAATAAGCAGAGTGCCGTATGTCGCACCCTGGCCGGCTACGAATGAGTAACCGTTGATCGTCTGCACGAGTCGTACTGCGGGATTGGCCATGACTATGTTTTCAAGAGAGTCAAGGACCTCGGTGGTGCGTTCCTGAGAGGTGCCGGCCGGCATGTCTACCATGCCGAACATAAAGCCTGTGTCTTCATCTGGTACCATGGCACTCGGTGTGATGCTCATGAGCCATACCAATACTGCGACTGCCGCAGCCACGGTGGCAAATGATGTGATCTTATGACGGGCAAAGAATCTGACTATTTTTTTGTATCCATTCAGAAGGCTGTTGTAGCCGTTCTCGAACGCACGATGAAAACGCTTGCCGAAAAGCCCCAGGATTGTAAGGACTGCTACCACACATGCTATGGTGAGTTTCATCACGTCGTGCATGGAGAACCAGTGGGCTATCATAAAATAGATAGTGGCTATTAGCAGTAAAAGGGTGATGAGCGGCGGGAAGTTGAGTCCGAAACTGCCGGCATATTTCTTCTTTACAACCTCTGTGGCAGCGCCATAAGCCTCTGTCATGCGTTCGCCAAGCTTTTTGTCATCGTGGCCTTTAAGGAACACGGCGCAAAGTGCCGGCGACAGGGTGAGGGCGTTCACTGCCGAGAAACCGATGGCGATTGCCATGGTGATACCGAACTGTTGGTAGAAGATACCGGCGGTGCCGGGCATGAATGATACCGGGATGAACACAAGCATCATTACCAAGGTGATCGATACAAGTGCTCCGGCAATCTCGCTCATTGCGTCGATAGATGCTCGACGGGCTGATTTATATCCTTGGTCGAGCTTGGCATGTACCGCTTCGACGACCACAATGGCGTCATCGACCACAATGGCAATAGCAAGCACAAGAGCTGACAGGGTTATGAGGTTGATTGAGAATCCTATGATATTGAGCACGAAGAATGTGCCTATCAGTGCTACGGGAATTGCGATCGCCGGGATGATGGTGGAGCGGAAGTCCTGCAGGAATACGTATGTTACGAGGAACACGAGCACGAATGCCTCGATGAGTGTGCGTATCACGTTGTCTATGGAGGCATATAGGAACTCGTTGTTGTTCATGGGTATGTCGAAACTTAGCCCCTTTGGAAGGTCGGCTTTCATCTTGTCAACCTCGGCAAGCACATCATTGATGATTTGGGTTGCATTGGAGCCTGCGGTCTGGAACACCATGGCCATAGATGCGGGATGGCCGTTAGCTTTGTTATGGAAGCCGTAAGTAACACGTCCGAGTTCAAGCTCGGCTACGTCTTTAAGACGGAGAACTTCGCCGGTTGGTTTGGCGCTGATTACGATGTTGCCGAATTCTTCAGGTGTAGTGAGGCGGCCGCGGTATCGCAGAGGATATTGGAATGATTGGTCACCTTGTTCGCCGAATGCACCGGGCGCGGCTTCGACGTTCTGCTCTGCAAGAGCTCCGGCAACGTCAGACGGCATTAGCCCGTATTGGGCCATAACGTCGGGTTTGAGCCATACACGCATAGAGTAGTCGGCGCCGAAGTTCATGACATCACCAACGCCGGAGATACGTTGTAGCACAGGTACTACGTTTATCTTGAGGTAGTTGTCAAGAAATTCTTCTGAATATGTATCGGTTGTATCAATAAGTGCGACACCTACGAGCATAGAAGTCTGGCGTTTCTGAGTCTGTACACCGACTTGATTGACTTCGGAAGGCAGGAGGTTGGCAGCCTTAGATACACGATTCTGCACGTCAACGGCGGCCATGTTGGGGTCGAAACCTTGTTCGAATGTAACGGTGATGGTGGCTGAACCGGTATTGGTTGCTGTCGAGGTGATGTATTGCATGCCTTCTGCACCGTTGATTGATTCTTCAAGAGGTGCTATTACGGAGTTGAGCACAGCCTGAGCGTTGGCGCCGTTATAGGTGGTTGATACCTGGATGGTAGGCGGTGCAATATCGGGATATTGGGTGATAGGCAGCGACACCAGGCCTAACAGGCCAAGCAAGACGATAAAGATTGAGATCACCGTCGAGAGCACAGGCCGGTTAATAAATGTATCGAGTTTCATTTTTAACGATCTAAAGGATTAGAAATAATCGCATGAGCGAAACGTATGGGTGGATGACAGGATATTATTCCTGGGCAGCTTCGGGCGCGGATTCGGCTGCGTTGGCATCAACAGGGTTGATCGGCATGCCGGCGCGCACTGCGGTGCCGATACCTTCGATTACTATGCGGTCACCAGGTTTCAGGCCTGAGGTCACTACATAGTTCTTGCCGTCATTGAGGTTGAGCACCTCTATCTGGGTGGGTACGGTGATATTGCTGTCGTTAAGAGTGAATACATACCGTAGGTCCTGCATTTCGTAGGTGGCCTTCTGTGGTATGAGGATTGAATTTTCAGCGTTGACAGGTATCTGAACCTGACCGGTATAGCCGCTGCGCAGCATGCCTGAAGGGTTAGGGAAAAGCACACGCACCGATGCAGCGCCGGTAGAATTGTCAACAACTCCTGATATGGTTGATATTTTACCTTCGAACGGATATTTTTCGCCATTTGACAGGATTAGATTGACTGCCGGAATCTGGCTGAGTGCGGAATTCAGATTTTTTGTGCCGGCATCGGTCATTTCAAGCATGTCATCCTGATTGAGGGCGATGTAGGCGTAGATTTCAGAATTATCGCTCACGGTAGTGAGGGGCACAGCCATTGAGGGCGATGCGAGTGCGCCTTCGCGGAAAGGTATTGTTCCTACAAACCCGTCGGAAGGAGCTTTCACAATGGTGTATGAAAGTTGATTGCGTGCCGATGTCAGGGCTGCTTGTGACTGCTTGAGCTGAGCTTTGGCCTGCTGCAGCTGGTTGTCGGCTACCTGCCATGCATTCTGGCTTATGATGTTGCGGTCATAAAGGGCTTTCTGGTTGTCGGCGTTAATTTGGGCGGTCGCTACAGCTGTGGCAGCAGCGTTGACAGAAGCCTGTGCTTGATCAACAGCGGCTTGATATGAAACCTGGTCAAGAGTGAAAAGGGGTTGGCCTTTTCTCACGAACTGACCTTCTTCGACGTGAACGTTGGTGATGTTGCCTGATACGAGGGGGCGTATGTCAACATCTGTTTTGCCTTTGATTGTTGCGGGAAGGCTTTTGTAAAGTGTTGAGGAACTCTCATCAACTGTGAGCACTTTAAGTGATGGTGCGGGGGCTTGTCCGGCTGTTTCCTGCTTCTTGGAGCATGAGCTTAACGATGCTCCCATGATGGTTGCGCTTACGAGCAAGGTGGTGAGGGACAGATTTTTAAAATTCATTTCTCTTTCTATTATTGTTGCTTTATTATTTACACGTCTGTTATGTACCTATCTTTTGGCGCTGCAAAGTTACCAAAAAAATCTGCAACAACAGTGGTAAAAAGGACCAATAATTTCGTAAAATTGGCTTTTTGTTCGGTTAAGAATTATTAAAAGAGGTTTATACATCGGCAATAAGTAGGCTATTCCTCAACATTTCAAAGGAGTCATTGTTCTATTTTTACTAAATTTCAATGATTATGGACTATACATCAATTACTAAGGAAGCGCCTGTGGTGCTTGTTGAATTTTTTGCCACCTGGTGTCCCCATTGCAAGGCAATGGCTCCGGTGGTTGACCAGGTTAGCGAACTGCTTGATGGCCGTGTGCCGGTTTATCAACTTGACATAGATAAAAATGAGGATGCCGCTGATGAGGCGGGAGTTCAATCAGTTCCCACATTTATCGTATATGTCAACGGAAATCCTGCTTGGCGTCACAGTGGAGAGATTGAAGCAGATGTACTTCTTGGAAAAGTAGAATCGTTCCTATGACCACACGATGACCATCTTCTCTGATTTTCTTAAGGCGCTTAAGGTGCCACATACGATTGATTATAGCGACAAGGCTTTCGATTCGATGCCGTTCAGAACTCTTTTTGGACTGAGTAAGTTGCTACAGCAATATAATGTGGATAATCAGGGTCTGGAACTGGAGACACCGGCTGTGCTTGCGTCATTGCCGGTGCCGTTTCTTGCCGCTACACCTGCCGGGTTGGTGATAGTGATTTCAATTGATAATGATAAGGTTGAATATCTGTCGCAGGGCAAGTTGGAACAGATGTCGTTCGAAGCCTTTTCTCAAGCCTATTCCGGGAAGGTGCTTGTGGCGCATTCCACTTCTGAATCATGCGAGCCAGATTACGCAGCTCACCGGCGTGCCATTTTATTTACTTATGCAAAGCGGGTTGCACTTATGGCTGCGGTAGCGTTCGTGGCAGTTTATTGGTTTATATCCAATGGTCTGTATCGTGAGGTGTCTACGTTATTGCTCATAGTGTTCAATATCATCGGACTATATTTCTGTTATCTGTTGATGGGCAAGATGCTGAAAGTGCATAGTGTTGCCGCAGATGCGGTGTGCGGTGTATTGCAGCGGGGTGGTTGTGATGATGTATTGGCGACAAAGGCTTCTACATTTTTTGGCATCTTCAGTTGGAGCGAGGTTGGATTTACATATTTTTCTGTATCTCTGCTTACGATGCTCGCTGTGCCGACGGTATTGCCGTGGCTTGCTGCGATTAATGTATGCTGCCTCCCTTTCACTTTGTGGAGCATCAGTTATCAGAAATTTGTGATCAAGAAGTGGTGCACATTATGTGTGAGTGTGCAGGCTACGCTGTGGGCATTGTTTTTATGTTATCTTGGCGGAGGATGGCTGCACGGAGTTTTTCCCCTCGGAGGGGGATTCTTTGTGCTTGTCGCTATATATGCAATAGGATTGCTTACGCTTAACAGATTATCGCCTTATCTTGAAAAAAATGGCAAATAATATCAATTCATTGCTTTATCCGCAGCTCAAGGGAGTCCGCGTCTTGACTGCGGCAGAACTGAACGCTGTGCGGCTCAGTGACCGTCGTACGGTGCTCACCCCAGAGAAGCTTGCAGGCGCATTGGCAAAAAAACGGGGAAGCCGCAAGTGAGGCCTCCCCGTAGTAAATGTTATTGTAATTGTTTAGAGAACAATCTTTGTGCCGTTGACGATGTAGAATCCGCGAGGCAGCTCGATGGTGTTTATGCCTACGTGTAGATCAACGGGGAATGAAACGCCATCAATGCGCACGATCGAGGTTGTGCAGGCGTCGGGAGTCTCGATAATGAGGCTGCCGTTGCGTGTATAAACCTTCAAATTATTTACAATTATGGCTTGGTCGATACCGTCGGCATAATATTTGCCGGTAAATCCCTGGGCGTTGTATATGCCGTTGTTGAAGAAGTCAAGGTCAGCTGTCTGGCCGGAGCCGTTGTTGCTGAAGATAATCTTCATGATGGGATTGGCGTCGGTGACGGTACAGGTGAATTTGAAGTATCCGCTTACAGGGTCAAGTGCGATTCCTTGTCCGGGCCAGTTACCGCCTGAATAATTTTTGGAATCGTGTGCGCTGTCCCATGCCCATACAGTGGGTGTGTTCCAAGAAGATGCACTGTTGTCGAAATAAGCTGTGAATACAGTGTTTGCCTCGATTGGATCATCACCGCCTTCGATCTCACCGGCTCCTTCGATAGTCTTTACATATCCAGAGGCATTATAGTAGCCGCCGTTGACATATGCCCAACCGTCTTTTGAAGTCTGGTCATTGCCGTTATTGAAAATAAGCATGCCCTGTACCTTGCCGGTGCCGGTGTAGCTCCATTTCCATACCTTGTTTCCAAGATATGTAAGTGACTGTCCTGGCCAGTTGCCTCCTGTGAAGTTTGTTGCCGAGCTCCATATCCATGCGTTGACATTATTCCATCCGTTTGTAGCCTCAAAGAATACGGCCTGCTCGCCTTTATTCATCGAAGGTGCGATGGGGTTTTCGGGTTCATCGGGTTCTATGATAACGGGTCCTGAGGAATCACGCTGTGTAACAGTCTCTTCAGGCTCCTCATTTCCGTCATATCCGGCCTGAGGCACAATGACGGGTGATGATGAGTAGAGATACTTGCCGTCAGAACCGATCTTGCCGGGCGCCGGAGTTTTATCAGTAGAGAGGACATATATGCGCATATTGCCTTTTCCTGAGCAGGTAACGCTGAGAGAACCGTTGGTCACTGTTTTTACGTCACCTGTGATCACGTCGGTGTATGTGCCGTTGAGCACACCTGTGAATGAAGCGTTTCCGCTGATAGCCACAAGGGCATAAGAGTCAGTGGTGGCATCGGTATAACGGCGCTTGAATGCCATGGTGCCTGAGCAACCTTCGGTCGAATACTGGCCTTTGCGCAGGGCAGGCACGGCGGCGCGGATCATGTTGAGGCGCTGGATGTGCAATGCGAGGGGATGTGACAGGGTCGCGGCCATATTGCCGGTGGCGTTGGTATAGGTTGCGAAGTCGGTCACGTCAACCGAGCCCTCGATGTAGCCGCCGAAATAAGCGCGACCGCTGTTTTTGAGTGCAAGGTTGGCACCCTCGTCAATGGTTTTTCCGGCCTGGAATTCTATTTCGGAGCCATAATACAGGCATGGTATGCCTCGCCATGAGAACATTAGAGAAAGGTTCTCGGCCCAAGCTTCCTGCCCCCAGCTGAAGCGGCAACGGTCGTTGCCGTTGGGGCCGTAGTCATGTGAGTCTACATATACCACATTCCAGCGGGCATCATTATAAAGGTCATCGTCAGAGCGCACGCCGAAAGCGTTTTGGGCGTCTCTGAAGCGCCAGTGCATGGGGAAGTCAATTACATTGAGGCCTGAATACATTGAGTAGTCTTCAGTATGGTATGCGTTGCCGTCGAGAAAGGCGTTCTTCGAGCGAGGCATGGAGGTGTGTCCGGTATAGTCTTGGGCCTGGGCAAGGACTGACTTGGCATTGGTGTGTGTGCCGAATTCACCTTCCATAATCACCTGGCTGTCCCATGATGAGGGATCGGTGTCCCAGGCGTAGTCTTTTTCTTCTTTCCATGTGTAGAAGCATGGCGAGCAGTTATAGTTCTGGCCGCGGTATATTACTTCCTCGGCGCGGGCGCAAACTTCTGTATACATGAAGAATGGCGAGCCTCCACGGCGGTCTTTGTATTTCTCGGCCGCTGCCATAAGGCCGGGAACGAATGCTTTGTTGAACGTAAGACGTGAGACGTGTCCGCCGGTGTCAATTCGGAATCCGTCGACACCCATTGCTATGAATTTAGAGTAGCAGTCAATGAGGTAATTGTATACTGTGGGGTGTTCTGTATTGAGGTCAACACAGTCACCGGCTATCTGTCCCCACCAGCGTGAGGCATCATCCCAATCCCAATTCTGACCTACGTGGTGCCAGTAGTTGTGCGAGTCGTGGTTTTGTCCGTCGGTATTCTTCATCAGAGCCAGGCGTGATGCATATTGGCTGCCGGCGGGTAGCGAGAAGTAGTTTGAGGGAAGTTTGGTGTCGGGGTGAAGGAGCAGTGATGTATTGATGTTGCTCAGGTTCTTGGTGTAATCCTTGGTAAACATAGGGCAAAGATTTTCTTCGCCGAAGTTTCCGGTGTGTTGAAGCACTATGTCAAGGATGATTTTCATGCCGCGGGCGTGGGCGGCGTCAATAAGATCCTGAAACTTGCAGTCATCACTTTCGTAGCGGGGATCTACCTTGTTGAAGTTGATAGCATGATAGCCGTGGTAGTCAAGACCAGATGCATTTTCAACCACAGGAGTGATCCATACGGCGGTGAAACCGAGGGCTTTGATGTAGTCAAGCTTTTCGATCAGACCTTTGAAATCGCCTCGCCATTCAGGATCGTTGATGTTGTTGATACCGTCCCAACAATACGTGTTGTTGGTGATATCTCCATCATAGAATCGGGTGGTCATCGCGAAGTAAATCGTTTCGTCGCGGAAGTCACCGCGGTCGCCGATGAATGTGGATGCCGACATAGGGATGGCCGTTGCGGCCAAGGCTATGCCAAACAGCGCATTACGCATTTGTTTCATGGTTTTAATAACTAATGTAAGTGATATAGTAGTATAAAAATCGCTGCAAAAGTACACTTTTTACACTAAAATGGCAAAAAAATAAATAAAAAAATCGGAAAAGAAGAAAAAAAGGCAAAGTAAGCGTGAAAATTCGCTTTTTTGTGCTAATTTTGTGTTTTAATGATAAAAACACTAACGTATATGCGCACAAAATATTCACGAGTATTATTGAAACTTAGCGGAGAGTCGCTGATGGGAACCCAGGGCTACGGTATTGACACTGAGCGTTTGAACGCTTATGCCTCACAGATTCAGGAGGCGGTAGGGGCCGGGGTGCAGGTTGCCATTGTCATAGGTGGCGGAAATATTTTCCGTGGCCTGAGTGGAGCTTCGCGTGGCTTTGACCGCGTGATGGGAGACCAGATGGGCATGCTTGCTACCGTAATAAACTCATTGGCGCTATGCTCGGCTCTTCGTGGAATAGGTCAGGCAGCACGTGTGTTCACCGCTATCAACATGTTTCCTGTGGGCGAGCAGTACAGCAAGTGGAAGGCTATCGAGGCTCTTGAACGTAACGAGGTGGCTATAATTGCCGGAGGTACAGGGAATCCGTTCTTTACAACTGACACAGGCTCAGCGCTGCGTGCCGTAGAAGTGGAGGCAGGTGTGATGCTGAAGGGTACACGTGTAGATGGCATATATACCGCCGATCCTGAAAAGGATCCGCAGGCTACAAAGTTTGATGTGATAACCTATGATGAGGTGTATAACCGCGGACTTAAGGTGATGGATCTCACTGCTACAGCCTTGTGCAAGGAGAATGGCATGCCTATCATCGTATTTGACATGGATACTCCGGGAAACCTCGCCAAGGTGCTTGCCGGTGATAAAATCGGAACATTAGTAACAGTATAATTATAATATCATGACCGACCCCAAAACGTATCTCGGCCCGGCCGAGGAAAAAATGGAAATGGCTGTCGCTTTCCTTGATGAAACGCTGTCGCACATCCGTGCCGGCAAGGCCAATCCCAAGATTCTTGATGCTATACGTGTCAATTATTACGGCAGCATGTCTCCCCTGAGCAATGTGGCCAATATTTCGGTGCCTGATGCCCGCACCATCGTCATCACTCCTTGGGAGAAGTCGATGTTCAAGGAGGTTGAGAAAGCAATCATCAACTCTGAGCTTGGCATCACCCCTGAAAATAATGGTGAGGTTATACGCCTGAGCATTCCCCCGCTTACAGAGGAGCGTCGCAAGTCGCTTGTAAAACAGTCGAAGGCTGAGGCCGAACAGGCTAAGATTTCAGTGCGTAATGCCCGTCGCGATGCCATTGATGGACTGAAGAAGGCTATAAAGCAGGGTATGCCCGAGGATGTTGAGAAGGACGCCGAGGCTTCCGCCCAAAAGATGCATGACAAGTATCTGAAGAAAATCGATGATCTTTACATTGCCAAGGAAAAAGAAATCATGACAGTGTGACGATTGTCAGACTGTTCTGAACCACAGCGGGCCGGTGCTGATCATAACCACCGGCCCGCTGTTTTTGTTTTATGCTGACTATCGGTCAAATACCTATCGCATGAGCTATCTGAGACAACGGGGCGTCTTTGAGGACAATAGTGCCGTCGGCTGATATAAGATAGAATGAAGGTGTGGCGCGTATTATATATAGGTCATCGCGGTCAATTATGCCGTCACGGTCAATTGTAACCTCCCAGGAAGCCGGCAGGGTTGATGCATGTTCAGACCAATGGTCGTAATCGTCGCCATCGTAAACGAGCAGTAATCTGAGGCGACCTGAAGCAATAGCCATCTCTACAGATGGTGCGTTACGCATCATCTCAATCGAGGCGTTGCATTTTTCGCAGTCCGGCTCATAAAACATAAGTATTGTAGATGCACCTTCAGATGAAGACAGTTTTACAACGCGGCCGTCGCGGCTGTAGACAGTGAAATCCGGAGCTTTCTGTCCCGGGTGGTTCTTGAGGATGATCTCACGCCGTCCCTCAGCGGTCGGATCGCCATCAGGCTTAATGGCAATCGCATGATTTATGAAGTATAAGTAAAGCTCTTCCGAGATAAACGGGCTTTCGGCCTCCCACAGGTAGTGGGTGGCAAGCGATTGGATGTTATCGTATATTCCATCCGGAGCGTTGTAGGCATTGTCGAGCAGTTTGTTCACGCTGCCTGAGAGTGCATCCGGTGAGCATAATGGCAGCACGGAGATAAAGTTACTGAAACTCTGCTCCATGAAAGCGGTGTCGAGGCTAAGGGAGGTGTCGTTGAAGTCGAGCTTATCCCAAAAATGCAATGCGAGGTAATCGGCGCGTTCCCGGGGGGTTGAAAGTGATTCCGGAATATCGGGCATCTCCACCTCAGTCGGTCTTGCGATAAAAGCCCTGTCAGTTGACTCAGCCTTGTGGACACATGCGGTGACAGTCATGGCCAGTGCCATGGCTGCCAGTAGCGAATGTATGAATTCTCTCGTTCTCATTCTACATAATCCCGGACACAGCGCAGAACGAAGTATCCGCCGTCATCTCCCTGTGTCGCTTTTACGTCATCGCTGTTTGATGTCACTTTCATGATCCAACGGAAGACCTCGCTGATTGTGCCATCCGGATCCTTCGGGTTATTCCCCGGTGTGTATGATTCGCGGTCGAAGTAGGAGAATGTGCAGGACCGTGCGTAGGTCGCTGCTGTTGAGCGGGGCGATTTCCCTAAGATACCCATGATTGTAAGTTCTTTTTGGTTTGGAATCCGCCAACCGTCTTTCCCTGTCTTTTCTTTAAGCGATGCACATGGATTGTGACCGAGCAGATATTCACCCCATTCTGTGGTGCCGGGTATAAATCCGTCAAGATCATAATAAAGCAAGTCATATTCTGCATCAGCGAATTCAAATGCCTTGTAACAGCGGTTGTATCGTTGGTCGAAGATATGATGGGGTGGCATGGGGGCATTTACCGAGTAATATGGCTCGGTGCGGATTGAATTTGCGTCGTAGTGGCTGAGATCAATGATATTTGTACCTTCGCGTAGTTTGAAGGCAGGTTCTGTTACATTGGATTCGTTTATTACAGTCATATTACCGCCCAGATTGCGCACGCAACGCACATGCCAGGGTGCGCCGCCTCCCCATTCCATCCATTTTGAGTCAGATGTTCCTTCCATAGCCCATATTTGGCGTCCGTCGGAAGTGTAGAGCATTAGTGACGAATTGTAGTCATTGCGTGTGTACTGCAGTTTTGTAAGATTCTCCACATTCACGATAGGAGTCTCGAGAGAACGCCGTCCCAAAATCACACGCACATATTGCGCACGTGTAGGCACGAACCAACGTAATTCGTTGGCATCGATCTTTCCGTCACCGTCAAGATCCCGGTTGCGGTTGAGGCATGCTGTGATTGCCTCGATGAATTTCGGGGAACGTGTCTGGTCGGGATCATAGCTTGATGCGGTGCCGCTGATGGTGATGATGGCCGGGAGGGCTTCGGTGCGGGCGGCGCGCACATTGTTCTGATTATTTACTGCGTTGACATTCTGAGGGGATGTTAGGGTCAGGAATGAACTCCAGTTATATCGGTCGTCGCGCCATGTCAAGGACGCATTTTCGCTCCATTTTGTATTGCCTGCAAGGTAATATGCCGCATTGAAGCGCCCCGATGCGGTGTTGCCGTTGCCGCCCGGATTGTAGTTGTTGCGCAGATTCAGACCCATTGATTCATTGATGTGCTCTACCCCAAGCCCCGAGGCTGATGATGACACGTAATAGGTTTGAATAGATTTCTGCGAGAGGGCGTACTTGGAGGTGTAATGAATGCTGTTGCCGTCGGCTGATGTATATGCGGCGACATTTAGCCATACACGTCGTTCAGGGCGGTTCACATAGTCGTGCCATGCTTTTGAGCCGGTCTCGTTGCCGTAGGCGTATGCATCCTCTTCATAGGTGTTCTCATTTACAAACATCGTATACCACCCGGCACTCAAATTTCCTTTCACCTGATCAAGAGTGTATGTCCGGCCGTCGGCGTTGACGCCTGTGCGGGGTTTATATGTGGCGAAAACATTTTGACTGGTTGTAGGGCGGAGTTCGATCCACGAGATGTATTTGTAGTCGGAAGATCCTGTAGCCGGTACCGATGCCGGATTCATTGAGTTTATGTATCGGTTGGAACCGTCGAGGGCGGGCACCGAGAATAAGTATTCGAAGTTTGCGATCTCGCTTGCTGTCAGGTATATGTTTGTCTGTGCATAGTGGGCGTCAACCTCGAAGAATGAGTCGGTTATATCAGAGACAAATCCTTCTACCGCCGGGTTTGTCTCCGAGTTCTGGCCGTTCTCATTGCGGGCCTCGACAACCAGGTCGTTAACATTGTTTATGGTGACATTGTAGATATATCTGGCGTTGCGGCGGCAGTTGAAGTCACGTGCTTTTGTGAGATTGTCATAACCCTCCACATATCCGAGGTGCACAACATAATCAGTCTCAACAGTACGGCTTGCAAGCCCGCTGTCGCTTATGTCATCTCCGTTTTCGTCCACTTTCATATCAAGGGTGACATGAAAGCGCACGTATGTGGCGAAGTTATTGTAGTCGGAGCTGTTTATGTTATCAATAAGCGACACATATCGGTCGCTGTTTGAGCCGTCGGGATTCTTGTATTCAAGTTCTCGGTATGAGTATGCGTTGGTGTTATTGTATGCAGGGCCGGGTTCAAGTCCGGAGCGCTTGTTTTCAAGTTGCCAGAAGTCAAAAGTGAAAGAGTTGGCGTTGCGTGTGATTTCGGTTGATCGCGTGCTGTTGAGGAAACGGTTGTCAGCAGCTGTGCGGGCGTCGGGGGCGTTCTCGGGTTGTTGCTCTGCGGTCCGCTCGTGCAGCCATGAATGTGCAGGCATGTTAATCACCTGCCATGACTCAACGGCACACGAGTTTATGTTCTTGCTGTTGATGGTGATGTTGAATTTTACTTGCGAGATGAGTCGGCGCAGATGTATGGCACCCTTCAGTGCTCCGTTGCCCGGGTATATGTTAACAGCTGACATCTGCGGAAGGCTTCCGTCGGTGTGGCTGTCTTCGGTATAGAACCCGCTCATGACAAGGGCGTTGAGAGGTGCTTCTGTATTGATGGTGCCTGATGTGTTGAACGCTGCCGAAATTGAGGTGAATTCATTCCAGGTGTCGGCCTGTTCAAGGGCCTCGCTCATTGCTATAAGTTTGCCGGAGTCATCGACTGATGCGTAACGGTAATTGTAATTGGCTACGGCTACTATATAGCTGCGACCTGAGAGGGCCTCAAGGCTTATGGACCGGTAGTTGTGGTTGAGGCTTTCGTTGAGGTCAGTGAATTCCATCACGCCGGTTCGTGCTCCGGTATTGGCGTTGTATACCGCGACCCATAGAGTGTTTACCTTTTGGTCAAGGCCGGCCTGCATGTCACCGCGTGACATCACCGGCGCTTCCGGTAATGATATGGATAAAGTGATCTCGGCCGGAAGTCCTTCTTGACATTCACTTTTGACCGGCACATCGAGCTCGTCTGTACAGCCCGCACCCGTCACCATGGCAACTATAGCTGCCACGGCCATAAGTAATGCTTTGAAGCGACCGTCAAATATATAGAGAGATGTTGCTGTCATTGCTAATTAAAGGGCGGAATGATTATATTGTTTGTTACCCAGGGGCACACTGTGTAGTTGATGGTGATGTCAGATGTGCGTAGATTCACGTTCACGATCACATGAGTGTTGCGTGGCAGGTCATTCATCGGTGCCGTCTGCGACGGTGTCTGCGGTGTCGACCAGTTGATTATATTCCAACCTGTAGACACGTCATCGAAGACGAATGCCGTGGCGTATTCGTTTCCGGCAGTTGTTACATGACCTTCGGGTAGGTAGAACGGGCCGAGTTCAGTTTCGTCTCCGGGAGCAAGCTCCGTGGCTGTATCGAAGAATACTTCTTTGCCTGATGTATCGGGGGTATTGTAGCTGTCCCAGAACATCTGGGTGTCATCGGTGAATGTTGCCTGGGGAAAGAAGTATTGCCGTGAGGCTACATTGTTGATGCCAATCGATGTCACCGTATGTGGCTTTGAATCATTGTTTTTTATACGGTAGGTGTATTTTACCGCGGCCCGGTGTATTGTGAATGTGGCATTGTAGTGCTCGCTGTCGTTACCTATGAAGTAGTGGTGTATGGCACTCATCGTCAGAGGGAGGCGCAGGGTGGTATTCGTTGCCTGATCAGCGTTGTCGGCGGCGGTAAAGATCAGTGATTCTAATTCTGATTCGTTGATCCTCACGCCTATGGACGCATCGAATGTGCGGAAATATGTGCCGGCTGATATTGCATTGCCCGTGACTGGGTCATTCACCATTGTGCCGTCTTCGTTGGCGATAAGAATTATGGTCTTCAGCTCGTTGGATTTTACCTCGAAATCCTGCCCTGTGGCAACGATGTCGGGAGCGGTGGACAGATCCCACAGCGTATTATGCTCCACAAATCCGTCTGCATCGGCGATTATGATACGCACTGTGTGCATCTTTTCGCCGTTTGATGCGGGAAGTTTGTCGGGTTCATATTCGTCGCCGGTGGCGCGTGAGTGTGCCACGGACGCCATGTCGGGGTTATTGAGGTTTATGCGCAGGGTGAGCACTGCTGTCTGTGCATTACCCTTATCAATTATGTCAAGGTCATCGTGCGAGCAGCCGGTGGCTGCCGTCATTGATGCGATGACGGCGGTCACGATGGAGAGTTGACGGATCAATGTCTTGAATGTCATTTTCGTGGCTGCTTGTTAAAGGAGGAGTAAATTATAAATCTTGGATGTCGTTTACGCGAACAACCCAGCCGTTGATGATAATTTTGGTATCAACCCACAGGTTGTTATTGTCAAGGAAGAATGTGAGATTCCAATTGCTGCAGCGGTCAAGGTATTCCTGATTACTGTAGTTGTAGGCATCGCTTTTTCCCATGAGCAAATACGTGTTTAGCGGTATGTCTATGATATCTTGGGCGGCCTGCTTGCTATAGACAATAAGGCGTGGGCGTGTTGACAGGTGAAGGCGCGATGTCGAAATTTCACCGTATCCAATGGTTATGTTACCGCCAATGCCTGTCTCTACTGTTACATTGGAGCGGGAATCAAGTTCAGGATAGTCAATATCCTGTGTAGATATGCTGCCTTTTGTCCAGGCGTTGTATTTTATCGGGTGGCCTGTCACGGGAGTGTTGTTGTGATCAAGCTCGGTATGGTCATCGGTAATGTAGAACTCAAAGTCGTTGCCATCCACCGGCTCGCCGTTGAGTTGCTGAAGCAGAAGGCGCAGGTGATTGGTGGTCTTGGTCATCTTCATTGTGACGGCTGTATATGTAAGAGCCGCAGGGTCTATTGTGAAGTCAAGTGCGCCGTGGAAGTGATCGTGCAGGCGTGTGCCGACATGATCTTTTTTGAGGCTCATCGCGATGTCGGTGTAATGTGATGAGCCTGCGGCAGGTGTTGATGTGTGCTCGAATGATGCTTTGTCACAGCTGAGGCCGCCATATGCAACGGCGTGGTAGGATCCGGGAGCGAGGTCAAGCGTCAGGCGCCATGATTCATCGCCAAGCATCGCTTCTGAGTTTTCAGTTATGGTGGAGACGAGGATTCCCCGGTCATTGTAAATGTGGAGAGTCAAACAATCCACCTGGGAGGGGAACGCATTTGCTCCCTCAAGGTTGTAGTCGTAGACAAACCGCATCTCCACACCCGCAGGGCATGGGTCGAGCTCGTCAAAGACGCTACCGCATGACGACATTGCTGCCGCTGCGCTCATAGCCACAGCAATAGCGGCTGCTTGCCTTGAAATGAATTGTTTTGTAAACATTGTATACAGGTGCTCCGCCGTGGAGCTTAAGGTGTTGGGTGAAAAATAAGAGAGCGGGCGCCTGCGGGTATGAGGCCTGCCGGCCGCCCGCTCTGAAGTGTGTGTGAAGTATTATTAGAATTCGAGTGAATTTACGCGTACAACCCAGGGGCGTACAGCTACGTCAAGATCGAAGTATACGTTCCAGTCTTCGATCACAGTGCCGGGTTCGAATGTGCCGAATTTTGTGATGTTCTTCACTGAAAGTTTGTATACGTTGTTACGCACGGTTGCAAATTCCATGTCACCGGTGGTGGCGAGGTCATTGTTGTCGTTGTGACGGTTGAATGCGAAATAGTAGCAGAGGTAGTCACCGGCAGCATTGGGGCGGTAGATTGTGAATCCGTTGGCTTTGAGCACGTCATCGGCCGCGGGGGTGAAGGTGCCGTCTGCTTCCTTGGTGAAGCATGCGTGGAATGCGGTGGCAAGGGTTGATACGGGAGTTTCTTCAATCACGGCAGCCATGGCTTCTGCGTTGGGGTAAAGTGTCTGGCCGTAGAGATACATGATGTCACCTTCTTTGAGCTTGTCACTGTTGATTGTGATCTTGGCCTCGAAGATGTAGCCGGTGGTGTTGTCGGTTGCAGGTTCAGCGCCGGGTCCGAAAGTGTTTTCGGTAGTATAGCGCCAGATGTAGTAGCCTTCTTTGTTGAAGTCTTCGCCCTGGTTGTTTGGCCAGCCTTCGTCATTGTCTTCTGTGCCGCCGATGATGTCTGCGAGGTTAGCCCACTGCAGGTCGTTGTCGCCGGAATTGAGGGGATCGATTACTGAGGGCAGGTTCTGGGTATAGCTACGGTTGTCGGGCGAGATTACAAAGCCGTCTTCCATGCCGTCGAAGGTGGGGCAGAGGGTGCTGGGGCTTGATGCGTCGGCTTTGGTGCGGGGCAGGTAGTAGAACTTATCGGCCATGTTGGTCATAGCTACACGGGTAAGTGTTACGGTGCCCTGTACGTCGTTGGTCTCGGTGTTGGTGATGTCATATGAGAGGTCACCGTTCTTCGAGGCGTCGCGGAAGTCGAAGCGGCTCATGGTGCGGATTACTTCAATGGTACCGAGTTTATAGGGATTGGCGGGGGAGTCGTAGCTGCGCAGCGTGGTCTCGGTGGGGAGGGTTTTCTCAAGTACCTCAACGCTGCTCATGAGGAATCCGTTTTTCTGCCATGTTATGGAGGGATCGGAGCCTTCGAATATAGCGTCGGTAAATAGGTCACCGACGTTGAGGTTGGTGATCTTGTTGCGGAGTTCTTCTGTGGGGTTGCAGAATGCGAAGAGGTTTACAACATGTTCAGCCTGGTTGAGCAGAGCCTCGCGGTTGTCGAAGGTGATTGTGTAGGTTGCCTCGGCGTTGGTGGCGGGAGTCTGCGAGATGGGAGCATCATTAAGGGCGTAGGTGAGGAACTTGTAGTCGGTTGAGCCTTCTTCTTTGGTTGTCATTACCACAAGGATAGATCCGACTTTGTTTTCGTAGTCCTGTCCGATTTCTTCGCCATCTTTTTCGCTTGAACGGGCGGAGGAGCGGAAACGGAATTTAACCGATGAGTAGAACGCATCTTGGTTCTCGTTAGAGCCGCCACCGTTGTTGGTCGGTTCATCGCTCGAGCAGGCAGTCATGCCCAGAACGAGGGCCGCTGCGAGGAGTTTGTTGAATAATTTCATAATAATTAAATAGATTGGTTATTTTTGTTTTGTAAATTATCGTGTGAATGTCTTGGGCGTGTTGTCATTGAGGTATGTTATATTGTTTTGTGACACTTCCTCTACCTCAGAGAGGTTGTCAAGAGCTGTTGCTGCCTGAGGCACTCCTTTGGTTGCTGCCGTCTGTAACAGAGGGCGAGCTGCGGCAAAATTGCCTTGGCGCGCAAGTATGATGCCGTTCAGATAGTCTACGGCCGGGGAGCCGGGCACACGGCTCAGGAATCTGGCTGCTGCTTCAGGATCTTCTTTATTGATTGCCACGGCTGCGGCATTGATGTTACTGGTGGAGTCGTCGGGGAAGCAGCGTACGGCCACATCGAACACTTCATTATATTCATCGCTGCCGGGGGTATATGAAGATGCGAGCAGATGGAATTCCCGCAGGCTCAGATTGCCGGGGCGTTCACGCATCACGCGGCGGATCTCATCGATGTCGGTGTATTCACGTATTGTGTAACGTACTGTGTAATCGGAGTGACGTAGCGCCGGATAGATGTATTCGAGTATGTATTTGTAATCGGAGGGGAATTTGCGCTTTATAGCGGCGTCTTTGGCATCGGGTGCGAGGTCGCTGTCGATGAGTTCGATGATTCCGGCACGGTTGGGTAATATTGATATGAGCATGGAGTCGCGGAATCCGGCCCAGTCTTCAGGTTCGTTGTCGGTGTGGAAGATTGATGCTGGGAAATCGTATTGTGACATAACGTAGTCCTTTAGAGCCACTGTACGGCCTTTGGAGAGGCGTATGTTATTGTTGTAAGGGCCTTCGGGCGATGCATAACCCTTGATGGTAATGTCGGTGATGGTGGCGTCAGGATTTTCGCGCACTACATTTATTGTGGCGAGAATCTTTGCAAGCTCGGTAGGGTTTTTGCGGTAGACAGGGTCTATTTCTGTGCGGTTTACGCGGAAATCAATGAACGCCGAGCCGTGAAGCTCTATCGTTTTTGAGTCGGCCACGGGCGGTGCTTCGGCAATGAAGTCAGGCGCGATGAATTCGTGAGGGCGCATGTCTATCATGGCGGCCGGAGTGGAAGTATTACGCTCGGGAGCTCCGCAGCATCCGTATTCATGCGCGTCCATGGCTATGGTTGATACCTGCATCCAAGGCTGGAACTCAGTGGCTGCGCTGTAGGTTATGGTTTTGTCGCGGCCGGCTCGCAGAAGTATCGCACCATGAGGAAGCTTCCCGGGTTCCCGCACGTATCTCAAGTATCGGTCGTGGCCGGCGATCACTATGGGAGGCAAGGTGGCGCTGGATGTGGAGTCGGCGTTGTAGATCACGGGCTGTAGTGTGAGCTCGCGGTTGCGCCCGAAGTTATACTGAGCGGGATTGATGTCCATCTTGAGTGAAACCAACGCATTGTCCTGCACACTCACAGTGAGATCAGAAATGGCCAGCGACGACATTTCGTGTGCGGCGGCTGCGGCTGTGATTCCCATGGCTGCTGCAGCTGCTAAAATGTATTTATTGATTTGCATAGCGGTTTCCTGATTTTAGAATACGTAAATAAGGTTCACTGCGGCCTTGGTGGGGCCTACGTAGTTGTGGGCGCGGTTGCTCTCAAGCTTAGTGCCACAGGTGGCGCAAGGATAGACGTCGTAGCGTGTATATATCCATCCCACGGCAATCTCGGCTTCTATGCTCCAATGCTTTGAAAGCATCCATGTGTAGCCGTAGCCGATTCCGAGCCCTGCGCTCCAGCCTTGGTAGCGTTTGTCGCTCAGGCCCGAGAAATCGCTGCCTAACATTTTGAATGAGTTGTCGAGATTGCCAAAGTTATACTCGCCGGCGATGGCGTGTGCGGCCAGGAAGTGCCCTCCGAAGCGTTCGCACAGCCAATATCGGGCCTCAGGTTGTATGAACCAATGTTTCCATTGATGACCGCTTACGTTCCAGTTGTTGAAATTGCCTGAAAGATCAATCGACCATTTGGGCGCTACTCCCACTTCAATTCCCAGGTTCGGGCTCAAGGCTGCGTCGTATAGCAGGTTGCTCTTGATGCTTACCGTCTGAGCTCCGGCGGTGAGTGCCAGTATTGTGACGGCGGCAAGCGTCACGGGCTTGGTGTGTTTATGATGTGACATTCCGTATAGGTTATTATTCAGTTAAGTGCGCAAAAGATCATTGGCACAAAGTTCTTTGCCCAAAAAACTCGTGCCCCTAAGACAATAGTCTCTTAAATTAGATTGCTGATTATCAGTGCCTTGTGTTGTAGGGGGGGGTAATAGCAAAAATCTCCGGCAAGGTGTGTTTACATGCCTTGATGGATGAGAGGGTCGTGCCGGAGAGAATAGTTGTCATTAATTGATGCTTTGTTGCAAATATTGAAGTTTTATCTATGCGGCAAAGGTACAAAAAATATATCAAAATGCAATAGAAAGATAAGAAAAAAGCAACTAAATGTTTAGATATTGTATTATTTTTACTGGATATGGGCTCATTTTTGGCAAAAAAACACAAAAGGTCATATAAATGCAGTTAATCAGTTGTATAAACAAGCAGAGCCATTCCCATCGGGGAACGGCTCTGCCGGATGTGTATATGTTACCTTGGAAGTTTTTATTCCCAGGTGAGGTTCCAGATGGCCACGCGGTCGCTGTTTTTGGTATTGGCCGAGAGGCAGTCGTTGACAATCTTGATCTGGAAGTCGCCGCTGATGTTTACGTCGAGCGAGTAATCATAGGCAGTCTTCTGTTCAAAACTTGTGAGTGATACGGTTCTCTCGGATACTACGCTGCCGTTCTGGATAAACTGGATTGTGAACGAGCACTGCTTGTCGGCGTAAGGGAAGCCGTATTTGAACGTGAGTTTTGTACATCCGCCGGTGAGTGTGGGAGAGGTGAGTTCACCTGCTGAGCCGGCCTTACCGTTGAGACATACTGCAATGGTTGACTCTCCGCCGATAAAGGCGAAACGGGGAGTCTGTTCGGTCCCTCCTGCTGCGAGGCCGCTCAAGATGTTGGCGTTCACCGCAGTCCAGCCGGTGGCATTGGTGTAGGTGCCGTAGGTTGATTTAGGAGTACCGTCATTGAACGAGTCGAAGTCTCCCTTGTACTGGGTCGAGGGTGTGGGAGGAGTGGGGGGAGTAACTGTGCCTGCTCCACCTACTGTGAGGTTGCCTTCGTAGGTGAACACCAGATCGCGTATTTCCCATGTGTCGGCGCCTGCTGTGCTTGAGGCGTATTTGAAACCAACCTGCACTTTCTTGCCGATGTAGGCGGTGAGGTCTATCGCTCCTGAATTGGTGAAAGTCCACGCGCCGGCGGCGGGCCATGTGGGGATAGTCAGCATGTGCCATATTGATGATCCTTCCTCGCGCACTGCGAATCCGCAAAGTGTGGTGCAGGTGGTCTGGAATTTGGCCGCGTGGTCAAATGCCGCGCTCACGGCGGTGGCCGATGTGAGGTCAATAATGGGTGAGATCGCCCATGCTTCCGAGTCATAGTTGGTGCCGTTGGCGAAGGCTGATGCATTGAGATAGTAGGCAGAGCTGTATTCTTTCCACTGCCAGATGTCATAGCTCAGAGCTGAAGGCACGGTCACGTTGTCGAATGTCCAGTTGGTTATGCCGTCGGCGCTGGTCGGGTCAAGCAGTTTGACGGTGTTGCCGCTCACGGGCGGAGTCACGGGCCCCTGTCCGTTGATCTTGTAATTACTTGTATTCTTGATACCGGGGAGGGTATTATACTTCATGACGTCGCCGAATACCTGAACCTGCGATCCCAACATGCCCGGATTGTCAACGAGGTTGAGGGCTGTGCGGGTGTCGGTCTGTGCCACGAGCTGTATGCATACACAGTTGGCGGTAGATTGAGTGGAGGGATCGTCGCTGATGAGGATGTTGGCGCGCTGTGTGCCTCCGGCCTCAAAGTGAGCGGCATAGTCTTGATAGTAACCTACGATATAACCGGTGGTCCACACGCCTGACTGGACTGCCTCGGTGGTGGATGACGGATTCATCGCAATAACCTGCGCGCATGTGTATGGTGACTCTTCGCTACCGTCGCCCAGCTCGGGGGTTACGGGTCCGAGGTCAATACCTTCGATCTTGAATGTAGAAGCGGAACCGTCGTTGTCGGTGAGTCCGTAAGTGCCCATGAATTCGGCGAATGTGCCACGGATATCGATCTGCTTGCCGTAGTTTTCGGGATTTTCGCGCAGTGCGCCGTAGGTCTGCAGGTCAGAGCCTTGGGGAAGAGCTACCACGATGCATTGGGTGATATCTTCGGTCTCGGCGGTCTGGCCGATGACGAGGGTGTTGCGCAGGGTAGGATTGGCACCCCATTCAATATCGGCGTTGGAGGCTACGGTCTCGACTTCGGGAGCCACGGTGCCTACAATGTAGCCGCGTATCCATCCGCTGCGTTCTACTCCTGAGCCGTTCACTTCAAATGCGATGGCTTCAAGCACTGAGTAGGGGTTGCCTTCCGAGCCTTTGGGTATGGTTGGGTCACCTACATTCATGATTGAATTGGCATCAATGAGAGTGAGCTGCCAGTCGCCGTTGCCGGCGAGGTTGACGTAGTAACCCAGGAGGGCTACGATATCGCACTTGCCTTCGGGAAGCTCCATGTTCCAGAAATTGGCGTAGCCACTGGTACGGATATCCAAAGTGTTGCCGTCGTTGTCGCGGATCTGCTGTGTGACACCGCTTGAATGGTAGGTGGAGAGGGTCGGTATAGTGGCATTGGGGATGAATTCCACGTTATTTATGCGCACGAGTTGGCTTTGCCATTTCTGCAGGTCGGCGGGTGTGACACCGAGGGCATTTTTACCTTCAAGGACAATAGTGTCGATCTTGGCTGCGTCGGGCATGCCGTTGAGCTCCATATTACGCACGAACATCTCGGGAGCCATGAATGAAGTCTCGTATCCGGGGATCGAAGAGTTGTAGCTGGGGAAGCCTACTTGCTCGAGTCCGCGGTATTTACCCATATATAATCCGGTGAGATCAACCACGATTTCCTGACCTACACGGTAGTTGAGGTATAGGTTATAAGAGTTGATGGAGAAGTTGAGGGCACATGTCTCATCCTGGAGTACGATGTACTTGAAGCAGTTGCCTGCATAGTCGGATGATACGACGCGGCCTTTCACTATCAGGTGCTCGCCCTGGAACTTCATTTCCTCGGTGGGATTCTCACCTTTCGCAAGAGCTTCATAATAGTCTTTCGTATACACCTGCCCGCAGTAGTTGTTGTCATCACTCCACATCAGGGCCTTTGCCTCGGCGAGCGTTGTGTTGGCCACCATTGTGGCTTCGGGTATAGAAGCCTCCTTGTCGGGCTCGTCGAAATGGTCCTGGCAGGATGGGAGCGCCACGGCGGCGGCTACGATGGCCGTCACGCCAAAGATATATTTATTGAGAATATTCATTGTCAGAACAGTTTAATGGTTATTCGGCAACCTTTGCGTTGACGAGGGTGAGATTTCTGATTTCCCAGGTGTCGGTGGCCTTGCATCCGTATTTGAAGCCGATTTCCACGGTCTTGCCGGCATAGTCGGCGAGCGACACGGCCCCTGAGTTTACAAAAGTCCAGCTGCCGGCTTCGGGCCATGTGGGCATTGCGAGGGCTGTCCAGGCATCACTGCCTGCCTCGCGTATCACGATGCCGCATTCGGTGCGCAGGCCGCTGTCCTGGAACTTGGCCGCATGGTCAAAGGAGAATGATGCATCAGCACTTACTGTGATCTTGGGTGAGATTGCATATGCGTCTTCGGTGGGTACGGGATCAACGCCGAACAACTGACCGTTCAGGTAATATTTGCCGTTGTATTCTTTCCATATCCACACCACAGGGTCGGTGATGGTCCATCCGTCAAGGGCATTGGCATCGGTTTCAACGAGCAGTGTGCCGGCTGCCGGTTCGGGAGTTGTGCCGCCCTGGCCGTCATAGCTTATGATGGAGCTGCCGGTGCCGACTTGAGGAACTCCGTTATAAGATGTCAATGTGCCGAGGATGATGACATCCTTGCCTTCCTCAAGGTCTTTTTCAGATGTGAATTTGGCTCCGTTGAGGCCATAGCCGCGGTAAACAAGCATTGAGGTTGTGCCGGCACCGTCGTTGATGGTATAGCTTGCGTTGCCGAATTGGGTGCTGATCTCAGATATCTGGTCAATGGTACCCTTGATGTATACCGGAGTGTCGGCAGCGCCGCCGGCGTTCACGACAGCCAGTGCGGCAGCCACGTTGTATGGGCTTGCGAGTGTGCCGTCGCCTTCAGGGGTGACAGGTCCTACGGGTTGGTCAGGCTTGCCTTCACCGTCAAAGTCGATGCATGATTCTGCGTCGATGAGCAGCAGTCGCAGTGTGGAACGATAGCATGAGAGGATACCGACAACGTCGCCGGTTCCGTATGGAAGCAGGTCGTAGGCGAAGTCAGCATACGAGCTGTTGTAGACTATCATCTTGTTGCCGTCGGCATCAATTATATTGCGTGATGTGGTGTTGCCGTTTGAGAAAGGTTGTCCGGCCTCTACGAACTTGACGCCGTTGATGCGGATAAGACGGCTCTGCCATTCGATCTTGCCTTCCTTGGTCTGGTTGGCCTCGATCATCTCGGGGATTGTAACCACTGTGGTATCAAGATTTGCTGAGTGGAAGTCGAGCATTGTGTGAGGCTCGAACGCTGCATTTGTGATACGGTTGACACCGCTGGTGTCGAGTTTACCCAATTGTACCAGTCCGTTGTAACGGCCGATTGCAAGTCCGCTCACGTTTACGGCCATGCCTATGCCCATGGGGTATAGTTTCTCGAGGTTGGTGGTGTCGACGCCGATTGTGATTGCGCCGCTCTCATCCTGAAGCACGATGGTCTTGTAGATGTTGCCGGCCTCGGTCGATGACACGATTGTGCCTGCGATCCATACATCTTCGCCGTTGAGTTTGCCTATTTCGGTGCCATATGTGTCCTGATCCTGCCAATACTGTTCTTTCAGTTCGGCTATCGAGAGGGTAGGCTTGAAATCGGCGGGATAAGAGGGAACATCCATCGGGGGTTGCTCCCAATTGTCGGAGCAGGATTGCATTGCGGCTGCTCCAAGCACCAGAGTGGTGATATATAATGAAATCTTTTTCATGTAAAAAGGAATGTCTATATATTAATGTGGAGATTAGAAGCGCACACCGATGTTCAGGAATGCACGCACGCCTTGCGCGTAGGTGTAGCGGTTGGGATAGGCGTTGCGGTCGTAGTTCTTGGTGTCGAGGCGGCCTTGCTGGTAAGCGTAGGTTACGACATCGCGGTTGTTGAGGATGTTGTTGACGCTCAGGTTGAGGTTCAGGGTGACCTTGCGGTTTATGTAGATTACCTTGCCGATTGAAACGTTGAGTGTGAAATTGTTCTTGAGCTTGTCCTGAGTGGAGAGCTCGGCGATCTTGGCGGCGAGGTCATCTTTGTCGGGGTATGATTTCCACAGATCTGCTATCACTTCGTGGTAAGCCGGCGAGAGGTTAACGTAGGCATCGCCCTGGAATGTACCGTTTATATTGAAGAACCACATACCGGGCGCAGCCCAGTCAATACCGATGTTGGCGGCGTATTGGGGTGTTGAGCCTACATAGTAGTTGCGCAGGTATACAGTCTGGGTGGTGTCGGGGTGCAGGCCGTTCTCAAAGGTACGGGTACCCTGGGGATTGTTCTTATATTGGAAGCGTGCGTAGGTACCGGCGAAAGTCGCGGTCACCGAAGGGGTGATCTTATATGCCATACCTAATTCTACACCTTTGTAAACTTTCTTCACACCTGAAAGGATGTAGTAGGTGTATGAATTGTAACGGTCGTCGTAGAAGCCGGTGCGTTCGATGCCGTTATCGCTCATGGTGGCGAAGGCGGCAAGAGAACCGCGGAAGCGGCGGTAGTTCCATGTGTAAGCGATGTCGCCTGACAGGATGCGTTCCGATGATACGCCTTCAACTACATCATTTTTCACACGGGGCATGAGGTAGATGGCGTCGGCGAGCGGAGCGCGGGTGCCGTACTCGACGTGGCCGAGGAAGTAGTTGTGGCCGTCAAGCTTATAGGTTGCGCCTGCCTTGAATCCTGCATTGTCGAATGATTGCCACTTGCCTTTGCCGTAAGAGGTAAGGGGTGCGCGGCCGTTGCGCATGTGTCCTTCGCGCTGATACTGGGTGTATGATACGTTGAAACCGTAGTTGATGTCCCAGTGTGGCAAGGTGATGGTATTTTGCAGCCATGCATTGGCGGTGAGGGCGTAGAGGTTATAATGATAGCCGAATTTATCACCTTTGTAAACACGATGGCTGTAGGGATCGGGATAATTGAAGTTGTTTACGAGGTTGTCGGGGGCGAGGGTGATGTCGCGGTCGCTGAAAGGATCGACGTCAATCCAGAACTCACCGCCGAGCAGGTCGCGTATGGTTTTGTAGTTGGAAGAGTTGGCATATTGCACGGCAACACCACCCTGAAGGCTGATCTTGTCGTTGATGCGGGTATTGATATACGAGTTGAACTTGAGGTTGAGTGTGGTGTTGATACGGTTCTCAAGGATGTAGCTTGCGCCTTGCTGCTGACCTTCGGGAAGGTTTGCATTGGCAGCGTTGTTGAGTTGGTTTACCGAATAGAGATTGTCCCAGTTGATTTGGGAGAATGACTGGTCGTTTTGCCACAGCCAGGTATAATATTCGCTTTGTTCTGTGGGTTCGTCGTTGTCGTCAAGGTAATATGACGGGAGATAACGGTAGTAGGTGGGGTTTGGATCGTTGGCTTTGTAGTACTGGAGCGCCGAACGGTTGTAGTAGTTATATACAACGGCAAGGCCGGTATTTACCGTAGTGGAGCCTTTTTTGTATAGCCAGTTCAGCATGGCCGTGGGATCGTAGGTCTCGGTTACGCGAGCCGCACGTTTCTTGCCCTGATACCATCCCCAGTTGGGGTTGTAGAGATTGTTGTCAAGCAGGTCATATACTTCCTGATATGTGCCGGTAGATGTGGCACGCTGTGTGGGGCCGCCCCATGCTGTAAGAATCAGTTGGTTGTTGGCGTTGAAGTATTTCTCAATTGACAGGAACAGACCGCCGCTGTTGTAGAATGTGCCGTCGATGACCCCTTCTTTGGCGTATCGGCCAATAGCGCTTACGGTGAAAGCCCAACCTTTTTTGTTCAGGCCTGTAGCATATGTCACCATGGCGCGCATCAGGTAGTTTGAATTGGTAAAGGCGATAGATCCGTTGAAGCCGGGAGCGTAAAGATCGGTCGTTGTGTTGTAATTGACTGATCCGCCTATATCTCCGAAACCGTAGTTGGCGGCTGCCATGCCTATTGAGGTGGTTTTATTTCGGAACGCGCGCGAGGTCATGCCCAACAGTGATGAGAATGTGAAGCGCCCGCGGATCAGGTCGTTCATCTGCATGCCGTTGATGTATACTGCCTGGTATTGGCTGTCATAACCACGGTAGCGGAAATACATGGGACCGAAATTGTAGGAAGCAGTGTTGTAGTAGATGTCATCGTTGGCACCGGTCAGGGCCGCGATGCCCTGAGTGTTCTCGTCTTCATCCTCGAGTAGATCCTCATCGAATATGAGATCATTGGCGTCGCCATAGAAATCAGTGGCTGCGGTTTCGGGAGTTACACGTATGTGACCGATGTCATTTGCGCCGGGATTTAGGTCAACATCAATGCCTTGCGATGCGAACCCGTCACAAGTAATGACAATGTAGCACTTGCCGGGGGCGGCTTCAAGGCGGAAATCACCGTTGAATCCTGTCATGGACGATGTTCCGGTAGCCTGAATGGTTACATAGGCTCCGCTGACCGGACTGTCCGACTGACTGTTCACCACTACACCGGTAAGGGTAGCAGTCTGCGCCATAACCGGCAATACTGCCGCTAATAGCGATAAGAGAAACAATTTTAGTCTCATGCGGTATTATTAATTGATTTTTAATTATTTATGAGCGTTTGTGTATGTAAGGCAGTTTAAGTGTAGACGTTAGGTGCTGTTTAAGCCCCCAAAAATACGACTAAAATTTGAGGTGGCAAAAAATTATTTAACAAAATAAGTATTTTTTAACAAAACAATCTCACCTGTGAGGTTGCAAATGGCATTGTATAACGGCTGGCTGAGACACCCGAAGCCGTAAAAATCAAATGAATAATAATTTTTAATCCAATTATTAGAAAATACCGAAAATTTGTAGTAACTTTGAGCCGTGAAATGAATAATAACTACCATCCACGATACACCATGTTCAAGAAACTAATAATCGCGGCTGCGCTTGTCCTTGCTTCTATCCCTGCGGTAGTTGCCCAAGGTGGAATGCAGGCTGCCGGAATCGCGTTCTATAATCTTGAGAATCTTTTCGACACCATTCCCAACAATCCTCTCGGGCGAGATCTCGAATACACACCCGGTGGTCAGAACCGGTGGGATTCGCGCAAGTATAACAATAAGTTGCATAATCTTGCGACCGCAATATCGTCATTCACTACCAAGACCACTCCTTATGGACCCGCGATCATTGGTGTGAGCGAGGTCGAGAACCGAGGAGTGCTTGAGGATCTCGTAGCACAGCCTGAACTGAAATCCTGGAATCTTCAGATATGCCATCATGATTCACCCGACCGCCGCGGCATTGATGTCGGCCTGCTCTATAATCCGCGTTATTTCAAGGTTGAAAATGTGACAAATCATCGTCTGACCGCTGTGCCGTTCGCTACCCGTGACCAGATGTGTGTGGTCGGATCCTTATTAGGCCAGCAGGTAGCCGTTATTGTAAACCACTGGCCTTCGCGTCTCGGTGGTCAGGAGCAATCATCCCCGAACCGTGAGGCCGCGGCTGCATTGTGCCTTGAGATCGCCGATTCATTGTGGAATATAAATCCCAATATCGGAGTAATAATCATGGGCGACCTTAATGACGATCCCATGGATAAGTCTTGTGCCAATGTGCTTGGCGCCAAGAAAAAAGCAGCAGGAGTAGGAGCCCATCAGTTCTATAATCCGTTTTGGAAAATGCTTGATGACGGTATCGGCACCCTTGCATACAAGAGTTCGTGGAATCTGTTTGACCAGATCATACTGTCAGGCAACCTCGTAAACGATACCGGTGACCAGAACTGGCATTTCTACCGGGCCGTTGTGCATAATAAGGATTTCCTGAAAGATAAAGAGGGGACACGTCAGGGTTATCCGTTGCGAACATTCGCCTCAGGCTCGTATCTAAACGGCTATAGCGATCACTTCCCAACCGAGATCCTGCTTGTGCGTAAAGTCGCCCGTTAATTGAATCATTTATAACCAACTTAATATATCGATATGAAGAAACTTTTACTCAGTTTAGTCTGTGCGGCCTCAATGGTCTTCGGTGCTTCGGCAGCCGATGTTACCGTTACTCCCGCTCAGTTAAATCTTTCAGGGTCAGTGACTGTTGATGGATTTACCATCGACATTCAGAAGAACAATGGTTCAACAGCTCCCGCTCTCAGTGGCGCCAATCTTCGCCTATACGCCAAGAATACAATGGCTATCAGTGGCGAAAAGGTTGCGAAGGTAGTGTTTACTTTCGCGAGCGATAACGGTTACCGCTATACAACATTCACACCCTCTACCGGCGCCTACACAACTGAGCAGGCCAGCGGTGATACAGAACTTACATGGACCGGTGATGCCACAGCAATCACTTTTACTGTAGGTGACAAAGCAACTTTCGGTTCAGACGGTGCCAGCAAAGCCGGTCAGATCCGTCTCGCTTCAGTTACAATCTCTGGTGAAGGCGGTGAAGGTGGCGATACCCCTGTCACCCCGCCCGTTGACATTGCCAACACTCCTGAAACAGCATATACCGCAACCAAAGCCCTTGAGCTTATCGCCGCCGGCGAAGGTCTCTCCTCAGATGTTTATGTTCAGGGTGAAATCAAGTCGATTAAAGAAGTTAGCACAAGCTACGGCAATGCCACATACACCATTACCGACGGCACTTCAGATCTCACCATCTTCCGTGGCTATTATCTTGAAGGTGCCAAGTTTACTGCCGAAGACCAGATTAAGGTAGGACAGAAGGTTATCGTTTATGGCAAACTTACCTCATATAACGGTGAAGGTCAGATGAACCAAGGTAATAAAATCTACAGCATCGATGGTGAAGGTGGTGACACCCCCACTCCCGAGAAGGTGGAAGTAAGTACCCTCGCAGCTCTCAAGGCTCTTGCTGTAGACACTCCTGTTAAGTTTACAGCCAATGCAACCGCTGTTTACCAACATCAGAGCAGTCTTTATCTCACCGATGGTACTGACTGGCTCCTCGTTTACGGCAAACTCAACACTACCTATACTAACGGTACCGTGCTGACCGGTTTCGAAGGTACTGTAGGTGAATACAACGGTATCAAGCAGCTCACACCCGCTGCCGATACATTTACCGCAGGCACTGCAGGCACCGCCGTTGAACCTACCGAAATGGCCATCGAAGAAGTTGCATCTGACCTCGCTTGCGAATATGTCAAGTTTGTAGGTGTTGCAATTGCTGCAACCGAAAATACCCGCACATTCACAATGAGCGACGAGTCTGGTTCAATCACACTTTATCAGAATTGGACTGATATCGACATCCCCACCGGCGAAGGTCTCACAGTTACCGGTTTCATAGGTATGCACAGCGGCGTTGCCCAGATCCTCTGTGTTTCAGTGACCACCGCAAGCGGTCTTGAAGTTGTTACCGCTCCCGTCTTCTCAGTAACCGGTGCAGTAGCTGAAGGTACTCTCGTCACTCTTACATGCGACACCGAAGGCGCTACAATCTACTATACAGTAGACGGTACCGAACCCACCACAGATTCTGCAGTCTACACTGACCCCATCGCTATCAATGAGGAGATGACCATCAAGGCTATAGCTGCCAAAGCAGGTATGGAAACCTCAAGCGTTGCAACCGCATCTTACACCATTAAGGCACCCGTTGTAGTAGAAGGCAATCAGGCAACATTCGACTTCACTGATATTGCCAGTCTCACCCCCGCTTATAACGCTGATCAGGCAACAGATGACGGCACTACCGGCAACAAACTCATCGATGTGAAAGATGTGGAATTCCAGGCCAACGGTGTGACTGTAGTCAACGCAGGTGAAGGCACAGCCGCCCGTCTCTACTATCAGCCCACCAAAGACGCATGGACATACCGCATCTACAAGAAGTCTACTCTCACCATCACTTGCCAGAGTGGATATGCTCTTGAAAGCATTGCATTCGAAACCCAAACCACATCTTATGCTACCGCACTTGGTAACTCTACCTTCTCAACCGGTACATTTGCTGATGGAGTTCTCTCGTTCCCTGCACAGTCAGCCAACGATGTCAACACAGTTTCAAGTGTTACCATTACACCCTCAGCAACTATCGGTTTCAATAAAATGACTGTTACTTTCAAACCGATAAATGGTGTCAATGACATTGAAATCGACGCTAACGTTCCTGTAGAATTCTATAACCTCCAGGGTGTGCGTGTTGAAGGCGAACTTACCCCCGGCCTCTATATCCGTCGTCAAGGTAATACAGCATCTAAGGTGCTTGTTAAGTAATTTCCGTCTTATCTCAATATCAAGCAGCCCCGCCATTAGTGGCGGGGCTGCTTTTTCAGATACAAGTTATGGGAAAATGTTGTAACTTTGCAGTCGCATTATGAGAACGCATACTAAGAAGGGAACCGGTGTTGACATGCTCCATGGCCCTATGGCGTGGAAAATACTGATCTTCTCGCTACCCCTTATGGCAAGCGGGATATTGCAGCAGTCATTTAATGCAGTGGACGTGGCAGTGATCGGTAATTATTCAACATCACAGGCCATGGCTGCTGTAGGATCAAATGGAGTGATCATAAGTATCCTGGTGAATTTGTTTCTTGGGGTAGCTGTTGGCGCTAATGTTGTTATCGCTAATTACATAGGGCAACGGAACCAACAGGGAATACGCCGCTCGGTAGCCACGGTTGGCGTAGTGTCGCTGATCAGTGGTTTTATACTCCTGGTGCTCGGGGTGTCACTGGCGCGCCCTATCCTGGAATTCATGAGTGCTCCGGCTGATGTTATTGATATGGCTGCCACATATCTGCGTATTTATTTCTGCGGCATGCCGTTTATAATGGTGTATAACTTCGGATCGGCGATACTGCGGAGTATAGGGGATACCAACCGCCCCTTTTATTCTCTGTTGGTGGCTACTGCTGTTAATGCTCTGCTTGATTGGGTATTCGTGGCGGTGTTGGGGATGGGCGTTGACGGGGTGGCGGTGGCAACTGTCATAGCCAACGGTGTGAACGCCGGTATAATATTATGGATATTGATGCGTCGTGAACCGGAACCTTATACTCTGCATCTGCGAAGCATGAGGGTTGATCGGCGAGATCTTGGCAAGATGCTCAAGATAGGTGTGCCGGCAGGCCTGCAGGGTATGATATTCTCATTGAGTAATGTGTTTATACAGTCGTCGGTCAATACATTCGGTGCACGTGCGATAGCCGGTAGTGCGGCAGCTCTCACTTATGAGGCATACTGTTATTATATCATCACCGCGTTTTGTGCAGCGGCGATTGCATTCACCGGGCAGAACTTCGGCGCCGGTAATTTCGACCGGTGCCGCAAGGTTTTCCGCATATGTATGACCATGGCGGTGGTGGGCGCCGCGGCCGCTGATCTTATAATTGTGTGGCAGAGTAAAGTGTGTATAGGCCTGTTCACGTCTGACCCTGAAGTGGCGCATTACGCCTGGCTTCGTCTCAAGACGGTGCTTGCATTCCAGTTCATTGCATCTTCTTATGAAATATCGGCAGCTTATATGAGGGGGCTCGGTTATTCTGTGTTACCAATGGTAATAACGGTTTTCGGCACCTGTGTGGTAAGACTCGTGTGGGTGTTTACAGTGGCCGCGCATTATCATGATTTCACTGTCCTGCTTGATATTTACCCTATAAGTTGGGTTCTTACAGGTATAATGGTGGTCGTTGCAGCTCTCATCGTACAGAAGAAAGCATTCAGAGAGCATTCGCGTGAATCTGTGTAGTTATTTGCGGCCGAAATCGGCAGGGATCTCACCCCATCGTTCGGTATCCCATTTCAATAAAGGATTTGGAATGGTGTGGGTCGCTATCCATGAGTCGGCACGCTCAAGGAGCTGACGTAGTTGAGCGTTTTCGGGCGTGGGCTGTATTTTTGTGTTTGAATGTCGGCGTCGTACCCATGCCTGGGCTGTCATTGAGTCGCTGTATATAGGTGTTGTTGTGTCGCCTCGCGCCGCAAGGAGTGCGGCTGCATGAATGATGGCAAGGTATTCTCCTATATTATTAGTGCCTCCGGCAAAAGGACCTTTGCGGAATATTTCCACACCATCAATTACTCTCACGCAGCGGTATTCCATTGGTCCCGGGTTTTTGGAACACGCGCCATCTACGGCAATTGCATCAAGGCGTATCTCCGGGATAAGAGTGTAATCATGTGGTGCCCCCGGCATTGATGCCGCGTGGTTGGCTGCCAATCTCAGAAATTTGGATTCCTCAGTGGGTGAGCCCCGGAATGCCTCAATTGCAGCTTCATGATTGGTGAACGATTTGTATCTGGCACCCGGATAGCCGTCGACTTGCTCAAAGGCATCATCCCAATCGGTGTATACCCCCGGTTCACGGCCTTCCCATACCACGTAGTATTTGGTCTTCATGACAATTGCAGGAATATGTTTATGTCTACGGTGCGCAATCCGGATATGCGGGCAATTTCGGGATTCACGGCTTTGCCCAAAAAAGTCAGGGCAGCTTTCCGCAGGCCGAGGTTAAACCGCAGGGCATTTGTCATACCTTCGCACACAAGTACGTCGTCAAGCAGGGTGGTTAGTGTTGTTGTCAAGGCCATGGCTGCCGTCCGCGGTACTGCTGAACCGGCATTTATATAGCAGGTGGCCAAAGCTCCCGGCAGTCCGGGCACGGCTGAGGCAGCTGCCAGATCCACTTGCTCCAGTCCGGGGAAAACCGGAGCCTCGGGACGTCCGGTCAGGTCGAAGGCAATCACGCCCCGTTTCATCTCGGCAATCATGTCGATTCCCACTTTCACAGGATGACGGGTAGGTGTGGCAATGATAATGTCGGCAGAGCGGAGAGCCGATGCAAACACCTTTGGATGGATAGAAGATGAAATGACAGATGTGCCGGATACCCCCGAGAGACGACTGACGGCTTCCCGCAAAGAGTATGCGTCATTGTCAAACATTCTAACCGTAGCGCCTAATCCGATTGCTGACCGGGCTGCCGCTATAGCGGCGATATCAGAGCCAATTATAGTAACCTCGCAAGGCACGATGCCAGCTATGCCTCCCAATAGGATGCCTTTTCCGTGAAGTGGATCGGCCAAGAGTGCTGATGCCAATGCCATGGCTGCGCGCCCGTCAATCTCGCTTAGAATATCGGCAAAGGGGTGGTTTTCCCGCTCGTCGCATATAAGGTCAAGCGCTATTGTGATAATATGCCGCTTAAGCAGTGTGTTGATGCTGGCGGCTGATCTGTTGTGGCAATGCAGAAGCGACATAAGGACTGCTCCGGGGCGCAGCATGGCCGCGTCGTCATTGGATATCGCCGGCAGGTAGAACACCATGTCGCACCCCAAAGCCTGGGCGCGTTCAACAATGCGTGCGCCTGCATTGCGGAAGGCCATGTCGCTGAAGTGTATGCACTCAGCGGCGCCACGCTCCATCATTACCTGAAAACCGCGTTCCGCTAAAATTGCAGCGCCTTCCGGGGTCAGCGGAAACCGTCGCTCGCTGTCGCCGGCAGGAGCCGGCAGTCCGATAGTGATGTGACGCCTGCCAGTGAGCTGTTCTACGGGTTGTTCCTGTGGAGTGGGGACATGTGACATCAGTGTAAGTATTTGGTTATAAATTGTGAGACAGTAGACTTGACTTCATCAGAAGTGTCGAGGAATGTTGAATCAAATGTTGATGAAGCGCGTTTGTACGCGTCAAGCCTTATTTCGGCAGTCGCGTCAAGGTATTCCTCGATTTCCCGGGGTGATAATCCTGCAGTCCTGGGGCGTTTAAGCTGTTCAGAATACAGTCGTTTGAGTAACCTCTCCCGGGAGGCCTGTAGCCATATTACGTGACCCGACGCAAGCATGAGATCCATTGCGCCCGGATTACACGGAGTGCCGCCACCACATGCTATTATTACTGGATTGCAGTTGTCGTGGGAACTGTATGTCGCACACAGTTCAGAGAGTATCACGGTTTCACATCTGCGGAAATATTCTTCGCCTAAAGTGTCGAATATCTGTGGTATGGTCAGACGTTCATGCTCTTCTATGGTGTTGTCGAGGTCTATAAACGTAACTTGTTCCGTTTCTTTTACGGCATGACCGAGAGTAGACTTCCCGCATGCGGGAAGTCCTATTAGAAATAGTAATCCGGCCATTGGTATTGCGCTTATATATGGTTATTTGTCAGCCTGCTTCTTGAGTAGATCGCGGATTTCTGTGAGAAGTTCCTCTTGAGTGGGGCCTGCGGGAGCTTCTTCTTTAACTTCTTCTTTTTGTTTGCGCATAAGTTTATTCATTACCTTGATTGCAATGAATATGCAGAATGCAATGATTAGGAAATCAACGATCGTCTGCACAAAAGCACCCCATGTGATGGCTGCCTCAGGTGTAATTACTGCACCTGTCGCACCGTCAATCTCAGCATCTTTCAATACAAATTTGTATTCCGAGAAGTTGGTTCCTCCGGTGAGTACTCCCACACCGGGCATAATGATGTCATTGACCAAAGATGTTACGATTTTTCCGAATGCACCACCTATGATCACACCTACAGCCATGTCGACAACATTACCGCGCATGGCAAACTCTTTAAATTCCTTGAGTAATTTCATATTAACTGTACGGGATAAGATTTTTGCAAAATTACAACAAAAAAGTGAAAGAAAAGGTGCAGGAGAATAAAAAACTATAGTTTCGCGCGGATCAAAAATGTGTTTTGGGATCAAATTAACAATATTTTTATCCAAAACTTTGCTATTTTATAGATATTCCGTAACTTTGCAAAGTTTTTCACAAACCTTGATATGGGTAAATTCTCAGCTTACAAGCTACCGTTGAAGTCATTGGCTCAGGGAACTCACGAGTTTGACTACAAGCTCGACAAGCAGTTCTTTGCCAATATGGAATATGAAGACGTGCGCGATGCGGATCTCAATGTGCACCTTACTGTGGTTTACAGCCACGATATCTATAAGTTGCATTTTGATATCAAGGGCACTGTGCTCATGCTCTGTGACCGTTGTCTTGATGATCTAATAGTGCCTATCGACACCACTTACGACATCAATGTGGAATACGGTGACGACTATAACGACGAGAGTGATGATCTGCTTGTGATACCTGCCGGTGACAATGATCTCAATGTCGCTTACATGCTCTATGATACAGTGGTGCTTGCGATACCCATCAAGCATGTGCATCCAATGGGCAAATGTAACCGCCAGATGAGCGCTTTGCTCAAGAAACACCGTTCGGGAATGAGTGCCGAAGACGAGGAGTTGGCGGAATCAATGGTTGAGTCTATAGATGACATGGATAATGACTCGACAGGCGGTAGTGATCCCCGTTGGGATGCTCTCAAGGGTCTCGGCAGTGAAAACGACAGTAACAATTGATCAGTATACGAAATCTCTTCTCCATATAAATTAAAAATAATAATAAACAAATAAGCAATCATGGCACATCCTAAACGCAAACAATCAAAGACCCGCACCGCAAAGCGCCGTACTCACGACAAGGCAATTGCCCCCACACTGTCAATCTGCCCTAACTGCGGCGCATGGCACGTTTGTCACACTGTATGTGGTGAATGTGGCTACTACCGTGGCGTTCAGGCCATAGTGAAAGAAGAAGCTGCTCTGTAACAGAGTCAACCTTTCTCAGGCCCCTGGCGGTATGAAAAATTCTCCTTGCGGCTCCACGGCTTGTCACTCGGAAATTTAGCTCCGCGACAAGCCGCCGGAGTGGAAAGGAGCGATTTTTCGTATATATACATATAGTCCGGAATACGGCATTTATGTCGCCTCGGTCAACCTCAACAAGAACTACAATCAAATTTTCCGAAAACCAAATTCATACTGTTTATACTATGCTCAGCGCACGCATATCAGCCATTGCCTCTTATGTCCCTGATGACATTCTCGACAACGAAATGCTCTCCAAGATGGTCGATACCAACGACGAGTGGATTACCACCCGTGTCGGCATCAAGGAGCGCAGGATTCTGCATGTCGAGGGCGCAGGCTCCTCATACATGGGAGTTGAAGCCGTAAACAAGATGCTGAAAGACTACAATATCAATCCTGATGAAGTAGATCTACTCATCTGTGCTACCTCAAACCCCGACTACCGCTTCCCGTCTACAGCCTCGGTTATTGCTCATGGCTCACAACTCAAAAACTGTTATGCTTATGATATTCAAGCAGCATGTGCCGGGTTTATTGTCGCCTTGCAGGATGCTGCTGCCTATGTTAAGGCTGGTATCTACCGTAAGGTAATCGTGTGCTGCACTGAGAAGATGTCATCAATGGTGAATTACCAGGACAGAGCAACCTGTCCGCTGTTTGGCGATGGCGCGGCATGTGTGCTTGTAGAGCCGACAGAGCAGGAGGGTGTAGGTGTGATTGATGCTGTTTTCCATGTTGACGGGCGTGGCCGTGAACATTTGCTGATGCCTGCAGGAGGTTCTGTACTCCCTACCTCGCAGGACACACTTGATGCCGGACAGCACTTCCTGTTTCAGGACGGTCGCAATGTTTATAAGAATGCCGTCGTGGACATGCTTACATCAACCCTTGATGTCATGAAGCGTAACAATCTTGAAGCAGATGATGTTGATTATCTTGTGCCTCATCAGGCCAACCTCCGTATCATTGAGGCAGTAGCTGATCGTGCGAAGTTCCCGGCATCAAAGGTGTTGGTTAATATTCAACATTACGGCAATACATCCGCTGCATCAATCCCCTTGTGTCTTGATGAGTATAAGGGACAGCTCAAGAAAGGTGATCGCATTGTGCTGACAGCATTCGGTGCCGGCTTTACCTGGGGCGCCATGTATCTCGTATGGGACATGTGATCCCAATGCCCGAAATAGATATAGTATTTATAGGTTTACGGGCGATGCGGCCAGTAAACCTATAAATTTTTATATACTTGCTGCAATTACCACTTAACAATAAAACCGGACAGTCCCGGATTTACTTAAAAAACCTTTTTCTATGAAAAAAATTCTACTCGTTTCATTACTTTTGGGTTCTCTGAGCCTTGGTGTCACTGCCCAGGAAATAATTACGGAAACCCCGGCTGGTACTCTTTACAATCACGTCAGCGGTAACTCAGGAAAGGCACTGCGGATTTACCAAGGAGGTCTTGCCAGTAGCGCCGATGGCGGTTATCAGGCAGAGTTCGTCATCAATGGATCTGAGATCTATATTCACAATATAGTTTCGCAGCATACTACGCTTGACTCCTGGATAAAGGGCACGCTTGATAGTGAGGGAAATGCCACATTTACTTTCCCGCAGCCTGCAATTGTCAATGGTCTCAATTATTCATATTACAATATGGTGACTCTTGACGAAAGTAACACCCTTGTGGCAGAAAGTGGAGAGAACAATGTGCTGCATATGACATGGGACGGTAAAACCTTGCGTCAGATAATGCCTTTGACCGATGCCAGTGATAAACGTCGTTTTGATGGGACTGTTGCTGTGACCAATGCCGGAGGTGTGCTGACTGGTTATGGTGACCAGAACATAATCTATAATGTTATTCCGGAAGAGCTTCCTGCTCCGGGTGCTGACGCTGTTTACAGCAGATACGGTCTTACGGGATTGAATGCCTGGAATGAAGACCAATCGTCGGCAGTGGAAGTTGCTGTAGAGGGCGATAAGTTGTGGATAAAAGGGCTTTATCCTCTCTGTCCCGATGCGTGGGCCTGCGGTACAATTGAAGGTGACAAAGTTACATTTCTGACTCAGCCTCTTGGCCTTAGCTCAATGGGCTACTACATGTACCTTTTTGGAGCTGCTGAAGCTCCGAAACATGAATATACATGGGCAGAGTCGCTTGTGCTCAACCGTGCCGGAGACGGCTCCTATACGGCAGCAAATCCGTTTATGTTCAACTTTGGTTCTGAATTCTATGTGCTCTCTTATGGTTATTACTCAGCCACATTGAAACCTCTGAGTGAAGAGACACCTACGCCCGCTGATCCTACAGATGTAAATGCAGAGGTTGAAGATGGCCTTGCACTCCTTGAATTTGAATTGCCGGCAAAGGATGCCGCAGGGAATCCGATTGATACCTCAAAATTGTTCTATAATATCTTCCTTGACGGAGAACTTTTTGAGGCCGATGAACTGTATGGTTTTTCTACTCCCACCGCAGATATCCCTTACGGTTATAGTGATCCTGCTGAAGAAATGCTTATGGCCATGCTTGACTATCACGTGGTGATATTTTTTGGTGAGCCGCATACCATCGGCGTGCAGGCTGTATACAAAGATGGTGACGAAGTTGCCAAGTCAGCCGTTGTGGAATGGAAAGCTGATGGTGTGTCAGATGTCACAGTTCCGGATGCAAATGCTCCGGTGCTTTATTTCAATCTGCAAGGTATAGAAGTTAAGGGTGATCTTGCTCCGGGCATATACATTCGTCGCCAAGGTATGGCCACATCAAAAGTATATGTAAAGTAATTAATAGAGGAATATCTTGATAAAGCGGGTTTGCGTTTCGACGCAAACCCGCTTTTTGATGTTTGTCTGATGGGGTGTGAGTATAAAATGTAACTAAAATGTAACACAATTTTGAACCCATTCCAATACGTCAGTGTTGTAGATGCAAAACCTCAAAAACTCATAACTATGAACCTCTCTTTCATTTCGCGCCGAACCGCTGTAGAGACAGTTACTGCCACCCGTCTGTCCTTTAAACCGGTGTGTCTTCCCGATATGCCACTGATCAACCGCTTCCTTCAGCAGGCCGTCTGCCGAACATGTGATTACTCAATCGGTGGGATATACATGTGGATCGATTATTTCAGATATGAATATTGTGTTGTAGACAATACCTTGTTTCTCAAAGGTGTGGATGAGAATGATACTTCGCGTGTCGCTTTCATGTTACCGGTAGGTGCTCTTACTATCGGTGTGTCGGTTCAGATGATACTTGATTATTGTAAGACTGTGGGTATAAGGCCGGTCTTTACTGCTGTGCCTGCAGAGCGTCTTGATGATCTGTTGGCAGTGGTTGGGCATAACGCAGTTGTACAGCAATTGCGTGATTGGAGTGATTATGTTTATGATATACAGTCTCTTGCTACACTTACAGGTAAGCACCTGATGAAAAAACGCAATCATGTGAACCGATTCTTTGCCGAAAATCCGCATTGGCGTTTCGAAGCACTCACGCATGAAATTCTTCCTGAAACAATTCTTTTCTATGAAGGGCAGTCCCATCCTGATGATCCGGAGGCATCCCCTCTTGAACTTTATGAAGGGCGTCAATGCCGGAGAGTACTCGCCAATTACTCATCATATCCATTTGAGGGAGCTGTGTTGCGTGGTGAAAGTGGTGAGATCGTCGCATTTTCGATCGGCGAGATAATCGGAGATACAGTATTTGTGCACATAGAAAAGATAAATCATGAGATCAACGGAGCCGGGGCCGCCATCAATAAGCTTTTTGCAGCCTATATGCTGCGTCGTCATCCGGCATTGCGTTTCGCTAACCGTGAGGAGGACTGTGGTGATCCTGGACTGCGCCAGGCTAAGGAGTCTTATTTCCCGACAATGCTGCTTGATAAATACAATGTGGAGCCGGCCTGAAGTTCTGGTATAACTTGCTAAATACACATGCCGCCGTAGGATTCTCTCTGACTATACGAGGTCCTGCGGTGTTAAATTTATGTAAATTTGTGGGTATAAGGTGTGTTTTTTGTAACTTTGCTTCTTGATAGTTAACATCATCCGTTGCATGAAAAAATATAACCTTATAAATAATATGCTCGGTTGGGTCTGCTTTGTTGTGGCCGCCGTGACATATTTGCTCACATTGGAGCCGACAGCCAGTTTTTGGGACTGTCCGGAATTTATTTCACAAGGTGCGAAACTCGAAGTGGGGCACCCGCCGGGTAATCCTATTTTCATGCTTGCCGCACGCTTTTTTGTCACGATATTCGGGAACAATATCGCCAATGCAGCCATAGCGGTGAACACGATGTCCGCTTTGCTCAGCGCCGCTACAATATTGCTGCTTTTCTGGACTATAACCCACATTGCTCGCCGGATAATAGTGCGGGACGACGCTTCAGAAGTGTCATTGTGGGAGATGGTGATGATTTTTGGTGCCGGTATATGCGGTGCGTTGGCATATACATGGAGCGATACTTTCTGGTTTTCGGCAGTCGAAGGTGAGGTCTACGCTTTCTCGTCGTTCTGCACCGCTTTGGTATTTTGGCTTATACTGAAATGGGAGAACCGTGCGTCACAGCCTCATAGTGATCGCTATCTTGTGTTGATTGCTTACGTTATTGGCATTTCGATTGCAGTACACTTGCTTAATCTTCTATGTATTCCGGCCATTGTACTTGTATTTTATTACAAGAAGTTCAAGAATGTCACTGCAAAGGGGTCAATAGTGGCTTTGTTGGTGTCGTTTGTGATTGTCGCACTCATTTTATATGGCCTTGTACCCGGCTTTGTAAAAGTAGCCCAATGGTTTGAGCTGCTGTTTGTAAACACTTTTGGCATGAGTTATAACACGGGTGTGCTGTTTTATGCCATTATACTTGTTGCATCGTTCCTTTGGGCCATTTGCGCGATATATCGTCAGAAAAGCGCTTCGGCAATCAAATGGAGCTTCCTCGTAAGTCTTACGCTTTCGGGTATGCCATTTATCGGCCAATGGTGGATGGCTGCGTTGCTTGTGGCTGTGTTGGGCGGTTATCTGCTTTTTGCCTGTAACAAGGTGCCCGTTAGAATCTTCAATGTGATTATACTCAGTGTGTTTCTTATATTTGTGGGGTATTCATCCTACGCATTGTTGCTCATACGCTCACATGCCAATACACCCATGAACCAGAATGCGCCTGATAATGTGTTTGCTCTCGGCTCATATCTCAACCGTGAGCAGTACGGCGAACGGCCTTTGTTCTATGGATCAACTTTCGCCGAGGAGCTTGTGCTTTCAAATGCAGGCACCGAGGAAAATCCGCTTTATGTGGCTCATGTTGATGAATATGGCCGCCCTCTTACCCGTACTCTTGACGGTGTTTTACGTGATGAGACCGGTAATCCTTACAGTGACCCTTCAACTACATATGCAAAGGTGCCTAAGACTTCAAAGGATCAGCCTGACCAATATGTGGAAAAGACGTCAAGTCCTAACTATGGTGAGATTCCCGGATTGAAAATGGTGCTCCCCCGTATATACAGCACTCTTCCCGCGCATATTTCAGGATACAAGGGCTGGTCACAGTACTCTATAGAAGACCTGGATAATATACCTCAGGAGGTGCGTGCGCGTTGGGCCGCCCAACGCTACGCACCACTCTATGAACTGATGCCATACCTGTCGGACACAGAGCGTGTGGCCACCTATATTGATCACGACGGTCGTGAAATTGACTATTCCGATGTGTGGAAGCCCGGGATGGGTGCTAACCTGCGCTTTTTCTTCAACTATCAGTTCGCGCATATGTATTGGCGCTATTTTATGTGGAATTTCGCAGGCCGCCAAAATGACTTCCAGGGAAACGGTGAACCGCATCTCGGCAACTGGATATCCGGCATTCCTGTGATTGACAATGCTCGTCTCGGAGATCAAAGTTTATTGCCAGATGAATTCGGTGAAGGAAATAAGGGCCATAATGTATTTTATATGCTGCCTCTCCTTTTAGGTATAATAGGCTTATTGTGGCAGGCACTTTATGTGAAACCCGATGCTCCTCAGCGTGGTATTGAACAGTTCTGGGTAATATGTTTCCTGTTTTTCATGACAGGTATTGCAATCGTGCTATATCTTAATCAGACTCCCGGACAACCTCGTGAGCGTGATTATGCATTTGCCGGCTCATTCTATGCATTTGCTATTTGGATAGGTATGGGAGTGCCTGCCATCGGCATGATGCTGCGCAATCTTATCGCAGGAAAGAAGAATCAGAATGGCGGCAGTAAACAAGCCCGGATTATCTCGGGTGCTGTGGCAGTCGTTGTAGCATTGGCTATACCTTTGCAGATGGTGTCGCAAACCTGGGATGATCACGATCGATCAGGGCGTTACACGGCTCGTGATTTTGGCATGAACTATCTTTCATCCGTTGCTCCTGACGGTATAATTTTCTGTAACGGTGACAATGACACATTCCCCCTGTGGTACGCGCAGGAGGTAGAGGGTTATCGTACTGATGTGCGTGTGGTAAACCTTTCATATCTCACTACTGATTGGTATGCAAATCAGCAACGTATACCTTCATATGACGGCAAGCCGGTGCCTATGTTCGCGAAACCTACAGATTATGCCAATGAGCGCATGGCTTATGCTTTTGCTTACCCTGTTGCCGACACTATAGTGCCGGCAGAGTTTGCGCTTGAGGAACTTTACCGTTCGCCTGCCATGTTCCAGCAGCCGGTGATGACATACCCGACTGTTGAAATGGCAATTGACACTGTGGCTGTAGCGCGTTATTTTGCCCTTGATACTGTTTCGGCTGCGTCTCGCCTCTATAAACTGCCCTATGTTTCGGCGCCATCGACAGATATCTACCGGTACCTTCAGGAAAATGGTAAGAGCGGGCTGAATCTTGGAAATACTCTTTCGCTTGATATCATAGCCAACTCTGTGAAAAATAACTTTGAACGGCCCGTCTACTTCGCTTCAACCGTGCCGTCGAATTATTACCTCGGCCTGTCACCGTATATGTATTCTACAGGTCTTGCATCAATGGTTACACCGTTCCGCGACGCTCCCGTATCTCCCATGGTTGAGGATGCGTATGAGAATATTGTAGGTAGCTTCCGTTGGGGTGGTCTTGATATCGATGATCCTGCGAGCCTCTATTTGGATGAAACTGTGCGCCGCATGGTGTCGTCGACCCGTACGTCCATATACTCGGTGGCCCGCGACCTGATAGCCTCGGGAGAGTTGCCTGCATCGCAGTGGGCTGTTGAACATGCTCGTCAGAATGGTACGGCGATCCCGGCTACCCGCTATGATATGGCCCGCAATTTGCTCAATCTGATGCTGGGTAAACTTCCGGCCTCGGCAGCTCCGCTTGATGGCCAGTTGGTTGTATATCTTGCGCAGTCATATTATGACCTTTATGTGGCTACGCACAATAAGTCTGATCTTGACGCGGCGCGTGCGATTGTCGCTGAGAATCTTCCGCGTTTTGCCGAGTTCACGCGTTACGTCACCGGCCTGTCACCAACTTCTCTTGCCCTTGTTGGGTATGATCTTGATTACGCACAATATCTGGCTGCTTTGATAGCTATGCAAAATCGCCTTGACATCCTTGAATCTTTGGAGAGGAATCCGGTAGCAAATGCTGAGATCCTTGACACATGGGCACAGCGCACGGCTTATGATCTGCATCCTACAGTCTCGCTGCTGCTTTATGCCCATGGGGTCGATATACCTGAACTGCAGAATGAACTTGCTATGTCAAGTGGCTCTACAGCGATGCTTCTTCAGGCTGCCATAACAAATCTTCAGGCTTCGAAAGCTGCCGGGATAGATCCCATGGCTCTGTCGCGTAAAACAGCGGAGAAGTACGGGTTTGATATAGCGGCCTGGGCTAATCTTCTCTGATGCGATATGCTTATTGAGCGCCCACCATTGCTATATCGCCTCCTCTTCCCGGAGGCGATATGGCGTATAAAACGCCGTCACCGTAAGGTTGTGTACCTTACATTTGATGATGGACCCATTCCGGAACAGACGCCGTGGGTGCTTGATATTCTTGACCGATATGGTATAAAAGCTACATTTTTCATGGTTGGTGATAATGTGCGCCGGCATCCGGAACTGCTTGATGAGGTGCGTCGTCGCGGGCACAGTTACGGGAATCATACCATGCACCATCTGCAAGGCATGAAGTCAACATCGCGTAAGTATATGCGCGATATCACCGAGGCTGATCGACTTATTGACTCAATTCTGTTCCGCCCTCCACATGGAATCATGAGATGGAAGCAGGCCCGCCGGATCAAATCGCATTATAATATAATAATGTATGATCTCATCACACGCGATTATTCGCGTAAGATATCGGCTGAGCGCGTACTTGACAATGTGAAGAAATTTGCCCGCAACGGGTCAATAATAGTGTTTCACGATTCTATCAAAGCTTCCGAAAATATGCGGGCGGCTCTTCCAAAGGCAATAGAATGGTTGTTATCGCAGGGATATGAATTCGAGCCTATCCCTATGTCCTGACAGTGCCATACGTGGTCTTTGTATGCAGGCGGGAGCTTGCGCCGTTGGGTTTGCTGAGGCCGGCGTAGTCGATGAATCGCACAGGGATGCGTTTTCCCGTTGGATCGCAGGCGGTGGCCATGCGGCGATGGCTTATATGGAGCGTTACGCAGAGCAGCGTTTTGATACGCGCCTGCTTCTACCAGGGGCGCGCTCAGTGATCTCTGTAGCATTCCCTTACAGGCCGTCGGGTGGCTATCACCACGCCCTTATTGCTGATTATGCTCTTGGAAGAGACTACCACGTGGTGCTTAGAAGACGGCTTCAGCCGGTGATTGATTTCCTGTCATCAATCGGTGCGCGTAACAGAGTGTGTGTTGATACCGCTCCGGTGCTTGAGCGTTTTTGGGCGGTAAAGACCGGAGTGGGATTTATAGGTCGCAACAAGATGCTTATTGTACCGGGTGTCGGAACAGGGGTATTCCTTGCTGAAATTATAACAACCCAATACCTGCACCCCGACACTCCATGCGATCTTACCTGTGGGGCATGTTTCCGTTGTGTAAGCGCGTGTCCCGGGTGTGCTTTGTCAGTTGATGGACTTTTCGCGGCATCGCGGTGCCGCTCATATCTCACTATCGAGAGTCGGGAGCCCTTGCCTTCCCCGCTGCCGGCTTCTGCTAAAGTATATGGATGCGATATTTGCGCGGCAGTCTGTCCATATAATAAATGTGAGCCTCCTGAACCTGTGTCGGATTTTTTTCCGGACAGGCGATTGCTCTCTATTGATCGAGAAACATTGATGCAACTCACAAGTTCTCAATTCAAACGCCTATTTGCGGGTAGTGCAGTTTCACGTATTACTGCGGCTAAAATGAGAAATAATTCCGGAGTTAACAAATATTAACGCGAATCAGTGCTCTCATTTCATAAATCGTTGCTAACTTTGCAGTGCAAAAGATACAGAAAGCATTAGGAAAACCCCAATTAAAGTTAAGGAAATCCCGAAAGCATCCCTTTGTGAAAAGGGGTGCTTTTTTAGTTTTATCAATGTGGGATATTTTGCGCTTTACAAATCATATTTGCAAAAAAATGGCAGAACCTTGCTTGAATCGGAGGTGTACCGGTTTCGTTGTTGACAGCGGGATTATTGTCGCTGGCGTTCATGGG
>JAMPHZ010000001.1 GCA_023663145.1 Odoribacter sp.
GCCGAGTTCTTCAAATTTATTGCCTAATTTTGCACTTGCAGGTAGAATCTGCACAACTAAAAATAAATTATAAGGTATACTTATCTTTTTGAAAGCGTATTTGAGTCTTATAATCGGTCATATATTTGGTCTTAAGTATATATAAATTAATTACCGGACATCTACTTGAAAAATTATTATTACCTTTGCCGCTGGTTGCTACCACTGCCAATCAGCTTTATCAAAAAGTTAATGAATACAGCTCAGTTTGAACGTCATTTCAAGTCTCTGTACCTGCCTTTGGGTATGTATGCGCTGCGTATTGTCGGTGATACCGCTGAAGCTGAGGATATTGTGGAGGAATCATTTATGAAAGCCTGGCAATTAATCTCCGGAGGCTATGAGATTGATAGTTTCAAGCCATTTATGTATAGGATGGTGAGAAATGAGTGTGTGGATTTTATGCGTCACAAGCATCCGGCCGAAAGTATTGAAGGAATACCCGAGGTATGTGAGGAAACTGTGGATACATCTGTGCGCGACGCCGCCGTATGGCATGCGATAGATTGTTTGCCTGATAAATGCCGCACGGTGTTTCTCATGAGTAAACGTGATGGTCTGTCAAACGATGAGATCGCTGAAGAACTCGGGATATCTGTAAAAACTGTTAAGAATCAGATGACAAAGGCGTTGTCGCGGTTGCGCGAATCTCTTTCAGATGGCAGAAAACCATTTTTTCTACCATTTTTATAATTTTTCAGTAATCAGGATAGGACTTTTAATACAAAGTTGCGTCATATAGGCAGAATTAACAAAAACCACCTGTATGCGACACTTATTTGTACTGATTATGTTTTTTATTGCGGTTTCGGGTGCTATCGCGCGTCAACCTGCTTCCGGTTACCGAGGTTTTATTGAATGGGACAATTCCATTACATCTTATGATGAATATTATCCGGGCAACCGGGTCACATATTATTACACAGGAGTGTCTACATCGCATGGTTACCAGATAAACAGTCATGTTTTTGTAGGTGCAGGGCTTGCAGTCCACTATTGTCCGCACGACGACACTGTCGAGATACCTTTGTTCCTGCATGTGCGCACGGATCAGAAATATGGCAGTTTCACGCCTTTCGCCGATCTGCGGGGCGGTTATACGCTCACCGACGGTACCGGGTGGGATATTTCGCCCACTGTGGGTTACCGTATCAACTGGGGGCGCAAGACCGGCCTTGATATCGGTGTAGGCCTTACATTGAAAGGGCGTACTATAGAGTGTTTCACTGCTGATTATGATCCGGTGTCAGGGATGTGGAATCTCGGGTATATGGGGCAGAAACAATCGGTAAAGGCAATGTTTACTTTCCGTGTAGGATTTGATTTTTGACAATGGAAAATAATATAGACTTCATAGCGCGCCACTACCGTAAGGGGGCGTTCTCGACTGTCCGGGCATTAAAACGTCTTAATCCTGCCAGGGTAGAGCGTCTGCGCCGTCTGCGTATAGCTGCCTCGGTGGCTCTGGTGATGGGATTGTCGGCGGTGGCCGCCATAATCTATAATGATTATATTGCAGGAGTTCCGGCTGCACCGGCCTCGGAGATGATGTCGGTATCAACGTTGGAGACTGTGAAAGTGATTGATTTTGAGGATGCGTCACTGCATGATGTGGTCAACCGTATCAATGAAGTGTACTCAGTGAGAGTGGTGAACGTGCCTGCTGATGCTGATGTATACCATCTTTCGTTGCATTTTGAAGGCAATCCGGTAGACCTTGTGGCAGCAATTAATGATATCTTAGGGACTGACATGTCAATAGCGGAGAAATGAAAAGGGTCATCATCAATATAATACTTATAAGTTTTTTAGCACTCAACTGCATTGCCCGCAATGTTACGGTTAATGCCGATCAGGAGCCGGCTGCTGTAGTTTTCCGCGCTATTGTGGAACAGACGGGTAAGAACTTTGTGTATTCATCTGATATTCTTGAAGGGCTTAAAGTCACAGTCCATGCTGAACGGAAACCACTCAAGAATGTATTACGAGACATGTTCAAGGATACCGATATTGAATTTAAGATAAAAGGAAACAATATAATATTAAGGCGCGGTAATATCAGGAGACTGGAGAATCCGGCACGAATCCCACATACACAGCCTGAGGTGACGTATATAGCATCGTTACCCGAGGTTACGATGCTTGATGAAGTGGTTGTGGTGTCGCGTCTTGAAGCGCCCGCGGTGGAGGCTGTCGAAATCGGTGCCACTAAGGTCACGGCGCAACAGGTGCGGGACACTCCCTCGTTGTTTGGAGAACCTGATGTTATAAAATCATTGCAGAAGCAGCCAGGAGTGGCGCAAGGGGATGAAGGCATGGCCGGGATGTATGTCCACGGTGGTAATGCTGATGAAAATCTGTATATGCTTGATAATGTTCCGTTATATCATATAAATCATTTTGCTGGCTTGTTCTCGGCGTTCAACAGTGACATTATCAGGTATATTGATTTTTTTAAATCGTCGTTTCCGGCAAAGTACGACGGTCGTTTGTCATCGTTCATGGACGTAAGGTCGCGTAACGGCGATACTATGGGATACCATGGTTCTGCGCGTCTCGGTCTGACATCCGGAGCATTCAACATATCAGGGCCGGTAGGTTCGCGTACCACTTGGCTGGCGGCTATAAGACGTTCCTGGTATGATGTCCTTACTATCCCGGTGCTGGCTCTTGCCAATTCAGGGCAAGACGAGAAGGTGCGGTTCCATTATTATTTTATGGATTTGAATGCCAAGGTCACGCATCGCTTCAATGACAATATGTCGGGCTTTGCCAGCGTATATTTTGGCGATGATATGCTTAAGACCGGTTCAAAAGACAGTGATCCCGGCAGCAGTGACTTTTCAGGATGGACTGAAGACGATAAGTATGATTTCCATTGGGGTAACCTTGTGGTGCAGACAGGCCTCAATTGCCGTTTCTCATCGAAAATATCGGCTGAATTTACCGCAGCTTACACACGCTTTTTTTCATCTATGAAGCATCATGACACCAATACATCTTTTTCCAACGGCACATCTTTGTCAGTATCACAGGAAATCTCAAGGACCAACAATAACATAAACGATTGGATCTTCCGCGGCGACTTTGATTGGCAACCTTTCTCTGACTCGCGCGTGAGATTCGGCGCCGGCTATATCAGACATGCGTTTTTGCCGGCACGCACCTCACACAGCTACATTTATAACGATACCCGTATTGACACGCGTGATTCAACATTTAGCTATGGAGCTGATGAGGTAAACGCATATGTTGAGAATGATTGGCGCATCAGTGGTAAGGTGCGTGCCAATGTTGGAATCCATGCGTCGTTGTTCTCCATTGACTCTCACATTAAGCATGGATTGTCTCCGCGAATTTCAATAAATTGGCTTCTGGCAGAGGATTGGTCGATAAAGGGGGCTTATAGCCGTACGGTGCAATATGTGCACAAATTGGAGCAAAGCTATCTGTCAATGCCTATTGACCAATGGTTGCCTGTGACCGGATCGTTCAAACCCCAGTCAGCTGATAAGGTCGCGGCCGGATTATATTGGCAGACCGCTTCAAGTATGGTTGCAGTGTCAGTGGAGGGATATTGGAAATGGATGCACAATCTTATTGACTACGGTGATGAATATTACTTGAAACCGCCTCTCGAGATGTGGGACAGCAGGCTTGTTACCGGTAGAGGTACTGCAAAGGGTGTTGATGTGAAGATTGAGAAAAAATATGGTAAGGTGACCGGTTATCTGACATATTCGCTTGCCTGGTCTGACCGTACTTTTGCCGGTAAAAACGGCGGCCGCACTTTCCCCGCGCGTTTTGATAACCGTCATACAATAAATTTAGTTGTGAATTGGAAAATAAACGATAAGATTCAGCTTAACGCAGCATGGACAGGCCACTCAGGCAACCGTTTCACATTCATGCCTCAGGTGTGGGATGACCCCGGTTTCCACACCATATACGCAGGCTCTGTGACTCCGTTGCGTACATCTGTCAACAACTATCAACTTCCGTTTTATCACCGTCTTGATCTTTCGTGTACAGTAACCAATAGTCGCGGATACTGGTCCTTCGGATTATATAACGCATATAATCATCTCAACACAGTAGCTATAAGGCGCGCTCACAAGGAGGTGATTGTACCTACACCTGACGGTGTGGCCATTGAGTCGAAGCCGGTTTTTCAGAAGGTCAGATTTTTGCCTTTAATTCCATCAATATCATATACATGGCTTTTTTAAATAGATTCTTACCTATATTGTCTCTCTTGTCTCTGACAGGTTGCTATCAGGATTTCACTCCTGAGATAGATACCCGGGAGGTGCTTTGCATCAACGCTTTGGTCACTGCCGGTGCCCCGTTGAATGTCAAGATAAGTCATACACGGGTTTTTACAGACGAAACAGATACTGATGTGCATGATGCGAATATCATGATATATGTCAATGGTGTTCCCGCTATAGACGGGTACATCCCTGCCGAGGGTGACCATGTGCGCATAGTGGCTGAAAGTGCGGTATATGGTCGCGCAGAGGCCGAGGTAGATGTGCCAATTGGTGTGTCTCCGGCGTCGGTGGAATGGCATGCGGCCGCAACTGGCGTGACACAATCTGATGTTGAAGGTTGGGATTTCGTTGCAAGTGTTATATTTGATCTCAGTCTCGCCATGACGATAAATGACCCAGCCGATGTGGCGAACTATTATAACATATCATGGTCAGGTGAATGGCCCTCGATTAATGACGGATATTATGACGAGTGGGGTGATCCGCTTGAATCGGTCGATTTCACTATGGGTGAACTCCGGTATAAGTCAGAGCCGTTGTTTTCTGAAAATATTGGTTTGCTTGAGAGCGTTACCGGTGCTGATGCCGAGGGTTTCACATTCTTCACAGACCGGCAGTTCCCCGGTAAGTCATATACATTGCATCTCAATTATGACAATATGCGTTATTCTGTGCGAATGATCAATTATGATGAATCGGTTCTTGACTGCAAGTTCACGGTAACCCTGTATACAGTATCAGCATCGTTCTACAATTGGGCCAACTATTTCTGGCAACTTGACTGGGGTTTGATAGGCGACCTTGGGAACATCGGGCTTGGAGAACCCGTAGCCGGGTACAGTAATGTATCTACAGGAGCCGGTGTGGTGGCTGCCCGGGCGGAGCACTCGTTCACTGTCAACTTGAGCGATTTTCTAAAACAAACTTTTAAAGATAGTAGTAATAGAGAATTATGAAAAGAATGATTGATCGCATTGCTGCGTTGTCTGCATCGATGATGTTGCTTGGTTGCAGTGATGATACCCCCCGCATTGAGTGGGACTGCAGATTTACCCCGGAGGATAATTTTGAGGTATTCATATCCCCTGAATTTCATCCTTCGGTAATGATAGGCGCGGGGAAACAAGAGGGATCCGTCACGCTCACATCTGTTAATTATGGTGAAATACGCATTGTTGACAATGATGATTATCACCTGTTGCAGGCGAGTGATCTGTCGGTGGAACAAACTGCAGCAAACGAGTTGACGATTACATTTCCGGCCACGGATGATGACCAATATGAATCTTTTTTTATGACTGTGGCCGGAGTCAGCAGCTCAGGACATGTATTGTCAACGGTCGGAATAACACGTGACAAAAGATAGGTTGCTGAAAGGTATGGTTTTGTCAATAACCGGTTAAATATTGTAAAACAATGCGTGTTAATGGTGGTTTTTTGCTATCTTTGCACGCATTTTTAAAATCATAATTCTGTTTCTTTAATTCCAATAGATTGACAAAACAAGTTTTTAGTTTGCCTAAACGCCCGAATGTGCCGCCTTTATGGATCTCGGCATTGCCGGTGGCGGTATTGCTGCTGTCGTTTATTCTCATTATAATATTCCTTGGACCTGACGCGATAAGTGATTATTCGCAAGTAGCGTTGTTAGGTTCCGCCGCTGTGGCTTTTTGCCTTTCCATGGCTTGCCGTTCATTATCAAGGCGGTCATTGGTCGTGGGGCTTCGGCGATCGGCTACCCAGATCCTGCCGGCGGTGCCCATGCTTGTGTGTATAGCTGCACTTGCCACTACATGGATGATATCGGGTGTTGTGCCAACTCTCATTGATTATGGACTGCAATGGCTTAATCCTAAGTGGTTTCTTGTGACTACATGTGTGGTATGTGCTGTTGTTTCAGTCCTTACAGGCAGTTCATGGTCTACCATAGCCACTATCGGTATAGCGTTCATGGGTATAGGTGGAGTGATGGGATATAGTGAGGGATGGATCGCAGGTGCGGTTATCTCGGGTGCATATTTTGGCGACAAAATCTCACCGTTGAGCGATACCACAGTTGTAGCATCCTCGACTTGCGGGGTTGACCTTTTCAGCCATATCCGCTATATGATGTATACAACAGTGCCAGCTATGGCTGTCACGTTGCTTGTTTTTGGTCTGAAAGGATTGCTGTCATCGGTTACACCTGTCAACGAGGAAGTTGAAATGATAAACGGACTGATGGCGACATTCAATGTCTCGCCATGGACTCTTGTAATTCCTTGTGTTACGATTATATTGATCGTGTTGCGGGTAAATACATTGGTTGTGCTTGCTACAAGCGCGCTTATGGGCGCCCTGGGCGTGTTTGTATTTCAGGGCGACACTTCCTGGACAGTAGGGCAGATTGCAGCTGCGGCATGGGGTGGTTTTACAAATACCAGCGGTATAGCATCTGTTGACCGGCTTACATCGACCGGCGGTATTTTGGGTATGCTACCCGTGATTTATCTTGTTCTCAGCGCTTTGTGTTTTGGATGGATGTTGATCTCAACAGGAATGCTGCAGCGGGTTGCTGATGCTATAACGGGGCGTTTGCGCCGTCGCCCTTCAATTGTGGCATCGACTCTTGGTGCCGGTATCGTACTGAATTCGTGTACGGCTGACCAATACCTGTCACTGATTATTTCCGGAAATATGTTCCGCTCGGTATACCGCCGTTCCGGCATGAGCGACCGCATGCTCAGCCGCACTATTGAGGACGGTGTTTCCGTTACCTCGCCGCTGATCCCTTGGAGTTCGTGTGGTGTCACGCAGGCTACGGTTCTTGGTGTGTCTACTCTGACTTATCTGCCTTATTGTGTTTTCAATTATCTTACCCCCGTGATGTCAATGGTTGTAATAACTCTTGGCTTCAGGATAAGGGCTGCCGTGGGCCGAGCCTACGGAGTGGTCAGAACGAGGCCCGCGTGAAAGCGCCAAAGGTAATTGAAGATACGGATTTGTTGAGAGTCCACAAAGAATAGCCGATCTCGGCGCCCAAAGAGAGTGAGGGGGTGAGCGTGCAACTTGCCCCTATATTTATGTCGGTTGTGAATGAAATGTGAGGCTTTCTGAGATCACCGCCATGGAAGTTGGCTATGAACCCTGGGAGTGCCCGTGCCTCGATACTGAATCGGCGCGAAGGAAGAGGTATATAAAAAACGGCTCCGGCAGATACACCTCCGCCATCAATGTGCGTCATGTAAGAGTTCTGATGATATACAGGCATGGAACGCATGTTCACGGCAGCCGTAATACCCCAATGGTCTGACAGCGGTAGTGCGGCACGCACTGAAGTGTTTATTGCCATGCGGGCCGATGTTGCCGTCGTGGCTCCGTTGAGCGGGAACATTGCAGTGGTGGTCACATCAAATGACGGCAGGAAGTCAGCCGTAGCATCAGGTAGCGTTTCGCGTTCACCCGGATATATGAGGTCTCCTAAAAAGTAGCCTATTTCAGTCGATATAAGCCCGGTAACCAAACCTCCGAATGTGTCTTTAGGATAGTGGGCATTGCAAAGTGATCGCTGTATCATCATGGCGTCGGTCACGGCATGTGCACTTATGACCCACCATGCCGACTTGCGGTATAGTTCATGCCCGACTATGGAGGCAACAGTCGATGTCCATGATACATGTCGTGATGGCCAGGAGTCATTGTCGGAACGATCGGGGCGTATTTCGTGGATTGTTGACTTTAACACTTCTGTAAGTGCTGCATTGATCACGAGTGATGAACCAATACGCACTGCGTAAGGTGCGACGCGGCGCGAGAAGTCGGCGGTATCGCCCCGCTCGATTCCCTGCATGGAAACCGGGAAAAGCAAAAGCGCCAAGGGTAGAAATTTAGGTACACGCATGTTTGGAAACCTTATCGAATAGTTCTGCTTTAGCAGAATATTATGTTATAGCAGACTCTTGTAAACCTGTGAGAACAAACCTGGGCGCAGGTTGGCCTTGTTGAAAGCTTCGTTATCGCGTGTGGGATTGACGCGATTGGTGAGAAAAATGAAGATGAGTTCTTGTCCGGGATCAACCCAGAACACTGTGCCTGTGAAGCCCAGATGACCGTATACGGCTTCAGACGCCTCCTCACAAGTAGGTGAGTTGTCAGGATTGGCAGTGTCAGGTTTGTCAAAGCCGAGACCGCGGCGACACGTCTGACTCTTGGCAGTTGTGAATAGCTTTACAGTCTCTGGTGATAAAATGCGGGCATCGCCATAAACGCCTCCGTTAAGCCACATCTGACATAATTTGGCCAGATCGGTAGCCGAAGCGAATACTCCGGCATTTCCCGAAACTCCACCGAGCATGGCGGCGGTTTCATCATGTACGTATCCATGCACGAGTTGCTTGCGCAGGAAAGTGTCATTCTCGGTAGGAGCGATCTGTGAGAGTGGTAAATGAAGGGTAGGGCGGTAACATGCTGTATAAGCTCCGATGGGGGCCCATATGCTGTCTGTGACCCATTGGTCATGTCGTTGCTTGGTGATGCGCTGTTCCATATCCATGAGCAGGCAGAAGTTCAGGCAGGAGTAGGCATACTCCTTATTCTTGCGGCGTGGAATGTTGTATATTCGCGACATGATGGTATCATAAGCCGCCGATCCTACCCATATTCCATGGGCTGCTTCAACCGGATATTCCTCTGACCGTGAAGATGCGACTATATCAGAGCGTAGTCGTGCCCCATTGTATCCCCATGCGCCGTTCTGTATCTTTATGGCATGGTTGGAATCACGTCGGGGTGTGATCAGTCTTCCTGTGTAGGAGGCGGTATCAATCATGGTGTTGAACATGTTGAGCGATGGTGGCATACCCGACTCGTGGTATAGGAGCTGTCTTACGGTTATGTCTTCTTTGCCTGCCGAGGCCAGGGCGGGTATGTAGCGTGCAGCCGGTACGTCAAGGTCAAAAAGGCCAAGGTCATAGGCTTTCATTACGCCGGGCAGTGTGCCGGTGGCCTTCGATACTGAGGCAAGGTCATAGACTGTAAAATGTGTCACTGCATCGCCGCCGGATGTCAGGTTCCCATAACATTTATCGATCACAATATTGCCGTTGCGCGCTACCAATACCTGGCATCCCGGAATAGCACCGGTGGCAAGTGCGTTGCCGACAATCGAATCAATTGAGTCGGTGAGCGATGGCCGCATATTCTCGCCAAGCGGTGAGGAGAAACCAAGACGAACCTTTGGAATGCGTACTCCGGTACCAATCTTGGCTGTAGGAAGCAAGTTGACAGGAAGCATGCCGCTTACCTCGTTGCCTCCGAATACAGCCTGGGCTGCGGCACTGCGCATCTGAGGTAAGTTGTCATAGCACAGCAGCAGGGCATCAGTTTCTTTTAGTCCACTTTGGAATTTGGCCATTTTGTAGGGATGCATCAAGAATACGCCTACAAGTGATTTCGCACCTGAAAGTTGACCGAATGCGGCGCGGGCTGCTGCATCGTTGTTGTATACAGCGGCAATCACCACGTCATGGGCAAGGATTTCTTTTAGTGTGGATTGGGAAATATTGCCAAGGGTCGCGTATTCGTCAACAGCGGCGTAGCGGCGAGCGGTGGCATTGAAATTATCGTCACCGGGAGTCCCTATTGTAACGATGGCTATGGAGCGTTTGTCAAGCTGACCCAGAGGGAGGGTGGATTCGTTGTTCCAGAGTGCTGTTATGGATTTTTGGCATAGCTCATTGATGAGAGCCTGACATTCAGGGGAGTTTATACGGTTCATAAGACCGTTGATGTCAAGCCTTTTTTCAAACGGTAATCCGAGAATGTATTTATATTTAAGAATACGTTTGCAGCGATCCTCTATAATCTGACGTGATATTTCTCCACTCTGTACCATGTTGTATATCAGGTTGATGTCGCTTATCGGGTCTTTCGATGACAGCAGTACATCAGCCCCGGCCCTAAGCGCTTCGACAGCGGCGTTGAGTCCTTCGATCTGAGCGCCTTTCATCCCTAAGGCATCGGTATAGATAAGGCCCTCGAATCCCATCTCTCCTCGCAGCAGATCAGTGGTCATTTTATGAGATAATGAAGCCGGTCGGCCGGATGGATCAAGAGCCGGCACCACAATATGTCCCATCATGATACCTGAGAGGCCTGCACCTATGTACCGCTCAAAAGGAACAAGATCTATGGCCTTGAGTGTGGCGAGATCGTGTGTGACGGTAGTAATGTCCTTGTGTGAATCGGTTTCAGTGTCACCGTGACCAGGAAAATGCTTGGCGCATGATTGTACGCCGGCGTCTTCAAGTCCGCGGGAGAATGCCACACCAAGTGCTGCTACGCGCATGGGATCTTCTCCGAATGAGCGGTAACCTATGACCGGATTACGTGGATTTGAGTTAACATCCATCACTGGTGCGAAGTTAACATGTTCACCCACAAGACGGCATTGGCGTCCCATCTCAAGCCCGTAGCGGTACATAAGAGATGTGTCATTGGTGGCTCCGAGAGCCATGTTGCAAGGATATTTAGGTGTGCCGTTTATGCGCATCGCAAGTCCCCATTCACCGTCGAAAGTCATCAGCAAGGGTACTTTCGCAAGGCTTTGGGCAACGTTTGTCATCTCAATGTATTGTTCAAGAGTGCCGGCGGTGAATAATAGTCCACCGATGTCGTTTTTATCAACGTAGCGTTTTATAGCGGCCATTGTGCCAGGACCTTGCGCCGGCATAGTCTTGGGAAAGATAAGTTGTGCCACACGCTGGCGTTCTGTGAGAGAGTTGTATACCGAGTCGACCCATCGGTCGCAGGCTGCCCGGTCAACACTGTTTTCAAGGTAAGGGGTCACTGCCTGGGCGGCCATTGTGGCCATAGTGGCAATAGCTGAAAGAATTAGTCGTCTAAGCATTGTGTGGTTGTGATGTGGTATTTCAAGGTTATATTCTATAGGATGTTGTTTTAGAGCTTTATAGACATGGCTTTATTCTATGGGGCGCATGCGCATTGTGGAAGCCGGATTTATAATTTTCTTGCGGCCTGCTCCGGTGCGCAGATAATCAAGTACATCATTATAAAGTACTTGGCTGCTTTGGGCAACCGGTGTGTGATTGCGAAGACTGGGCATATAGTCACCCCCTCCGGCAAGGTAGTCGATAGTGGCTACGCGGTAGGTCCGATCTGGATCAATAGGTGTGCCGTTGAGTTTTGCTTCGATGAGTCTTGCATCCTGCTTTTTGGCTTCATCGGTGCCGGGCACGAATGTTATTTCAACTCCGTCGCTCACCCCGTTGCCGTCTACGCGAGCCATGGCTTCGAATGCTTTAAGCAAGTCGCTCCCTTTTATGTCAATTACCTGTATCCGGTTGTTGAAAGGTATCATTGTAATTAGCTGTCCTTCGTTGACAGTGCCTTTTGGAAGCCCGCGGCGAAGACCGCCCTTGTTGAGGATGGCGAAGTCAACATCAGGGGCAAGTCCACGCCCGAGTTCGAGCACTACATCGGTTGCCCAATTGAGCAACTCAACTGAGTTCTGGGCCAGCGCGTGCTTTGTTTTAGCTACTGGTACACGGGTCATGAGTGAATCCACACCGGCTCTGTATGGCGCTATCAGATCCTTCATTTCCTGTGATACAAGTGCGTCAAGGCGGCTGTTGATCGGAATGACACGATAATCAGATGTGAGCGAGTCAAGATCTATGGTGATTTCGCCTACATTTTTACCTGACTTGCCAACTTGAGTCACAAGCACAGGCTTTCCTGACGAGTTAGTAACTCTGTATTCATATTTTTCGTTTCCGGGAGTGATGAGGTCATGGGAATGACCGCCTATTATTATGTCAATGTTATCGCTTTGCCGCGCAAGCATCAGATCACCCGGAGGTGTCACGGGTTGGTAGCCTATATGTGTTATAGCGATTACAAGGTCACAGTGTTCTATGTTTTTGAGCCACCATGCTGATGCATTGGCGGATTCTACAGCATCAAGGTATTCCACTCCATCATAGTTTCCCTCTGCAATCATCCCTTTAGGTTCAAGATTTATAGCAATGAATCCGATGCGCTTTCCGTCAATTTCTTTGATGGTGAATTTCTCGAACATGTCGTTTAACGGAGAATCGCTCAGATCGTAATTGGTAGCGAGAAGATCGGCCTTTACTATGGATAGTATGTCAGATAAGGCATCAACTCCATTATCAAACTCATGATTGCCAAGGATCTGAATGTCGTATCCCATGGCATTCATTGCCAATTCTTCAACTTTCCCTCCATAGAGATTGAAATATAAGGTGCCTTGCACCACATCACCTGCATCTATGAGCATGACATTGTCGTTTACAGCTCTCACGCTGTCTATAACCACTTTGCGACGCCCCACGCCGCCCAGATTATCGCTGTCGTCGGGATCAATCTGCGAGTGGGTGTCATTGGTGTGCAGTATGACAAGCTTTTCTGCATAGGCGCTTGTCGCGGCTGTTATCGCTATCGTGGCTGCAAGGCATTTCAGGAAGTGTCGTGGTGTCATTGGCTTTTAGTTTAGAGCTTAAACGTTTATTGCGGGTTTAAGGTTGGCGTTGAGGTGGAGTCGGCCGGAATGGAGTCGGGCTGAGTGGTATGTTTGCGGCTTCGGAAAATGTCAGCGATGGAATCAAATTCACGTTTGAACATTATTCCGATACCTTGGGTTGTTGCCGCTTGACGCAGATAGTAATTCTGGTCGTTGTAGCGGTTGTACGCTTTAAGACGCCATATACCGGTAGGTGTGAGCAGATATTCAATGTCGAAATCTCCAATGAATTGGTTGGTGTTCAGTGATTTGTCTCTATATCCGAAGTTCCCGTTCAGCAGTAGCCGGTTGTTTAGGAGACGTGATGATAGGGCTACGTCTACCTCGACATCGCTGAAGTCTCCGCGGTCACTGCGCAAGTTCGGGGCAATGCTCCATTTATCACTGAGTTTCCCCAGCATGTTGGAAATCTGGCTTGTTATCGTTGATGCAGCCACCGAGAATATTTCATTTCCTTTGGTGGTTGATGCCATGTAATCGGGGGTGTAGAAACGGTTGAGTGCAAGCAGGTAAATGATCTGCCGGCTCATCATGTCCTCGGTAGAGATGATTGAGCGCACCTTGCGGTAGGTGTCGCTGGTAAGGGTCGGGAAACGCAGATCAAAGCTGATTTCGGGTTGACGCATGTCGCCGGTGACATTGAGCAGGGCCTGTACCGGCACATTCGTACGGTTAAGTTCGCGGTCCTGGGTAAATGATTCGTCAAGATCGCTCAGGTTGGCGTTGAGCGAGTAAGCTGCCTGCAGGTTAAGTTCGGCACTGTAGGGGTCTCCCTTGAATGTTATCGAACTACCTGATTCTATTGAGAAGTCTTTGATAATAATATCCTGAAGGGTAAAATTATAATTGCCCTCATCAAGTGTATATGTGCCTCGCATGCCCAATGAATTATCATCGGAATTGTACTCCATGGCCATGTCACCTGATCCGACCGCGCGGATGCGGTCGCCTCCAACCGGATCCATAACGATTATAAGTTCAGCATCAGGAGTGATGTCCATTTTGATATTCATTAGGTATGTTGACGGGGATTCTTCTATTGCTGCCGCTTGCCGTGCCTGATATTCTTTTACTGCCGCGGGTACGTCATCTATGGCTATCAGTGACTCTTCAACAGTTACCTCTGTGCAGTCGTTGAAAGTTATAAATGAATATTGCTCGGCATCAAGCCGGTCACTCAGCACGAAAGTGAATGTGGAATGTGGGGCAGTTGACATTTTGACTCCGATCTCAACAATACCTGGACTTCCTTTGACACTTGCCGACCCATTGCCGTATATAGTTCCGTACCAGTCGGGATTTATCTTGGGCGTTACATTGTAGCTCAGGAAGTTGCGGGCCTGTGTGATATTGAACTCAAATATGGGCGAGTGGAAATAGTCGTGTTTAAGCCATCCGTTAAGACGGGCGGTATGCCCTTCGGTATCGCGTATGGTGATATCGTTTAGATTTATCAGGCCGGGTTTGATGTGTATTGAGTCAGTGGCGCTGTACCAGGTGTTCGTAAAGTCGATTTTGATATGTAGATCTTCGGCAAAAACATCGCCCGACAGGTCTATGTCCTTGAATGTCCCAAATAATCGAGCCTTCCCTGACACATAGCCGGTTACGTCGCTTGTGAATGCTGCCATGAATGGTTTCATGAAGCCGACTTTTACATGCTGTGCATCGAAATTAAGGTCAAGTGCCTCACGGGTGGCATAGATGTCACCCCATATGCGTGAATGTTGTCCTTCGGGATTGACTATATCGGCATCAAGAAAGAATGATTGGCGTTCGTTGTTCCAGTTGGCTTTCACGTCTGCATCGCCAAGAGTGCAGTAATTATAGCCTATTGAGTCTACGTGCAGGTTGTCTGTCGCAAGAGCCGGTATCTTGGAAAAAGCTGATGTGGCAGTGAACGAGCCGCTTGCACGCCCTCCTATCAGCGCTTTATCAATCTCAAGTGTCTCGAAGATTGGCGCCAGAGAAATGTTCCTGAGCACTACGTTGACGGTATCGGTGTCGAAAGCTGAAGCTGTACCGTCAATTGCAATAGCTTGGCTTCCTGAGATAAGGGAAAAATCCTCAATAACAAGATGGTTGTCACACCAGTTTACTGATGAGGTGGCTATTTCCCACACATCGTCACCGAAGTTGATCTGACCTGGATTGAAATCAGTGTCAATGCACAATGCTCCGCTTTCGCTGCGGTCAAGTAAGGTTGAGAAGTTGATTTGGCCGTTGAGAGGAATCTTGCGGTCAATAATCCAGTCAATACGGGTGTCAAAACGGTTTTCTGAACCGGACACACCCAAGACGGCCGTCATAGGCCCTTTTTTAGTAGGCATGTGCGTGGTGGCGAAAACGGTGGCGCGTCTGTCATTTCCGTCAACTTCTACAGTGGCTACTGTCTGATCAATGATCTTGTCACCTTGTTGCAGGTAAGGCGCGTCAAGGGTGAATGTAGCTATGTCGTTGATTCCGTCAATTGAAGCCGTGATGTCAACCGGGTATATTATCGTGACAGGTAACTTGAAGAAGTGTGACATTTCTTCTGCATTTGCGATAGTGAATTCTGCACTGAAATCATTTGGGGTTTCATCATCAGTCCGGTCTTCGTCAATGCTGATTACATCAGGCAATATCTCGGCGCCCAACCGTTTTATGTCATTGACAAGTGTAGTGGGGGTTATGCACCCGGTGATATTGCCGTTTATGATGTCGCTCCTGAGAGTCAATATGTCTTCGCTTCCTGACCGGTCAAGGTCAACCGCAAGCTCTCTGATGTTAAGTCCGGCTCCTATCGAGTCAAGGTATGAGACCTCAGAAATCGTTATGTTACCGTCGAGGTCGTCGGGTGAGGTACCGCCGGCATCGGCACTTATTTTTGCCGAAAGTGTGTAGCCTGCCTTGCCACCGAGATTAAGGGCCGATGTGTTAAGCCTTGATATCTCCCCGTCAAGGGATAATGTCTTGTATTCGTGATGTGGTTCGGCTTCTATCCTGAATCTGAATGAGGCGTTGGGGTCTGTTGAAGCCATATCAAGATTGACTGCTGTGTTGAGCTTGTCGTAGGTCCCAGTGGTTGTGATTCCGGTATAAGTGTATCCATTCCATTGCAGGCGTGGTATTTCCAATGTACCCTCAACTTTGATATTGCCTGGTGCCACAAGCCCGTGACCGTTGAGTGAGGCATCAGCCATTCCGGCCTTTTCGTTTCCTGTGATCGCCTTTATATCAAGATCAGTGATGTTTGCACGGCCATTGAATGTGAATGATTTATAGCGGTCAGGTGTGGCTACCATGCCGTTGAAAGCAAGCCGTGCACCACGTGCGGTGGCGTTGAAATCAAGTGTCGCTCCGTGAAGGTCTCCGCGGCCGCTGCCATGCAGGTATATGTCACCGGCATGTCCTATCGCGCGTGCTACTCCGGGATTGAATCTGCTGATGATAGATGCTGTGGAAGCCGCAGGGGCTTTCAGATTTATTCGCAATATGTTGAATTCAAGCCCGTCAATGGAGTCAAGACGTGAAATTGCACCCATCATCTCAAGTTCGCTGCCTTTGTCATCGGAGATATTGAATCGGTTTATATTTATCTCTCGCAAGGCCGCGTCAATTGCAAAATCAGCTGTTATAACGGTATTCAGATGGTCAAAAGCCGGTGTTAGCCAGGTGAAATCGGCCATGTCAAGGGATACAGTCTCAGTAGGTTCTATCAATACGGAGCGTGAGTTAATGATTTTCTCAATTGAGTTATATCCGTTGATACGCAGCTCAATTGGCTTGAGAGAAAGATGGCTGTTAGGCATCTCAACATTAAATCCTCGCAGTGCTATCAGTTCTGGAGATACAGTCACACCGGTTGAAAGGTCGGTGATAACAAGTCCGGAACGTTCTTTTAGCGAGAGTGATTCAATATCTACATTCCATGCCTCGCGGCTCCCCTGTCGCAGATAGGCATATAGATTTATGTCATAGGCATGGACGTGCGAGGCGGTGAAATGCCCGGTAGAGTCAGGTGCCGACATTATATCGTAATTAAGCCGCCCGTGGCGTATCACTACTGTGCCGATTTTTAACTGAAATTCAGTAGGCGGTTTGTTTTTGTCGGCAGGCTTAAGATGTGCTATGATATTGCTTATGTTCAACGGCTCGTCGGCAGACTGCTTGTATAGGGTGATCTCGGGAGCATCTATGAGCACGTAGTCGAAGTCAAGCCGCCCGGTCTTTATGAATGTGAAAAGTTCGAATCGTGTAGCAATCCTGGCTGCTGCGAGCGCGGGGCGACCGTAATCATCGCTGACTCTCACACCATTGATTGACAGTGTGCTGAACGGATGATAAACAATATTTCCGAACTCTACTTCGGTGCCGAGCAGTGATGATAGCTGCGATGTTGCCACCTCGCGTAGTTTTTCCTGAGCCCATGGCGTTGAGACTATAATGTAGACACTGGCAGGCACAACCACTAAAAGCAGCAGTAATGTCACCACAATAGCGCGCACTATTTTTCTCAGCTTTCTCATTAATGTACAAAATTACGTAAAAACTATGGATTTCCACGTCATTCTGACAAAAAAAGTGACATGCTGTATCATGTCGTTGCTGTATGCAATTTGTGAGATTGATTTAAAGTTTGTAAATTTGTCGAAATTTTGGAAGTTTTATCCAATTTTTGGTTGGTTTCCATGGTAAATTTCAAAAAACAATGAAAAAATTGATTCTTTTGGCCGCTTTAACAGCGGCTTGTCCTCAGCTGTGGGCCGAGGGTTATCAGGTGAACACTTTCAGTGCGAGACAAACCGGCATGGGACATGCAGGTGTGGCGATGAAACTTGGCGCTGAAAGTCAGATATTCAATCCCGGCGCCGTTGCCTTCTCAGACAAGACATTTGAGATAAGCGGCTCTGTAGCTGCTATATCGGCATCAGCTACAGCTAATTATCAAGGCGTTGATTACAAGACTGATAATGGAATTTCTACACCTATGAATTTCTCTGCTAACTGGCGTATCCTTGATAATTTCTATGGAGGTATCGCATTCTATACCCCTTACGGATCAGCTATTAACTGGGGTGAGCATTGGCCAGGTGCTGTTATGAATCAGCAGGTTACTATAAAGTCTTTCACGTTGCAGCCCACATTCTCTTATCGGTTCCTGTCCAATCTATCTGTAGGCGCCGGCATCATGGTGTCGTGGGGTTCGGTCAACCTTGATAAAGGGTTGATGACCGGTTCCTCGCTCAACAGACTTATGGGAGCCTTGGGTATGCCGGAAGATGCTATGTACGCCCCTGACGCCACTCCCGCCTCGGTAAACCTGCGTGGCTCTTCCAAGCTTGCGGTAGGTTATAATGTCGGTGCGCTTTGGGAGATTGACAAACATTGGAGTGTAGGTGCATCTTATCGTTCTAAAATGACAATGACGGTGCAGAAGGGTACTGCAGCTGTCAGCTATTCGGGAGCTGCGCAGGCAATGCTCGCTCCGGTACTTGACAACCTTAATGAAACCAATTTCAAGGCATCATTGCCTTGCCCATATATTCTTACCGCAGGTGTGGCCTATAAACCGGTCGATAACGTGACTATAGCTGTTGATGTGCAACTCAACGGGTGGGGCACATATAAGTATCTTGACATAGAATTCGACAATCTTGAGGCATTCAACCAGCATCTTGAAAAGAATTATCATAATGCGTTCACATACCATGCCGGAGTGCAGTGGGGGGTGACTTCAAGGCTTGATCTACGTGCCGGTCTTATGGTAGATTGCAGTCCATGTGATAAGAATTTTTACAATCCTGAAACCCCGGGGCAGACCCGTATAGAGCCTTCTGTGGGCCTGTCATTTCGCCCGATTCCAAACCTTTCGGTTGATTTCGCATTCATGTATGTGCATGGTTGCGGCTTAAAGAACGCCTCGGGGCAGTATGATGACTTTGTGTATAAGATGGCAGCTCAGACCAATCCCGAGTTGCCTGGCATGCTGGGTTTATCACCGGTAGGAACATTCACAGCCGATTATAAGGTGCACGCCTTTATTCCCGCGATTGGTCTGAGCTACAGTTTCTGATATTAAATTATTACCTTACGCACGCGGCCTGCGGCATTTATGATGTATATGCCGTGGCCGGGTGTGATTGAGGCAGGCCCATAGCCGCTGTAGATCAAGAGTCCTGACAGATCGTATATTTCGACCCGGATTCCGGGCATGATTGTGATATGTTCTCCTTCAATTCTTACAGCTTCGTCTGATACTGCATCAGTAATGCCCGATTCGTCGGGCTTTATTGTTTTGAAAAGTCCCCACACGCTGTCGCTTTTATATGCGTCAACTGCTTCTACGGGAACCCATACTGTCGCATTATAGTTTTCAAATGATCCCTCCGACGCTATAGGCGGTACAGATGAGCCGGAGTATATGTCGGTTAAAGCGTTGCAGTCGGCGAACGCGAAGTTTGCTATTTTTGATAGACTGCCACCCAGTCTGGCCACCCTGAGTGATGAACATCCGTTGAAACAGCTTTTACCGATGGAAGTGGTAGATGACGGCAATGTTATTTCTTCAAGCGATGTACATAGATAAAATACCCCGAAGCCAAGTGTGGTCATATCGTTGCCTATTTTTATGTTCTTTAATAACGAGCATTCGCCAAATGCACCGTCTTGCAGTTGTGTGATCCCTTCAGGCAGGATCACTTCGGTTAGCTTCGTGCCATAGAAAGAGTATGCGCCAAGGGACGATAATGACTCGCTTAATGAGATATTTCTTAGAGATATACACCCTTCGAAGGCTGAGCGACCTATCGTCTCGACCGATGCTCCGCCTTCTACCGTGGTAAGCGATGTGCATTCCAGAAATGCGTTGTCACATATCTCTTTCAGACTCTCAGGCAATGTCGCTTTTTCTATTGTGGTACAGCCCTGGAATGTTGCCGGATTTATGATGGTCAGCCCTTCAGGTATCATCAGTTTTGTCAATGGAATGCCACCCATAGTTAAATTATGTGCGATAGAGAGCGGGTTGGAATTAGCATTCGAAAATGATATTTTACACCATGATTCCACACTTCCTATATCAACATATCCGAGATTTGAACAGCCGTTGAAAGCATCTTCTCCTATCGTTGTGACTGAGGCAGGTATATTTATGCTTGTTAGAGAGCTGCATCCGTTGAATGCCCAACCGCCTATAGTTTCCACATTATCCCCCAAGTGTATGTCTTTAAGTGCAGTACAGCTATCGAAGGCACTGGTCCCAAATGCTGTGAGCGTGGAGGGTAGTTCGATTTCCTCAAGATTAGGACAACCGTAGAAGGCAAGGTTGTTGATTTCAGTAACACTTGCCGGCAGGGTTACTGTTCTCATGCCGCAACCGGTGAAAGTGCTTTCTTTTATAACGGTCAGTCCTTCAGGTATTATTATATTGTCAAGGATATGCCCGTCAAGATATAGATCGTGGCCATAATACAGTGGATTCGAGAAACCATCTGCCATGTCAATATCACACCAGGCTGTGAGATCGGTGATGTCTACTCGCGTGAGTTCCGAGCATCCCATGAAGGCGAAAGTCCCGATAGTCTTTATTGTTGCCGGAATTGAGACTTCAGTGATGCTGCGGCTGGAGTAGAATGCCATCTTGCCTATTGATGTTACAGTGTATTCCTCGCCTTCGTGCGTAAACGACGTCGGTATATTGGCAGAAGTAAGGGTGGCTGCGGCTGCAGTTAATGTAGCTGTCTTGGCATCGGTATTCAGTTCAAACTTGAAATCCCCGGTTGATACTTCGGTCAAGGCATGTGTTGCAAAAGTCCCTGGTAACAAGGCTGCGGCTATTGCTGCTCCCCGTAGATAAATAGTTGTTTTATTCATGATTGGAAATGTTTATACGACAGGCAAATTTAGTCATATAATCATTTCATGGCATGATTTTTGGGTTAAAATATGTTAATAGTTGTGAATCCACTTTTTTGACGTCATCCTCCACAGAAATATCAGACCTCTGAAGCTTAATTCAATTGCCATGGCTATCCACACACCACGTAGTCCCATTGAGGAGGCCATGATGGCTGCAAGTGGTATTCTCACAGCCCATATGCTGCCGAAATTCATTATTGCAGGGATTAAGGTGTCCCCGACACCTACAAATGCACCATAGGCTACGATAGAGGCTGCATATAACGGTTCTGCCCATGCCTCTATGCGCAGCACTTCGGTCCCCAGCTGTCGTATTGAATCTACATTGGTCATGAGATCCATCATCCATGGCGCCGACAGGTATAATATCACGCCCATTACGGTCATTACAGCTATTCCAAGACCTACGGTCAGGTGGGCGAAGCGTATCATAAGATCCTTACGTCTGGCTCCATAACATTGGCCGGTAAGAGTGGTGGCTGCGTCACCAATACCAAAGCCGGGCATGTAGCACAGGCTTTCGGCAGTAACAGCGAATGCATTTGCCGCAATGGCAATTGTGCCGAGTGGTGCCACGATGACTGTAATCATAATTTGCGCGCCGCAGAATACTGCGTGTTCGAGTGTCATCGGTGCAGCTATTTTACAAGCTCGCTTAAGCACACGGCGGGTAGGGCGGAAGCTGCCGGGCTCCCGGCCATGCAGTTTCATCTCAGGTTGTCGCCATATTAGATAATACATCATCAGGCCGGCCGTGAATACTTCGGCCGCTACAGTTCCCAATGCCGCTCCCAATACTCCCAGCCCGGCTCCTGGAACGGAAATGGATATTGTTCCGAGCATGATGTCGCGGGTAGGAAATATGAGAAAGAAGTTGAATACAACATCCATCAGGCACATGGCTATGTTAAGCATGGCCGGTATCTTCATGTTACCGGCTGATCGCAACGTGCCTCCGGCAAGATAGTTCATCGTCAGCAGTGGCAAAGCCGAGGCAAATACCATGAAATACACTGAAGCATTGTGGCATATGGCCTCATCACCGCCAAGCCATTCAGGCAGGAACGGTCCTATTGCTATTCCTGTCAGGGCCGCAATGGCGCTGAACACCAGACAGGCCGTGATGCCTTGGCGCAATACATCGCGCGCCTCGGAGGCGGAGTTGGCTCCGAGACGGTGGGCTACTTGTACCGAGAAACCTGTTGTGACAGCTGAACATATTCCCCAAAATAGCCATAGGGAACTGCTCATGAGACCTACCGAGGCGGCACCGTCAAGGCCGAGACGCCCCACCATCGAGGCATCTATATATTGCATGATGATGCTCGACAATTGGGCCAGTATGGCAGGAATGGCAAGCTGTGTTGTGAGACTGATTTGCTGCCGCAGAGTCATGGGTGCCCCGTTCCTGATAGGTGACATGTCAGCCATGGCGTGCTATATATCTGCTATTGTAGTGTTTTGTAGGGCAGGCACGGTTACAGGTTGTGCCGGTTGGGAACCCGTCGTCTCTTCAGGACGGGCTGCATTCCTCATAAGTTCTTCCATTGCATCCGGAATTACCATCACATCGCTTGGTGACAGCGGACGCATTCCTTCGAAAAGTTTGAACTTGGGCAGGAATAGCATGGAACGTCTTACCAGAAATAGAGGCGTGGCTGTGCCGGGCGTCTGAGGCCACATTTTTATGTATTCGGCGGTGTTCCCTTTGAAAACTGCGGTCAGGAATGAACTTTGGGCGGTCACCATCTTGTTGAAGGTTGAATCAGATTCTTCGGGGTACATCAGCAGATCCACATTACCGCTTATATCAAGCCGCCGTAACTCTCCTCCTTCAAACTGTGCGACCATTTCCTTACCTGAGATCTGGTCATAGTAATCGTCACATATTCTTTGCGATGAAAATCCGTTGTGGGGGAGTCGTGCTTCCTTGATTGTGGAGTCGTTCATGTGCAATTCTATTATGTCTCCGAAGATCTGACGACCTTCGCTCCATATCACAGGTGAGACATACATGCGCAAGGTAGTGTCAGCAGCGGTGACCCGCATGGAGTCACATATTCCCTGCATGTCGGATCTGAAGAATCTCACCCGCGGCCATAGGTCGGCCACATTGCTGGTATCGGATATTGTCACAGCCTCGCGGGCCTCTGTACCGGCTATTGTATCCGCTTCTGCGTCTGGAATGACTATAGTGTCAATAACGCGGTATGCATTGACATTGCGGGCATGAAGATATAAGGTATCACCTTTACTGTATTCTTTAATCAAAAGACGCCCGGTGGCAAACGCGCTATCGGTGTTTTGATTGAAGAAACCGTAGTCGGCTGCCAATGACGCTTGTCTGGCAGAGTCGGTTAATATCATGTTGCCGAAACATTCGCCAAGTCCGGCAGGTCGGTCATAATATATGGTATCGGCAACCATAGTGCGGCCTTCTGGAGTCTTGACCACCGAGCGGTCATAGAGCGCCGCGGTGTCAAGCTGTGTATCATACATGCCGTTGCGGGTGTGGATAGTGCCGCGGGCGTTGATGATGATACTTGGCGAGGTCAACTCCGATATATGTGTGACAGTGCTGTAAAACAGCGTGTCGGTGTAAATGTTTAGAGTGTCTGATTCCCCACGCGAGTCAAGATGGACATTTATGTAGAAATTAGCTTCCTTGTTGGATGGATTATATTCGCCTTCGAGCGACACAAGCCGGTTCTGTTTGTCATAGAGCACTCCTCCCTGGGTATAGTAGCCGAGATTTATGCCCATGTCGTAGATGAAAACATCGGTCTCAAGAGTCACATCGCGGTTAATCATGCGAACCTTGTTCCCCGGATTGGCATATAGGTAACATGTCTGTTCAGGGCCACGGTAATTTAGTTCGTCAGCGAATATGAAAAGGGTGTCACCTTGCTCCATTTTTACGTTGCCGAAAGCATCAAATGATTCTGTTTCGGCATAGTAGTGGGCACTGTCACAGGTCATGATCATGGGCCCTTTGGTGAATTTCACGTCACCGCTCACAATCATGAAAGAGTCATTCCGCTCTTTGTACAGGACTTCAGCATGCTCAAGAAACACGCGGCGGCTGTCGTCGCGCGCGGCGCCCGGCACCTGCGGTGTGAAAGTAGCCTGAGGATGCGGATCAATGCCGGCGGCGTAGCACAGGGCTGTCACTGCCGCTATCAGTGTTAAAAGTGCTGCAAAGGTCTTGCGCATTCAACGCCAAATTATTTGCTCTTTATCCAACCGTCGTATTGGAAGTCGCAGCCGCGCCAGCCGTCTTCGATGCGCACATATGTGCTTTTGATCTTCTCAAGCAGCCAATTTTGCACGATCTTATCGCTCTGAGCCTGCTCGCACATGTTTTTCAACAGCTGATAATCGTCTGACAGATTTGCTCTGTGAGCCGGAATGCGTGCTGTGAGTTTTACGATAGCGACGATTTCCCTGTCGCGGCGCGGATCACGCATTATGAACGGAGCCGAGATCTCGCCGGGTTCAAGTCCGGCAACCACGCGGGCTATTTCCTGTGGCAGTTGCGACATCTCGAAATTAGTGGTGCCTGTTTCTGAGTTTACCATTACGCCGCGTGAGTTGCGGGTATCTTTGTCCTGCGATATGTAGCGTGCGGCATCTTCAAATGTGAAACGGTTATGTTCCACGATATCTGTGCGCACCGAGTCAAGTTTTACTATAGCGTCGGTGAGATCTTTTTCAGCCACTTTGGGGCGCAGCAATATGTGACGGGTGTTGATGCGGTCACCTCGTTTCTCTATAAGCTGTATGATATGGAAACCGTATTCCGTCTCGACTATTTTGGAAACTTTGTTAGGATCATTCAGGTTGAAAGCTACTGCTGCGTATTCTGGCACGAGTTGGCCTCTTCCCATGAATCCTATCTCGCCGCCGCGCACACCTTCGGGTGCCTCGGAATACAGGATTGCCAAAGTGGAGAAATCGGCCTCCCCGCGATTTACGCGGTCGGCGTAGTCGCGTAGTCGTGCTTTGACATCTTCTATTTCTTCACGTGGTATGATGGGATTGATGGTCACAATCTGCACCTGTACCTGCAGAGGCAGGTATGGAATTGAGTCGCTTGGAAGGTCATTGTAGTAACGTCGAACGTCGGCCGGTGTAACTTTTACATCCTGAGTGAGATTGCGGCGCACCTGATTGATACGGAACCTGTTGCGCATTGACGTGATATAGTAATCGCGTATGTCGGCGAACGGCTTGCGGAAATATTGTTCGACTTTCTCACGTGAGCCGAGATTGGCGATCAGGAAGTTCATCTGTGCATCTACCTGTGCGACTACCATGGACTCCGATACCTCAACGGTGTCAAGGTCAGCCTGGTGCAGGAACAGACGCTCCACAGCTATCTGTTCAGGAATTACGCAATATGGATCTCCAACCAAGGGGGTACGGTCGTTTTGCATGTCCTGATAGGTCTGCTCTATCTCCGACTTGTAAATTGGCTCGTCACCGATAATCCAGGCAACTTCTTCTATGATATTGTTTTGGGCGAAGCCTATTATCCCTGCGGCTGTGAGGGCGGAGGCCAACGCGAGTGTCTTGATTTTCATGCGTGAATGGATGTTTGGGCGCAAAGTTACAAAATAATTCATTAATCGGGTGCCCGTGTCTACTAAAATTACTTAATTTACATAGCTGCCGCTGATTTTTTATAGCGGGGCAGTGTTGTTATCACAAAAAGCATTATCTTTGCGTTATATTTCACGACAATTTAAACTATTGATCTATGTTAAGTCCAAAACTTCAGGACGCTCTGAACGCCCAAATCAATGCCGAATTTTGGTCGGCTTACCTCTATCTTTCTATGGCCATGCACTTTGAAAGCGTGGGGTACCATGGTATTGCCAATTGGTATCGCGTGCAGTTCAAGGAAGAACAGGCTCATGCCGAAATTTTTATCAATTACGTGAATTCGCGTGGTGGTCGTGTGATGCTTCAACCCATAGCTGAGGTCCCTTCTGAATGGGCTTCTCCTCTTGCTGCGTTCGAGGACACTCTCGCTCATGAAGAGAAAGTGACGGGTCTTATCAATGACCTGTACGCGTTAGCCGAGGCTGAACATGACTATGCTACACGAGGCAAACTTGACTGGTTTGTTAACGAACAGGTAGAGGAAGAAGACAATTGCCGCAATCTTATTGACCGAGTGAAACTTGCCGGCGATACTCCTTTGGCCATCTTCCAATTCGATCAGGAACTTGCAACCCGCACATACACCGTTCCTTCACCTCTTGCTCAGAACGAGAATTGATTTAACGGTATCCGCTCTTTAAGGCTCTGCATGAAAATGTGCGGAGCCTTCTTTATTGTAGATAAGTCAACTGGCGGTAACAGGCAGTGAAATATGGTCTTGAGTAATCATATTCACTCACGATGCTGCCGTCATATATCACAAGGTCTATGTCGATAGGCATGATACCGCGCTCTTTAGACTCGGGGCTTCGGCCGAGCAATCTTTCTGTGTCGCGCAATGATTCGTGCAGTTGTTTCGGTGTGAGTTGAGTGACAAGTCTTACCACAATATTGAGGTATTGCGGCCCGATACATCTGTCGTCATCGCTCTCAATGGTTTCTGACACAGCATCAATATCGCCCACTTTTTTCAGAGCTTCAATTGCGTCGTCAAGCCGGCGAAGGCGTGGAGGCATGTTACTTCCGATGCACAGATAGCAGATATGGTTCATAGATCGGACAAATATTGCATCTTAAATTAAAGGCTGTTTAAGCCTTTTATTGATAATGATATACGATGTCGGTCGAGATCTACATCAATGACCTTTACCTTTAGTATCTGGTTTATTTTTACCACTTTCGACGGGTCGGAAATCCGTTTGTCGCTCATCTGGGATATGTGCAGCAAACCGTTTTCCTTGATCCCCAGGTCAATGAACGCACCGAATGCTGTGATGTTACCCACCTTGCCTGGCAGTATCATGCCGGGCTTTATATCGTCGATTGTGGTGATTGACGGGTCAAATTCCACATTTCCGGCTTCAAGCCGCGGATCCCGTCCTGGCTTACGTAGTTCGGCTATTATATCTTTCACTGTGGCTGCCCCGTCGGCGGAGTATCGTTCCGGATTGATTCTGTCAATTGCCTCGGGATTATTGACAAGGTCATCGGGCTTTAGGCCAAGATCAGAAGCCATTCGTGATACTATATTATAGCTTTCAGGATGTATTCCTGTGTTATCCAGTGGATTGTCAGAAATTGGAACACGTAGGAATCCGGCTGCTTGTTCAAAAATCTTGTTTCCCAACCGCGGCACGTCCATCAACGCGTTACGTGATGTGAACGGCCCGTTTTTTGTCCTGTAATCCACAATCTTGGAAGCCATGGCCGGCCCGATACCGGATATGTAGCCAAGCAGTTGCGGCGATGCGGTGTTAAGGTCGACTCCTACTGAGTTCACACAGCTGAGCACCGTGAAATCAAGAGCTTTACGCAATGAGGACTGGTCAACATCGTGTTGGTACTGACCCACACCTATCGATTTAGGGTCAATTTTGACAAGTTCAGCCAGCGGGTCTATCAGACGGCGCCCTATCGAGACGGCGCCACGCACGGTCACGTCTTTATCCGGAAATTCGCTGCGCGCAACATCAGAGGCCGAATAAACTGAAGCCCCGTTCTCACTCACTATAAATACCTGGGTGAAGTCGCTTATGCCGCTTGTCCTCAGGAAATTTTCAGTCTCGCGTGAGGCAGTGCGGTCGCCGAGTGCTATTACATCAATTTCATAATCGTCTATCAGACGCATCAGAGTCCGCATCGCATCCGTTGTGTCGCGTCGAGGCTCGTTGGGATATATCACGGCATCATCAAGCAAATTACCGCTACGGTCAAGCGCTACCACCTTGCATCCGGTGCGGAATCCCGGATCAATAGCCAGCACGCACTTCCCGCGTAATGGGGGAGCCATGAGGAGCTGCCGGAGATTGTCGGCAAATAGGGAGATTGCGGTGGCATCCGCTTTTTCCTTGCATCGTGAAGCCATCTCGTTTTCGATCGAAGGCCGTATCAGACGTTTGTATGAGTCGGATACAGCTTCTGCAATAAATGCACGGCCTTCACCGGCACTGTTGCGGGGCATGAATCGGTTTGTAGCATCTTCACTCACTTTCGCGTCATCAATGTTGACAGTTACCTTCAGCAGTCCCTCGGCCTCTCCGCGCTTTATGGCAAGATATTGGTGTGATGCTATGGAGCGCAGTGGAGCGCAGAATTTGTGATATGCTCGGTATTTGTCAGCCTCTCCTTCTTTCCCTTTTATTATTGTTGAGGATATCACAGCTTCGCGGCTGAAATGATGACGCACTGCCGAGCGCACTCTCGGAGACTCGGATGCCCACTCTGCTATGATGTCTGAAGCACCGGCCAAGGCTTTTTGCATGTCGGCTATATTGCCTTTGACAAATCTGCCGGCAACGGCTACAGGATCCGCACCACCCATTATCATCTTGGCCAGCGGCTCAAGCCCTGCTTCACGCGCCATGGTGGCCCTGGTGCGTTTTTTTGGTCGATAGGGTAGGTAAATGTCTTCTATCGCCGAGGCTGTGGTGGCTTCCTCGAGTTGGCGTCGCAGTTCTGGTGTGAGTTTTTCTTGTGCATCAATAGCTTGAATTACTGAATTGCGGCGTTCATCAAGACGTTGAAGCCTGTCAAGTTCGATTTCGATATCACGGACAGCCACTTCGTCAAGGTTTCCTGTGACTTCTTTGCGGTAGCGGCTGATGAATGGGACTGTGGCGCCCGATGCGAGTAGTGAGGCGGTCGCTCTCACCGATGGCAGAGGCAAGTTCAGATTTGAAGCCGCGAGGGCTATGATGTCGGTCATTTGAGGACGAGTAGTGTGATTTCAGGTGTGGCGCCTATGCGTGCCGGCATTCCAACCTCACCAAGGCCTATATTTACGTAGAGTGTGCGCCCTGAGTGGTCGCGGTAAACACCACCCCATGTCTTGTAGCGTAGTGCGGCGGGAGACATGCCAAGAAGCTCTATCTGCATGGCGTGGGTATGCCCTGACAGGGTGAGTGCGAAGTTCTGTCCGTTCTTATCGGCGATTGAATCACACCAGTGGGCGGGATTATGGGAGAGTAGTATTTTTATATTGTCATCATCCGGTGTGGGATATGCAGCCGCCAAAGAGCCATAGGTGTGGAACGGTGGATCGCCGATATTCTCCACCCCGACAAGTGCGATGGAATCATTCTCGCCGCATCTGAGCCACACGTGAGTGTTGTCAAGCATTTTCCAACCCATTGACGCGATGAGGTGGCGCAGGTTTTCAATATCAGCTTGTTTTTTACCGGGTGACGGCCAGTTGTAATAATCGCCATAATCATGGTTTCCCATTATGGAATATACGCCGGCTTTGGCATGTATGTTGCTAAGGACTCCGGTGTATGGCTCAAGTTCTTCGCTACGGCGGTTCACGATATCACCTGTGAACACCACAAGGTCAGGTTTAAGACTGTTGATACGCTCGACTACACGGTGCAGGAAAGTCGTGTCACCATCGAAAGATCCTGTGTGGATGTCGCTGACCTGTACTATGCGGTAATTTTTGAATGATTCCGGTAGTCCGGGGATCTCTACATTTATTTCATTTACATCAATATGGTAGCGGTTGAAAAGTGCGCCCCACCACATTAATAAGAACATTGCCGCAGCAACTGCTCCACCACCATAGCTTATGCCGCGCATCGGGCGTTTGAAAACGAGTGCCGCTACTGACCTCAGCAACTCTGCTATGCAATATATTGTTTTGGGTACATAAATTGTGAGAAATGTATATAGCACCCACATTATTGCCCTTAATTCGGCAGGGGATCCTTCACGCTTAGGCAGCATTATGATTGCTACAAGCGACAGAAGGCAAGCCACGGATACCGCGGCATATCCTATGCACCATCCGCGCGATACCTTCGCACGTCGTATCTGACGATATATGAATATATCAATCACGGCGCTTATAATCAGCACTGTAATTATAGGGAGTAATGGAAGCCGCATGATGGTGGTGCTTAATATACCTTAAGGTTCGCGGTCGCAGGCTTCTGCTGCCGCAAGCTGGTTTCGCAGCGGATTGGAATACATGTTCAGCATCATCTCACGCATGAAGTTGCGTTCCTCGGCTGTAACGTCTTCTATATCTACTTTGTCGAGTTGAGCGTTGATGTACTTGTCAAATGAGGCCATATCATCGGCGGTGTAGTGCCCCGTGAACCTTGATGAACCTTCTATCTCGTCAAATGCGATGTAGTTGCACGGATATATCTTGTAGCCGCAATGGATGGAGCGGTCAATCAGTCGGCAACTTTCTTTCACAACCTCAAGTCTGGTTTGCCCGGGATATGTCTCAAGCGTGGAGTTTATGGACTCGCCTATGTGCATGTGGACACGCCCCTTGAACTTGAGCATGCCGGTCTCCATGCTGAAAAGGTCGTCGCGCTGGCTTTTTTTGTAACCGGGATCACGACGCTTGAGCAGAAACTCGCGTGCTTTCAGATAGTCATTGGGGTCATATTCGTAGGTGATTGATACGGGAAGCAGGTGGGCGTCAAGAATGTTTTGCTTGACATCGTCACCCGGTGCGAGCCCTATCATCTTTATGAGGCTTTCCTGTGTGACATCATTGGAATCTTTGGCACGGCCTTCACGTTGCGCTATCCACACTGACTCGTGGCGTGTCCCGACTACATAATGTATATAATCCGACAGGTGTCGTGCCGCTTCAAGGGCATCTACCATGCGCACGTCACGCTTCACAATGAAGCTGCGGTTGAGTTTCACAAGATCAGTGATCCAGTCATAGATGAGAAGGTTGTTCCCTATGGCAACCTGTGTAAGAGGCATCTTGCGGCGTATGAAGCACAGATTGAGGAACGATGCGTCAAGCACTATGTCGCGGTGGTTGGTGATGAAGGTATAGCTGCGGCCGTCGCTAATGTTCTCAAGCCCGTCGCATGTGAGACCATCTGTAGTCTTTTCAACCAACATCTCCAGAAATGGCCCCATCACGTTATATTGAAATTCATCGCGGTTGCTTACTTTGAGCAACTTACTTGCGAATTCATTATAATCTGTATGGGGAAATATATATTTTACTGCATGTTCAAAACCCGGTTCGGCGACCAATGAGGCCAATTTCTCGCGGTATTGGTTGTCGTCGTAGGGCGCTATGTCTTGATATTCAGCAGGTGTCGTTTCTGTCAGTTTTGTTGTCATATCATTCTTAACATAATATCACGGTTCAAAGTTACAACAAAAACCGCAACTTGCCAAATTTTTATCTTATTTGAAATTGTCGGAGTACTCGGCGATGGCCTCGAACATGCGCTTGTGTGCCTCGGTAAGATCGCAGCCGCGGCGTGCCATCACACGTTGTGCTATGGCGAAGAATTCGCCAAGGTGCACGTTGTCGAATCCGGCTGTGCCTCCCTTTGTGAAGGAGGGTATGAATACGCGTGGCATTCCCTCACTTATGATATTGCACCCCACACCCACGGTGGTCGCGGTGTTGAACGATGTGTTGATGGCGCTTTTTGAGTGATCACCCATTATCAGCCCGCAGAATTGCAACCCTGTGCGCAGGAAACGCCCGGCAGCATAATTCCAAAGCTTGATTTCCGAATAGTCATTCTTCAGATTCGATGCTATTGTTCCACCACCCAGATTGCACCATTGTCCTATCACAGCATTGCCCAGAAAGCCGTCGTGCGCTTTGTTGGAGTATCCTTGCATCACTACATTGTTGATTTCGCCGCCGACCTTGCAGTATGGTCCTAAAGTTGTGGCACCGTACATGATACATCCCATATTTAACTGTGAATGGTCAAGCAGCGCTATGGGGCCTCGCAGGTGGCATCCTTCCATTACAGTAGCGCCTTTGCCAATGTAAATTGGTCCCCGGCGTGTGTTGAGGGTGGTGCATTCTACCGTGGCTCCTTCTTCTATAAAAATGAGTGACGGGTCTCCGAGCACCGTGTTTGACGGGTCGATGGCACACGAGGTGCGCCCTGCTGTGGCTATTTCATAATCTTGCTTTATCAGTTTGTCATTTAATGTGAATATATCGTATACATGGTCAATTGCGATTAACTCGCCGTTATATTCCACTGCGGTATTATCTCCGTTGCCGCGGCGAGCTATCTCCCGGTTTCCGCATGTGAGTTTTTCACCGGGCCGCAATGCTTTTACGGCTTGTGCAAGATGTGGTGTGGCCACTATGTTGCCCGCAATGTGCAAGACGTTGTCATTTGACGTATCGGCCGGAGCGGCGGCATATAGCTCGTTCAGGTAACTTATTGTGTCGTGATAATATTTGCCAGGCATTAATATCTGCCAGCGACGGGTATTGGTGAACAAGCCTGTCAATATCTCGGCCGCCGGTCTGGTGTAGGTTATAGGCAGTAATTCGCGCCGTATATCTTCGTTGTCGTGAAGTATTATAGTCATATCTTAGCCGTTTTTCGTTTTGTTCGCAAAGTTACTATATTTTTTAGAATTTTGATAACTTACATGTATGGGATCTGCGGAAGCAAAGTGCGCGGTTTCCTGATGTTTTTTACGAAATTTGAAATTTACACATTTGAAATTGCTGTCAATTTGCAATTATAAAGTCGTGTGAAGGCTGGTTGTGCGATATTATTACTTGCAATATGACAAAATGATATTGAATTAACGTATTTTAACATCAAAAATATTTTCATGTCTTAAAAATGCTATAACTTTGCAGCGTTAGGTAGTTTTTTCTATTCCAATAGCTGTCGTTTCATGTAGTAAAAAAGTTGTTTCAGCCCGCCAGATTTTAGCTCCCCTGTAGGGGGGCTGAAATGAGGGCTCAAAGGAATCAGAAACCGTGACCCGCTGAGGGCCGCGGTTTTTTACGCTGCTCACAGCGCTCACATCTGCCGGATAAGGCCCAGCTACAACGTGTCTTCCACGCGTATTTGGCGTTTAAATTAGTTTTGCGTATCTTTGCAAGTGTTTTCACTTTTATAGAATTATGTACGTTAGAATTGAGCCTTCCTGGCAAAAAATAATGACCGGTGAGTTCTCCGCACCATATTTTGAAAGCCTTGCGGCCTTTATACGCGAAGCCTATGCTGCCGGTCCTGTTTATCCGCCTGCCGGAAAAATTTTTGCCGCTTTTGATGCTTGCCCGTTTGACAAGGTCAAGGTCGTGATTCTCGGACAGGACCCTTATCATGAACCGGGGCAGGCCAATGGTCTTGCTTTTTCTGTCTATGATGGAACTCCGTTGCCACCATCGTTGGTAAATATTTTCAAAGAAGTGGAGAGTGATACAGGCATCACTCCATTGCCATCGGGAGATCTGCGCCGGTGGAGTAACCAAGGTGTCATGTTGCTTAATTCCACTCTTACTGTCAGTGGTGGACAGGCAGGATCACATCAAGGTAAAGGCTGGGAAGAGTTTACTGACTCGGTCATAAATCATCTCTCATCGCAGCGCTCAGGACTCGTTTTCATGCTTTGGGGCAATTATGCCCGCCGCAAGGGAGCTTCGATCGATCGTACACGTCATCTTGTCCTTGAGTCTCCTCACCCATCGCCTCTGTCTGCTCACCGTGGATTCTTCGGGAACCATCATTTCTCATTAGCCAATGATTATCTTGTAAAGCAAGGGCTTTCTCCAATTGACTGGAAATGATTCGCGGTATTATAGTTACTGTCATATGTGCGGTTGCCGGCGCAGCTTCGGCCCGCGACACTATGGACTGCATATTTAACGATCGTGTCAAGACTGTGCGCGTGGCATTGTCAGGTGACGATTATTTCGCGCCGCCGGTCGTTACGTTGGGCTCCGGCGACTTCCTCAATATAAGCTTTGACCATTTGAGTGAAGACCGTGAATTCTTGAGATTCAGAGCCGTGAGATGCGATGCCAATTGGCAGCCTTCATCTATCCCTGAATCGCAATGGCTTGATGGATTCAATGAAAGTGTCATTGACAACTATGAATTCTCACGGGCTACCACAGTGCACTATGTACACTATGATTTTAACTTCCCGAATGATGATATATCTCCAGCCTTATCGGGGAACTACCTTATTGAAGTTTATCCGGAAGACGACCCGTCGCAGGTTTGGTTCGCCCGGAGGGTTATGATTTCCGAACAGTCGGCACCTGTTGTGGCGTCAGTTTCATCGCAGACTGATGTCGACTATAACAAGGCTCATCAACAGCTTTCTGTGGCAGTGGACACCGAGCGGGCATCTGTCTCCGACCCATTTAATGACCTCACGGTCATGATCTCGCAGAACGGTCGTGCCGATAATGAAGTGGCCCTTAGACAACCGTTGCGTATCAGTGGCAGGACGGCGGTTTACGAACATCGTGATCCGCTTATCTTTGAAGCCGGCAACGAATATCGACGCATTGAGATTGTAGATGTGAATTATCCCGGAATGGGAGTTGAGGAAATAGCGTATGCTTATCCTTATTACCATTTTCGTCTTTCCACCGACTTACCCCGCATATCACAACCTTATATTTACGACAGCACCCAGCATGGCCGTTTCTTTGTAAGGGAATACAACTCTGATAATTCTGATGTGGAGGCCGATTATGCCGTGGTGCATTTCTCTCTTGAAACGGAGGAAATGCCCGGAACAATGATTTTCATTGATGGAGATTTTACTTCGCGCCGTTTCGACGATAATTCGATAATGGGATACAATGATGCCACAGGACGTTACGAAAAAGTGCTGTTGCTCAAGCAAGGAGCCTATAATTACCAATATCTGGCAGTTCCCCCTGGGGCGCGGCGTGGTTATACATCGGTAATTGAAGGCGATAAGTATCCTACATCTAACGAATATCTGATAAAAGTATATACCCGCGGGCCTCTTGACCGCACCGATCGTCTGATTGGCGTAACTCTTATTAATTCACTGCCGTGACTACAGTTACATCTGAAGAATACATGCTACAGATTCAAGATACATTAGTAAGCCTCGACTTGCTTGAACGCTTTTTTTGCTGCGACCTCAGTCAATGCCTTGGTGAATGTTGCATCGAGGGCGATGCCGGCGCACCTATATCTCAACAGGAAAAAGAAAAAATCGAGGAAATTCTACCTGTTATAATTGATGATCTCCTGCCTGCCGCGCGTGCGGAAATAGAGCGTAACGGTGTCGCATATATTGACGAGGAGGGCGATCTTGTCACCTCTATTATTGATGGCCGCAACTGCGTCTTCAGTTGTTATGGCGAGGGCGGAATGTGCCTTTGTGCAATTGAAAAAGCATGGCGTGCCGGTAAGATTGATTTCATGAAACCGGTCTCATGCCATCTATACCCCGTGAGAATCACGGAATATCCCTCTTTTACAGCCGTAAACCTTCACCGCTGGAAGATATGTAAATGTGCGGAGGTCCTTGGCAGGAATAAAGGCATCCGTGCCTATGAGTTCCTGAAAGGGCCGCTTTCGCGCCGTTTTGGCGATGAATGGTATAAGGAACTTGAACTGACAGCTAAAGAGTATCTTCAGCAGACTCAGGGAGGTGTCGGGCCGGTTGACTGACTTCGTGGCTGAATCCTCCGTTGACGCTCTCGTGCAGGTGGCGTCTACTCACTGTGGCCCGCGTGGGTGTTTTTGTTTTAGTGACGCGCTTCTTATGTGACCTTGAACTGTCGTAGGCAACGCTTTCGATCTTTTCAGGTTTTTGCTGATTGAATGCTGAGTCAGTCACTACGGGTCCGTGATGTGACACATATGCACCGCGACCTGCGAAAATTAGACCGAGTCCCACTACAACGGCCAGCGCAAGTACTACGCCGGCCAACTGAGGCTTGTTCATCTGTCCACGCCCTTTCATCTACTACAGAAATGTGAATACGAGAATCAGAGCCACCATCACAGGTGCCATAAATCGTATGATGAATATAGAGGCCCGGCAGAACGGAGTAGGGCGCTCGCGGCCTGATGCCAACTGATGCTCGAGCATCAGCTTCGGCGCGAACCATCCCATATACACGCAGGTGGCAATGGACACCACAGGCAGCATGATATTTGTGGTGAAGAAATCGAGAAAATCAAAAATGGTCATGCTCATGATAGTGATGTCACTAAGAGAACCGAACGAAAGAGAGCATAACGAACTGAGCGCAAACAGTGGCAGGCACGTCACTATCACGGCTTTGCGGCGGTTCATGCGGCAGCGATCCTGGAGGAATGCGACCGTAACCTCAAGCAGTGACACTGTAGAAGTTAAAGCAGCCACAAGCAGTAGCACGAAGAAGAGAATTGACCACAGACGTGTGCCGGGCAGGAATGAGAATACCTCGGGGAGTGTCTGGAATACCAAGGTCGCGCCACGAAGCGAGTGGTCCGACAACCCGAAGTGGCTCACTGACGGGAAGATTACAAACCCCACCATCAGCGCTACCAACAGGCTCATCAGCGCCACCGTTACCGCCGTAGGCGAAAGCTTGGTGTGGTCAGGGTAATATGATGAGTATGTAACGAGTATACCCATTCCGAGGCTCAGTGAGAAAAATGTTTGCCCAAGGGCGTTGATCACTGTGCGCCACGTAATCTGGCTGAAATCCGGTTTCAGAAACCATGCGATGCCTTCTGATGCCCCGTCAAGCGACAAGGTCATGCAGCACAGAACAGCCAACACAACGAATAATAATGGCATCAGCACATTGGATACTCGTTCTATGCCTTTCTGAACTCCTCCGAGCAAGACACCCATGTTAAGCACAAGCACGGCCATTGTGAACACAAGAGGCGGCCAGTCAGTGGATATATATTGATCCATGCGTCGGCTGAAGAGGCTGTCGCTTTGCTCTACGGTAGTTGCGGCGGCATCGTAAAGATCGCCGGTGCATGAATGCCAAAGATATTCAGCGGTCCAACCCTCCACAACCATATAGAAGCCCGTTATCAGATATGAGGCCAGGATTGCCATGGCTCCTGCAAGCCACCATGGCGTTTTGGGTGCAAGCCGTCTGAATACGCCTACGGCATCGCAGCGGCCGCCACGGCCGAGGCTCATCTCAGCAAGCATCACAGGCACGCCTAAGATCAGTACGCATGCTATATAGAGAAGTAGAAAAGCCGCCCCGCCGTTTGACTGGGCTTCTGCCGGAAAGCGCCACACATTACCCAAGCCTACGGCTGAGCCAAGTGTGGCTGCGATAAGACCTATTTTTGAATTAAATAATTTTCTTGACATGTTGTGATAGAGGAAATGGAAACGTTAGTGGAATTTAGTAGATTTATTGCCGCGGATTATTCAATCAACTCACATATCAGGGTAGCCGATGTGCTACCGGTGACCCTCACTTTCACAAATTCGCCCACGTGATGGCTCCCACGTGGAAGAACGCATGCCTTGTTGCCCGACGTGCGGCCGGTGAGTTGGTCTGCGCTGCGTTTTGATATGCCTTCGATAAGTACCTCGAATTCTTTACCTACGTCACGGCGGTTTGACTCTGCCGACAGTTCGTTCTGTAGGGCGATCATGCGGTTGAGACGTTCAATCTTCACATCCTCCGGGACATTGTCAGGCATCTGGCGGGACGCCAGAGTGCCGGGGCGTTCGGAATATTTGAACATGAATGCTCCGTCGAAGCCTACTTCGCGCATCAGTGATAAAGTTTCCGCGAAGTCCTCTTCTGTCTCGTCATGGAAGCCCGAGAACATGTCGGTGGTAATGGTGCATTCGGGCATGGCGCGGCGTATGGCTGCCACGCGGTCAAGATACCATTCGCGTGTATATTTGCGGTTCATAAGCTTCAGCACTTTATTGCTCCCGCTTTGAACCGGCAGGTGGATATGTTTGCACAAATTGGGATATCTGGCTATCGTGGCTATGACTTCGTCACTCAGATCCTTGGGATGGGAGGTGGTGAAACGCACACGCATTTCGGGAACGGCGGTGGCAACCTTCTCAAGAAGTCTGGCAAAGTCGATTGTCTCGCCGGTGTCAGGCGAAGTATAGCGGTATGAGTTCACATTCTGCCCCAACAATGTCACTTCCTTGAATCCGCGGGATCTCAGGTCTTCGATTTCCCTCAGTATACTGTCCGTCTCTCGCGACCTTTCGCGCCCGCGAGTGTAGGGGACTATACAGTAGGAGCAGAAATTGTCGCATCCGCGCATTATACTCACAAATCCTCCCACACGGTTGGCACCTATACGCCGAGGCACTATATCTCGGTATGTCTCGGTAGTGCTCAGTTCCACATTGATCGCAGGATTCCCGGTTTCTGCGGCGGCGAATAGAGCCGGAAGGTCAAGATAGGAATCAGGACCGGCAACTACGTCTACACCATGATCCTCTATCAGCGACTGGCGCACACGCTCGGCCATGCATCCTATGACGCCGACAATCAGTTTTCTGGAGCCGCGTTTGCGTCGGAGCGCACCCAGATATTGCAGGCGCGCCACAATCTTTTGTTCAGCATTGTCGCGTATCGAGCAGGTATTAAGCAATATTGCATCAGCTTTCTCAATGTCATCGGTGAGTTGGTAACCCGCCATTTCAAGTATTGATGCTACCACTTCTGAGTCGGCCACATTCATCTGGCAGCCATAGGTCTCTATATATAATTGAGGAAAAGATTGGTTGTTTTCTAACATTCTTATCGAAAAAATTTGTGACAATGCACAAGATTAGCTAATTTTGTGCAAAATTACAAAATTATCGGTGAGCGGGCAAAATTTTTTTGCCCCGTTCGCCTTGAACCGGTATCAACATGCATTCTTTTGTAGAAGAAGTACTGCCTTGGATGGTGATCGCCTTCTATATATGGGCATACCTTTACAAGGTCATAAAGAAGAGTAAGAGACAGGCAGCCTCCCCGGCTGCTTCAGTGGCTCCGCGCCCGGTGATGCCGGTTGAACGTCAGAAGCGATCTTTGCCGGAGTTCCCTCAGGCCGGCACTTCCATTGACACCGGTGATCACGTGGCTAAGCCGGCTCCGTTACTCGATTCTGATAAAGAGGGCATGTGTGCAGTAAGTCACACCGAACCTATGCAGCCTGTGACAGTGCAGCCCATCTCACCACGCCGACGCGCTTTGCGCAACACCATTATCATGGGCGAGATTCTTACTCCTAAGTTCAAAAGTCTATAAACCATTTTATTACATAATTACAAGCAATGGCATTCAATTATATCACGGCTCAGGAAGCCGCAGAAATGATTAACAACGGTGACACCCTCGGCCTCTCCGGTTTTACCGCCCCCGGTGCCCCAAAAGCTATTACAGAAGCACTCGCAGCCAAGGCTGAGCGTGAACACGCCGCAGGCCGCCCGTTTAAAGTAAATATCCTGACCGGTGCCTCTACCTCCGATCATGTTGACGGCTGCCTTTCCCGCGCTAACGCGATCAATATCCGTGCGCCCTACCAGAATGTGCCTGACCTGCGCAAGCGCATCAACTCCCACGACGTGCACTACAATGACCGTCACCTCAGCGACATGGCACAGGAAACACGTTACGGTTTCTTCGGTAAAGTTACACATGCTATAATTGAAGCAGCCGACATTACCCCTGACGGCGAGATAATCGTAGGCTGCGGTGTGGGCAATGTTCCCACCTATGCCGCACTTGCCGATAAGATTTTCATTGAGCTTAACGCCAAGCTCCCTCATACCCTTCAGGGCATGCACGACATATACATGCCTCTTGATCCTCCTTATCGCCGCGAGATAGGCGTCTATAAGCCAAGCGACCGCATCGGCTCTCCGGTGCTGAAGGTTGATCCTTCGAAGATCGTCGGTATAGTCCGTACTGATTCCTATGACGGCGTGAAACCGTTCACTGAACCCGATGAAATATCGAAGCAGATCGGTGCCAATGTCGTGTCATTCCTTCTCAGCGAATACAAGCGCGGTGGCATTCCAAAGGAATTCCTGCCGCTGCAATCCGGTGTGGGCAATGTGGCCAACGCTGTCCTTTATGACCTTGGCGAGAGCACAGTCCTTCCTACCTTCCAGATGTACACCGAGGTTATTCAGGACGCCGTGCTCGAGCTTATGAAGAAAGGCAAGTGCTCATTTGCATCAACATGCTCGATGACTTTCAGCGACAAAGTCGAGGAAGAACTGTTTGCAAATCTTGATTTCTTCCATGATAAGATCCTTATGCGCCCTGCTGAGATCTCCAATAATCCCGAGGTTATACGTCGCATAGGTGTGATTGCGATGAACACAGCTCTCGAAGCCGATATTTTTGGAGGTGTGAATTCAACACATGTCCTCGGCACCAAGATGATGAACGGTATTGGCGGTTCAGGTGATTTCACCCGCAATGCCTATATATCGATATTCTCTTGCCCATCGGTTACCAAAGGTGGCCTCATCAGCAACATCGTGCCTATGGTTGCTCATGCCGACCACTCGGAACACTCGGTCGACATTGTAGTCACCGACCAAGGTATCGCCGACCTGCGCCATCTCGACCCCGTGCAACGTGCGGAAGTGATAATCGAGAACTGTGCTCACCCCGACTATCGCCCCCTCCTGCGCGATTATCTCAAGATTGGCAAAGGCGGCCAGACACCCCATAGCCTCCAGGCAGCTTTCGCGTTCCACAACGCTTTCAACGAGACCGGTGACATGCGCAACGCCGACTTCTCCAAATATATCTGATTAAAATGATAAGAAAGATCTCTACAGCGGTCATCCTGGCTCTTGGGTTCATCTCGGCCCATGCCGCTGACCCTTACAAGGTGCAGGCACCCGTTCCGGCTGATTTCGACGGTGCTATGGCTTTTATAATAAACTTTGACACCGGCGAGAAAGTTGATTCAACCCTCGTCGAGGGAGCTACGGCCGTGTTCTCAGGTGCTATGGATGAGCCATTTGCCGCTCGTATGATTGTCGATGGAGCCCGCTACTCGCAATTTATCCTCGAACCCGGCTCTATTGCAATCGACGCAGCCACCCGCCGTGCTTTCGGCAGTCCGCTAAATGATCAGTTCGGCGAGATAAACCGTGCCGTCTCCGAACTATCCTCTCTTTATGCCCGTGCAGAGACTGATTCAGCCCGGCAGGCCGTTGTGGAGCGTTATGATTCCCTGTGCGACAGCCTTATCGCCGAGAATGCCGACAATCCCATCGGCTACATGCTCTTCCTGCAGCAGGCCTATGATTACGAGCCTGATGAACTGGTGGCTTTCCTTGAAGCAAATCCCTCATTCAGGAATTACAAGCGTCTTCAGAAACTCGTCGAGATGAACGAGCGCCGCGCTGCAACCGCCGAGGGATCGCAGTTCATTGACTTTGACATCAATGGCACAAAACTCAGCGATTTTGTAGGCCGCGAAGGCAAATATCTGCTTGTCGACTACTTCGCCTCGTGGTGTGGCCCGTGTAAGGTGCAGATAGAAGTGCTTAAGGAGATATATCAGAAATATAAGGATTCTGATAAACTGGACATACTTGGTGTGGCAGTGTGGGATGAACCCGACGACACCCGTCGTGCTATTGAATCAGAACAGATCCCCTGGGAAGTCATAATTAACGCACAGTCAATTCCCACTGACCTTTACGGCATTTCCGGAATTCCGTCGATTATGCTTATTGCGCCCGATGGCACAATCGTGAGCCGCGATAAAATGAGCGACGACCTCAAGGCAGATGTCGACCGTTTCCTGTCAAAATAATTGTATTTTGATTATCACTGTAAGATAAGTAATATAAAAGAATGTACCCCGGCCGCTGAAAAATCAGAGACCGGGGTATTTCCTTTGTGTTACATATGGCATTACGGCTGCTGCCTCTGCCTCCTGCTCCTGAAGCAGGCATTCACTGCCGGCGGTGCGGTAAATACCGCTATCAGTATGCCGCCCCAATCAGCCAGAAGATCAAGCGGATCCGACGGCCTGCCTATGGGAAGCAATCCCTGTATGACCTCATCCGCTATGGAGAATAAGGCCACCGCCACAGCAGTTACGACTATCGGGCGTCGTGTAAGAGTGCGCCCGCTGCGGCGGAAATCGAAAAGGATAGAGCCTGTAAAACCGCCCATCATTATGGCATGGATGATTTTGTCAATGCCTGGGATGGCCGGAATATTATCGGGATCGATAGGCTTTGGTACCCAGGTACCGTATATTATTACCGCCAATACTATTAAAGACGGCCACCACTGGCTTATAAATCGGGCAACAGCTTTCATCGACGTAATTGAAGGGCACGGTCTATGATATCTACAAGCTCGCTGCGCGACCTGTCATTGCGGTTCTCAAGCACTATGATCTTTGTGTCACTCTCAGGATATACAGCTACATAAGCCTGAAAACCACCGTTATCTCCCGTATGGAATATCTTGATCGGTTGGCCTGCAGGATGTTCTACAAATTGTCCTAAGGCATACCATGTGTCGGGGCGTCGCTGATAGTCGCAGTAAGGACTTGCCGAGACACTCACCCTCGGCTGTCGTGAAAGACTTATCCATGCGTGGGGAAGCACTATACCGTCGCGCAGGGCATTAAGCCATGACAGCATATCGCGGGCCGTTGAGTATATTCCGCCATCGGGTCGTGTGGCAAAGAATGTTTCTTCGCCATAGTCATATTCGCGCCACGAACCATCCGGGTCCGGTATATAGGCGTGTGCCTGTCCGGGCATTTCGGCATGAGGATCGAAATATGAGGTCTTGCCCATGCCGGAAACCTTGAAAAGGCGTTCCTCGGCATAGGCGGTGAACTCTTGCCCCGATAATTGTTCCACTATGCGTGCAAGTAATATAAACGACGGATTCAGATAGTCGTAATACTCACCTGCGCCATGTGCCGGCTTTTCAAGATCGGCAAAGTAAGATATCGCGTCGTCATCGTCGGCGGTTATCTTCCATTCGCGTGATCCTTCGCGCGCGTCAGGTAGTCCGGAAGTGTGCGATGCAAGCATCGCCGGTGTTATCTCATGCCACCACGGTTGTGTATAGCAGAGAAAAGAATCTACGGGTGTGTCAAGCAGCGGCATTCCCCCGCGATAGGCGGCCGCCTGTTGCAGAAGAGCCATCACTGTGAACTGTTTTGACACCGACGCTATGTTGAAACGGGTGTCTTCTGTTATGCTGGTATATGTGTCAAGCCGCGCCATACCGCGGTATTGCTCATATATTATAGAGTCTCCACGGGCAATTACGATTGCTCCGCCGGGTGCGTCGGCAGCATCCCAACGCTTATTGATCATGCTGTCTATCAGTTGAAGATCCGTTGCCAGGGAGGCGCCGGCAGCAAGCATTGTTGTCACTATGGTCGTCAATATTCTAAACAAGCTCTTTGTATATAAAAAGCCGGAGTGGTGCGGTTTTTCACCATCTCCGGCATTATATTTTTACAGGTGTTAAAATTCGCAGTTCTTGGGAGTGCGGGGGAACGGGATCACGTCGCGGATGTTGGTCATTCCGGTCACAAAGAGCAACAGGCGTTCGAAGCCCAATCCGAATCCTGAGTGAGGTACAGTACCATAGCGGCGGGTGTCAAGATACCACACCATATCTTTCATCGGTATGTTGAGTTCATTTATACGCGTGAGCAACTTGTCATAGTCAGCTTCACGTTCGCTACCGCCGATGATCTCGCCAATCTGCGGGAACAGGATATCCATGGCGCGCACGGTCTTGCCGTCTTCATTCTGCTTCATGTAGAATGCCTTGATGTCGCGTGGATAGTCGGTGAGGATGACGGGCTTCTTGAAGTAGTGTTCTACAAGATAGCGCTCGTGTTCGCTTTGCAGGTCGATACCCCATGAAACGGGAAATTCGAATTTATGGCCCGATTCTTCAAGGATCTTGACACCTTCGGTATAGGTCAGGCGCACAAAGTCATTGTGAAGTACAAATTCGAGGCGTTCCACAAGCCCCTTGTCGAAATGCTCGGCAAGGAAGTCTATGTCATCACGGCAGTGGTCGAGCACGTAACGGATGCAGTATTTCACAAATTCTTCGGCGAGATCCATGTTGTCGTGGATGTCGTAGAACGCCATCTCTGGTTCAATCATCCAGAATTCCGACAAGTGGCGTTGGGTGTTGGAATTCTCGGCGCGGAATGTTGGTCCGAATGTATAGATTTCACCTATGGCTGTTGCTCCAAGTTCTCCCTCGAGCTGCCCTGATACAGTGAGGGCCGCGGGCTTCCCGAAGAAGTCCTGGCAATAGTCTACCTTGCCGTCTTCGGTGAATGGGATATTGTTGAGCGGTAGGGTAGTGACCTGAAACATCGCTCCGGCACCTTCGCAGTCACTTGATGTGATGAGCGGAGTGTGGAGATAGAAGAAACCTTTATCCTGGAAGAAACGGTGCACGGCATAGGCGAGTGCGCTGCGCACCCGCAGTATGGCGCCGAAAGTATTGGTGCGCGGACGCAGATGGGCTATATCGCGCAGGAACTCAAGTGTGTGTCCTTTCTTCTGCAGAGGGTAAGTCTCAGGGTTGGCTGTGCCGTATACTTCAAGGGTCTCGGCCTGCACTTCGCAAGTCTGGCCCTTGCCCTGTGATTCCACAAGTTTGCCGGTGACGTGGATTGAAGAGCCTGTCGTGACAGTCTTGAGCTCGTCATCGGTGAATTTGTTCATGTCGAAGACAATCTGGAGATTTTTGATTGTCGAGCCGTCATTCAGGGCTACAAACTGAACGTATTTGTTGCCTCGGCGTGTGCGCACCCAACCGCGCACATCGACTTCCTGGCCGGTGGCAGCGGTGGCGAGCAATTTTACTATCTTGGTACGTTTCATTGCGGGTAGGTTTATTATTCGAACGCGCCCATCTTGAGCAGATTGACTTCTTCTTGTGTGAGGTAACGCCAACGGCCGCGGGGGAGGTTCTTTTTAGTCAGGCCGGCAAAGTACACGCGGTCAAGCTTGGTCACATGATATCCGAGGCTCTCGAATATACGGCGTACGATGCGGTTGCGGCCCGAATGGATCTCTATGCCGGCTTGGTTGCGGTCGGTTTCGGTGGCATAGGATATGGCGTCGGCATGGATAGGGCCGTCTTCGAGCTCTATGCCATCGGCTATGCGCTGCATGTCTTCTTCCGCGATGTCCTTGTCACACCACACATGATATATTTTTTTCTTTACATATTTGGGATGAGTCAGCTTAGATGCAAGATCACCGTCATTGGTGAGCAGCAGCACACCGGTTGTGTTGCGGTCAAGACGTCCCACAGGGTAAATACGCTCGGTGCAGGCACCTTTAACGTAATCCATCACTGTGGTGCGGTCCTGCGGATCCTCGCTTGTGGTGACACAGTCTTTGGGCTTGTTGAGCAAGATGTAGCATTTGCTTTCGAGTGCCACTACCTTGTCATCATATTCCACTACATCGCTGTGGCATATCTTGGTGCCCAATTCGGTCACTACATTTCCGTTAACCTTTACAAGTCCTTGCTGAATGAATTCATCGGCTTCGCGGCGCGAGCATATGCCTGCGTTGCTCATGAACTTGTTCAGACGGATCGTTTCATTTGGATCAGGTATCGGCATTTCATATTCTATGCGCTTCGGACGCGGAGTGAAGCTCTTGCCGCGGCCGGGGAAGATACCGCCTTGCTGTCCGTTGCGGCGCTGCTGGCCCTGATTGTTGCGGTTGTATCCGCCCTGCTGATTGTTGCGGTTGTATCCGCCCTGCTGATTGTTGCGGTTGTATCCGCCCTGCTGTCCGTTGCGGTTGTATCCGCCCTGCTGTCCGTTGCGGTTGTATCCGCCTTGCTGTCCGTTGCGGTTGTATCCGCCCTGCTGGTTGTTGCGGTTGTATCCGCCCTGCTGATTGTTGCGGTTGTATCCGCCCTGCTGATTGTTGCGGTTATATCCGCCCTGCTGATTGTTGCGGTTGTATCCGCCCTGCTGGTTGTTGCGGTTGTATCCGCCCTGTTGGTTGTTGCGGTTGTATCCGCCCTGAGGGCGGGACTGACCGTAAGGACGCGGTTGGTAACCTTGTTGACGCGGTTGATAGCCTTGTGACTGATTGTCATCGTTGCCTTGACCTAACGGTGACGACTCATTGTCGCGGTTTGAAAGGCTATATTCGCTGTTGTAAGGGCGGTAATTCTGGGGACGGTTTTGATTATATGAGTGTTGGGGATTGTAAGGGCGCTGTTGGCCGTAAGGACGACGTTCAATGTGGTTGTCTGTGCCGATTCCCTGGGTATCGTTGTCGCGGCGAGGATATGACACGCGTTCAAAACGTGGCCGATCGCCGGTGCTTTCTTCTGGATTTGGTGTGATGTGAGGCGTCATGCCTATGCGCGGACGCTTGGATTTCTTTTCTCCTCCGTTGTTATCGATAACATCCATGTCTTTAAAGATTTTTTGGTCTTCTGGGTTGGTTAATTGTTTAATTCTTGTTTTTTGTCTCATTTAGCTGCCTCGCGGCCAGCTTTGCTATGAGTTCCGGAATCGTTAGCTTAATCTATTATTTGTTTTAAAGTATTATATGATAATTAGTTAAGTGCTACCTTAGAATAATGTTGAAACATCACTGCAAAGATAGTGAAAAATTTTTATTAATAACTACCTCTGTGTAATAAAAGTTTTGGATGCCTGATGATTATTTTAGAAAAAATATGCAGGTTGTCTTGTGTATGTGCAATTTTTGTTGTAATTTCGCAGTGTAAATCTAAAACATCTTAATCTAATACAATGAATCAAGAATTAACTTTTACCGTGAAATGCATTGTCACGGCGGCCGGCGGATGGCTGTGGCAGGCTATTTATCCCGCCATGCCTTTTCAAGTCGTATGTACCGTTATGGTTGCGGCTGATTTTATATCGGCAAGAAGGTTGGCAAGGCGTCTTGGCCGAAAAGTGCCTTCTAAACGTCAGTCGCTTAAATTCTCTTCTGCCAAATTTGGAAAAAGCCTCGCTAAAGTGGCCCGTATATATGGATTGCTCCTGCTCACGGCAATGGTGCAGCATGTAGTTATTCCCGAGGTCAACCTGTTGCGTTATATCTCTGCGGCTGTGTGCTTCTGGCAGGCGGTATCAATACTGGAGAACGAAGCCTCAGCCAATGATGCCCAATGGGCTCGTGTTCTTGGCAAAATTCTGATTGACAAGACAGAGCGCCATCTGGGCATCTCACTTGACGAACTTAAAAGTTTAATAAAATAAATTTATCATAACCGTATAAAACATAAGTCAATAGTCAGATAACTGTCATCTATTTAAACTTAATAACTCATCATTGAAACTCGGTATTTGTTTAATTGCCGAAACTTAATATTGTAAAATATGCCGGATAACCTGAAGCTGTATATTCGCTTTCGTACGTTAATCTTATGAATTGATTGCCGGGCCCCCACCATGTGGTCTCTATACTGTTGCCGGAATTGTTGACACTGACAGGCGCGCCATAATTATTGGTGAGCATGGTATAGCTGATGTCGTAGCGGCTTGTGTCATAAATTGTGGAGGAGTACACAAATTGTGAAGCATATAATTGGCCTGCATTGTTGAAATACAAGGTTGCAGAGGGCCAATTCATGTTTAACATTGACACATCGTTGAGGCATATGGTGTTGCTGCCATACGAATTGATAGAGTATCCGCTGTTGATAAGCGCATTAAGTGATATATTGAACGCAGTTCCCAATGTAATGCCCAGGATGCTGTTGATCGGGCGCCATCCCGGTGCCGGCCGCCAATGGGGTGGTGGTGTAGGGCGGTAGAAGGGCCGTGGAGGAGGAGTGTTGGGCCGCATGGGGCCGTAGCCGGGATGGCCGCCCGGAGGTCTGTGTCCCTGTGCCGGGCCACCGGGTCGGTACCCCGGATTCACAGGCCGTTGCGAACCGTTGCCCGGACGCTGTGGCCGGTTACCCGGTTGCTGCGGGCGGTTGCCAGGATGTTGCGGCTGATTGGGACGTGAAGAGGTCGGCGGTTGTTGTGGGCGGTTACCCAGTCCTTGTCCCTGATTACCTGGTCGCGATGGCTGTGCCGGCCGTGATGGTTGCGACGGCGCTGTAGATGGCCGGTGGGTGCCTCCTCCGTTATTGTTGCGGCCACGTGTCTGTGCATCGGCTGCCGGGAGTGCAAGCGCTCCGCACATTATCAATATCGTTACTGTCCTAAATAATCTTTTCATAATTTTTTGTGCTTTATTATTTTGATAACAAATTTAACCTCCGGTTTAACTGTATATGACAAAAAAATATTGATACAGGTATGTAACTGATGAATATACCGCCTTAGTAGGCATTTAAAACATTTTATATCTACAATTGTTATAATCCTAAAGAATTTGCAATAGCATCTCTTAAACTGAAAACTATTATTATATTTATAAACTAAAAAACACACCTGTTATGAACACAGCACCTCTTCAGGGCATAAAAGTAGTTGATTTCACTAATGTGCAATCAGGACCCTCGTGTACACAAATGCTCGCGTGGCTTGGAGCCGACGTTGTAAAGATTGAACGTCCGGGCACCGGCGACGCCACCCGTAATGAACTTCAGTTTCTCCCCGACGAACCAAGTTATTATTTTCTCCAATTAAATTCTGATAAGAAATCACTCGCCCTTGACGCTGCCACAGCCGACGGCCGTGAAATCCTTACAAAACTCATTCAGGGAGCTGATATTTTTATAGAGAACCTTCATCCCGGCGCAATGGATAAATTGGGCTTCAGTTGGGAGAACGTTCATAAAATCAATCCCCGTTGTATATACGGTACCATCAAGGGCTTCCCGCTTTCGTCACGTTTCGCTGACCTGAAAGCATATGAACCTGTAGCTCAGGTAACAGCCGGAGCGGCATCTACCACCGGCTGGTGGGAAGGTGACAATAATGTGCCCACTCAAAGCGGCGCGGCACTTGGTGATTCAAATACCGGCATGCACATGCTGATCGGCTTGCTTGCCGCGCTTATGCAGCGTGAAAAAACCGGAGAGGGATGTTATGTGTACCAATCGATGCACAATGCCTGTCTCAATCTTTGCCGTATCAAGACACGTGACCAGCTGACTCTTGACCGGCTCGGTTATCTTACCCAGTTCCCTCAATACCCGAATGGCAAGTTCAGTGATTTTGTCCCACGTTCCGGTAATCAGGAAGGCTCCGGCGTGCTTGGCTGGACATATAAGTGCAAGGGGTACGAGACTGATCCAAACGCTTATGTATATGTGATACTGCAACGAGGTGCCAAAGATTTTGAGAAAGCCTGTCAGGCACTTGGTTTCGAGGATTGGCTCACCAATCCTGATTTCAACACAGCCGATGCCCGTGACCGTCATAAACAGGAGATATATGCTCGCATACAGCAGTTCTGTATTGATAAGGATAAATTCGAGGTAACCAAATTGCTGTCGGCTGCCGGTGTGCCCGTGGCTCCTGTGCTTTCGACAAAGGAAATCATGACTGATCAGAGCCTTTATGATGGCAATACTCTCGTGAAGATCAATCAGGGAGGTAATATAGGTGAGTTCGTGACCGTGGGCGTGCCGTTTACAATGTCGAACTATCAGCCTACCTACGGCCCGTGTCCTACCTTGGGTGGCAACACCGAGGAGGTGCTTACCTCTTTGGGCTTTACACCTGAACAGCAGGCCCAGTTCAAGGCCAACGGCACTACCGCACCCATACCAAAAGCTGCACCTTCTAAGTAATTAACCATAAAACGGGAAGAACGCCAGACTCGGATCAAGGTGTTCTTCCCTTAACCGATTTCATACTAATTAATATGACAACAACGACTCCTTCCACCACACCCTCATATCCCTCACAGGTAACCGGAATGTGGGTACTTGCCAAGGCTCTGGGTATGGTAGGTATTAAAGATATGTACGGACTGGTGGGTATTCCTGTCACTGACCTGGCTTATATCGCTCAGGAACAGGGAATACGTTTCGTGGGATTCCGCCACGAGCAACAGGCTGGCATGGCAGCCCAGACCCATGGTTACCTTACCGGCACCCCCGGCGTATTGCTTACCGTATCATCGCTCGGATTTCTGAACGGGCTCACCGCCACCATCAATGCCACTGTCAACTGTTATCCGATGATTCAGATTTCAGGATCATCTCAACGCGAACCCATTGATCTTGATCAAGGCACCTATGAGGGTCTTGATCAACTTGCGGTAGCCCGGCCGTTGGTAAAGGCTGCCTATAGGGTTAACCGTGTTGAGGATATTCCCACGGCTGTGGTGCGCGCTTACCGGGCCGCTATTTCAGGAAGGCCCGGCGGTGTGTATCTTGACGTAACAACTCCTTGCCTGGGGCAGATAATCGACCGTGATCAGGCCGAGGCTCTTTTCTATACCCCGGTAGATATGAATCCGGCCATGCCGCCGGCTCAGGAGGCTGTAGCCCGTGCAGCATCCATGATAGCATCAGCCAAACGCCCGGCCATTGTATTAGGTAAGGGTGCGGCCTATGCCCGTGTGGAAAATGAAGTGAAGAAACTCGTGGACACCACCGGTATCCCTTATTTCTCAATGTCTATGGCCAAGGGACTTCTGCCTGACGATGCACCACTTAGTGCCATGGCTTGCCGGTCAACGATAATGGAGCAGAGTGATGTGGTGGTATTGATCGGTGCACGCCTCAACTGGCTTCTGTCACGCGGTCGCGGCAAATGGAGCAAGGACGTAAAATTCGTGCAACTTGACATTGAGCCTACCGAGATCGACTGCAATGTGCCTATTGCCGCACCAGTGGTTGGCGATCTCAAGAGTTCGCTTGACGCAATTCTTGCCGAGTTGCCCAATTATAAGATGAGTATGGATCCAGCGTGGGTTCCTTCCCTGCAGGCGGAGACCAAGACCAAGAATGCCAAGTTCGCTGCCCGTCTGGCCGAGAATGCCGCTGCCAGCCCCATGAATCACTGGACCGCTCTGAATGCTATAAAGCCTATATTGGAAAGCAATCCGGATGTAATACTTGTAAATGAGGGCGCGAATACCCTTGACGACACCCGCGACACGATAAACATGAGCTTGCCCCGCCATCGTATTGATTGTGCTACATGGGCAATCATGGGCATGGGCATGGGATCGACAGTGGGAGCAGCGGTCGCCACCGGCAAGAGTGTGGTGGCCATAGAAGGAGACAGTGCGTTCGGTTTCTCGGGTATGGACTTTTCTACGGCATGTCGTTTCAATCTGCCTGTAACTGTTGTAATATTCAACAACGGTGGTATTTACAATGGTATTGGCAAGAATATGAGCGACTCAGGGGATCCTGCTCCAACTACCCTTGACATCAATGCCCGTTATGATAAGTTGGGCGAGGCATTCGGTGCCGATACATATTATGTTACCACTCCCGAAGAACTCTCTACCGCTCTCAAGGCATCCATAGCCTCAAAGAAGCCTACCTTGATTGATGTGCAGCTTGCGGCTGACTCAGGCAAGGAATCAGGGCATATTGGTTATCTGAATCCAGCCTCGTTGCAGCATATCACGGTATAATAGCTCTTATTTAACGTTTCAATATTATTGTCATGGTACACATTATTTTATATGCCATAGTGCCTGTTCTGGTAATTATGCTGCTTGGATACTATTCGGGAAAGGCAGGCGCGTTTTCGGGTGATAATGCCCGTGTGCTCAACAAGGTTGTTTTAAACTATGCGTTGCCGGCAGCCTTGTTCATATCAATCGTCAAGGCCAACCGCCACATGCTTAGCGTGGACGTCAAGTTGACCATCATATCGTTTGTGGTGTTGATGGTATGTTTTTTCCTCGTATATTTTGTGTTCAAATATTTCTATAAGGACACTGTCGCTGAGTCGGCGGTATCGGCCTTGATCAGTGGTTCGCCTACGATCGGATTCCTTGGTTTTGCTGTTTTGCAGCCTATATTCGGTGACTCAGCGTCGGTAGGTCTTGTGATAGCCATTGTTGCCATAGAGGTAAATGCTCTGGGTATTCCTATCGGTCTTGCACTGCTTAATGCCGGTAATGCGCAACAGGCAGCAGCTCAGAATGGCGGCAAGAAGCCCAATCCGTGGCTTCCGGTAATCAATGCCTTGAAGCAGCCTGTGGCATGGGCGCCTATCCTGGCAGTGATATTGGTACTATGTGGGCTTAAGTGGCCGGCTTTTCTTGATCCGTCGTTCAAGCTTATTTCGGGCGCAAACGCTTCGGTAGCTGTATTCGCGGCCGGTATAACCCTTTCAGCTGTAAAGATCAAGATCAATGGTCAGGCTATCATGGGTTCATTTCTGAAACTGATCGTGATGCCTCTGGCACTGCTTGTAGTGGGTATCATCTTCAAGATGGATCCGCTTAACCTCAAGATGCTTGTGGTGTGCGGTGCACTTCCTCCCGCTTTCTCAGGTATAATCATTGCCAGCCGTTACAATTGTTATGTTGCCACCGGTACGTCATCCCTGGCGTTGTCAACGGTGCTTTTCATGGGATTCTGTCCGCTTTGGATATGGCTAACCGATGTAGCTCTCAAGATGTTCCCGTATTGATAAGGAATATTGATTGAAAACAGCAATCCCGCATCACCGGCTTGAAGTGATGCGGGATTGCTGTTTTCAATTGACTACATTGACCGGTGTACCGTCAATCCACGCTTTGAGATTGGAGGCCGATGATTGCAGAAGACGTCGCCGTGCAGCTACAGACTGCCATGCCACATGAGGTGTGATAATTATCTTGGAGGCGATGTCGGGTGCAAGCAGCGGGTTGTCGTGTGCGGGAGGCTCCTGGGCCATGACGTCGGTGGCTGCTGCCGCGAGATGTCCGCTGCGCAGGGCGTCGGCGAGGGCTTGTTCGTCAACGATGGGTCCGCGGGCTGTGTTGATCAGTATGGCTCCCTGCTTCATGCGGGCTAAGTTGTCGGCATTGAAAAGTCCTTTGTTTTCGGAGGTGAGGGGTGCGTTGACGGATATGACGTCGGCGTTGGAAAGCATTTCGCCGAAAGTTACTTTGCGGGCGTAATGCGGTAATGCTGATTGTGGTTTTGAGGTCGGTGTTATGACTTTCATCCCTAACGCGGCTGCAATAGCTCCGACTTTCGCCCCGATATTTCCGTAGCCATATATTCCCATGGTGAGCGATGCCAATTCGGTGATGGGTCCCAGAGTGTAGCTGAAGTCAGGACATGCCGACCAGTCGCCGCGATGCACTGATTCGTTATAGGCGGCGGTGCGGTTGGTGATTTCGAGCAGAAGTGCCGTTACGAGCTGTGCCACCGAGTCACCGCTGTATCCCGGTACATTGCATACGGTTATGCCGTGCTGTCGGGCAGCTTTGATATCAATGTTATTGTATCCGGTGGCGAGTTCGCCAATGAATTTCAGATGCGGCAGATTGTCGATTATATGGGCGGAGATCTCTACCTTGTTCACGAATATAGCGTCAGCTCCTGATGCCCGGGTAATGATGTCGGCCGGGGATGTGCGGTCATATACCACAAGTTCTCCCATATTGGCGAGGCTGTCCCAAGATAGATCGCCAGGATTGGCCACATGTCCGTCAAGTACAACTATTTTCATATCTTGTTATTGATGCGAAGCTGCCAGTTAAAATAACAGCCACTTAATAAAAAAGGTGAGAAGCGAGCCTAAGCTATACTTTTCACCTTAAAAACAGTATGCCCGTAGGGAGTCGAACCCTAATCGTCGGAACCGGAATCCGAAATTCTATCCATTGAACTACGGGCACATTTAAAATTGCGGTGCAAAAGTAAGCATTTTTTTATAAATGTGCAAAAAATAAGTCTGGTAATCGGGATAAATTTCAGGTATTGTCTTTATGCGACCAAAATACCTGTTTGGGTATTGTATATAAATTTTTATAGTATTAAATTTGCGCGTTATAAATCAAAGTTGTCGTAATCATGAAGATAGTGATATTGGTCGTTTCGGTTTTGTTGCCGTTGTCGGCTATCGCGCAAAATACCGGTACGGTCTATGACGTGTGTGTGGAGAGTCCTGACAGTACTGATGTGCATGAGCTTAATGAGATAGTGATCGAGGCCTCCAATCAAAGGATAAATGCAGAAGTGTCAACTTATATTCCCATGGCACGTCAGAAAAATTCCGCTCAGAATGCTGTGGCTCTGCTTTCCCAGATGTCGATACCTCAGATTGATGTTGATCCCATAAATCTTGCAGTGAAAACAGCGCATGGGCAGAGTGTGTCGATTTTCATTGATTACATTCCGGCAACATCCGCTGACCTGCAAGGTATGAAACCTCAGGATGTAAAGAAAGTGGAGTATTATATGCACCCGTCAGATGCTCGTTTTCAAGGTGCCAAGTATGTCATTAATTTTGTCATGCAGAAATATGAATGGGGTGGATATACGAAGCTTACGGCCGATAAATGGTTAGGAGTGAACCGGACAGAGGGTTCGCTATATTCAAAGATGACTTATAAGCGAATGACATTTGATGTTTTTGCTGACGAAATATATCTGACAAACAGACATATGGGCCAAATGTCAACTGAATATTTCAAATTTACAGACTTCAATGGTGATGGTCCAATGTCGGTAATAAGAAATTCTGACACCGAGGCCTCTCTTTATAGGAATAACAGTAATGATTTCAGCATTCGCGCCTTATACAACACAAGAAACATACAGATTTCAAACAGGTTATCGTATAGTTTGACAAATGTTCCGCATAACGATTTGATAAATAGTCTGTTGTATTCTTCTGACAGATTTCCGGTGTCTGAATCTTCCACAATTTCGTCTTCTAAAGATTGGGCTTTGAACTATGTGGGTGGATATTTCTTCATGCTGTCCAAGCAAGTGGCTCTTAATGTTGATGCGACCTATACATATGGGCGTAATTCATCGAACTCTGATTTCCGGATACCTGATGATCTGTCTATAATCAACAATGCCAAGGAGGACGTTCATAAGTTCGCGACATATCTTCACCTGACATGGAACCCGGATAAGTCAAATCGATTCTTTACCAATTTTGGCGTTCATCATGACTGGAATATTATCAACTATTATGGTAATTCACCTTCAAGGCAGAAATACGATGTGGGTGTTTATTTCCTCGGACAGAATTATCAGCACATATTCAACGATCAATGGAACGTGGGCACCGGATTGGCGTGGATCTGGGAGACGAACAGAATATCTGGCGTAAATGCTGACAATAATTTTCCTCAGACAAATATCAACGCCACATGGTCGCCTAATGATAAGAACCAACTGTATTTGACGGCTAACTACGGCTCAATGTTCCCGGATGCTTCTCAAAAAAGCCCTAATATGCTACAGCAGGATGAGCTGATGTGGTATAGGGGAACACCGGAATTAAAAGATTACAAGTACACCAATGCGTTGCTGTCATATACATGGTTGCCCAATAACCGCTGGCAACTGACTGCTGATGCTTATTTTGGCTATATCAAGGGCAGATGTGTGACCCTTTATTCACCGTCAGGTCCTGATGGTACGATGCTCCGCCAATATTTCAACGGGGGTGATTACTTCAGTGATTATATCGGAATAAACGCTACCGGCAAGTTTTTCGGCGGTAAACTTGTGGCAAAACTTCGCCCACAGTTCTGGATCCGGAAGACCACAGGCGATTATGCATGGAGTAATAATCAGTTGACTTGCACAGCTCAACTTACGTATTATTTCGGGAACTTTTATTTGCTTGGCTATTACAAGACTCCAAGCAAGTATCAGGAAAATCACAGTGGGGTTATTCGCCGCTCTCCTTCAAAATACGAAGTCCAGATAGGTTGGGGGAAAGGAGCATGGAATGTTAAGGCGTCGGCTTACAATTTCTTACATACCTCATGGGAAGACTATAAAGAAACGTTATCGAGCGAGTATTATAGCTTTGACCGCACGACCTTCGGCACACAGCACCATTCACGGTATTCGGTATCGGTTACATATACTATCAGTTACGGTAAGAAAGTACAACATGATAACGAAATATCGGGATCAGGTACGGCGGGGTCGGCAATATTGAAATAACGAGGATAGCGTAACGTAAGCTGTATAGCCTGCATCAGTCAGCAACAGATTGCCGCTACAATAGTTCTTGATTTATTGTGCATCTTGCTTTTCTCAACTTTATTTGATCAAAGTGCGAGTTGCCTTGTTACGTTTGTCCGCTTCAATCGTATCAATAGTGTAACGCAATGAAAAAGGACTTACTGACATCATCCTACCTTGACATCCGGAGCAAACTGCACCGTATTGCCATAATGCTTCTTCGGAACGACGAGGATGCAAAGGACGCAGTACAGGATACTTTCGAGAAGTTGTGGAAGAAAGAAGACGTAGAATCCAGTGCGGAGGCCCGCAACAAACTGGTGCATATTCTGCGCAATGTCTGTATTGACCGGCTTAGAACCCGCCATACTGTGCCTCTGGAGTCTGTAGTGACAGAATTTGAAAACGGACATGAGATGCCAACGGAGGATATGGAACGTTACGAGCGGCTGATAGTGAATGGATTGACGGATGTGCAAATGCATATATATAATTTGCTTACTCATGATTGCCTTGAATATGAGGAAGTCGCCAAACTTTTAAATATGTCGGTTGAGGCAGTGCGGATGAATATGAGCCGCGCCCGCAAAAGGATTCGCGAAAATATTAAAATGATTGACAGATGAAGACAGACGAACCGAACCTTACAGCAGATGAATTGGAAGAACTTTGCCGTCTTTACATGGATTGCAGATTATCTGTAATGGAGGAAAAAGAGTTGGAATATGTTCTGTTGCGGACATCTCTGACTTCTCCCTCAATTGAGGAAGTCAGAAGCCTTATGGATATTCAAGTTATTCCACTTCGTTCATCAAAGTCTGCAAGAGCGAAGCTCAATCGGAATTGGCGATATGCTGCCGGAATTGCAGCGGGCATCGCAATTATATTCGGTATAGGCTTCACCGTTTATAGACCTGATATTTCTCAATCTGCAGTTCAAGTTAATTGTATGGCTTACGTCAATGGTCATGAAATTCATGGTGATGCTGCTATGGCTCATATTGAGTCTGAAACACGAAAAGCTGAAGAATTTATAAACAGAATGGCAGAATTAGAAGAAGAGGAACAATATAAGGTTGAACAATTTATGAACCATCAAAACGACATACTACAATGAGAAGATTAGTGATTTTCATAGCAATAACAATTCTGTCAGTAGCCGCATACGCAAAAGCACCTAATCTGACTGTGGAGAAACTTTTTGATGGTCGTTATAACAAAACTGCCGGAGTTACCTCTACTATGTATAAGAATAATGGGAAATACTATCGTGGTCTCACAATAGAGAATAATCCCAATGTGATCAAGGCTATCGCAGATGCCATGAAAACTGATGCTCCAAGAGCCTCTCATTACTCAGATCATCAAAAGCAAGACGGTCAATATACCTCAATGAAAGTTCTCAATAATGGCGAAACAATTTTCATTGGGTTACAACGGGACAACAATGGAGGTGGATTTTTCTTTATTCAAGGCAACGAAGCCGCATTTAAGTAACTAAAAGACCAATACATATATGAATATCTTAAAAACGCTGCTCTTAGGAGTGGCCTTACTCCCTGCGTCCCTTGCCGCACAGGAAAACATCGATTCCATCGCTGATTCATGGGAGCGTGAACTTGAACTCAACGAAGTTGTAGTTGTGGCTAACCGTCCGGTCATAAAGCAGAGTGAAGGTAAGCTCGTCTATATCGTAAAAAACGACCCTTATGCACGGGGGCATGACGGTATCACGGTGCTTGACCGTGTACCCCGGGTGTCCGTGAATAACGGGACTGTAACCGTTGTGGGGAAAGGCACAGTCCGCTATATCATCGATGGTGTGCTGATGGAGCTTGATGCTACGGCTATGTCAATGCGTCTGCAGAATATGCGTGCCGAAGATATTGAGAAAATCGAATTACAGACGTCCCCTCCCTCGCGATACACTGCCGAGCCTAATGCAGTGTATATCTCAATTACCACCCGCAACGAAACCCTCGGCACCCAAGGGAGCGTTTATGGCTCATTGAATCAAGGTGATAAACTCAGGGAATATTTCAGTGGAAGTATCAGTCACACCACAAGGAGGGTGGATATGTCGCTTGACGCAAGTGTGTCGGACTACCATACCACAAATGAAAACGATATGGAATATTCGTTTTCAGACGGATCTACTTCCCGACTATCATCCACGCAATCTAAATCACATGTGTTTGATGCCGGTTTCAATGCGTTGTTCAGATATAAACTCACACCTGATATAAATTTAGGTGTGGTTGCAAATTATAATTATGAAAGTATATCCGGTAACGGGACCAACTTTACAGACTATGGAAGTTATATATCTTCTTCGTCGTCCATTACCAAATCACAACCTAATAACGCATTGACTCTGACAGGCTTTTATGACTGGGTTTTCGGTGACAAAGGGGAACTGATGCAACTGACCTACAATTATTTCAACCGCCACAGCCCCACGATGTCGTTCATAACAACAGCATACAGCAATGGCAATGATGATGGGGTAAATGAAGATGGCAGAACCGACTATCGTTTCCACAGCGGTAAAGCCGACTTCAAGCTTCCCTACTCTTGGGCGCAATTGGAAGCCGGAGCCGCGTATACCGACATACTCAATTCTTCTGATAATTATTTGAAGTATATATATGGAAATGAGATTGTTCCGCGCTCTGAATCCAATATTTTTGACTATTCTGAACGCATAGCTGCGGTATATATCACTGCGTCACGTAGTCTTGGCTCAGGCTTTTGGGGTAAAGTTGGATTGAGATATGAATACACATGGACTAAAGGAGAACAAAAGTCTATATCTCGAGTCGACCGGGATAATTACGGACACTTGTTTCCAACAGTAAACGTTTCATGGAATAAAGACCGCATAGGGGTTTTCAACATCTGTTACTCAACGGGGATGGGGCGCCCTAATCTTTGGGAACTGAATCCTTTCAAATATTATTCCACTACTGATGAATATGCCGCCGGGAATGCCGCTCTGAAACCGACTATATACAACAATGCCGAGGTCAATTACTATGGGATCGGTGGATTGTATGCGGTGCTATATACTTCATTTGCTTATGACGCAGTAGGCTATGTCAGAAGATTTGATGGAGATGGTATAATCAGTACCAAACCGTACAATTGTCTCTCTACAAACAAAACAGGACTGTATGCCAATTACAAGCATTCGTTCTTTGGCCGATGGGAGTTGAAAGCGGGTGGCGAGGTGTTCCGCACATACACACATAGCGATGTCCCTGATTTCAAGGTTAAAAGTATGGCGGATTGGTCGGGCAAACTTGAACTGTCCACCAACTTAATGCTCAACCGACAAAAAACGCTGATCTTCAGCGCGCAGTTTACCCATTTCTTTCCGTGGCAGCAAAACTTGATAAATTACGACTCATTCCAGCTCATAAATCTCTCTCTCAGATATTCATTGCTCAATAATCGGCTCAATCTGAAATTGAGAGCAAATGACTTCTCCGGATGGAACAGGACAAGGTCGAAAGAGCATTATGCCGACTACACCATCCGACAGAAATTTAACGCTCATTCAGCCTATGTCTTATTTGGAATAAGTTACCGCTTTGGCAGGGACAAGGTCAAAGGGGTATGGCGCGAGTCCAAGGAAGCTCAGTCGGTCCGTACAAAATAGCTGATTATTTCATGCATGAATGAAGACCTTGACGTATACATGAGTCTTTAACCTATAATCCCGTACACCGAGGCAAATGGGGGTGTACGGGATTATAGGTTAAACTTTGTTTCTAAGATAACGGGTATGTTGTCGCAATTGCCTGTACCGCACACTTATGCGGTTATATTTTTCCGGCTGTTTATCTGATTATGAAGATTTCGGGTTTGTATGATGAAACAAATACCGGTTTGTCAATTCCGGTGACGTTGACACAGTCATAATGGTCGCTGAAAACCAAAACTACGGTGTTGCCTGTTTCAGGATCAGTTTTTGTGACGGCAAATACTTGACCGAGCGATCCGTCGATAGTCTCGAAAGTCGCATCGCCGCGCCACATGGCAGGATTGTCTTTACGTAGGTTCATTATCATTGCCACATAGTCGTGCAAATCCTGCTTGGCCGGATGAGTTGCCTCAAGATGGCCTGATGTGCGGGCGATGTTGTCTTTCTGTGCACCATCGGTTTCGAAACTCCGGTCGCCGTATTCATCGCCATAATACAATGTGATCGGGCCTGAATAAGCGGCGAGTATTGCGTGTCTCATCATCAGTTTCTCGAAATAGTACCCCTCGGCGGGATCAAAGTGGTCGGCGAGGCGGTAGCCGTCATGGTTGGATAGGAAAAGATTAGGCATGACCGAGTCATTGAGGTAGCCTCGTTGAGATGGTGCGGAAAGAGTCATGGCAATGTCATCGTAGCCGTTTATTAGCCCGGCGTTGGCGCAACTTTGCATAGGGCCACTTATCCGTTCTTTTCCTTCGAAGTCGAAAGCTGATTTCAGGCCGCCGTCGCGGTATACGCCTTTGTTTATGACGGCTGCGTCGCCCCAATCTTCTCCCACCATGTAGCCGAGCGTACCCCATTTGAGTCCGCGGGCACGTCGGTCGGCAGTCAGGGAATCTACAGCGGCGCTAATCTCACGCCAATAATTATGTCCTCCTTGGCAAGCCTGGTAGGCCTGATCGAGTCTCCAACCGTCTATGTCGAAATTTTCGATCCACCAAGTGGCTACTTCCTTGAAATAATCAAGGGAGCCGGGATAAGATACGTTGCCTGTCCCGCCCTGTGCTCCGCGATCACTTTCGGTGACGGTGCAGTCAATGGTATAGCCAGACGGTGATGGGGTTGTCACTCCTCCGTGGTGACCGAACACGCCATCAAGAAAGACGTACATTCCGCGGTCATGTGCTCCTTTGACAAGTTCACGCAGGTCAGCTTCAGTGCCGAAATGCGGGTCGATGCTGAAGAAATCGTTTGTGAAGTAGCCGGTAGCCTGTAGTTTCTCGCCTCCGGCGGCTTTTGAGCTGTCGAATATGGGCGTTAGCCAGATAGCGTTGGCTCCGAGGTCGCGGATATCGTCAAGGGCCGAGATGACGCCTCTCAGGTTGCCGTTTTTGGTGTGCCCGTCGGGCCCCCACATTGCTTTGTATCCGGGAGCCCCGTCGGGGTCGTGGATGAAAGATGCCACCATTATCTGATAGATGGTGAGGTTCCGTGGATCATTCTGCCGGACAGGTGCCGGAGCAGTAATCCGGCACCAACAGTTGAGGGCTATTACAAGGCACAGCAGTGTAGTTATGAAATATTTCATGCCTCATCTTGTTTGCCGGCAAATTCCATCAGGAAAGCCTTGATGAAACCATCGATGTCACCGTCCATCACTCCGCCGACATCGGATGTCTGGAAGCCTGTGCGGTGGTCCTTTACGCGGCGGTCGTCAAAGACGTATGAACGTATCTGTGACCCCCATTCGATTTTCATTTTTCCGGCCTCTATCTTGGCTTGCTCGGCCATACGGTGTTGCAGTTCCTTGTCGTAAAGTATTGACCGAAGCTGCCGCATGGCATTTTCCTTGTTTTTGGGTTGGTCGCGAGTTTCGGTGTTTTCGATAAGGATTTCTTCTTTCTCACCGGTGTATGGGTCGGTAAACTGATAGCGCAAACGCACTCCTGACTCAACTTTGTTGACGTTCTGACCGCCAGCACCGCCGGATCGGAAGGTGTCCCATGACACGCAAGCGGGATCTACTTTTACCTCAATGGTGTCGTCGACCAATGGTGTCACGAACACGGAGGCGAATGATGTCATCCGCTTGCCCTGAGCGTTGTAAGGTGATACTCTGACGAGCCGGTGTACACCGTTCTCGCTTTTCAGGTATCCATATGCAAAGTCACCTTCGACGTTGATGGTTGCAGATTTGATGCCTGCTTCATCACCTTCGAGAAGGTTGGCCATGGATGTCTTGTATCCGTTTTTCTCGCACCACCGCAGGTACATGCGCATCAGCATGGATGCCCAGTCCTGGGCCTCGGTGCCTCCTGCTCCTGCGTTGATTTTGAGTACTACTCCAAGTTTGTCCTCTTCTCGGCGTAACATGTTGCGCAGTTCGAGAGCCTCGATCTTGGATATTGCATCGGTGTAGAGGCGGTCGACCTCTTCTTCTTCCACAAGGCCTTCCTTTACAAATTCAAAGCCCGTGGATAGTTCTTCTACGGCGTCTTCGACTTCCTTATATCCATCAATCCAAGCCTGGATGTCTTTGATTTTTTTCATTTGTTTCTGCGCTTCGGCGGGATGTTCCCAGAAGTCCGGGACATGAGTGCGCAGTTCTTCTTCTTCGACTTCTATTTTCTTGCTGTCGATGTCAAAGATACCTCCTCAGCGCCAGCTTGCGCTCAAAGGTCTCTTTTAATTGTTCCTGAGTAATCATAGAATAGAGATGTTTTGAATTTATCTTTTGTATAAAACGAGTGCAAATTTAGTGAAAAAAGGTGAGATTGACAAATTGTCAGAAGTGGCCGTCACGTGTGTTGATGCAGGGTGATGTGATAATTATATGTTGTCAAGAGGAATGAAGAATGATGTGGCTATGTGTGGGTATTCGCGATTGTATAATCTGATATTAATTCCTTCGCAATTTATAGACCTGTAGTAATCCTTGATTGCTCGGGTGGCTGCGGCTGTTTTCATGCGTCCGGCTACTACGGTGCCAAAGTCTTGCATGGCTGCGATGGGACGGGAGCCGAGATATTGTCCGAGGGCTTCCAGATCTTTTACATTATAGTAGTGGCAGTAATCGTTTATCAGTTTGCCGGAAAGACCGATTGAAGCGTTTACTGATGTGGAGTCGCCATTCCGGGTCAGTGAATATTCCTCGTCTACAGATTCTCTGTTTTCAGAAGCCGGGAGGGCTTTTGTAAAGTCGAGTTTTATGGATGAGTTGAATTCGGCAAAGCGCGCTTCGACGAGCTCGCGTTTCATTTGTGAAAGTAATTCCGTCGGCTTTTCCCGGGCGATTGAGGGCAGATCGTCAGATGGGATGGTGTGTGAATAGTTATAAGAGAGACCAATGTCTGAGTTAACCAAGGTATTCACAATGGCGGAGGCTTTGGCGGGTGGCATTGATCTCAGCGCTATTACAAATGCAAGCTTTACGGCAGTGGCAGAGACTTCGTTGAAATTTGAGCTTAGCTCGAAGGAGGGTTCGTTTGACGGGGCCTGGTCGGGATTGTATTTTATGCCTGTGGGGGATGTGGATTTTATGTCGAAGCAGATGTCATTTTGTTTGAATTTACGGGGATTGGCTTCTATGCGCAGGCCGTAGCGCGAAAATGTGGAGGATATTTCCGCGGAATTATTTATGTCTTCGGCGAGTGTCTCGGCTTCGGTCGGAAATCTATTGCATGCACCGGTTGCCAGACTCAGTACGATTAGAACAATTATAAAGTATAAAGGCTTAAGCAACGGAGATATTTATTTGAATGTGTAGGATATAAAGAACTCGGCATTAATGCCTGGCATCGGTCTTGACAGGACGGTTATATAGTCGGCGTTGAAAATGTTGTTGACCGCTATTTTTGCTGCGAGCAAACCTCGTTTGAGTCGGAATGATTTTTCAAGGGCAACGTTGCTCATGAAATATGGTTCGAGGGATCCGGAGACGGCGGATTCGTTACTTGTCATTGTGAACCGTCGGCTGTAGAAACACCATTTGTAGATAAAGCTCCATGAGTGCCAGGTGACAGAAGTGGTGAAAGACGCCGAGTGGCGAGGAGTATATGGCAGTTGCGCTCCACGGGAGCGGTCGGCTTGCGATATGCGGTCGCCGAGATTGATTGACGGAGTCCAGGAGTAGGAGGCATTGAGGTCAATTACCCATCCGGAGTGTGGTATTATGGCAGCGTTGCCTTTGATTTCAACACCATAGGCATGTACGCGTCTGATGTTTCGCGGCGAGAAGAAACCTTTTGCAGTGGGTAGCCAAAGAATCCAGTCGTTAATATATGAATCAAACCATGTGGCGGATGCGCCGGCTGAGAAAGTGCCGGGGCGCCCGAAGTTGCAGCTGATTGCGGCGTCATAGCTCCATCCACTCTCACTCCGCAGATCGGGATTCCCTCCAGGGAGAAAATACAGGTCATTGAGGGTCGGGGCCTTGTAGTTGCGCGATCCTGAGGCTTTTAGCATCAAATTGCCGCGCCGACTAAGTAGAAAGTCTACGAATATAGCCGGCACAGGAGCCGGTACAGACGAGCCTGCCGACTCCTGCCTTACCACAGCAGATATTCCCAATGGACTGATCGGTTGCCACTTTGCTGACAGTACGCCCGAAAATTCAGTCCGTCCCCGGTCATAGCCTACGGGCTCACCTCCTACAAATGTTGATGTGATGTCAAGAGTGTTGGCTCTATTATAGTACATTGAAGCCGATGCTGAAAAGAACCATTTGCGTGACGCCTGAAGTTCTGCCTCAAACTGCCCATAAAATGTGTTGACTTTGCTTCGTGACTGCGACATCTTGCGCATGGGCTGGTTTGCAGTTGAGATGCTGTAGTCATAAGCCATCCATGTGTGTACATAGCCTGCGCGAGCTTTCATGCGCCAGGGGCCGGTGAAGCGTTCCCATCCTGCCACACCACGTACCGTTTGCTCGCGCTGCCGGTTCTCGTAGCTATGATTCTCGGCATAACTTGTGGAAAGCATGGGTATCTGACGGTCGAAACTGCTGTACCATGCGTTGGCTGAGAATGTACCTTTGCTGTGTGTCGTGAGGTATATCTCCTGAAGAAGGTTGAAATCCTTGAATGCACCGTTACGGTTACGTTCCACGGGGTGATATTGGGCAATGATATTGTGATCGTCGTCGTATACGTTTTCTTTTTTGTCGTGGTTTACATATTTGAAATCATTGGGAGACGATGAGAATGATGCCCGTGTTGAGATATGCCACTGATTGTTGCCCCATGAGATATGCAGGAATTCGTCGAAAGTCGAGAATGAACCAATCCCCTGCACATACCGTACCATGACGCCGGGTTCAATCTCAGGTATTGTGGCAAGCGATATGAGACCGCCGAGACCGCCGCCGGTTTCGTTGATGCTTGTTGAACCATGGAAAAGCGATGCTTTGTCAACAAAATAAGCCGGGATGGTGGAGAGGTCGGTAGCTCCAAGCATAGGGCTGTTCAGACTCAGTCCGTTCCATGTTACTTTGGTATGCCCGGGGGAAGTGCCTCTGAACGCGACCGTGGAGAGTGTGGAACGTCCGTAGCTCTTGATATATACTGATGAGTTGAATGCAAGGACATCGGCCATGCTCAGGGACGTGTTTTCCTTGAGCATGGCCGAGTCGATAGTTGTTTTTGTGACACCGATGTCTTTCATGGGGCGACGTGCCCATACAACCACTTCGTTGAGCTGGCGTGATGAGTCACCGGCCGCGGATGCCATAGTTGTGGCAACCAGCAATGCAATGATCGCTCCGGTGCATCGGTTCATAATGGTTTATTTCCAACAGAACCCCCCGGGGATTACTCCGGCATAGAAGCTGTCAATGAGTTCGCCGATGGCAGAATAACGGTAAATCATACCATTCTGCATGTAATCAATAGCGTCGGCTATATAAATTTCGCCGTTTACCGGGTTTACAGTCAGGGCGTAGAACCATGAATCAGAGTTGATTAGCGGCTGCACGGGAAGTGTCTTTGATTTGATATCCATACTCCAAACAGAGCCGTTGAGCCAATAGATCTGGTTCCCCTTGCCATTGATGCAAAGTTTGGATGGAGATGTACCGGCTGCAAATGTGAACTTGTCTTCGACTTCCATGTCATCTGTGTCGATGCGCCATAGAGAGGCGTTTTCGAAACCGGCAGGATTGCCTTCCCAACCACCGCCGTCACAGAGGGCCCATAGGTCGCCTTCGCGGTCAATTACAATTGACTCGGGCTGGATGCCTACGTTCAGTACGTCAACCACCTCGTCAGTGTCTGTATCGATCTTTATAATGCTCCTCTGATAGCTCCAGCAGTTGACATAAGCATATTTGCCGCGTTGCACGACTTGCTCGGTAGAGCCGGTTTCTTTATTCATGCCCGGGACTGTGATATATCCTGTGACGCTGTAGGTGCGTGGATTGACGATGTATATGTTGTTGTCGTTGATTTGGGTTACATATGCTTTGGAGTCGTTGATGAAATGGATGTAGCGGGGAGAACCAATGTTGGTGATGCGGCCTTCTTCAACGAACGAGTCAGGGTTGATAGCATATATGACGCTGCTTCCGTTCACAACAACCCAGGCTTTGTTGCCGTAGATGGTCATAGATTGGGCGACGTCACCGAGCTTCATGCCATTGGCGTTGAAAAATACATTGTTTTCGACTTCATTTTCGGCAGGGTCGTAGAAAGACAATGTCGAGTTGCCGTAAGAGAAGTTTCCTTGATTGATTATGAACAGGCCGTTGCCGGTGGCTGACGGCATTTCGGGTCCGTCGTTGTTATCGTCAGAACAAGCCGAAAGAGCCATTGAAGCTGTGGCAACAATTGCATAAAGTAATTTTGTTGAGTTTCTCATTTTTATAGTTGAATGTTAGGTCAAAAAAAACGGGAACAAAATTAATCAATATTATCAATACACGCAAATTTTTCTCGTCATCACTCCGTGCTGTACAGGCCAGCATATTGGTTGTTAATAACTTATATTTATATAATTAAACTTATACCTTAAAAGTTTATGTATTGATGGTTTATATTTATATATGTTATGTTTTGAACTGCTGTTTTTTATGATTTAAATAGAATGTGTCTCCGTCAATCACAAGGTAACCATCTTCTGCCTTAGCTCTCAGGATATCAATGACTTCATGCGCATTTGTAATCCACCGGGCTTTTATATCACTGATTGATATGGCGCGCTCCGTTTCAAAGTATTTTTCGATCTGTGACATTAGTTTGGCTTGCCTGGTGGCGGAGTTGGCGGCGCGTCTGGTATCGCGGCATATGTCGCATTTGCCGCATGGTTGTGCATTTATTTCTCCGAAATATTCAAGCATTCCTTTGACACGGCATTCTTCGTGTCCGAATACATAATTGCGCATTGCCTCCATGCGACGTGTAGCATGTTCAAGCTGTATTTCGTAAACGTCGCGTGGGATTATTATATGGCGGCTTTCCTGACGGTTATATGGGAAGTATATGCCCGGGAGGTTGCGTTTAGGGATGTATGAAAGCACGTGCATGCGGCTAAGCATGAGGAATGTCTCGTATATTTCTTCTTCGGGGAGTGATGTCTCGTATGACAGTTCTGTTTCGTTGATTCTGACATAGTCGGCAAACAGACCGCTGTAAAGCCTCATCATGGCACGTATAATGAGCTCGGCATTATCGGGAAGGTCAAGGTTGTAGAATTCGTCGCGTCTGATAAGGAACATGGCACGTGACCTGGAGTCAAGCTCTTCATTGAAGTCTATAATACCGGCGCGTGTGAGGATATTAAGAGCCGAGGCGACTGTGCGCGGTTTAATCGAGTAGAGCCGGCTGAATGCGATAATGTTGAATTCAAAGAATTTCTTATACCCTTCACCCATGGCAAGGTCGAGGAACACGCAGGCTTTGTCATATATGTCGCGGATTGTCTCGCGCGAGGGGTATTGATCAATTAGTCTTTTCTTCAGAACAGCTTTGTCGGTAGATGTTGCGAGCAACACGGCGTAAGATTCAAGGCCGTCGCGTCCGGCACGCCCGGCTTCCTGATAGTATTCTTCAAGCGAAGAAGGTATGTCATAATGAATCACAAGCCTGACGTCGGGTTTGTCGATTCCCATACCGAAAGCGTTGGTCGCAACAATTATCCGTGTATTGCCGGCCATCCAATCATCCTGGCGCTCATTTTTTAAATGTCCTTCAAGACCTGCGTGGTAAAAGTTGGCCTTGAAACCTGCGCGATTGAGCATTTCGGCAATTTCGACGGTGCGCCGTCGGGAACGTGTGTATACGATCGATGGACCGGCTGTGTGTGACAGTACATGTATCAGGGTGTTGTCTTTAGATGATGTGTGCCTGACAATATAGCTGATATTATTGCGGGAGAAACTACGGGAGAATATTGCCGGAGAATGCATGTCAAGCCGGCCAGCGATGTCGCTTACGACGGCGGGTGTGGCAGTGGCGGTAAGGGCCATCATCACAGCTCCTGTGAATATCTCGCGGAGGCGGTTTATCTTCAGGTATGATGGTCTGAAGTCATATCCCCATTGAGATATGCAGTGTGCTTCGTCGACAACTATCAGATCTACGTCAAGTGGCGAAATCCGCATCAGAAATTCATCTCGGGCAAGCTTTTCGGGAGAAAGGTACAGTATTTTTATTTTTCCGATATGAAGACGGTCGAAAGTAAGGTTTGTCTCATGATAAGACATGGCTGAGTGGAGGCATGCGGCCGGTATTCCGCGGCTCCGGAGGTTGTCGACCTGATCTTTCATCAGAGAAATCAAAGGGGTCACTACCAATGTGATACCCGGCATTATTAGGGCGGGTATCTGGAATGTGACGGATTTTCCGCCACCGGTGGGTAATAATCCGATGGTGTCGGTGCCGGCGAGTACTGAGCCGATAATCTCGGCCTGGCACTCGCGGAAGCTATCGTAGCCCCAATAGTTCCTGAGTACGTCGGCCGGAGTCATCAGTCGGTTTCGGTGGAGGTGCGTATCTGCTTAACCAACAATTGCAAGGTTGAGGATGCATTGTGGTGTTTGTTTTCTTCGATGGTATAGCATATATTGAATGGCTTTCCGGCATGGATATAGTCGAAATAGCGAGACATATTGAATGCTATGCCGTTGATAACCTTGCCTGATGTATCGTCGACGAGTTCGAGCTTGATGTGTTCGAGGTGTTTACCAACGAGCATGCTTGTGCCGAAATCTTTTACGTTTCGTGTGCAGAACGTCGGTTTCTGATTGCCGGGGCCAAATGGGTTGAATAGTCTGAGAGTGGAGATTAGCTCCGGAGTTATCTGGGCAAAATTCAGGAACGCGTCAATGTCAATTACCGGGGTCTGCTGCTCGGGCAGGATGTGTTCGGCCACATATTCTTCGAACCGACGGGTGAATTCGGGGATGTTTTCTTCTTTTAGGGAAAGTCCCACGGCGTAGGGGTGTCCACCGAAGTTTTCGAGCAGGTCTCTCACGGAGTCTACGGCCTTGTATATGTCGAAACCCTGCACTGAGCGGGATGAGCCGGTGGCGAGGCCGTTGGCGAATGTGAGTACAACCGATGGTTTGTAATATAGTTCGGTGAGACGAGAGGCTACAATGCCTATGATTCCCTTGTGCCAATCTTTGTTGTAGATCACAATGGATTTCTTTGGCGAGTACATCTCGCCTCTTGCCTCAAGGATGGCGTTGGCTTCGTCGGTGATACGTTTGTCAAGCTCTTTGCGGTCTTTGTTGTATTGGTCTATTGCAAGACTTTTGGCTGCGGCGTCTTTGCTGTCGCGTGCCACGAGGAGTTCGACAGCCTCGCGTCCGCTCTGCATACGCCCGGATGCATTTATGCGTGGCCCTATCTTGAAAATGACGTCTGTGATTGTTATTTCCTTACCTCCGAGTCCACATGTACGTATAATAGCCCGGAGACCGAGGTTGGGGTTTGAGTTCAGGCGCTTAAGGCCCATGTGTGTCATTACCCGGTTTTCGTCGACCATTGGAACGATGTCGGAGGCTATTGATACGGCTACGAGGTCAAGCATGCATTCGAGTTCGGCAGTACCGATGCCGTTTGATATTGAGAATGCCTGCATTAGTTTATAGCCCACTCCGCAGCCTGAGAGGTGACGGCACGGGTATGTTGATCCTTCAAGTTTCGGATTCAGGATTGCTGTGGCCGGGGGGAGTGTGTCATCGGGAACGTGATGGTCGCATATAATGAAATCGATACCGCGGGTGGCGGCATATGTTATCTCGTCAATAGCCTTAATGCCACAGTCGAGTATTATTATGAGTTTTACGCCGGAATCGGCAGCATTGTCGATAATCTGGCGTGAGATGCCGTAGCCTTCATCATAACGGGTGGGTATGTAGAAGTCAATTTCGGAGTAGAAGTTCTGGAGGTATCTGTATACGAGTGCTACGGCAGTGGTGCCGTCAACGTCGTAGTCGCCGAATACGAGTATTTTCTCTTTTGAGCCCATTGCGCGGTTGATGCGGTCGACGGCTTTGTCCATGTCGGGCATCAGGAAAGGATCGTGAAGGTCACGGACCGAGGGATGGAAGAACTTTTCGGCTTGTTCGACCGAGGTTATTCCACGCTGCACGAGCAACTCGCACACCGGTGTGCAGTTGGCGTATCGTCGCGCCAGCTCACTTTCGAGTTTCTGCTCTTCTGATGTCAGAGGAAGGTAATTCCATTTACTGGTCATATATCGTTATATTTTTAGCTGTTTAGGGAGCCTTGCGGCAGATGAACGTCGAGTTGTGGGAAGGGGAAATTTATGCCGGCAGCAGGCAATTCGTTGTAGAACCGCTCGGTCATGGCATAATACACTCCCCAGTAATCGGAAGTGCGTGCCCATGCTTTTATCTTGAGAACCACGGCGCTGTCAGCGAGTTGATCTACAACCACTGATGGCGCGAGATTGGGGCGGGGAATGAGCTCCTTGATCTGCTCTTCTATTTTTTCGTGTTCCTGTTCTATGCGTTCGCGGTGACGTTGCAAACGGCTTTTGGATTGGTTGTCATTATTATTGGTCGGTGCCTGATCATCGTTTCCGTCAATATATTCTTTTACCACACGAGGGTCGCTGAGGAGTATTCTGATGATTTCGGAGCGTGCGGTGTCAACGTTGTCGCCGTATGAAATTCCTATTGACCAATCAACACGGCGGTAGTCTTCACGTGAGTAGTTGTTTATGGATGCTGTTGACAGGCCACCGTTAGGTATTATAATGGATTTGTTGTCGGGTGTGAGGATAATTGTTGAGAATATCTGAATTTCCTTGACAGTGCCTGCAAATCCCTGTGCTTCAATATAATCTCCAACGCGGTATGGTTTCAGAAGAAGAATCAGCACTCCGCCGGCGAAATTCTGAAGTGTGCCGCTGAGAGCCATACCAATTGCGACGCCGGCTGATGCGAATAGTGCGAGGAATGATGATGTCTCGATGCCTAATATTCCGATCACCGTTACAATCAGGATGAAATAGAGTACGATCCTGACAAAGCTGAGGACAAATGTGGTTAAAGACACATCAATGCGCTGGTGCAGCAGGATGCGGGAGAGTATGGCATATATCTTTTTGATAATGAACTTACCTGCATAGAAGACTATGGCAGCAATGAGCAGGTTGATTGTCAGTGATACGATGCCTGTGATGAATCGGTTAAGCAGTTCGTCAATGGGTAATGACCGTAACATGCCCATCTCTTTACTGACTGACGGAACGGAGTCGGGCATTACGGGTATTATGTCTTGTATCAGTGGCAGGAGTTTCATTGTTGGATAAATTTAAAGCGTGGAGTAACTACGTCGTGGGTCCATTGAAGCCGCGAGTAATTGGCAGATCCGTCAAGATCCGTCTCACGGATAAATACACGGGTTGAGAGACCTGTTGGGTTGTATAGTACCCAATCGTCCCACAATGTGTCGGTGGCGTCGTGGTATATTATGGCATTGGCCATAGCTCTGTTGAAGTCGTCGACTAATTCTGGTTCAAGGGCTGACGCTTCAGCCAATGATGTGACGTATTCGCCGAAGTCAAGATAGTTGCCTTGGCTTACTGTTTCGGATCCGTAGTAATTGGTCTTTATACGGAGCGGATGGGGCAGTGGGGTACGATTGTATATTGCTGAGGTGGCAGCGGCAAGTTCTCCGAGGAACTGTGTGTCAATAACAGTCATGGTGGCTGTGCGTTTCTCAGCTGAAGGAAGAGTGTTGTAGTGTGTGAAGGTGTTTGATGCCGCTTCCACAAGGCTGTTGCGGTCGCCGGCGATTAGGGGTGCCATGTTTAGGTCGTAGCGCATTCCTTCGCGAGGCAGTTCCGAAGGGCTTGAGATTATGTAACGCGCGCAGTGGCGCAGCTGATACATTACTTCAATTGATCCCATCAGGCAGCAGTCAAAATAGATGTAATCGAAGTTCTTGCCATTCAGGACTTCGGCGAGTGTAGTTACGTTCATGCGCCGGCCATGGTCTTGCCCGTATGACTTTAGTTTGGGAGAACTGAAAGATGGCAGGCTTTCGTTCCCATCTTCAAGCCATCCGTTGGCATGGCTCCACAGGACCAACCCGTATGAATCGGATGGCGCGTATGCCTTGGCGTCGTCGATGACCTGTGACATCAAGGCTGCGTCAGTGGCATATCCTTCAGTGTATGTTTTGATGACCTTTATGCCTGAGGGTGTGAGTTCTTCGAGTTTTGAGTCAGTGTAAGTGGAGTGGAATATAAGCCAACGGCCACCATTCAGACTGCCGCATGAGGCTGCGAGTTGCATCTCACGTAGGTCAAGAGAGTCTGCAGCTTCGATCTTTACCCCTTGGATTGTTTGAGGACGTCCAAGGCTGTTGGCCGCGACCATGTAAACGAGCACTGTACGGCCGTCGCCGGGTTCGGCCACAACTGGTTCATCGCCTTTGCCGGAGCATGCGGAAAGGATAGATGTTGCCACACAGGCAAGGATAAGTATGTGAAATTTTGTAAAACGCATATTCACCACAAAGATACGAAAAAAAGGGTAGAGTTATTTCCTATAGATGCCTTTTTAACGTATTTTTTGTGGTGTTGTGATGTGCTGTGAAGTGTAGTCCCTCAGTAAATTCAGATGTGTCGCCTGAGTTTAGGCGGAACTGTTTTTCGGGGTTATTTGTACATGAATCGCTTTATCGACCGCTTGGGCGTCTTTGCAAATTCTCCGGGCATAATTTCAATTTCGGCTACCTGTTCGTAGGGAGCTACCAATGCGTTCAGATCCCGTTTGTTCTGTGCCATTATCGCTTCAATGTCTCTTGTGCTGAGGCGGTCGGTTTTTACTGACTCAGGATCGGGATAAACGAGCGCGGTCAGATGTCCATTGCGGTCCACGACGAGGCTTTCACCAACATAAGGCATGTTGTTAAGTTTAGCCTCGATTTCCTCGGGATATATGTTTTGGCCGTTGGCGCTCAGAATCATGGTTTTGTAGCGGCCACGAATAAATATTGTGCGGTTGTCAAGGCCACCTATGTGTCCCATGTCGCCGGTATGCAGCCACCCGTCGCTATCAATGGCTGCGGCTGTGGCTTCTGGGTTTTTGTAATAGCCGAGCATCACGTCTTGCCCTTTGACAACAATCTCGCCTTGGCCCTCGGTGGTGTTGTCTGTGACTATTTTGCCGGTCATGCAAGGGAGCAGCCGGCCGGCTGAACCCGGAACGAACTCGCGCCAGGGGGTGTAGCTGATCAGCGGCGCGCATTCTGTCATGCCGTAGCCTACGGTGAACGGGAAGTTGATGCGGTAGAGGAAATCCTCAACCTCAGGGTTGAGCGGGGCTCCACCTATAATGACTTCCTCGAATTGTCCGCCAAATGCATCAACCAATCTTGAGCGTATTCGGCTGTAAATGGCACGGTCAAGCATGGGTACTGCCAAAATCCATCGCATCGGCTTCTTGGTTATCATGGGCACGATCATCTTGCGATAGATCTTTTCAAGCACTAACGGCACACATACTATGAGGTTGGGTTTAACAGCTTCGAGAGCTTTCAGCAGCAGAGCCGGTGTGGGCGCTTTGCCGAGTACTGTGACGTGAGAACCTGCGGCAAGGGGTACCAACATGTCGAAAGCGCACCCGTAGGCATGAGCGAGCGGCAGGAATGAAAGTGCCCTCGAGCCTTGGTAGTGCAGCCGAGATTTCAGGCCGAAACCTACGTTGCCGGCGAGGTTGTCGTAGGTGAGCATCACTCCTTTGGAGTATCCCGTGGTGCCTGAGGTGTAGTTGAGTATGGCTATATCATCGTTGGACCGGGGTGCGTATATTATGTCGCTGCGGGTGAATCCTTTGGGGTATCTGCGCGAGAGGCGTCGCGAGATGTCGCGCAGGAATCGTGTCAGGGTCACGTCTTCGCACCGTAGCATTCTTATTGCGTCAAGCGATATTACTGCTTTCAGCGCGGGGAATTGATTGTCCTTAATATGTTCCCAAATGGAATCGGCCACGAAGAGCAGTGCGGCATCGCTGTGGTTTATTATGTTTGCAGCGTCGGCGGGGTTGAATTCGTTGAGTATTGGAACTATAGTGGCGCCATATGTTATGGTGGCCATGTAGAGATATATCCAACGCGGAGTATTCTTGCCCAGGAGAGCAACCTTGTCGCCCGGGTGAATGCCAGCTGCTTCAAAGAACAAGTGCACGCGAGCTATGCGTTTTGCGAGGTCGCCATAGGTGTATGTCTTGCCCGAGATATAATCTGATATTGCCGGCAAAGGGAAGTTGTCGCTGAAAGCCTGCCTGTAAGTTTCAAGCAGGTCACAGCCGCGCAAGTCTTTTGTGGTGTATCCGGGCATTGGCCGTGTGTTTTAAGAAATGTGTCCTTTTAGGGAACTGTGGATGTCGTTGAAGATATTGTCGACGGATCCGTTTCCGTTTATGGCGTGATATTTGCCTTCGTTGATGTAATAATCGCGCAGCGGTTGGGTCTGAGAATGGTAAACTTTCAGTCGGTTTTTGATAGTGTCAAGGTTGTCGTCGGCGCGGCCGGTTTCCTTGCCTCGTTGTAGCATCCGCTTCACGAGTTCATCTTCGTCAACTTCAAGGCCTATTACGGCATGTACTTTTGAGCCGCGTTTTGCGAGCATGTCTTTCAGTGCCTTGGCTTGATCAATTGTGCGTGGAAAGCCGTCAAAGATGACTCCTGCCGCTGTTTTTTCAGGATTTGTGTCAAGCACTTCCTCAAGCACCTTTATCATCAGAGCGTCGGGGATAAGCTGACCGTTTGAGATGTAACCATCGGCAATTTTGCCGAGTTCGGTTCCGCGTGCGATGTGGTCACGCAGAACCTCGCCTGTAGAAATGTGGTGCAAACCGTATTTCTCGATAAGTTTCTCGCTTTGAGTTCCCTTACCGCTGCCGGGAGCGCCAAAAATCACAAGATTGAGCATTTAATCTTCTTTTAGAATGTAGATGTCGTTGAGGTTACGGGCTTTTTCGTTGAGATCAAGGCCGAAACCTATAATAAATTTTTTGGGAATTGAGAAGCCCACATAGTCGGGGGATACGTTTTCAACGAGCGCCTCGGGCTTGAAAAGGAGAGTCGCTATCTTGACCTGAGCAGGTTCTTTCTCCTGCAGGTGGTCAATGAGGCGGCGAATTGTGTGGCCTGTGTCAACGATATCCTCAACTACTATCACGGTGCGTCCCTTGATGTCCTCATGCAGGCCCATCACTTCCTTGACCTGACCGGTTGATCCGGTTCCTTCATAACTTTTCAGACGGATGAAGGTTATCTCGGCATCAATGCCTTCACATGCCCGGAAAAGATCAGAGGCAAAAGGAAACGCCCCGTTCAGCACACAGATGAACAAGGGCGATTTGTCAGCGCAGTCGCGCGCGATTTCTTTGCCCAACTCCTTGATGCGGGCAGCTATAGTCTCTTGAGTGATATAAGTCTCGAAGGTCATGCCTTCGTAGGATACTTGTTTCATTCCTTTCAGTAAAGAAAAATTTTGCGCAAAGGTAGCAATTATTTTTTTATCAAGCCTCATCAATCGCTTATTTTTTTGTGGTCATGCTTTCGTTTTTTATAATTTTAGGCGTAACTTTGCCAAAGAAAAATCTACTACATCATGCAAGAAATCAAAGATAAGGAATACGGTGGCGAGCGTCCTCTGTTTGGCTCGCATCACTTGCGTCTTGATAATGTGACGATACACGCCGGAGAGTCGGCTCTGAAATGTTGCAGCGACATAGTAGCTGTGAATTGCCGTTTCGAGGGAAAATACCCGTTCTGGCACGTCGATGGTTTCACCATCGACCATTGCCTGTTCACTTCCGGGGCGCGTGCCGCGTTGTGGTACTCGCGTTTTCTGAGAATGAATGACACTGTGGTCGAGGCTCCCAAAATGTTCCGAGAGATGACCGGTGTGTCACTTGAGAATGTTAGGATTCCGGATGCCGCTGAGACACTTTGGCACTGCAGGGAGGTTAAAATGAGACATGTGGAGGTGTCAAATGCAGATTATCTGTTTATGCACAGTTCGGATATAGACATAGCCCATTATACGCAGCAGGGTAATTATTCATTCCAATATTGCCGCAATGTGGTGATACGTGATGCTGTCATCGACTCAAAGGATGCCTTTTGGAACACGGATGACGTGACGTTGATCAATTGTAAACTTACCGGTGAATATCTGGGTTGGCATTCGCGCGGGCTTCACCTTATAGATTGTCATATTTCCGGCACGCAGCCGCTGTGCTATTGCCGTGGGCTTGTGTTACAGAACTGTACATTTGCACCTGATTGTGATCTTGCGTTCGAGGATTCAGAGGTGAGCGCAAGTATCTCAGGACATGTTACAAGTGTCAAGAATCCGTCGTCGGGCAGTATAGTGGCCGATTCGTACGGAGATATTATCATAGATAAGAATGTACGTCGTCCTGCAAATTGCGATATAAAGGCACGATGAGCACCTCATATGATTTTGATCGGATTTTAGATCGCCGTGGGACATGTTCCTACAAATGGGACACGACTTCTGATGGTGTGACGGCTATGTGGGTCGCCGATATGGATTTCATGGCAGCCCCATGTATTATTGATGCCTTGCGGAAGAGAGTGGAGCATGGCGTGTTCGGATACACATATGTTCCGGCCTCCTATTACTCAGCAGTGACAGATTGGTTCAAGCGCAGGCATGGATGGACGATAGACGAGTCACACATTATATATACGTCGGGGGTGGTTCCGGCCATTTCTGCTATAATAAAGGCGGTGACAAGTCCGGGAGATGGGGTGATTGTGTCAACTCCGGCCTACAATTGTTTCTTCTCATCAATCAGGAATAATGACTGCCGATTGGTGGAGAATCGGTTGGTATATAATACGGATGGTAGATATACAATAGATTTCGAGGATCTTGAGGCTAAAGCGTCAATGCCTGATGTCACGGCTATGATTCTGTGTAATCCACACAATCCTGCATGTCGTGTGTGGACACCGCAGGAGCTGCGCCGGATAGGAGATATATGCTTGAGGCATAATGTGTTTGTCATAGCTGATGAGATACATTGCGAGCTTGTCTATCCGGGATTTACATATACGCCGTATGCAACTTTGGGTGACGAGTACGCGCTGCATAGTGCGACGTGTATATCTCCGAGCAAGGCATTCAACATCGCGGGCCTGCAGATCGCTAATATTGTAGTGGCTGATGCGGTCACGCGTGCAGCTGTTGACAAGGCCATAAATATCAATGAGGTGTGTGATGTCAATCCTTTTGGTGTTGTGGCTACCATAGCTGCGTATAACGACGGAGAGATGTGGCTGGATAGCCTTGTCAACTATATACACGGTACTTATGAGTGTGTGAGAGAGTTGATAACAAGGCGTCTGCCTGGTTTTGTGCTGACGCCGCTTGAAGCTACATACCTTGCATGGTTGGATATATCACCGACTGGTATGAATGGTGCTGAGGTTGAACAGCTGCTTATGTGTGAAGCGGCGGTAAGACTTAATCCTGGTGCGATGTACGGCGCCGGAGGCGAGAATTTCGTGCGTATAAATCTTGCCGCTCCACGGCAGTTGGTGGTTCGGGTGATGGAGAAGGTGGTATCAGTGCTTGAGCACCATGTGATCCATCATTGTTCCGGCAAAAGGCCGCTGTCCGACGGGTATGAAACCTGAAGCAACGTAAAGACGCCGGGCACGGTGATTCTCAGGTTCGCAAAGTAAGCCAATAGGCTTGCCTGCGTTGCTGTGCAAGGTTGCAGCGGCGTTTATAAGCTGATACGCAAGTTTATTGCCTCGATATTCAGGCCAAACCGCGAGCGAATCAAGATATATTTCATCGGGAGATGTCTCGTCATGCATTTCCGCTTCATTGATATGAATGCCAAGGATTTTTGCCGCTTCTTCTATAAATGCCTTTCTGAGCGGTTGCAGTTGCGCGCCGTCGTAAGCAACTATAACTCCTGCCACAGCCCCCGCCGGAGTGCAGGCTATGATGCTGTTGCGGTAACTGTATTGAGAATCATCGCGGGCGGCAAGTCTGGTGAATAATTCATTGACAAGATGCAGGCGGTCGGGAGAGCCGGCGAGATGTAGTGCTATTTCCTCGCCTACGGCCATTATTACGGCCCGGGATATGTAACCGGCGTCGGTTTTGGTAGCCGGACGTAGCGTGAAGACGGGTTTAGTATTCAATTCCATGTTTTTCAAGTTGATGTATTACCTCATTGTGATATTCTTCGGCAGCATGCACGTAGCCGTTAAGGCGTAATTCCGATTCCCTGGCATGAATGGAAAGCAAGGCGTTCTGGCGTTCCATGGATTCCGGTGCTGTGGCTGCGACGGAAGCTGCATCGTGGGTGGCGGTGGTAATTACAGAAGGGTGTGTCTGTGGTGGTTCCTTTGTTATTTCATCATCGGTGCATGCACGTGATATAATGAATATTATAAGCAACACTATAGCTGCGAAAATGCTTAAGACAAATACGAGCCGGTCTAATCTTATCACCCGGCGCTGCTGTTTCCTGTGGCGAGGGGTTGTGTTCTTTCTTGTGGCTGTTCTATTCATTTTGGTTCAGAATGATAGCTAACTTGGCACATGCTAAGGCATCATCAAGAGCGTTATGGTGATTTCCGAGAGTTATTCCGAAAAAGTCGCATAGTGAATCAAGTGATTTTGATGGGAGCATGGCCCGAGGGATGAGACACCGTGCGGCTTTTAGTGTACAATGCCAGGAAATGTCGGATTCGATGCCGTATATGCGGCTTGCAGCGCTGATGCATTTTGAATCGAAGGCTGCGTTATGGGCGACAAATGGCAAGTTCTCGAACCAATCGGTCCACTGGGTCCAGACGGTGCCGAATGAGGGAGCGTCGTATGTGTCGCTGTCAGAGAGGCCATGTACGCGTCGGCAAGCCCAATGGTAATAATCCGGTTCAGGCTTTACAAGGGAGTATCGTCGGTCAATGATTATACTGTCCCGCACTTTTACGGCACCGATTGAGCAGATGCTTGATGGCTCGTAGTTGGCGGTTTCGACGTCGATTGCAATGAAATCTGTCATTTTTCGATGTCAAGTAGCTTGAATACCTTAGCCTTGACCTGTTCCATCAGTCTGCGGGGCGTGGATGTGGCTCCACATATGCCGATGGACGCGGCATCGGATAGCCATTCGGCATTAATCTGTGTCTCATCGGCGACAAGGTGGCTGCGGCTGTTGACTTGCAGGCAATGATTGTAAAGAATACGGCCGTTGCTGCTTTTTGTGCCTGCAACGAATATTATCACGTCGTGTTCGCCGGCAAAAGCCCGTAGATGGTCGACGCGGCCGGCTACCTGGCGGCATATTGTGTCAAATGACCTGAGTTGTGCTCCGGGTTGCAGTCGCGCGCTTATTCCGTTGATTATGGCATTGAATCCTTCTACGCTTTTGGTGGTCTGTGAGTATAGGTAAATGTCGCGGGAGAAGTCAATACGGTCAAGACCTTCGATGTCTTCCACCACAATGGCTTCCCCGGCAGTCTGTCCTACAAGTCCGTTGACTTCGGCATGGCCTGTTTGCCCGTATATCACTATCTGAGGGCGGCGGCCGTCAACACACGGCTGGTCGTAGGCTTCTTTAATGCGTTGCTGCAACTTAAGTACGACGGGACAGGTCGCATCGATTATCTCAATGTTGTTGCGTCGGGCTATCTCATATGTCGCGGGTGGTTCTCCATGGGCGCGTAACAGCACTTTTGTGTTCCGGAGCTTGCCCAGCTCGTCGTGTGTGATTGTCGTGAGTCCGCAGCGTTCAAGGCGTTCTACCTCATTGGAATTATGCACAATATCTCCAAGGCAGTAGAGACTGCCACTGTGTGCGAGGCTGTCTTCGGCCTTGCGTATGGCAGTCACTACGCCGAAGCAGAATCCTGATTTGCTGTCGATCTCGACTACAGGGTGACGAGAGTCTGTGTTCATTTAAGCCTGGCTAATGTTTCGTTGAAACGGTCAAGGAGCCAACGGTCCTGCTCGTCAAGTGACATTTGAGAATTGTCGAGTGCTATAGCGTCGGAAGCGCGTCTCAGGGGACTTTCAGCACGTGTGCGGTCAATCTCGTCGCGGCGCACGACATTTGCGAGCACTTCGGCGAATGTCACGTTGGAGCCTTTCGCAATAAGTTCGGTAAAACGGCGCTGAGCGCGTGTCTGGGCTGTGGCGTCAAGATATATCTTAAGCTCGGCGTCAGGGAAGACGGTGGTGCCGATGTCGCGGCCGTCCATTACGATGCCTTTATCTGCACCGAGAGCCTGTTGCTTTCTTACGAGGTCATGACGTACGGCAGGTATCGCCGATACCGGTGATACCACATTTGAAACACGTAGCTGGCGAATTGTGTCCTCAACGTCGACACCGTTCAGCATGGTGTGTTGTGATCCGTCGGGCTGTGGCTCGAAGTCTATCTCAATTGACGGTAGGGCGTCTGTCAGTGCAGGCACGTCGACGGTGCCGTCAAGGTTTACAATTCCATTTTCAAGGCCGTAAAGTGCTACAGCGCGATACATTGCACCGGAATCAATATACCGGTATCCGATCTGCGAGGCGAGGCGGCGGGCCATTGTGCTCTTACCTGATGAAGAGAAGCCGTCGATAGCGACGATTATGCGTTGAGTGGTTTTAGTCATTGTTATATCATCGAATTAAATCGTTGAGGCTGAGATTAAGATTCACCATCAGTGTGGTAGCCCCGGTGTGAGGTTGGGCAAAGGCGAGTCCTACACCGAATCCTCGGCCTCTGAATCCACCGGCGATGCTCCATCCTGAAATGAAGCTGCGTGAATAGGTTGACATATCGGTGCGTGTCTTGTAGTTGTAGCCGATGCCAAGATAAAAAGATTTGCTTGATATAAGGTCGGCTCCGAATATCAGGTGTCTGAACAGATTGCTCGTAAATGAGCTTTTAAGTTCAGTAGCTGAAGCATCGGTGCCGTCGCCATTGTCCATGTATGGCAATTTCCATTTGGTGAGGTTCCATGCAGTTATAGAGAATCTTACCGGGAAGTTGCCGAAAGACTGCGACCAACCGAGACGTATGTCAAAGGGTAGTCTGTCGTAGGCTTGATCGAATCGTTTGAGCTGTCCACCGAGGTTGGCAATTACGGCAGATAAAGATAGATCCTTGTCGGAGTCGTAGTAATTTATACCCAAATCTGTCGAGATGGCAAAAGCTGTATAGTCGGCATAGCCGCTGTATAGCATTTTCAGTGCTATGCCGCCGCGCAGGCGATCGGTTATGTCGTGTGAGAATGCCCCACCGAAAGCTACGTCTTTAGGGGAAAAAGTGCCGACCGTTGATCCATCAGGAAGTGTCTCGGTTATTGATCCGTAGCCGAAATACTGTATTGAAGCGCTCCATGCGGCTCTGTCTCCTGCACTATGTGTGAATCTGGCACCTGCGAAGTTGCTGCTGCCGAGGTAATGCATATAGTTTACTGCTATCTGTCCGCTCATCTCAGGGCCGAGTAGAGCCGGATTCTGATCGGCAATCTGCATTTCATCATCGACAAGTGAGATATTTATGCCGCCAAGACCATAAATCTTGCTTGATGATGTTATGTTCAGCCAATTGTAGCTTGAAGCTCCGTCTTGTGCCATGACCTGGAGCACTGGGAACAGCACGGTGACGGCGCATATTATGAGTTTAGTGAGTTTGTTCATTTTTCAGAGTTGGATAATTACTAAACGGAATGCGCCGGTATTTATTGTATGCTGTTTAACCGGTCTTATTTGCTGCGGGGCTTGATTGATGGCAGTATATGGCGAATCTTGAGTATGCGTCGTGATATGTTGCGGGTGGCTATAGCTGATGATACACTTGCAAGTATTAACACTATCCCTATAAGGCTCCGCATGTTTATGGTTTGCCCGTATATTATTGCAGCTCCCACTATGACGGTAATCGGTTCGAATACACCTAAAACGGCGGTTGATATATGCCCTGAGAGGTTTACGGCCTTTTCGGTAAATATAAATGAAATGATGGTAGGACAAACTGCGATAAGCAGGATATAAAGCCAATTCAAGGGCGTATGCGGCACCATCGCATAGCCTCGGACAACGATGATGAGACCGAAGATGAAAGCACAGGTCAGTGTGATCCAAAATGTCATGGTGAGAGTGGATACACCTCTCAATCCGTCGTCGTTTATGGCTATGTGATATATGGCATATAAGAGCGCTGCTACAGTCAACATGACAAGCCCTGAGGGAGATACATGCAGTGTAGTCGTAAAACCACCTATCAGCCATATTCCTGCAAGGCAGCATATTATAGCTGCAAATGCTTGTGTGCGAAGTATCTCATGGAAGAAGCCGGCCATGAGCAGCGCTATGATAAGCGGATATATGTAAAATATGCTCGATGCAAGTCCGAGATCTACCTTGGTGAATGATGTGTATAGCAACGCGAATGTAATGGCTACCAGTATCCCGAGCCCGCAGATAGGTAGAATCCGGTCAGTTCCTATGTTTATGTGTCGTCCGCGGTGTTTCAAGAAAACAAAAACGGCCGGCAGTGCGACTGTAAACCGGAAGAAAAGTATGGAGATTACGTCTATACCCTCAGTGATAAGGTCGTAGACAAGTAACGGAACGATGCCACTTATCATTGCCGCTATGATTCCATAGATATATCCTTTCCAATTAACCGCTTTCATATCTAAAAGTCAGGCGCAAAGTTAGTGAAATTTTATCGAAATTGCTAATTAGATATCATGTTTTTTATCTGAGGTTTAGGAAATGATAAAATTATGAGAGAGTGCATTATTAAAGAGTGTTAATTTTGATGTTTGACTATTGTAGAGTCAGGCGTTTTAATTGTATCTTTGTATCTATTTTAATTATAAAATGAGACCGGCTAAGAACTATATATTTGAGTTGCCCATGAAGGTGCGAGATTATGAGGTGGATTCAGAAGGAATTGTAAATAATGCTGTTTATCTGCATTACCTTGAGCACACACGGCATGAATTCTGCGAGAAGGCAGGCCTTTCGTTCCGAGACATGCATTCGCGGGGCATAGATCCGGTGCTATCACGTGTCGAGATCAATTACCGGCGACCGCTGGGTCTTGGTGACAAGATGGTATCGAAGCTTGCAGTGAGCCGGCGCGGGCCTTTGTTTGTATTCATACAAGACATCTTTAACGAGCGTGGAGAATCGGTGGTTGAAGCGGTAGTAAACGTGGCTACGATGGTGAATGGACGTCTGACACGCGGTGAGGAGCTTTTCAAGCATTTTGAGAAATATATTTGACCTGAATGGTAGCTGCTCGGGTTTATGATATGGCATTTTCGTTGTTGCCGGGGATGACAATCCCGGTGGCATCAGTTGTGCTTGATCGTATTGGATCAGCCGAGCAGTTTTTTACATTGCCTTTTTGTGAACTTAAGGAGGCCCTCAGAGGCAGTACTGGGGCAATTGTGAATGATTGCCGTGCACCGGCTCTTGATATAGCCCGTCGTGAGGCATGCTTTGTAAGCGACAAGAAAATAAAGACTGTCTTTTTTACTGATTCAGATTATCCGTCGCGTCTGTCGATGTGTGTTGACGCGCCTTTGATGCTGTATTCGACCGGTAATACAGAAATTTTGTCAGGCCGTCATATGGTGGCTGTGGTAGGTACGCGCCGTGCGACTGCGTATGGTATGGATTTCACCTCATCTCTTATAAGAGATCTTGCGGAGATGCTTGAACGCCCTGTGATTGTGAGCGGACTGGCATATGGAATAGACGCTGCGGCCCATCGTGCCGCTCTTGATGCAGGAGTGCCCACAGTGGCTGTGGTGGCGCATGGTCTCAACACTATTTATCCTGCCGAGCACAGGAGCCTTGCGGCGTCAATATGCCATAGCGGAGGTGGGCTTGTTACAGAATATACATCGCAACAGCGCATCCACCGGTCAAGTTTTCTTGCCCGTAACCGAATAGTGGCGGCGCTGTGTGATGTGACCGTGGTGGTGGAAAGCGACAGTCATGGTGGTGGATTGGTTACGGCGCGTATAGCCGGAGAGTACGGCAGGCAGGTGTGTGCGGTACCTGGTCGGGCCAATGACAGGTTCAGCCAAGGTTGTAACAAACTAATCTACACTAACAGCGCGTCAATGATTCGTGGCGCCGAGGATGTTGTTGACCTGATGAATTGGCAAGCAGAAACTAAATCGGCTATCCCTCAATTCAATTTTGATATTATTGAACCTGAATTTCAAGAAATCATTGATCATCTTCGAAAGAATCCATCACACACAGCTGCAGATATGTCTCATGCGTTAGGCCTGTCTATGCCCGTGATAACTCCGCGTCTGATGCAGATGGAGATGGAGGACCTTCTCACAGCCAATCCCGGAGGTAGTTTTACTTTGAAAGTGTGACAACTTTCACCTCAGTGAGGCTGTTTAATCATATATTTATTATATAACTGACATATACAATCCCATACATGGAAAAGAAAATCATTCCCGCTTCAGAGCTTATAATCAATCCTGACGGTTCGGTGTTCCACCTGCACTTGCTGCCTGAACAGCTGACTGACCGCATCATACTTGTAGGTGATCCTGCACGTGTGAATATGGTGGCTGAGTTCTTCGATACTAAAACTTTTGAGGTGCAGTCGCGAGAGTTTCATACTATAGGAGGAACTTACGGAGGCAAGCCAATCATGTGTCTGAGCCACGGTATAGGCCCGGACAATATTGATATTGTAATAAACGAGCTTGACGCGTTGGCAAACGTGGATTTTAAAACCCGGGAGGTCAAGGATGAAAAACGCTCGCTTACTATGGTGCGTATCGGTACATCGGGAGCATTGCAGCCTGATCTGACATTAGGGACACCGGTGATTGCAGAAAAATCAATCGGCTTTGACGGCGTACTTAATTATTATGCCGGCCGTAATGATGTGGCTGATCTTGAGTTTGAACATGAGTTGTGCAAGCACACAGGATGGAATCCGCTGTGGGCTAAACCTTATGTTGTGGATGCCGATGCATCACTTGTAGAGACAATAGGCCGCGATGATATGGTGCGTGGCAATACTATCTCGGCTGTAGGTTTTTATGGCCCACAGGGACGAGAGCTGCGTTTGCCGCTGTCTAATCCTGATCTGAACCGCCTGATAGAGGAATTCGAATATAAAGGCCGGCGTGTTACCAATTATGAGATGGAAAGCGCACCGCTGGCCGGTCTCGGAAGGCTGATGGGACATCGCTGTATGACAGTTTGTTCAATTATAGCCAACCGATTCAACAATAATGCCAATCCTAATTACAAGAGTGGCGTGCGAGACCTTATCGCGACAGTCCTTGATCGCATATAATGTGTAAGATTCAGTAATCTAACATGTGCAGCCCGGCCAAAAGCCGGGCTGCATGTATATGGCGATAAAGTTTTCGTGATCAGAAACGGGCGAATCTGTATCCTAATGATGAGAGGGAGTCAAGAATTTCGGGGAGATGGTTGTATAGCTTGTCGGTGCGCACGTCTTGTGTGCCGAGATGGAAAATGATAATGGATCCGTTGAGACCTTCGGCTTGTTCGTGGCTGAAGAGCTGCTTTATCATTTCGTCTGAAGATTTGTATTCGGCCATGTCGGGAGTGGTGTAATCCCGATAAGTCTCGATGGCTGGCGTGGGGTTTATTATTTCGAGTCCGAGTGAGTCTCGCAGACAGTCGGCCTGCTGTGGACCTATCCACTCAAAAGGCGGAAGGAACCAACCGGCGCTTGCCCTGTTAATGCCGAAGTTTGCAAGATGTTCGAGATTGGCCTGTACGTCGGCTATCATAGAATCGGTTGTGACGAGAGGAGTCCGGTTTCTGTCCCAGTCGGCGAGCAGGATATGGCGGTTGCTGTGGCCTCCTACGTAGTGCCCGTCATCAATGACACGATTGATTATGGCGTTGTTCTCCGGCCTGCTGAGGAAATTGCCTGTGAAGAAAAAATTCCCTTTGATACCTTTGTCAGCCATTGCATCAAGGGCTGCCGGAGCACCTTCAAACATTGAATCAGCCGAGAAAATCAGGTATATGACCGGTCGGTCGATGTTATGTCTGACCATAGCCCGGTATCGGTCATAGACGTCGGTCGGCTGTGTCATGTAATGAGTGACAGCGGCGGCTGCGGAGATTACCGCAGTCGCCGCAAGTGTAAATAATATTCGCTTCATAATGGTCTGATACCCATAATGTGCCGTACTTCGGCAAGGGTTGCGGCAGCTCGAGCCCGAGCTCGCTCGGCCCCTTGTTTTACTACGCGCCGCAGGTAGTCCTCATTGGCGAGGATATCCTGTACGCGTTCGCGTATGGGGTTTGTGACTGTCAAGATGTCTTCGGCGAGTTGTTTCTTAAGGTCTCCGTATCGTATGGAGCAGTCGGCATATGCATTGCGGAAGTGCTCAACTACATCAGGGGTAGATGTAAGCTCGAGCAGCGTGAATAGGTTCGCTACAGGCTCGCTCATGGGCGAATTCGGTTCTTTAGGCCCTTCGTCAGTGGTAGCTCGCATCACTTTTTTGCGTAGTACCTTGGGATCGTCAGTAAGGTATATGCAGTTTCCTTCGCTTTTACCCATCTTGCCTGAACCGTCAAGCCCAGGCACTTTTACAGGGGCTCCGCCGAAGTCAAAGTCGGTTGGCTCGGGAAACAGTTCAACTCCATAGAAAGAGTTGAATCGGCGGGCGAATCGGCGGGTAAGTTCGAGATGTTGGAGCTGGTCTTTTCCAACAGGCACCTTTGTGGCTTTCTGTATAAGGATGTCAACAGCCATGAGGGTGGGGTAGGTGAGCAGACCTGCGTTCACTCGTTTATTGGTTGATGCGCCTATGATTTCGCGTTCGAATGCTTCGTCATCAGAATCGGCGTCAGTTGCAGATGAGGCGATGCCTAATGCTTTGCGTGCTTTGTCTTTAAAAGATGCAGTGCGCATAAGTTCTCCGATGCCTACGTGCATGTTGAGCAGGAGGTACATCTCAGAGATTTCCGGTATATCGCTTTGAATGAATACGGTGGCTTTTTCCGGATCAATACCTGCCGCAAGGTATTCGGCCAGCACGGTTTTTACGCTGGCATGCAGTGCGACGGGATCGGTGGAGGTTGTGAGGGCGTGGAGGTCGGCGATGAAGAAATTGCAGTCATACTGGTCTTGGATCTTGACGAATTTTCCCAGTGCACCGTAGTAGTTGCCCAGATGAAGGTTTCCGGTTGAGCGTATTCCGCTCAATACTATTTCTTTCTTATCAGATGACATTTTCAATCAAGTTTATGAATAATTAGACCCGAGCGTAGTTTAGGCTCGAACCATGTCGTTTTCGGTGGCATGATATTGCCGGTGTCGGCGATATTCATCAATTGTTGCATTGACACGGGGAAAAGCGCGAGGGCGGCCGCCATCTCGCCGCTGTCGCAGCGATTCTTGAGTTCGTCAAGTCCACGTATGCCTCCCACAAAGTCAATGCGTTTGTCAGAGCGCAGGTCGGTTATTCCGAGAATATCGCGTAGTATAAGGTCGCTTGATATAGTGACGTCAAGCACGCCTATAGGATCAAGGTCATTATATGTGCCTTCGCGTGCGGTAAGTAAATACCAGCGGCCTTCGAGGTAAAGTGAGAAATTGTGCAGGCGGTCAGGCCGCCATGGTATGGTGCCCATGTCTTTTACAATAAATTTATGTTCGAGACGGGCGAGAAATTCGGCAGGTGAAAGGCCGTTGAGGTCTTTTACAAGACGGTTGTAATCGATGATCTTTAGGTCGGAGGCGGGGAAGGCAACGGCAAGGAAATAGTTGTATTCCTCATCACCGCGGTGATCAGGGTTCAGACGCGCTTTCTCATTTCCTACGAGAGCAGCCGCCGCCGTGCGGTGATGTCCGTCAGCTATGTAAAGATATGGTATTTTGGCGAATTCTTCAGTGATTTTATTTATCATAGATTCGTCGTCAATTACCCAAAATGTGTGACCGAATCCATCAGGAGCGGTGAAGTCGTATTCGGGTTCACCGGTGGTGACAACAGATATTATATTTGCCAATGTGGCGTTATCGGGAAACGCGAAGAAAACTGGTTCGATGTTAGCGTTCTGCACACGTACGTGTTTCATGCGGTCTTCCTCTTTGTCGCGGCGCGTGAGTTCGTGTTTCTTGATAACTCCGTTGAGATAGTCGTCAACGTTGGCAGCTATGACGAAGCCGTGCTGTATGTGGTCACCCATGCGTTGGGCATATATATAGTAATGCTCATTTTCATCCTGACGGAGCCAACCGTTGGTCTGGAAGGCGTTGAAATTCTCAACAGCTTTATCATATACCTTAGGGTCATGCTCGTCGGTGCCGGGCGCGAAATCAATTTCTGGTTTTATTATATGGTATAGAGAGCGGGGATTTCCTTCGGCTTCTGCACGAGCTTCTTCCGAATTAAGGACATCATAGGGGCGTGATGCCACTTCGTGGGCTATCTCGCGGGGCGGGCGTATGCCTTTGAATGGTTTAACTTTGGCCATGGTGTCAGATTGTGTGGTTTATTTCTATGGTCTGGTTGCGGTCGGGACCAACCGAAACGATGGTCACAGGCACGCCCAGTTGTTTTTCAATAAATTTGATATAATCGCTGAATTCACGGGGAAATTCAGTCTCTGATGAGACTTTGGTAAGGTCGGTCTTCCATCCGGGTAGTTCAGTGTATACCGGCGTGGGGATATGTCCCGGAGTATCAAGTGAGAACGGAAAGTCAGGGGTTGTTGTTCCGTTAATGTCGTATGCGGTGCATGCTTTGATAGTGTCGAATCCATCAAGTACATCGCTTTTCATCATTATGAGTTTCGTTACACCGTTTATCATCACGGCATATCTCAATGCAACAAGGTCGATCCATCCGCATCGGCGTTCGCGGCCGGTTACGGCGCCGTATTCGTGACCAATGTCACGCATGCGCTTCCCATCTTCGTCGAATAGCTCAGTGGGGAACGGTCCGCTTCCCACGCGTGTGCAATATGCTTTGAATATGCCATATACATCGCCAATTTTTCCAGGGGCCACTCCAAGTCCGGTGCATGCTCCTGCGGAAATGGTGTTTGATGAGGTAACGAACGGATATGAACCGAAGTCAACGTCAAGCATTGTCCCTTGCGCTCCTTCACACAGTATCTTATTTCCGGCCATCAGTGCCTTGTTGAGGTAATGCTCTGAATCGACGAGATCGAATGTCTTTATGTAATCAATGGCTTTGAGCCATAGGTCAAGCAGATGCTTCAACTCGGTGGGGTCGACGCTTCCGCCCAAGGCTTTTATTGCCTCAATGTGGCGGTTTATGGCTTTGTCGAGATGCTGGCTGAAGTCAGGGGCTTCGATGTCGCCCACGCGTAATCCGGCACGGGAAATCTTATCTGTGTATGTCGGTCCTATTCCTTTGCCGGTGGTGCCGATCTTACCGTCGCCTTTGGCTGCTTCGGCAGCGGCGTCAAGCAAGCGGTGTGTTGGCAGGATAAGGTGGGCTTTACGTGAGATTTTGAGAATTTTGCGCAGGTCGGTGCCCGTGTCTATCAGTTCCTGAGCTTCCGCGCTGAAAAGCACCGGATCAAGCACAACTCCGTTACCTATGAGGTTGACATTGCCCTGAAATACGCCGGAGGGTATTGACCGCAGCACTACCTTACGGCCATCAAATTCGAGGGTGTGGCCGGCGTTGGGGCCTCCCTGGAATCGTGCTACTATGTCGTAGCGGGGTGTGAGCACGTCTACTACTTTTCCTTTGCCTTCGTCGCCCCACTGGAGGCCCAAGAGAATATCAACTTTCATTTTTTATTGGTTGGTTTATTGGTGTTGTATGGTTTACGGCTGTTTGCGCGGTTCCGCCGTCGGCAGGCGCTGCATTGGCCGTAGATGTTCAATGAATAGTCTTCAGGAGAGAAGCCACCCCAGGTGCGCACCGATATTGATCTGGCTAGTTCGGTGTCTTTCACCAGTTTTATCTTTCCGCAACTTTTGCATATAAGATGCACCGGGCGGCCGATTGAGTCGGGGGCTTCGGTGCGTTCGTATTCATAAATGTTGCGGTTTATCACGAATCGTCTCACAAGTCCGCAATCAATGAGCAGTTCAAGAGTGTGATATACTGTGGGTGATGATACGTGATAGTTGTTTTGCTCGAGATTCTCGATTACTTGCTCGGCTCTGAAATGTATGGGGCAAGCTTCTACTGCCGATAATATGGCAAAACGTTCAGGCGTGCGGCGTCGCCCGTGTAAAACAAGATATTCATCGAATATGCTTCTGTTTGATGCTTCTGAACGTTGAGATTTCATGCCGTTGAAAGAGATGGCGGTGACCTGTGGAGGCAGGCATCGGTGCCAATCCGATGCAAACTTACACATTTTTTTGCAATCTGTAACTATCCTGCGCTCCTTTTTTATCAACAGCATGCGGCTCTTGCGGGAAGGTTGTGGTGTAAATGGTTAAAAAATTGTCCGTTTCAGTGTATTTTTATTTTGATACAAATTTATATAGTTTATATTTCGTATCTTCGCACTGATTTTATTTTAGGAGTTTCCGTGTAATTACATTTATTTTTTTGTTGATTGAATGAATCTAAAACGTTTGCTTTCGGCGGCCATGGCCACAGCAGTGAGTGTGCCTCTGGCATTGGCTTCCGAATCATTTACACTTGAAGAGTGCCTTGCCATAGCACTTTCAGATAACCCTACGGTAAAGATAGCTGACATGGAGGTGGTCAAGGCTGACTATTCCCGTCGTGAGACCCTTGGGCAACTGTTGCCATCGGTGAGTTTCGATGGTTCATATCAGCGTACCCTTAAGAAGCAGGTGGCTTATATGAATATGGATGCTTTCGGCTCGTTCGGCGATTCCACACAGGGTGATGACACTTCTCAGGATGATGCTGCAACATCCATTCCCTCCGGAGATACAGGCATAAAGATGGGTCTTGATAATATGTATTCGCTTGGATTTCAGGCTTCAGTGCCAATAGTCGCGCCGCAGCTGTGGGCCTCGTTGAAGTTGAGTGACGTGCAGATAGAGAGAGCGGTAGAGCAGGCCCGGTCTTCGCGTCTTGATCTTGTAAATCAGGTCAAAAATGCTTATTACGCACTTCAGCTTGCTCTTGACTCACGGCGGGTTGTGCAGGAAAGCTATGATATGGCTGAACTTACTTACAAGACCTATAGTCGCCGATTCGAGGTGGGAGATGCCTCTGAGTACGAAGTGCTGCGCACATCGGTTGCTCTTAAAAATATAGAGCCGGAAATCATACAATGTGATATTGAAATACGCCGCGCCCGTTTGCAGTTGGCGATACTGATGGGCATTGATGTGAATACACCTTTCGAGATTGAAGGTTCATTGGCAGAATATGAGAGTACAATGTATGATGATGTTATGAATCTCTCAAGTGATCTGTCATCAAACACATCGTTGATAATGAACAGTATAGAGACTCGAACTCTTGAGCGTACCCTTTCGGTACAGAAGGCTTCGTGGTATCCCACCGTGGCACTCACCGGCAATTATAACTGGATGTCGTCAAGCAACGGATCGCCGTTCAAGAATTTCAGATGGACTCCATATTCAATCGTCGGGCTCTCGGTGAGCATCCCTCTTTATCAAGGCGGACAGCGTTACAACCGTATAAAGCAGGCCCGAATCCAGCTTGATGAGATGGCTTATGTCAGAGAGAACCTTACCAACACTCTTAACTCACAGGTTGCTATAGCTATAGACAACATACGCCTTAATGTAAAGCAGATAGCGTCGTCAAACGAGAGTGTGGGCGAGGCCTCGCGGGCCCACGACATACAGGTGCGCAGTTTCGATATAGGGGCCACGACATACCTTGATCTGCGTGACAGCGAATTGTCGCTTACACGTGCTCGTCTTGCCTATTATCAGGCGATATACAATTATCTTGTGGCCGGCAGTGACCTTGAGTTACTGCTCGGTAACGCACCAATAGAATCATATACCTCAGTAACCGATAATAATTAAGATATGGATATATATAAAAAGCATATTGTTTCATGTTGCGCCATAGCTTGCGTAATGCTGTCTTCCTGTGGCGGAAAAGGCGAATCTGACACTGCAACGGCTGTCAATGACGAAGCACCCGAACTTGCGATCGTCGATGTTGATGTAGCACACAGGGTAACGGTGCCTCATACGGTGAGCTATACTGCCAATATAGAGGCGGAAAATGTCAATAACATAGCCCCGGCGATGGCTAACCGTATAAAAACCATAACGGTAGATGTAGGAGATCATGTGCGACGCGGCCAGGTTCTCGCAACTCTTGATGCTACAACTGCTGATCAACAACGCCTTAATCTTGAACAGGCCCGTCGGGACTATGAGCGCGCGGTGCAGTTGCTTGAGATCGGTGCCGGCACACGCAGCACAGTTGATCAACTGAAAACACAACTTGACGCACTTGCCACCCAATATGACAATACAATAACCAATACTGTGCTGACCTCACCGATAAACGGGGTTGTAACTGCCCGTAACTATGATCCAGGTGACATGACCGGCGCTCAACCTATATTAACCGTAGGGCAGATAACTCCCTCGGTGAAGGTTATGATAAATGTGAACGAGAGCGATATATCCCGCATCACACGCGGTATGCAGGTTGAGGTGTCGCTTGATGCATTCGAGGGCGAGACGTTCACCGGTAGAGTGACACGGGTGGCGCCGGCTGTAGATGTGGCTACCCGTACATTCCCGGCCGAGGTTACACTGGCAAATCCTCAAGGACGTATTCTTCCGGGAATGTTTGCCCGTGTGATCATTAACCTCGGCGATCGGGAAAGCGTGGTTGTACCTGATCTCGCTATTGACAAGCAGCGTGGTTCAAATAATAAATATGTATATGTGTACAAAGACGGCAAGGTGTCGTATAACAAGGTTGAACTTGGTTCGCGCCTTGACACTGGATATGAACTGCTTTCGGGTGTGAACGAGGGCGACACTATAGTTGTGGCAGGTCAGTCACGTCTGGCACATGGAGTCGAAGTCATTATTAACGATAAGAAATAACGTATCATGAGTCTTTACGGCGGAGCGGTCAGGCGCCCTATAATGACCACCTTGTGTTTTGTGGCGGTGGTTATACTGGGCCTGTTCTCGCTCAATAAACTTCCAATTGACCTATACCCCGACATAGATACAAATACCCTGATGGTCATGACCACATATCAGGGGGCGAGCGCGCAGGATATAGAGCAGAATATAACGCGCCCGCTTGAGAATGTGCTTAACTCTGTGTCAAATCTCAAGCACATCACATCGGCGTCTCGCGAGAATATCTCGGTGATTACCCTTGAGTTCGAATATGGCTATGATATAGATGTGCTGACCAATGACGTGCGTGATAAACTCGATATGATATCATCAGCTATGCCTGATGATGCCGAGACACCGATCATTTTCAAGTTCTCAACCGACATGATACCAATCCTGCTCCTCTCGGTTCAGGCTGATGAGAGCATGCCCGGCTTGTATAAGATACTTGATGATGCTGTGGCCAATCCGTTGGCACGCATCTCCGGAGTGGGCTCGGTGTCAATCTCCGGCGCGCCCAAACGTGAGATCCATGTTTATGTTGATCCGGCGCGTCTTGAGGCTTATAATATGACAGTTGAACAGATCTCGACAATAATAGGTGCTGAAAACCGCAATATTCCCGGCGGTGTGATTGATCTTGGAAACAATACATTCTCGATGCGTGTCGAAGGCGAGTTCGAGGCTTCGGATGAGATGATGAATATTGTGGTCGGATCATTTGGTGGCCGGAATATATATCTGCGTGATGTGGCCCGTATTGACGATTCACTTGAGGAACGCACGCAGACGACATTCAATAATGGGCGTCAGGGCGCCATGATTGTGATACAGAAACAAAGTGGTGCCAATTCGGTGGAAATCTCAAATAAGGTACTCAAGATTCTGCCTGAATTGCAAAAACGACTGCCCTCGGATGTAAAACTCGGCATCATAGTCGATACATCCGACAATATACGCAATACTATCAACTCCCTTGTTGAGACAGTGCTCTATGCGTTATTGTTCGTAGTGATAGTGGTGTTCTTCTTCCTTGGCAGGTGGAGGGCCACTCTCATCATTACCCTCACTATCCCGATCTCTCTCATAGCTTCGTTCATTTATCTGGCAATAACCGGAAATTCTCTTAACATAGTGTCATTGTCGGCGCTTTCAATCTCGATAGGTATGGTGGTTGATGATGCCATTGTGGTGCTTGAGAATGTTACGACACACATAGAGCGCGGTTCTGATCCGAAGCAGGCTGCCATTCATGGTACCAATGAGGTGGCGATCTCGGTCGTGGCATCTACGTTGACGCTTATTGCGGTATTTTTCCCTCTTACACTTGTGACCGGCATGACCGGTGTGCTCTTCCGCCAGTTGGGCTGGATGGTGACTATAATGATGATAATATCAACGGTGTGCGCCCTTTCACTCACTCCTATGTTGTGTTCGGTGCTCCTGCGGCGCACCACCCATCATTCCAAGGCGTATACTCTGCTGTTCACTCCTATAAGCCGGGCTCTCGATGCTCTTGATAACGGATATGCGTGGCTTCTCGGATGGGTGACATCGCACAAGATGATAACTGTTGTCGTTTGTCTGGGGTCATTTGTCGGTTCGGTCTTTCTTATGAAGCATGTAGGTACTGAATTCTTCCCGACAGCTGACGATGGTCGTCTGAGTGTAAGCCTTGAATTGCCGATAGGTGCGCGCGTGGAGCTTGCCAATGATGTGACGAGCCGCCTGTATAAAGAATGGCGTGAGAAGTATCCTGAGATACAGGTACTGAATTATACAACAGGTACGGCCTCAAGTGATAATACATTCGCCAATCTGAGTGATAACGGGCCGCACATAATCTCGATGAACATACGTCTTTCAGATCCTGGTGACCGTGACCGTGGAATCGTGGAGATAGCGCATATGATGCGAGAAGATCTGCGACACTATCCAGAGTTTAAGAAAACCCAGGTAAATGTCGGCGGTAACATGGGTGGCATGGGCGGCGAGGCCTCGATTGACTTTGAGATATATGGATATGATTTCGAAGAGACTGACTCCGTTGCGGCTCGTCTGAGCCGGGCGCTGCTTGCAATGCCCGGTACGGCCGATGTGATAATCTCTCGCGCCGATTATCAACCGGAATATCGTGTTGATTTTGACCGGGAGAAGCTGGCAATCTATGGCCTGAATCTATCTACGGCGGCTACTTATCTACGCAACAGAATCAATGGCTCTCTTGCCTCGCAGTTCCGTGAGGATGGTGAGGAATATGATATTAAGGTAATGTACGCGCCTGAATCACGCACAAGTATCGAAGATATCGAAAATATACTTATCTATAACAATGCAGGTACTCCGGTCCGTATTAAGGATGTGGGTAAGGTAGTGGAGCACTTCACGCCTCCTACAATTGAGCGTAAAGACCGCGAGCGTGTCATCACGGTGAAAACAGTGGTGCAGGGTGTGCCGATGTCGCAGGTTGTGCAGCAGGCCAATGCAGCAATAGATACTCTTGATATCCCGCAGGGTATAGCCATACAACTTTCGGGCCAATATGAGGATCAGCAGGAATCGTTTACAGATCTCATGACTCTTGCGTTGCTGATTCTGGTGCTCGTTTATATAGTTATGGCGGCACAGTTCGAGAGTTATACATATCCCGGTATTATCATGACATCTGTGCTCTTCGCTTTCTCAGGCGTGTTCTTCATTCTTTATCTGTCGGGGCATACTCTTAACGTTATGAGTATGATCGGTGCGATCATGCTTATCGGTATAGTGGTGAAGAACGGTATAGTGCTTATTGACTATATAACATTGAACCGTGAGCGCGGCATGTCAATCAAGCGGGCTGTGATTGATGGCGGCCGTTCGCGTCTGCGTCCTGTGATCATGACATCATTGACAACCATCCTGGGTATGGTGCCCATGGCATGCGGTACCGGACAGGGAGCTGAGATGTGGCGCCCGATGGGAACCGCGGTAATCGGTGGTCTTACATTCTCAACTATCCTTACATTGTTGTTCGTGCCGGTCCTTTATTGTGTGTTCGCCGGTAACGGGGTGAAGAACGCCCGTCGCAAGCATCACAAGTTATTACGTAAAAAAACAAAGAAATGAAAGCAGTATTCATTATATTCGATCAGGCTCATCGAGAGCGTATCCTTGAGGTTCTTGATCATCTCAATTGCCGTGGTTTCACATCGTGGAGCCAGGTGACCGGGCGAGGCTCGGTTGAGGGAGAGCCTCACTATGGCTCGCATGCGTGGCCTTCGTTGGCTTCGGCTATAATAACTATGGTTCCCGACGAGCGGGTGCCGTTGTTACTTGACAGACTGCGGAGTTTCGATAACGAGCGTCCCAAACTTGGTTTGCGGGCGTTTGTATGGAAACTTGACGAACAGGGAGTATAACTTCCGGAACAATTTTAATCCGGTGGGTATGGCCCGCTTAAAAAAGGTTAACTTTTATTTTGTTAAACGAATAATAGATTTATTTAACAATTTAAGTTAACCTTTTAATTGTTATAGTTGTAATTTTGTGGAAAAATTCATCCAAATAGATAACTACGAAATCAACTATAACAGTTTGAACCTTATGAGCGAAACAGTTAATATCCGCGATCTCAACGCGTTAGTTGCATCAAAAAGCGACTTTGTGAATCTTATCACCCATGGTATGGATCAGACCATAGTGGGGCAGAAACATCTTGTTGAGTCGTTGCTCATCGCACTGCTTTCCAACGGACATATCTTGTTGGAAGGTGTTCCAGGCTTGGCCAAAACATTGGCAATCAAGACTCTTGCGCAGCTTATAGATGCCAAGTACAGCCGTATTCAATTTACGCCGGACCTTCTACCTGCCGACGTTATAGGCACCATGGTCTATAGCGTTAAGAACGAGACTTTTCAGGTAAAGAAAGGCCCGGTATTCGCCAATTTTGTTTTGGCAGATGAGATTAACCGCGCTCCTGCCAAGGTGCAGAGTGCACTTCTTGAGGCCATGCAGGAACGTCAGGTGACAATAGGAGACAATACATTCTCACTTGACGAACCATTCCTTGTTATGGCCACGCAGAACCCTATAGAGCAGGAAGGGACTTATCCATTGCCTGAAGCTCAGGTTGACCGATTCCTTATGAAGGTCGTAATAGGATATCCTTCAAAGGAGGAAGAGAAGATAATCATACGTCAGAATATAGCCAATGAGCGTCGTGAAGTACGCCCCTTGCTCAAACCGCATGAAATTATTGAGGCACAGAAGGTGGTGGAACAGATATACGTGGACGAGAAAATCGAACGCTATATTGTAGATATAGTCTTCGCAACCCGCTTCCCGGTTGATTTCGGCCTTGATGATCTTTCGGGAATCATCGCTTTCGGTGCATCGCCCCGAGCCTCCATCAGCCTTGCACGGGCTGCCCGGGCCTACGCATTCCTGCACCAACGCGGTTATGTGGTACCCGAAGACGTGATAGCAGTCTGTCATGATGTGTTACGTCATCGCATCGGTGTGACCTATGAAGCCGAGGCCAATAATATCACCACTGACGAGATTATCACTGAGATTCTCGATAAGATTCAGGTTCCATAACCCTTGACTATGGATGCAAAAGAACTTCTCAAGAAAGTTCGCAAAATTGAGATAAAGTCGCGCGGACTGTCGCAGAACATCTTTGCCGGAGAATACCATTCAGCCTTTAAAGGCCGTGGCATGATGTTCTCCGAGGTGCGTGAGTATCAGTATGGCGACGATATCCGCGACATTGACTGGAATGTCACGGCACGCCATAACCATCCTTATATCAAGGTGTATGAGGAGGAGCGCGAACTCACTGTTATGCTGCTTGTGGATGTATCGGGTAGCCGCGAGTTTGGCGCATGTGGCGTAGACAAGCGTGAGATGATAGCTGAAATCGCCGCGACTCTTGCATTCTCGGCCACTCAAAACAATGATAAGATAGGCGCGTTGTTTTTCTCTGACAAAGTGGAGAAATTCATCCCTCCCAAGAAAGGTAAGAAGCATATTCTACTTATCATACGTGAGTTGCTTGATTTTACTCCGGATCACAAAGGCACTGATATAGCGAAAGCATTACGATATTTTACAGATGCTATGCGTAAGCGCTCCACAATGTTTTTGATATCTGATTTCATTGATGCCGATGATTACCGTCAGGCGCTTCAGCTTGCCCGTAACAAGCACGATGTAATGGCTATTCAGGTTTATGACAAGCGGGATACACAGTTGCCAAATGTGGGTCTGATGCGAGTGAATGATCTTGAGACTGGGACGGCGATGTGGGTCGATACTGCTAATTCAAAGGTGCGTAATGCCTATGCCCGTTGGTGGTATGACCGTCAGCAACTCATGGCCGAGACATTGCGGTCAAGCCGTGTTAACTATACATCTGTGGCAACAGATGAAGATTATGTGAAAGCCTTGATAGGCCTCTTTAAAAACCGCACAAAAAAATGAGTTCAAAGTCATTGCGTCATTTGTTTTTATCGGCTGCGCTGATTACCGGTTCCCTTGTGGCTCCGGCGGCTAATATAAAAATATCGGCCGCCATAGATTCCACAGTTGTGGAGATGGGATCGCGCGCGGTCATAACCATTAATGTGGCTGACCCGTCACACAGCGGCGAAGTTGTTGATCTTCCGAAAGATGGCACAGACAATGATGCGTTTGATGTAGTGGAGGTCAAGACAGATACCACCCCAGGCGGCTATACGTATTCAATGCTGATACAGGCCTGGTATCCGGGTGTTCTTACTCTGGCTCCATTCCGATATGCCGCAGGCTCAGATACAGCGGTAAGCGACGTGTTGACTCTTAAGGTACTTCCAGTGCCAATGGATTCAACCCAGACCCTTAATCCACTTGAGGGTGCCGTGAATCCGCCACGTAAGTGGTATGACTATATACCTGACTGGATACCCTGGGTGCTGCTTGCCTTGGCATTCTGTGCTTTGGTAATATGGGGAGTGTTCATTTACAGAAATTACCGACGCACCGGCCATGTTCTTGCTTTCAAGCAGAAGCCTGTGGATCCATATGCAGAAGCTATGTCAGCTCTTGGGCGTCTGCGTCAGAGCCGTCTTGCAGAGAGTGGCAAGGAGAAAGAATACTATACCTCACTTGTAGATATATTGCGTCTTTACCTGCATCGTCGTTTCTCCATTAACGCTATGGAGATGTCGTCGACCCAAATACTCGACTCGCTGCGCCGAAATCCAGAGACGCGTGACAATCAGCCGCGCATCAAGCAGATTCTGGAATTGGCAGATTTTGTTAAATTTGCCAAGGTACGCCCGATGCCGGATGACAATATAAAGTCATTCAACACTGTGGAACAGTTTGTTGAGGCTACAAAACCACAAGTTATCGAGCCGGAAGGCGGCAGTGCTGATAAAAACGCCGATAAAAAAATTAAATTGAAGTAATATATGCAATTAGCTCATCCTCATATATTATGGCTATTGGTTCTACTTATACCGCTTACAGTGTGGTATATTTTGCGCCAGCGCGATGCTCAGCCTACATTGGCCATGTCATCGACAAGCCCTTTTGCCAGGATGCCGCGCACTTGGAAGTCATATCTGAGGCATTTCATGTTTGTGTTGCGTCTGGCAGCTATCGCCTGTGTGATTGTTGTGCTTGCCCGCCCTCAATTGCGTGACAAATGGAGCACATCGTCAACCGAAGGTACAGATATAGTGATAGCACTTGACATTTCATCATCGATGTATGCCAAAGATTTCGAGCCTAACCGTTTTGAGGCTGCCAAAGCAGTAGCTTCGCGTTTTATACAAGGCCGGGAGAATGATAATATAGGCCTTGTGATTTTTGCCGGAGAATCATTGACAGGCATGCCTATGACCGGTGATAGGGTTCAGCTTATAAATTACCTTAATAACCTTAGCATAGGCGACCTTGAAGATGGTACAGCCATAGGTGAGGGTATTTTGACTTCACTAAATCGCTTGCGCGACGGCAAGGCCAAGAGTAAAAGCATTATATTAATTACTGACGGTACCAATAACCGTGGCTTGGCGACCCCCGGCGAGGCAGCGCGTGCAGCGGCAGAAATGGGTGTCAAGATTTATTCGATCGGAGTGGGTACCAATGGTATGGCGCTTGTACCGGTAAGTTTTGATTATGCTAACCGGCCGGTGTATGAGCGTCAGAAAGTTGAGATCAATGAAGATGCGCTGCGCGATGTGGCATCAGTCACAGGTGGCCGTTATTTCCGCGCTACTGATAATAATTCGCTTGATGAGGTGTTTGCCGAAATTGATGCGCTTGAGAAAACAAAACTTGACGTAAAGAATTTCTCGCATACCGAAGATCATTATTTGTTGTGGGCATGGTTGGCCTTCGGCTTCTTCGCATTGGAGATGCTGCTGCGTTACGTTTACCTGCGCCCCATCCCTTAATAATGTTATAAGAAACTATGTTTGATTTCGCACATCCATATTTATTGAATTTACTGTGGTTGGTCCCGGTATTTGTAGTTGTGTTCTGGTGGTCACGCCGGGTACGGCGTCGCCGTCTGGCACGATTCGGAAGGGCTGATGTGATAGCCCGGCTCATGCCGGCGGTGTCACCATATAAACCTGCAGTGAAGTTTGTGCTGCGTATGGTGGCTTTGGCCGCATTGATCATAGTGCTTGCGCGCCCCCGTGCCGGTGAACAGCAGCACGAAGAACAAATCGCAGGTATAGAGGTTATGGTGGCTTTTGACCTTTCTAATTCAATGAATGCATCTGCTACCGATGACGTCAATGCCGCTTCCCGACTTGATCGTGCACGCCTGTTGCTTGACAAACTGATTGATCGCCTGCAAGGAAACAAGGTGGGGATGGTGGTTTTCGCAGGAACAGCTAAAACACAATTGCCGATGACTACTGATTTTGGTATTGCACGATTATATCTGAGCGAACTTAACCCTGACATGATGCAATATCAGGGAACGTCATTGGCAGAGGCTATATCTATGTCAGCTAACGGATTCAGCACGGCTGATGATGTGCACCGTGCGATAATTCTCATAACCGATGCTGAAGATCACGAGGGTGACGCAATTGAGGCTGCCAAGGCTGCGGCTGAGAAGGACATACAGCTTGATGTTATAGGTTTTGGCTCGGGCAATGGCGCGCCTATCCCAATAGCAGGACGGCGCGGTAGCTACATGGAGGACTCCGAGGGGCAGACGGTCAAGACCGCACTTAACTCAGAACTCGCACAGCAGATAGCCGATGCCGGTAAAGGCATTTTTGTCAATGGAGCCGCGTCGGATGCTCTTGATGTCCTCACCAAGCAACTTGACAAACTGCAAAAGTCACAGTTCAAGAATGTAAAATATTCTGCCGGAGCCGAACAATTCCCGGTATTTGCGTGGATAGCACTTGTATTTCTTATACTTGATGTGTTTGTACTTGAGCGTAAGAATAATTGGCTAAGCAAAATAAACTTTTTCAGCAAGAAATGACTATGAAGCGTCTTTCATTAATAATAATCTCCATCATTGCCGTTATAGCCACGGCAACTGCGGCCGAGGTGCCTTCTGGGTCAACCAAGGCTGAACGCAATCTCATAGTAAGGGGTAACGAGCAGTTCAACGACAGCAATTTTCATGCAGCTCTTGAACTATATGAGCAGGCGCTTGCTCTAAATCCTGTATCAATATATGCGCTTTATAATAAGGCGACCGCACTACTTCACCTGGCCTCAGAGGATAATAAGGGAACAGAAAATGACCCGAGAGTTGCGGCTGCCGAGATATATAAGAATATTTCGCAGAACAAGGATTATCCCCAACTTGCCGCTAATTCAGCATATAACATGGGAAACATGGCTTTTAATGATAATGATTTTGATACAGCGATAGCCTGCTACAAACAGTCACTGCGCATTAAGCCAGATAATGTGAAAGCGAGGCAGAATCTTTTGCTTGCTTTGCAAAAAAAGGAGGAACAGCAGAACCAGGATCAGCAACAGAATCAGGATCAACAAGAGCAAGAGCAGAATCAGGAGCAGCAAGAGCAGCAACAGGATCAACAGCAGCAGGAGCAACAACCACAGGAGCAGCCCATGTCGCAGAATGCCCAACAGTTGATGCAGGCTGTACAGAATAAAGAAAATACAACGCGCCGCCGCCAACCAGTGCAGCCGGCAACTCCGTATACTGATAAACCTTGGTAAATCACATTATTGACAATGAAAAGGTTGTTATTTTTAACAATATTATTACTTGGAGTTATAACTGCCCGGGCTGGTGCCACATTTGAATTGCAACAACCCCGTAATGCAGTGGTGGGGCAACGCTACATGGTGTCCTATGTATTACGTTCAGATAATCAGAAAGATATTGAGTCGGCAGCCTTTGCATCAGGTGACAAGCCGCAGATTCCCGGTATGCGGCTTTATTCAGGTCCCGGCACCACATCGGGATATGAGTCTGGATATGACTCACGTCATGGCAGTTATCAGTCATTCACTCTTTCGATACAGTATGTGTATTTACCTGAAAAGGAAGGTAATGCTACAATTCCGGCATTGAGTATAGTCGCGGGAGGGAAAACTTACACCACAAAGCCTGCAACTATCAAAGTGCTCCCGGCAAATAACAGTGTGTCGCAGCAAGGTGGAGGTCAGGCATACCGACGGCAGCCTGCACCGGAACAGGTGTTAGGATCTTCTGTTGGTACAACAACGCCGGAAGACCTCATGGTTATCATCACTTTCTCACGTAAGACCGTGTATGAGATGGAGCCTGTTGTCGCTGATATCAAGCTGTGTCTCAAACAGGACCGTGCATTTGATATAGGAAATCAGTTCAATTCGGTAACATTGCCTGAATTTGATGGATTCATATCTGAAGATTTGCCGGTGCCGCAAAGGAGTGAGATTGAAAATATCAATGGACAGAATTACGAGACTCTTGTCATACGTCGTTACCTCCTGTATCCTCAGAAAGCCGGTCACTTGAAAATATCCTCAGGACGATATGAGATTGATGTTATAGAGTATGAGGTGGTATCGCGCTCTTATGCGCGTTCGCGCCGTGAGGTACCGCGCAAGATGAGCACTGCCACTAACATGGTGACACTTGATGTAAAGGCTTTACCCGAACCACGCCCGGCCGGCTTCAGCGGGGCTGTGGGCAAGTTTACGGTTCAGGCAGAGATAAACCCTGAGATTGTACGTTCAAATGAGTCTTCCACTTATTCTCTCATAGTGAAAGGTTCAGGAAATATCAAGTATCTTGATGCTCCTAAGGTTGAGTTCCCGTCAACTTTTGAGGCATATACTCCCAAGACTGATATCGAAGCCAATTTTAACGGATCGAATTATGCCGGAACATTTCGCGCCGATTATCCGTTTGTGCCTACTGAGGTGGGTAAATTCAGTATAGCACCATTTGAGTTTGTTTATTTCAATCCGTCAACAGCTAAGTATGAGACTGCCGTGACGCGAGGTTTTGACCTTAATGTGCTACGAGGTAACGGGTCCTCCGTAGTTGCGGCACAGAAAGAGGTCCACGCCGAGATGACAGATATTCTTCATATACATGCGACACCCGATGTGATTGTAACGGCACCGATAGCAATTTTTGGTCAAGCTTGGTATTGGGGTATTTATGCAGCTGTAGCGCTTGGACTTATAATAATTATAGTTGTTTATCGTCGTCATGTGAAGCGTAGTGCTGATGTTACCGGCAGACGTCTTGCCCGTGCGAACCGTCAGGCATCCAAACGGTTTAAATCAGCTGCCAATTACATGCGTCAGCATAAGCCGACTGAGTTCTATGATGAAGTTGCCCGAGCACTCAAGGGATATGTAGGTGATAAACTCGGGATATCTCCATCGGGGCTTATCAGTGATGTCATATCTGAAAAACTTTCAGTCAGGGGTGTGCCGGAATCTACTGTTCAGGATGTGCTCAATGTCTTGAGTGACTGCGAGATGGCGCGATTCACACCATCTGGTTCAGAAGATGCGATGGCCGAAATGCTCCAACGTGCCACATCGGCTGTGAAAGCTATTGAAAATGTAAAATGAATGACGATGAAAAAAATAATTTCCACAATATTTATTATACTTTTCACTGTAGTATCAATGGCTGCCAACCATAATGTGTTGGCAGACTCGGCATATAACCGGGATCAGTTTGGAGAGGCTATCATGCGGTATACATCGATACTTGATTCTTGTGGCCCGTCATCCGATGTATATTATAATCTCGGAAATGCTCATTACCGGCATGGTAATTTAGCAGGAGCGGTGCTTAATTATGAGCGGTCATTGCGTATTGACCCGACAAATGAGGATGCACGCGCCAATCTCAACTTCGTTAATTCACGGCTTCAGGACAGGCCCGAAGATAATAATTCGTTGTTTACGCGGCTTCATCAGAGTGTAGTTGCCTCTGCAACGGCCAATACCTGGGCATGGGTCTCATTATTTACATTTGTCGCCCTATGTGCGGCTGTGGCGCTGTATATTTTCTCGGGGAATATAACGATGCGAAAAATAGGTTTTTTCGGTGCTATTATCCTGATAATTTTGGCTATTTATTTCATCGTTGTGGCTTCGGATGCCTCGTCGCGTATTAATGACCGTTCTGAGGCTATTGTAACCGCGCCATCAACCATGCTTAATTCCACTCCACGCCAACCAAAGCAGACAGAAAAAGTTGTACCATTGCATGAGGGCACAAAGGTCGAGATAATTGACTCTGTATCAACCCCTGATGATCCCGTCTCTCCACGGTATTATAAGGTGCGTATCAACGGCTCTACTCCAGCCTGGCTGCGTGCTACTGATGTTGAAATAATATGATGGAAGGAATAGTAGTCCGCAATACAGGGTCGCACTATGTTGTGGCGCCGGATGATGGATCAGCAGAGATCAATTGCAAGATAAAGGGTAATTTCCGTATAAAAGGTATACGGACCACCAACCCTGTAGCTGTAGGAGATCACGTGACAGTAGGTGACCCCGCACCGGACGGTACGGCATATATCACGGCGATAACACCGCGGCGCAATTACATAATACGCAGAGCGAGCAACCTGTCGAAAGAATCACATATCATAGCGGCTAATGTTGATAGCGCTATGTTGGTTGTATCGCTTGCACATCCTACTACATCCACGACATTCATAGATCGTTTTCTTGCCACTGCAAGTGCTTATGATGTGCCTGCTGTGCTTGTTATAAATAAAGTGGATCTTCTTACAGAACCTGAAGATCAAGACTTGCTTGAGGCTGTGACTTATTTGTATGAGTCGATTGGATATGATGTGGTTCGGGTTTCGGCCCGCACGGGCGAGGGTATTGACAAGTTGCGGGAGTTGTTGGCTGATAAGATCACTTTACTGTCGGGGAACTCAGGGGTAGGGAAAACGACTCTTATCAATGATCTTATACCTGGTCTTGATCTTCGTACTGCTGAAATATCGCAGGTCCATGATACCGGTATGCATACCACAACATTCAGTGAACTGTTTAATCTGCCCGGAGGAGGTGCGATAATTGACACTCCGGGTGTACGCGGTTTCGGTACAATAGATTTTGACAAATATCAGGTTGCCCATTATTTCCCTGAATTGTTCAAATACTCTGAGAATTGCAGATTCGGCAACTGCACTCATACTCATGAACCCGGATGCGCGGTGCTTGAGGCCCTTGACGAAGGGCTGATAGCGGCCTCACGTTATGCTTCGTACCTTTCTATTCTTGACGACTCCACTGAGTCAAAGTATCGTAAAGGCTATTGATTTATCTTTACGTAAAATGTGAAGTCCGGGCTTGGTGGTGACAGAATTATTGAGTTGTCATCGGGTACGGATTCGTTGTGCGCTATACTTAATTTCCCGGATATTTGTAGCCGCCGGGCCAGTGCAAGTGCCACGAATCCCATCGTGTATCTGAAGTTTATTTCAACGACAGGATGCAATATGCCTTCGTCTGATATAAGCATATCAACTCCTACCGGTCCGCTGTAAATTCCGGCGGTTATATCAGCTAAAATATCGGTCAATGCTTGTTGTACTGCCAAAAGCTGTTCTGCGGGAATATACTGTATAATGAGGCTCTTGATGCTGTCTTGAGTATCAATGATATTACTTGTATACTCCCCTGAAGATGATGTTTCAAAGAGCGAATATCCTTCGAATCTGATCTTGCCTTTTCCGTCGGCAATGAACAGCATGGCGAAGTCTGTAATCCGGTTGGCTGCATTTTCTACCATCACGCACCCCTGTTTTCTAATTGTGCCGATGGCCCGTCTTGCTTCAGCCTCTGCCGTGGCCGGTGTTGAAAAAGAAATACCCCTTCCGCTTGATGACCATGGTGCCTTTACCACATGATTCCCCTCGGCAAGAATGCGTCGCAATGTCAGTTCATCGTTTATCTCAGTAGCTTCGGGCCATATGTTGAAAGGTAATTCTTTCCTGAGCCTACGGCTTACAGCTGCGGCGGTGCGGCGGTGTGAGAGCTGTCGGATGGCATTGATTTTATTCTTATCGGGTAGCTGTGAGGCTTTGAATCCGTTTATCTCATAGTAATGCAGGGTTGCGGCAGACCATCCCCATGGTTCAGGCTCTAACCCTTTTGGGTCATGATTCCATGGCATTGCTTTGAGTCCGAAACGTCTTTTAATATCGTGCAGCCATGTTGCGTCAACTCCATCACAGATAACGGTGTCATCGTCAGATGCCATCCATAACGGCAACATCTGTCCGGCACGCGCAAGCGATACGGCAACGGGTGGGGGAGTGAATGCCTTGACGTCGCGTGCAAGCGCGATGTCATTCCAAGGATTGAATAACCAAGATTTCATATAGGTCAAAAAATAAGGCTGCCTGTTATCTGTTGGCAGCCTTTAGTGAGGTTGTATGGGTTTCAGAATTTGAAGCCGACTGATAAAACGATATTATTGGTGGTTTCTGAAAGGTCAGCTGAGGGTGCTTTGATACCGTTGAAGTTGGTGAAGGCATGATATGTCGATGTCTTTTTCCGGTAAACATATGCTGCATCGACGTAAAACGCCTGATAGCGGTAACCGAGACCTACAGAGATTGCGTCAGTTGTTTTGTTAAGCACGTATGAAGGATTCATACCGGATGTATATACCTCTACAGCACCGGTGGCAGCGTCATCTTTAACGTTGGTGGTAGCGTGGTTGTAACCTGCGCGCAGACTCAAACTTGAAGACAGACGGTACTCGAGTCCGAGGCGTATAATATTGGCACTCTTGAAGTAGTTTTTGATGTCATCGTTTACGTAATCATCGTTAACATAATTTCCCCATGAATCCTGATACTTTACTTTCATGTCACCGTAAGCCTGATATTCATAGTCAAGAGAAACAATTGCGGAGTTCCCTATCACGGCCGCGGCACCTACCATGAATTTCCAAGGTGAATTCAACCTGAAATGATAGTATGAATCATCAGTGTATTCGTTACCTTTGTATGGATTTGTCTGGCTTTCGGCTATTCCAGGATAGTAGTAGCTGTAGTTTGTCTCCGCGTAGGCCGATTGTGACATTGAATACCATGTGGGCGTATGTATTGCCACGCCAATGCGGAATTGTTGGATTGGCTTCAGTATCAGACCGGCCTTGAAGTTCCATCCGGTACCGCTGATGGCGCGGTAATTTATGAGTTCGAATCCGGCGTCGCCTGTGCCGTATCGTTCGGTGCCATTATCAAGATACGGTACAACTGCGTCAGCCATGCTTTCCGAGTATACCGATGTAAGGTTGTAGTTTAGATCGGTGATTCCGAATCCTACACCCCAATATACAACGTCGTTGACGTTGCCACCGAAGTCAATGGCATATTCGTCCACATATCCGCGTTCTCTAATCTGGCTATAGGCATCGCCTTGTGTGCCGTTGGTATAAAGACCGGAGTATCCGTTGCCGTTGAGTGTGGGGGAAATCATCAATGAGTTATAGGCCAGGATGGATAGCCAGTCATTGTCGCTGTCAATATAAGGGTTGTATCCTTCGCTGAAATTAAGACTTGAGGCCGGAGTGGATCCGGTGAATGCTGCTATATAGTTGGAGAGCGATGTGTTTGTAGAGCTGTTATATACATCATAAGTGCGGTCAAATGAAGCGATGCGGTTGTATGAAGCACCCCATGAGAACGAGCGCAGGGCACCATCGAGACGTGCTGTGCCTATGTAGCCAAAGTTATTGCAATAAACATTTGTCTTGGAGGTGCTTATTTTTGTGTCGGGTGACTGGGACACAAAATTGCGAGGTGATATATCAAGAGTCGCGCCTATCTCACTGCGCCTGTATATACCTATGCCGGCCGGATTTTGGTTAAGTGTGCTCAAGTCGCCGCCAAGTGCGGTGAATGCGCCACCCATGGCCATGAAACGTGCTGTACCACGAACATCGGTCTGAGACAGGTTGTACGCGTCAACAGCACTTTGGGCTATTGCACCGAGAGGCATGGCGGCTATAGCTATCAGGAGGGATGCTTTTTTCATAACTTTGTAAGTTTATGGTTGAATGGGAATGTCAGTGAAGAGAGGCGTTCAGGTATGGTGCTGATAATCAACGGCGACCACGCCCACCACCGGTGCTTCCTCCACCGCCGGTGCCGTGTGTACTGCGAGAGCCACCACCTGAGCCAAATCCTCCGGTTGAACGACCGCGAGAACTGTTACCGGAATTATAGCTGGGAGAAGTGTCCTGTCGGCGGGTATTTTGCCCGGGTTGGGTTGTAGTGGCACGTGTATTGTTGTTACGGCCGCGGTTGAATGTACCGTTGTTACTGTTTCCGTTACCTGTTGTTGCCGGTGTGTAAGATGGGGAAGCTGGCCTGCCTGAAGGTGAGATCGTGCCATTTGTACGTCCACGCCCGAGGTTGCCGGGGCGATTTGACACGCTTGAGGCACCGGCGCTGAAACTACCAGGACGACGCACGGTGGTTGATGCACTTCCCGAACCTGTGGCAGGAGCGTGAGGCCTTGATGAACCAACACTTGCCCATCCATGGTTAATGCCCGGGTGAGGTGGGACTGCAGGTCCCCAAGACGGCCCCCATCCCCAAGAAGGTCTCCATCCCCAACTCCAACTGTACCAGGGATCGTACCATCCGTAGCCGTAGTAGTTGTAAGGATAGTACCAGGAATTCCAGTACCATGACGGGGTGTACCATGATGACCATGGGGATGCGTTTACAACATATATGTTCACATCGCTTGTGGCCGGTTCTGCATAGTAGTAATCAATGAGGTCCTGATCCCCGGATCCGTTAACTATGTCGGAGTTGTAGAAGCGTTCGAGGCGTCGGGTATATGCAAATGTATCGTTGCCGGTATCTGTTGTATCATTGGCGGTGGAATCAGCAACAAGAAATTGTCCGTGCCGGTTATATTGATCAATATCCACGTTAAGTCCGCTGCCGGCAGCGGGAGTGTAAGTGTCAGCAGCCGGATAGTTTACCACAGTGTTGGGCACATATGTGTTTTGCCGTGTCGAGGGTTGTTGAACAGGTATATCTTTTTTTGACGACGGGTTGTAGTAGATGTCGTCGTCATCGTCCCAGCCCGAGATTGCCGGCGCGGCCCAAATGGGTGTTGCGGCGGCAGCAAGGAGCGATAACAGGGTGAGGCGTCTGATTTTCATAATTATTACTTTTTTTTACATTTGACTCGGAACAATATACCAAGTTTAATGCAAAGATAAGTATTTTTCCATTTGATGTGCAAAATACTTACCCAATTATAACAATTTAACTATTACAGTGGTTCAGTCGCGGTAATAAATGCGTTTTACCCGCGGTGCCACGGTGCTGATTATTTCATAGGGTATAGTTCCCAAAATTTCAGCAAGGTGTTCAACAGGCATGTGTTCACCGAATATCTCGACTTCATCGCCTATAGCCACATCGGCCACATCGGTTACATCTATCATGCACTGATCCATGCATATGGTGCCTACGACAGGGCATTTGACACCACGCACCATCATGCTCGCCGATCCGCAACTCAAATGACGGTCAAGACCGTCAGCATATCCTATAGGCACTGTAGCTATAACGGAGTCGCGGTGTAACAGTCCGCGGCATCCGTAACTGACTGTGGTGCCTGTTGGCCATTTACGCATGGTGATGACGGTGGATTTAAGAGAGGCTACCGGGCGCAGAGGTACGTTGCCAGGGATAGGTGATATGCCGTATAGGCCTATGCCAAGTCGCACCATGTCATATTGGTGCATGGGATATCGCATCATACCTGCCGTGTTGAGTATATGCCGTTTGGTTTGATATGGGATGGCTGCCAGAAGTGAGCTTGACATTGATTCGAAAGCTTCAAGCTGCATGGCTGTATAGTCATCGCGGTCAAGACAGTCGGCGGTGGCGAGATGCGAGAAAATTGACGCTACGGTTATAGACCGGTCACTTGCAAGGCGCTGTCCAAGTTCTCCAATCTCGTCGGCCGTAAATCCGACCCGGTGCATGCCGGTATCAAGTTTTATATGAGCCTTGAAACTGTTTACTCCGGCACGTCTGGCTGCCTCACAAAGGGTGTCAAGCTCGCGCATTGAGAATACCGAGGGCTCCAGTCCGTAATCAAAAAGGGCCTTGTAGTTACCTGTGACAGGATTGAGGACCATGATAGGCATTGTTATACCTCCACGTCGCAGTTCCACACCTTCGTCAATTACAGCAACTGCGAGGTATGATGCGCCCTGTGCCTGTAAAGTCTTGGATATCTCGACAGCTCCAGTGCCATATGCCGATGCTTTTACCATAGCTATCAGGCCTGTATCTTTTTTGAGTAGGGAGCGATAGTAATTGAAATTATGCACTACTGAGTCAAGGTTGACCTCGAGGGTAGTATCATGCCTTGGACTTTCAAGCAGATCCCTTATAAGTCCGAGAGTTTCTTTGGGGTGCCCGAAGATAAGTATTGTCTCGGAACTGAAGTCGTTGATGTCATAGCTTTTAAAAAAATCGTCGGCCGAAGGTATAACATCAATTTTCATGTCGGTGAATGCTCCGGCATGTTTTGTTATTTCAGGACCAATGGCTACCACGCGGCTGACTGCCGCTGCCCTGGCAGCAGCGGCTGCTGCATGGTAAACAGCAGTGGTGTCGGCGGTCGGTGAGTGAAGAAGATCGGTGAGGATTAGGGTGTTGCTTCGTGTATTGGTCGCACGCCTGTTCATGAAATCAAGAGCGTGTGGCAGTGAGTCAACGTCGGCGGTGAAAGCATCATAGAGCATAACACAATCGTTAACTCCCTCATGTACGTCTATGCGGTTAGATATGTCTTCAATCGCTCTGCATGTGTCAGCCTTGATACCGGTTTCGCGTGTGACGGCACTCACAATGTCGCTGTTGAATGTTGAGACATTGATCGGAATCAGACGTGCGGTGGGATTTATTGCCGCGATGGCTTCAGCTATTCCAGGCTCGTCGGGATGGAATATGATTTCAGAATCTTTGAAAAGCAGGACTTTCTCGGCAATTTTTTCTTCCCGGGATGCGAAGCCTGCATCGTGTTCGTCTGTTATGGGGGTAAGTATTCCGATGTGTGGCTTAATAATTCTTTCGAGGACACTCATTGTGCCGTGGCTGTCTATCCCGGCCTCAAGAATTATAGTGTCACACTCATCTGATAGGCCTATCATGCTTAAAGGCACCCCTATTCGTGAGTTCCAACTGCGCGGGCTTCGTTCAACTTTGTTGAACGGAAGCATGGACATATAGAGTAATTCCTTGACAGTGGTTTTCCCTATGCTGCCTGTTATACCTATCACGCGGCATTTGTCAAGTAACCTGCGGCAGTATGATGCAATAGAGTCGATAGCGGCTATCACATCACAAGTTACGAGAAATATGGCACCGGGTATATCGGCAATTGTTTCATGTGCCGGAGGGTTGGCTACAAGAAATACGCGCACACCGCGATTGTACATTTCAGATATGTAACGGTGCCCGTCGGTAGCGCCAGGCAGCGCGCAGAACATGACCTCTGATGCCGGTGCATGCAGAGGTGATCGTGAGTCAATCGTCAGCGATTCAATTACAATGGTGTTAGTATCTGCTTCAGACGGAATGATTCTTGCGCCGGTGGCTTGTATTATGGTTGAAAGTTGGAGTTTCATTATGGAAGATCTTTTTGGACATGGCGGCTGCGCGATGCCTCACGTCGTGCGCAGCATGCGGCGTTTTTTGTCTGTGCGGTAAAGTAAGTGTCGGAGAATATGCCGTAAATATATTCTACGGCCATCTTTGAGGGATGTTTCAGATCGTCGGCATAGAAACGGTAGTCGCGCAGGTCATCGTTCAGAATTTCAAACGCAGGGAAATAATTTATGCCGGAACGCAACCGGCACAATGTGTCTATAGCTACCCGCAGGACGGCTTTTGACAATGAGTTCTCGACAAGCCCGCGTGCCGTATATCTTATAGGGCTAAGAGTGAAAATAATTTTCTGAGGCAAGCGGTCGATCAGTGGTTGCCATCGGTCAACTATTTCATCAATGTCAAGCATCCGCTCATTAAACAGGCGTGATGGCAGTCGGTGACAGTTCCCTGCTGTATATCCTCCGGGGATGAAGTCATATACTCTTGCGGAGCCAAGTGTTATTATTATGGTTGATGCGTTCTTTATAGAGCGTGAAATATTTTCTTGCACCGGGTTTACAATTGATGCAAGTTCCTCCGGAGATGCTGCCCGGAAGCGCGAGGCATAGTCGAGGCAATGCCATTCGCCGTTCTCGTCGTTATAGAAGTCCTCGGCCTGATATTGCGTTGTTTTTTCAATCACGCGGGCTACTGAAGCGGGGTTGAAAAGCGGGCCACATGGATTATGTATTACATTGAAGCCGTCGTCGTGCAGCAATTCGCCTACAGCATCTGTAAAACAGGAGCCTAACATGACTATCCGGTCTTCATGGCTAATCGTAAAATCAGCTTCAGGTTGTTCTATGATAGTGCGGAATTGCATCAGTACATGTTATAGTCAATTGATAATACCTGGAACTCGGTCCGGCGGTTGATCTGGTCAGCTATTGCCTGATCTTCGGGCGACAGTTGCTCGATGTATTCTTCGTTTAATATGTCGCCTTCGCTGAACTGCGGGTACTCGCGTGCGAGTTTCTTTGTAATGGTTTTCGGCCGCGATTCGCCATAGCCTTGTGATTGCAGGCGATCTGCTGCGATTCCATGTTCTATCAGATAGTCAATGACTGAGCGCGCACGGCGCCCTGAAAGGTCTATGTTATAGGCGTCGGAACCATGTCGGTCAGTGTGCGAGGCCATCTCTATGGTCACATTGGGGTTGTCATTGAGCACCTGTACCATTTCATCAAGCGCTTGCTTTGACTCAGGCCTGAGTGTAGCCTTGTCGTAATCGTAAAATATATTGTCGATGACTACAGGCTTGGTGATTGACGCGAGGATGAAGTCCACACCATATTCAGCGTCTTCCTCAGCGGTATCGCTGGTAAATTCCTGCCGTGAGTTTAGGTACCCTTTCGCACCTGCGAGCATCACGTATTTCACGCCGCGTTGTAACGGGAATGAGAAAGAGCCGTCAGCTCGTGCCACTGCTTTCTGATTGGAACCGTCATTACCTATTATACGTATAACTGCGTTTGGCACAGGTTCCTCATCTTTATCAAGTACCCATCCAGATATAATGATTTTCAGATCAGGAAGCTCAAAAGAGTAAATATTGTCGTAGCCGCGGGCATCGTTACGGTTTGATGTGAAAAATCCGCTCTCTCCATCACCGAATGTTATTCCGAAATCATCGGCTGTCGAATTTATCGGTGTTCCCATGTTCACTACTTCCCATCCGCCTGAAGGCTTTAGTGTGGCTTTGAAAAGATCAAGGCCTCCATAGCCGGGATGTCCGTCGGAAGCGAAATATAGTATTGAATCTGTACGCACATAAGGGAACATTTCGTCACCCGGTGTATTGATCCATTCTCCAAGGTTTTCGAGTGATCCAAGACGGTCTTTGATGCCTACGCGCCACAGATCGCGGCCACCGGATCCGCCGGGCATGTCTGAAGCAAAGTACAGCCACAGGCCGTCGGGTGACACGGCAGGATGTCCTACGGCAGATATGGTATCTTTGGTAATCTCAAATTTAACCGGGGCACTCCATTTGGCATCGCTGCGCTGTGATGTATATATTTCGACGGATGTATTGGCATTTGGTTCACGACGGGCACGCGTGAGATACATTGTGGTGCCGTCGGGAGAGAACGATATGATGCCTTCCTCAACTTCTGTGTTAAGCTCTCCTTCAACGGCTTCAGGGCGTTGCCATACACCGTTCTCGTCTTTTTGGGCAAACCATATATCTCCTTTTTTAGTACCGGTAATCTCGCTTCGCGGACCGGTTACCTTCTCGCGTGTGGTGGCGAAGTAGAGCCTGTCGGTAGCGCCGGGGAGAAACATTGGCGAAAAGTCACTTCTGGTTGAATTGAACAATTCGCTTTTGCGCACCACGTATCTTGTTCCACCCTGTTTCGTAGCACCGATACGGGCACCGGCAAGACCGTTTACAGCGATGAAATCATCAGGTTTCATTGACAGATACTCTTCATAGGCTTTTATCGCCTGTGCGTATTGACCTGCACTGTGCAGCATGAGAGCGAGATCAAGGTAAGCAGCTGTGTCGCCGTATTCGTATCTGATTGCATTTTGATAGGCTGCAGCTGCGCGTGTGAATTGTCTCAGGTGGCGGTGGCATTCAGCCATCAGAAACGCAACCTCTCCTCGTTGAGGCCGTTCTTCTTTTTTTGTGAGTTTATTGTATATCTTGCGGTAAGTGCGGGCTGCATCATAATATTCACCGCGAGCCATCTGCTCGTTGGCAACCGACAGTTTGGCACCACCACAGCTGCTGAATGTTACCGCTCCGGTAATGATTGCTGCCACGATGGCGAACTTACGTATTATCTTGTACTTTCTCATATTATTGGAAACGAGCAAATCCTCCGTTTTATTATGCAAAGTTAAGTAAATATGTAGACATTGAAAAATAAATTACATCATCTGCCAATCTTTTAAGAATATAGACGATGCCTTCTCGGTGGTATACTTCAGATACAAAAGTCGGGGGCTTTTCACAAAGCCCCCGACTCAAGCGTTTTAATGACTTAAAACAATTACATAACTAACATAAAACACATTTTTTCTTTTGGAGATTGTCAAGCGCCGTGACCCTGTGTAGGGGGCACGGCTACTTAATACTAACAATCTATACTAACCCTAAAACTGAAATGATTTCTAATTATCGTGATGCAAAGTTACATCACTTTTCATCGTATGGCAAGCGAGTCAAAGCATCATATAGCCATATATAAAGAAGTGTATGGGTTAATGTATTAATTATCAGGTATATGTATTTGGTTAAATATCGTAAAATATAAGATTATATTTAGGCTTGAAAAATTCTACATTGATTTGATCTTCATGATTTCTTCCTCAAATGTATCGCGATTTATCGCGCGGGCCTTTGTACGGTTGCGGTAAGCATATATGGTGTTGAGGCTATAATTCAGGACTTGAGCAATACGCGGGCTTTCTTCAATGCCGAGCCGCATGAATGCAAGTATCCTGAGGTCGGTGTTGAGCTGTTCTCCTTCTTTTAGGATTATACGGGAGTCCGGGCGTAACAATGCGTTGACCTGCTCGACGAAATTGGGATAAAGATGCAGGAACGCGTTGTCAAAGACTTCATAGAAATCTTTACTCTGCTCCTCTACAAATTTGCCTGATTTTGTAAGTCGGTAAAGGTCATCGACTTTCCCGGCTGTAATTTTACGGTTGGCTATTTTACAGAATTGGTTTAGCTTATCCATATAGATGGAGCATAGATTCAAGAATTGACTTATATATACTTCCTTTATATGATTGGCCTGCCTAAGTGTTGCTTCAAGCACTCTCAGGCGATGCATCTTGTGATTCAGTACTATCATGGTGATAACCAGTACTATAACCACTACAATCAGTATGGCCAATATCATATATATAGTATGCCTTTTTGAATTAAGTTGTTCATTATACGCATGTTCGATGATTGGCAGGCTTCGTGATGACTCAATCATTCGCAAAGGAGCGCCGCATTCAACGGCATTGGAAAGAGCCTCTGTGAGGTAATAGTAGGAGCGGTCAACATCACCCTTTGAATACAGATGATTACCAAGCTCCTGCAGAGATGCTACCTCGCGTGTGGCCGCGCTGAGGTCGGCAAGCGCTGATTGTGCGAGATAATATGTATATGCGTTTTCATCGCCATGATCATTGGCCATTGAGGATAAGTGATGCGCGGCACGGGCACGCAGCGGGCTTGTGACAGGTGTGTTTTCCATCACATACTCAAGCAATGCACGCGACTTGCCGTTCTGACCGGTGAGGAAGTAGTACTCTCCAAGGTTGAATTTGTATTCCATAGACTCTTTCGGCAATACATCGAGCAGGCGACGCTGCAGTTCAAGAGCCTTGGAGTTATATTGGCTGTGGAGCTGGTCTTCTCCGGCTGAAAAAGCAGCCATATAGCTGTACATCTGGCGGCCACTGTCATAATAGGTGGCGAGACGGTTGTTGTCAAGTCCTATCACATCGATTGAGTCATATATTTCGATTGCCGGAGAAAAGAAACCGCTAAGCGGTAGCAGTACTGCGGTTCCGAGGGCGAAAGGCAAGCGGTCTTTCACCTGCTCTGAATGGTACCCCAAAGAGAAGTAGTGCAAGGCTGAGTCGTTGTTGAAGCCGCTGTAGTGGTTGGCTATGTCAAATAACAGATGTTCATCAGGCTCTCTATGATTCATGGAGTCAATGAGTCGGTTGATGAGCGACTGCCGTCGATCGATGAAATGCTGTCTTTTAGCCAATGAGTCATCAAGTTCTACAAGTGAGCGGTGTGCGATATCACCGGTGATCTCAAGAGCTGCGTCCGCAGGAAAGATAGTTGCGGCTACGAGTAATATAAATATTAGAGATTTATACATCAGTAGAATAGTTTGGCTATGGCATCGTTTTCAATGATGGTGAAAGTGCGGAGTCCGTCTGGCGTGTAAGCCGCATTGTCGTTGGCGAGGAACTGAGCTATCAAGGTATCGGTTTCTTCGTCGGTGAGATCGTCACCCGGCATTATGGCAGCGGCGCGGGCGAGAGCAATAGCAGCGGGCCGCAGTAGAGTTTCAGGAGAGTATTCGCCGCTGTCGGCGAGTTCGGACGCGATTTTTGCAAGGGTTTCGACGTGGTGGCCTTTTACGGCCGGTACGGCATTTATGGCCCAGGTGCAGTCACCGAGGAATGAGATATCGAAACCGAGTTTTGTAAGGTCATCTGCCATTGATGACATGAGCGTGCTTTGGGTCGGTGTGAGGGTGATGCTTTCCGGAAATAACAGTTTCTGCGAGTCTATGTTCTTGGTGGCGAGCGAAGACATGAATTTTTCAAACAGCACTGTGACGTGAGCGCGGTAACGGTCAATTATCATCAGTCCGTTACTCATGGGCATGGCGATATACTTGCGTTTTATGGTTATATAAGAAGAATGTATCTCAGGCACATTGATAAGAACATCTTCTCTGCTTTGTATATTCGGAATAGGCGTTGGCTGTTCTGGAATGTCACTGTTGGTCTTGGGTGACAGTAGCGGGTTGTCGCTGTGGGTGCGCCGGGAATTGAAATTATCATATAGTTTGTCCCAATCGCGAGGTACACCGGGCCGTGAGAAGTCAACAGTGCGGTGATGGGTTTCGACTGAGGCGCGTGTTGTATGAGTTTCTGATGATGGATCGTCGGAAAACGGATTATAGGAATCGTCTGTAGCGATAGGTGGCATAGTCGCATTGCTGTCAGGCAGGAAGATCGGTATCTCCGGAGTGTCTTCTGAATCAAAATCAATGGCTCCCGCAGCATTTATACGCCCGAGTGCTTGTTTTATTGCGGCTGTGAGGATCTGCCATATCGCTTGTTCGTTCTCGAACTTTATCTCATGTTTCTGGGGATGTATATTAACATCAATAGTGGATGGATCTACTTCAAGATTGATGAAATAGATAGGTTGCATGTCAGCGTTGATCAGCTCGCTATAGCAGCTTACTACGGCTTTATGAAAATAAGGATGCCGCATGTTGCGCCCGTTGACAAAGAAATATTGCGGTGCTCCGCGGCGGCGTGCATGTCCGGGTAATCCTACAAAACCGTTTATGCTCACCATCGGAGTCTCGGTTGAGACAGGTATGATCTGAGATCCGATTGCTTTACCCATCAAAGCTATGATGCGTTGCTTGAGGTTGCCGCGCATAAGCTTGTATTGGGTGGTTCCATTGTTTATGAGTGTGAACTCGACATTGGTATTTACTAAGGCAAGTCGCTCGAACTCATGTAAGATGTGGCTCATTTCCACACTGTCTTTTTTGAGAAATTTGCGGCGAGCCGGCATGTGAAAAAACAAGTTTTTCACGCTGAGGTTGGTCCCCGGTGTGCATGCGCAGGCTTCTTGTGACACAAACTGGGACTCACTTAATTGAAGTCGTGTCCCTATTGACTGCTCACGTGTCATAGTACGCATGTCTATCTGAGCTACGGCGGCGATGGAAGGCAGAGCCTCGCCACGAAACCCCATGGTGTGCAGTGCATAAAGGTCATCGGCTTTGGTAATTTTACTGGTGGCGTGACGTTCGAATGCCATTCGTGCGTCAGATGGAGACATGCCCTTGCCATTATCAACTACCTGGATGAGTGTACGTCCGGCATCTTTAACGATTATCTCGACTGACGTAGCGCCGGCATCAATAGAATTCTCGACCAACTCCTTTATTACTGATGCCGGGCGCTGGATTACTTCGCCGGCCGCGATTTGGTTGGCTACAGAGTCGGGGAGCAGTTTTATGATGTCGCAGTTCATTTGATAAAGTATAACGCCGGCACTACCCGGAGGAGATTGTCGGATGGTGCCGGTGAAAATGATGGTGTTTATTCAGTTATACCGTATGATGAAGTGTTGATATAGTAACCTACGGTTAGGGTTGAGTCGCCGCCGGCGGCAATCTGTCGGTTGAGGCTGTCAAGTTGGGCAGCAGCTGAAGTGGCCGCATTTGCGGTGCAGCAGTCGGCACTTTCGGCCTGTGCGGCTGCACGTTCTTCAAGATCTGCTACGGTTGCTTTGATAGGGGTTACAATGCCATATACTGTCATGTTTTTACCTTTGCTATCAGGCGCGAATACGCCGCCCTCGAGAGTAGTGTCAGCAATGCAGATCAGGAATGACGCTGTGTCAGTGCCCTGAAGAAAGGCCTTGTTACCGCAGCGGCTGCAGATGTGGGAGCATGTTCCTGTTACAGTTATAGTGTCGCCTTCCCGGGCTTGTAGGTCTGCGAGAACATCATCGACACTGAGGATTTCTATTTCAGTTGTTTCTGCTACTTCGGCTTCTGTTTTGCCGGAGTTAGAACAGGCAGCCATTGAGGCGGTGAGCAAGCCTGTGATTAATAGATTGCGAATTTTCATTTTATATAAATCTTAAATTATTGACGTGTTTCTGAGTTAGCCTGTGTATCTGATTCAGAACCGGTTTCTGTGGCGGTATATCCTATCTTCTTGAATGCGGATATGAGGGTCTGCGGATTTGTTTTTGTGGGATTATAAGTGATTGTAACAGTTTGTGCCTTGAGGTTGGTGACAATTTCTGTCACACCTTTTTCAAAGCGTATGTTCGTTTTTATTTTGTTTTCGCAGTTCTGGCATGACATCGGGGGGGTGACTGTGAATATGACAGTTGCGGTCTCACCTTTGGCATAGCATGCGAAAACTATTGCTAAAACAAAAAGGAGTGAGGTAATGATTCTTTTCATAAATATAAATATTTTGTCTTGATTACTTTATTAAAGGTATTTTGTGAAGTTATATCGGAAACCTACATAAAACATGGCTCCTTGTAACGGTCCGTATACCATAGTCGCATCAAAATTGGTTCCCCATGGATCCTCGGCCCCGATTACGGGGTTCTTCTGACGGAAATTTGTAAGATTTTCACCGCCTATGTATATTGACCAATGCCTGAAATTGCGTGTAAGTTGGGCGCTTAGCTGAGTGAATGTATTAAACCGCTGAGGCCACGACAGATCGCCACTGACAGTCTTGTAAGGTGTGGGAAAACGGCCGGAGCCATTTATCGCAAGTGTGACATCCGCCTGCCAAAGCCCCATGTCGGGGGTATAACTTACGGTTATCAAACCCTTGTGGCGTGATATGAGTGGTTTGTTAACGAGTCCATTGCCAAGGTCATATTTCACATCTGTGAAACGCCATGCTGCGGTTAGACTTACATCATTTATTGGTGATGTGGTTACTTCTATTTGCAATGCATGGGAGAATGAAGTACGGCCTGATGAATAAATTATCGCTTTATGCGGATCACTGTCAAGATCTACGATTAACTGCTTTGTGAAGTATGTGTAATAATATTCAGCGGAAAAGTCAAGGCGACGGCCACCGGGGGAGAATGACAAATTTATGCCGCCACCGGCATTCCATGCTGATTCCATGTCAAGATTTCTGTCGATAATGAGCTCCCTGGCCGATGCCATAAGATAAGAATATTCTGCCAATGGATGAGGGGCGCGGTGGCCTCTTCCTGCTGACCCGTGCAGGCTGAAGATATCACTTGGATTCCACCTTACATGCATGCGTGGAGTAAGCAGCCATCCGTATCTGTTGTGGCGGTCAACGCGCATCCCTGCCATAGCCACAAGTCTGTCTCCGATATTTAATGTGTATTGACCGTAGGCGCCTGCTGATGCGTCAGTCCGATTATAGTTCAGGATAGAAGTCGATATTACGGGATTCAGTAGTGTCGTGTAGTCGAATCGGTCTATATTGGTACTTAATCCGGTGGATAGTGCATGCAGGTCACCCCATCTGCGTTCGTACATCAGCGACGCATAGCCTTCCCATTGAGAAATATCGCAAATACGCTTGCCGTAACGCTGATTCTGGTCATGATATGAGCCGGATAATATCAGCGCGACATTACCGTCATTATCGTGGTCATAGATATAGGCGTTTTTTGTGAATAATTCGGCGCGTCTGCCGTCTATATTGAGAAGGTAGGGGGTATGAGTGGTGGCATGATGACCGATCTGCCCACCACGACGCCATTCTCCAAGAAACTTTGCGGCTCCTTGGAATACGTAGTCTGTACCGAGTCGGATCCAGCGGTTCATGACGGATATCTGCCTTGTTTTAGGCATGTCAGCAAAGCCATCATCATTGCCGTCGTGGGTTGAGAATGCATTTTCAGCATGTACAAGTAATCCGCCGCTCCAATTTTTGCCGAAGTGTAGATTCCCGTCAAAGTTGACTTCAAGTTTATTCATGCTGTCATAATACATGTTCACATTGAGTTGCGGATCGTTCTGTGGCTTTTTGAGTTCAACATTAATTTGTCCGGTTACGGATTCATAACCGTTTTTTACGGAAGATGCGCCTTTTGATACCTGTATTGATTGCATCCATGGTCCGGCGATGTAGCCTAACGCATATGGTGTGGCCACACCGCGCCCGGCAGGTATGTTTTCGGTGAGCATCTGTACGTATGATCCTGAAAGGCCAAGCAACTTGATTTGGCGGGCACCGGTCGCAGCATCACTGTAGCTTACGTCAACTGACGGATTGGTTGTGAAGCTTTCTCCGAGGTTGCAGCAGGCAGCACGCTTTAATTCGCCGGACGTAATTACAGTAGTGTTGGTTGCGCTGTTAAGTTTCTTAATGGTACTGCGTGATGTTACCACGATACCCTCAAGTTCAGTGGGTGTATCGATTGAGTCGGATATTTCTTCAATGGCAGCTGAAGCTAAAGGTACCGCTAATATGGAAACTGTTAAAAACCTAAACATATCAACGGCAAAATTACGAATATTTACGGTAATGAATTGGTATAAAAAGGCAAAAAATACTTAAAATGGGTCGGCTATATCTTTATTCATAAGGGCGACGGTCTACAATAGAACGGCCAAGTGTGAGTTCGTCAGTGTATTCAAGTTCATTTCCCACTGCTACACCGCGGGCCAGTCTGGTCACTTTAAGATCTTTTCTGCCGCAGTCGATTAACCGGCGGTTGATGTAGTAGCCTGTGGTGTCACCTTCCATCGTAGGGCTTAGAGCAAGGATTATTTCTTTTACTTCCGGCATAGCTGCCCGTGCAATAAGAGATGCTATCTCAATATCAGAAGGCCCGATACCGTCAATAGGTGATATTAACCCCCCGAGCACGTGGTATAACCCGCGGAATGTGGCGGTGCGTTCGACACACACTACGTCTTTTACGTTCTCTACTACGCATAGTGTTGAAGCATCACGACTATGATTGGAACAGATGTCGCATACATCGTTTTCCGAGATGTTATGGCACACACTGCAGTATTTTATGCCTTGTCTCATGGCAATCAGTGCGTTTCCGAGTGATACGGCTTCATTCTCGTCGCGTCGTAGCATGTATAATGCGAGCCTGAGCGCAGTTTTGCGGCCTATACCGGGTAACCGGGATAGCTCAGTAACTGCATTTTCAAGTAATGTTGATGAAAATTCCTGTTCCATTATGGTTTAACACGTGAAAAGCGCATTGAGGCTTTCCAATAAGGGAAATTTAATGTTAGTAGTGATTCGGTCATGACGGCGTCGTTCTGCGACGGTATTGCGATGCCATCGGGGTCAAACCATTGCAGATCATACAACCCGGGAAAAACGGCACGCGTGAGCCTCCCTTTGATGCGCAATGGTTGCCATCGGTTGTCATCGCTGCCGCCAAGGTATATAATGTCGTAGCCACCGGTACCGTTGGCAATTGTGGCGAGGCTATAGTAACCACCGATTGAGGCCCGTTGAGGGTCGGTGTGCCGGTCATAGTATTGCCAGAATCCCTCGGTTGCGTTCTCGGATGTGTCAAGATAGGCTGCCAGATCTTCGACTGACTCAAACCTGCACCATTGGGGTATGTTACCGTCGGTGATGTCCAAACGGTTAAGCTGCACATTCCTGATGCCCGATATCTGCACGGTAATATGTGTGTCTGTTTCTCCACAAAATGGCACTTCCACTGTTGCGGCTGCCCTTGTGCAGCCAACCATTATTACAGCACCGCTGCGTCGGGCGAAATCAAGTTTTAATGATATTCCAGAAGTGACAGGGTCATCTGGCACGCGCACATTGTTGGTATTTATAACCTCACGGTCATTGTGTTTATATCCGGTTGTAAGATCCACGGAGTTATCCCATGTCTCGCGGGCTCCTGACCCATTGTATTCAAAGCGTGCGAAGTGATATCCTGCGCTGTCAGGATGCTGCCAACGAATTTCTGCGACTGATGTTCCTCGACTTGGCGGTTTCACGCGCAGATGGTACGTAATGGTTTCGGCAGGTAAGGCAAGGGTAGTGTCGGCGACTGTCTCCATTGTGGCTGCACTTGTTGTAAAACATGCTGAGATGCACAGAGGCAGGATTAACGCGTATTTCATGACACTAATGATTCGACGCATTTGCAAAATTCCTGAGGGTCTACATCATATGGTATGTAGTTGAGCGTAAATCCACGTCGTTCCATGCCCCGGAACCATGTCATCTGCCTTTTTGCAAACTGATGGATCGCTATCTCAAGATCGTTGACCATAGATTGATAGTCACGCTTGCCTATAAGATACTCGGTGATGAATTTATATTCAAGGCCATAATAAATAAGATCGTCGGGACGGATACCACTGTCGAGTAGCTTTTTGACCTCATCGATCATACCGTGCTCAAGGCGGTTGTGCAGACGGGCTGTTATACGTTCCCGGCGTTGCTGTCGGGGGATGTCAATACACACAATTACAGCACCTTCAACCGGATGTGGCACGGCATTTACGGCTTCATCAGGATGCTCCCGGTAATATTCAGCAATCTCAATGGCTCTGATGGCCCGTTGTGCAGTGTCAATGTCAGTGCGGTTGTGCAATGATTTCATATTGGCGAGAATTGCGGTTAATTCCTCAAGGTCTTTGTCGCCAAGCCTTTGGCGCAGTTCGGGGTTTTCAGGCACTTGAGGCAGACGGAGTCCATTGAGTAGCGCTTCGACATACATTCCTGTGCCTCCGGCGATGATTGGCAGTTTCCCTCTTGAACGGATTGCGTCGATTGCAATATTGGCATCATGAAGGAATCTGAACAGGTTGTATTTGTCACCTGCCGGAGCAACGTCGATAAGGTGCACCGGCACATCGCCATATTCTTCTATGTCTTTGCCGGTGCCTATGTCCATACCGGTGTAAACCTGCCGCGAATCGGCACTTATGATTTCGCCGCCGAAGTGGCGTGCGGCAGCCACAGCAAGTGTTGTCTTGCCGCTGGCTGTTGGTCCGGTAATTATGAGCATGGGGCATTCCATCATCTTACAGTCTGTCCTGTGAGGCGTTGCCATAGCCGTCGGGTTTTGAAGAACCGGCGGTCTTCGTTATTATTAGCTACATTGAACCAATGCATGTCGTCATAATCTACGTTCCAGTTCCGAAGGTCGCGCAAACGGAATGTAGGGCGGTACCGCTTTATGGGATAGCGTCTCTTCCCGTCAGGGCGGTATGTTTTCCATGCCATGGTTATTGTGAATATCCTGTAAATCTCATTGGCAAGTTCGGCCGACAGTTGGGCTGATTTGAGCATGCGGTCAAGCATGTCGAGAGTCAGCCATTGCCCGCTGAGGCGGCCCGATGCGGCTTCATTGCAATCTCCTTCAAGAAAGGCGGCGTAGTGTATGATTTCAGTGCTGTTGTCATGGCTTTTATTGGTGAAAAGGAACTTGAGGTCGGTTCCTTCGATACCGCTTATGCTTGCAAATTCGCGTGCAGCATCAGCCTGTGACAGGAATTCCCGTGGATTAACATCGGCGGTGGCCGGTGTGTCCCATCTACCGTCAGTGCCTTTTGAGAGTAGCAGGCAGTCTCCGGCAAGCACAAGATAGCGAACGACTGAATAGTCACGTCCGTCGCAGGCCGTGAGAGGCCCTATGATACGGCTCATGTTGGTGTAACGGGTGAGCATGAAGAATATCATGAACAGGTAGATTACCACCGGCATTAAATTGAAGAAAAACCGGTCGGGCCGGTTCATGTTGATATTTATGTAGTATGCCGCGTAATACCACCATTGTACTGCAGCCATTGCAATACTTACAAGCAGTATGAGTTGAAGTTGGTACCGTGACTCGTTTTCATATATGCGAGACACAACATTGCTGCCGTATACATACCCGTTGCGTGCCCGGCAGTTATCGCAGAAGCGTGTGCGTCCACTCATGATGAGTTGCCATAGTGCCACCAATACCATTACAGGGGAGAGTATCAGGCATGTTATGTAGGGAATCTCCCGGTTGGAGTTTGACCAATCGATAAGTCCGTCAAGGAGCATGCGGGAGTTTAATATGTTTATAGTCTCCATGACTATCGCAGTCCATATAAGCACTGACATGCCGTAGCGCAGGATGAGAACACATCCCGGATTGTCAGCGTTTGAAATTCGGCGCGAATATACGAGTAGGGTATATGCGAACAGGGCTACCGGCAGTGGCAACCATGTCTTTGATATAAAGAACGGGAGCACCAATACCACGGCAAATGATAGCATTGTCACAGCCCACATGAGCCATTGCGACATGAATAGCCGCCGGGTAGCGTTTTCGTCGTTTTTAGGCATGATTAAAGATTGATATTAAGCCAATCGAGCATCTTGAGGTATACTACCGCTCTGGCGTTGCCGCCATAGATAGAGTGGTTCTTGTTGGGGAATAGCAGCATGTCGCAGAATTTTCCGCAACCTTCGAGCTCATTTACAAATTCAATAGTGTTTTCTGGGTGAACATTATCATCCGATGTGCCATACATTATAAGCAGAGGGCAATTAAGGCGCGCGGCGCGCTTTAGTGGCGCTGATGAGTTATAACCGTCATCATTCTGCCCCGGAGTCTGGAGGTAACGTTCGGCATAAACTGTGTCATAGAACCGCCAGTCGGTTACAGGAGCTATCGCTACAGCAGCCTTGTAAGGCGCGTCGTTGGCGGTGGCGCACATAAGTGCTTCATATCCTCCGTAGCTCCAACCGTATATGGCTATACGGGAAGGGTCTACATAAGGTAATGTGGAGGCGTAGCGTGCAGCCGCTATTTGGTCAATGGTTTCGTAATATCCGAGATTTTTGTAAACTATGTCGCAAAAATCACGGCCACGACCGCCTGTTCCTCGCCCGTCAACGCATATTATCACGAAGCCCTGTGCTGCATAGGCATCCATCCAGTCAAGTTGCCAACGGTTGAGCACCTCCTGCGAGCCGGGTCCGCTGTATTGGTACATTACTACAGGATATTTCTTTGAGGGCGAGAAGTCGCGTGGTTTCACAATATATCCGTTAAGTGTGTTTCCGTCGCTCTGCATTGTGAAAAATTCACGTGCAGCAACGCGTTGAAGCGCTCCGGTGGCATATGAGGCATTGTCCTCAATCACCCTTAGCTCCTTGCCGTTGCCTACGGTCACCATTGTGTAGACGGGAGGCTGCGATGGTGAGTTGTAACTCATCACCGCGTATTTCATGCCAGGAGCAAATGATGCTGAACCTGTTCCGGTGGATGGTGACAATGTGGTCACGTTGCCTTTGCGGTCAAGACGTTTCACTGTTCGGTCAAGCGGTGTGGGTGCGGCGGCCTGATAGTATATATTTCCTTGGGTATCTGTTCCATAGTAGGCTGTGATGTCTACATCACCGGTGGCCGGTGACTGGGTTTCGACACCATTGTAGTTATAGAAATATAGTTTTGTATTTCCGTCACGCCATGATGTTACAACCATTTTGTCAGGTTCGAGTCGAAGATCTTCGTAAGTTGCAGGAAGAATCCATGAATCAGATTCTTCGGAATATATTTCTTTGGCGATGGTTGACTTTGGATTGACCTTGTAAATCCGGCATAGGCTTTGGTCGCGGTTGAGAGTGGCTACGACAAGAGTCTCAGGATTTGGGCCGTATCCGATATTCGGTATATATTCTATGCGGTTGTCGGGCAGAGATATATCTTTGGTCTTACGTGTTTCCACATCGTAGCTGTGGAGTGTCACGGTGCTGTTTTTTTCTCCTGCAACCGGGTACTTGTATGTCCACACTTGTGGATACAGACCGTCATAGCGCGTCATGGGATAGGTCGGGACATCAGTCTCATTATATTTGAGATAACACAGATTTAGATTATCGGGAGCCCACGTCATTGAACATGATGTGGCGAATTCTTCTTCGTATACCCAGTCTGGTACACCATTTATAACACGCCCTGCCGAGCCGTCATCAGTTACCGCTACTTCGCTATGATAATCGAGTTTGGCGACATAAATGTTATTATCTGCCACGAATGCCACCATCCGGGAGTCGGGAGAGAATAAGGGAGTCTGCTGGCGATTTTTGTTTTTGCTAAGAGGTGACAATATGCGTGAGCGCACCTCATATACAAAATATTCGGCAGTAAAGGAACGCCTGTAAATTGGAGTGGCATCTCTCCATACTATTATTTTTGAAGCATCAGGGCTTAATGTGAAACCTTCGATGGAGGCTATTGAAGTTTCACGTGCACGTTCAACATTGAATAGAGTGTCAATAAGGTTTCCGCTTCGGGTATCGTATCGTTCAATGCGTCGGGCATCTTCAGACAGCAGAAAGTAGCTTTCCCCATCCGGAGCATATGTAAATCCTTTGGGGGCTGCAGGGCGATTATCAGGATAAACATATGGTTTTATATCATGTACATTCATGGCTGCGGTCGCATATGCGGCAGACAATGAGCAGGCTAATATGAGATGTTTTAAATACATTGTAAAAATCAGAAAAGTGATAACTGTGATGGATTTTGTCGCGAATTATCGCGTTTGGGCGGCTCTTTGTATCCGAATTCGTCTGTCGCTGCATTTGAACGCATGGACGGAGTTGGCGCCGGAGGATTCTTGGTGAACCATTCCTCCGACTCAAATGTCTTTTCGATGGCCGACAGATCATCTTCGCTGATTACCGGAGTAGCGGTGGGCTCAGGCTGTTCTTCTTCGAATTTCACTACCTTATGAGCCTTCGGTTCATTCTTGGGTTGTTGTGGAAGTTTGGGCGCGTATGACCGTTTGAGCATATCGATTTCGGCCTGTAGCTCATGCTCGCGTTTGGCTTGCATCTTGAGATTCTCGGCAATGGTGTTGTTGAGTGATTCGATGCGCGAGTCTCGTTCTGACAGCCAGGCTTTCTGCTGGTTGATTGTGCGTTTATTGGCTGCAAGAATCTCGTCGACTTCGAGCATTTTCTTCTCCATGGCATCGGTCACCTGAGTTACGGTATCCTTGGCTTCAGCAAGTTGTGTGTCGCGTTCTCCAAGGCGCTTGTTGGCCGATGCGAGGTTCTTGCGCATCTCTTCAAGCATCTGATTGCTCACACGGTTCTGCTCTTTGAGTGACTGTATGCCCTGCGTCATTTCATCAATCTGAATTTTCATTGCATCAGCCTGAGCAGCCTGTGCGTCGGCAGGATTCTCTCGCATTTTCTTTATCTCGGCTTTGAGACGTTCGATCTCTGTGCGGGCGCTGTCTACGTCTTCTTGCTGCACGCCGGCTACTTTCAGTCGATTGACAAGCGAGCGGTTCTCAAGCTCAAACTGTTCGCGTTCGGCTTCGAGAGTCACAACCTGGGCCTCAAGGTCGTGCACCCGGTCGCTGAGCGCGCGCCTTTGGCGGTCGGCGCTCAGTTGTTTTTGTTGCATGTCAGCTGATTTCTTTTCTATGTCACCGGCTTTGGCTTTTATTGCATCAAGTTCGGCGCTCATGTTCTCACGGGTTTGTTTCCATCGTGCTTCACAATAGGCCTCGGCTGAAGCTTGTAGCGAGTCAAGATAAGCTTTGACGCCGCTGTCAAGTGACTCGCGTAGATATTTGACTTGGGCCTGACGGTCGATGCTATTGGCAAGAAAGGGCGGTAGTGATTCATTGAAAATCTGGAGGACTTTCTCAAAAATCAGTTCTTGTTTGCCGTGGTCAAATGTGACAGGTTCTACCTGTGTGCTATTTGTAGATGGCGTTGGCACTCCAACTTTTTTTTGCTCCTGCGAGGGAGAGGTGTCTTCGGCGGTGTCGGCGAAGAGAATATCGTCAGCTTCGGTATCGTCATCTGAAAAACCGAGGCCACGTTTTAGTGACTTGAAGAAACTCATGGCTCGTTAGTTTTAGAATCAGCCGGCGGGGCAGTTGAGACTATGCCAACGCCTTTTCGGCCGTTTATTGTAATTGTCAAAGGATTTTCGAAGTGAACCACACGTACCCGGGAGTCGTCAAATACGGCATCCATTGCCTCCAGGCGGCCGGTGTCGTATATTGAGCCGGAGTCACGCTCGTCAATTGTAAAATACCCCACACCGAATGATGTGAGATTATGAAAGAAGTGTGTGCCTTGGCTCGGCTCGGGGCGATAGTCGCCAACCGAAGCCTCTACTATAAGGCGTGCGGCTGATATATCGCTCCAATGCACAGGTATGCCCAATGCGCTGTCGCTCGAGCCCCATCGGCCCGGGCCGATGAGGATATATCCCTCGCCACGGTCGGTATACAGGCGGTTCAGTTCTTGTAGAACAGGCACAAGGCTTTTATTGTTCAGTGAGTCGAATGTATCAGGTTTTACGTAGATTATATCATGAACATCGTCGATTGATCCGTTGCCAATGGCTGTTGAACTGCGCAGGACTATCGATGATGCTTCTACATCAAGCATGACGTCAGTAACCAATTCCTTACGGTCAATTATGGGGCGTATCTGAAGCCAATATATGTGGCCTTTGTCAACAGGTGAGCCTGAGGCTCCCGGTGAGATGACTCCGGCGAACTCTATTTCGACTGGTCGTTGCATCGCGTTCTGCCCCTGACGCAACATGAAATCAATTGCAGGAGCGAGAGGGAAGACTCTGTCACGCAACACATTGTTGAAGGTTATCACACGTCTCCCCGGCCCCCCCTCATAATCCTTGAGTATGCCGTCGCGGGCGTCATATGTTGACGCTATGTAACGGAGGGCGCCGGTGTCGGCGAAGTCCTGTACGGGGCGGGTAAGTATGTTGAAACTATCGTCGGGTGATATGGTCCTGTCACTTTGGGGTGACATGGGCAGGGCACATAGTTTCGTCTGGGTCTGACGCAGAGCCAGATCAAGAGTAGATGTCTGTAGTACGTGTTCGGGGTGAAGAGGACTGAACCTTAATGCTACACCACCATCGACAATATATTTGCCTAATCCGACGGCGATTTCGGCCACTCCGTCTTCGGGTTGCTCATCGCCAAGGGGATAATAATTCAGAGAGCGCCCTACACCTGAGAAATTTGGCATGTAGCAGTCTTTATATTCGTTACCTACCACTTCCTGTATGATAACAGCCATTTTTTCCTGATCTATGATATTGCTGGTAGCCACCATGTAATCTTTCGATGCTTTGAAGAATACAGAGGCATACACGGCTTTGATGGCGTCGCTCAATAACCTGAGCCGTTCGTATCGGTCGGTTACGTATGGCACCATATATGTCGAGTATATACCGGCAAAAGGCTGGTAGTGGGAATCTTCAAGCAGGCTTGAGGATCTTACGGCGAGCGGGCGGTCAACAACTTCGAAGAGTGCGAAGAAATCTTCTACAAGCCGCTCAGGCAGCCGTGCTGCTAAAAAATGAGACAGTATGTCTTCATCAGGTACATCGCTCAGTGCCAACGGGTAGAGCCGGTTGACTGACATGAATTCATCAAAAATGTCGGTGCACAGAACAACTGAGCGAGGAATCGAAATGGTAGCGCCGTAGAAGTTGTCACATATGGGGTTTTTCTTGATTATCGAGTCGACAAAGGCGAGGCCGCGCCCTTTGCCGCCTAACGATCCCTGGCCGATGCGTGCGAAGTTGCTGTAATGGTCAAAACGGTCTTTGCGGAACACTGCCACAACACCGCGGTTTTTCATTTTGCGGTATTTTACAATCAGCTCGAAAAAGAGTTGGCGGGCAGCCGGTGCGTCGGCAATTGACTCGAATCTGTGGCGTTTGATTATGTCAGCTATAGGGAAGAGTGCGCGGCTGTAGAGCCATCGTGATATGTCATTGTTGGAGGCGTGAATGAACAATGCCTCATCGGGTATATCAAAAATGCTTTTCTGTAGTGACTTAAGATCACGCAGACGCATGATTTCGTTGCCTGTATGAGGGTCCCGTATGATAAAATCTCCGAATCCGAAGTTACTCATTATGGCCTCACCAAGGTCAACCGGCAGTTTCTTTGAGTTTTTGTCAAGAAACACACCTCCAATTTCTTTCACCTTTTCGGCGTTGTCGGTCTCCGACGATTCAATGATAAGGGGCAGATGCGGGTCCTGCGACCGTAACCATTTGGCTAATTTGAGACCGGCCTGAGGGTCTTTCACGCCGCCACGCATGAAAGATACATCGCTTATAACACCGAGCATGTTGTCACCGTATTGTTCATAGAGGGCGATAGCCTCTTCATAATCGCGTGCAAGCATTACCTTCGGGCGACCACGCATGCGCAGCATGGCTTCATGCTCATTGAGTGCTTCTGTCGAGAACTCGCGTGATTGTGACAGCAGAAATTTGTAGATATGCGGCAGCACGGAGGAATAGAATCTTACCGAGTCTTCAACCACCATTATCATCTGCACTCCCACATCGGTTATGTCGACTGCGTTCAGGCGGTCTTCAAGTAATTTTATAATGGCAAGGAGCAAATCCATGTTGCCAAGCCAACTGAACACGTAATCAATTGATGACAGATCTTCATGGGCAAGCCGCCTTGATACCTCTTTTGAAAATGGAGTCAGCACAATCAGCGGGATATCAGGGTGGGAGGCCTTGATTTGTCGGCAACCTTCAATCGACTCGGCAAGATCACCGCCGGGCATTACGATCACCATGTCGAAATGAGACGATGCAAGAAGTGCCGCACCTTCCGCCATGGTTGAAACACGCGTGACCCGCGGAGGCGAACTCAGGCTCAGCGATACATATTCCATGTAAAGCTGCTCGTCAACACGGCCATCCTCTTCCATCATGAACGCGTCATAACGGGATGCAACAAGCAGCACATTGAAAATGCGCCGCTGCATCAGCTTGGAGAATGCAGTGTCTTTAAGGTATAGCCGGCTCAGTGACTGCTCATTCATTTCTTTGTACTTGACAAGTGCAAAGTTAAACAAAAAATTGATAATTAGCTATCGCGCAGCGATTTTTTTTCACTGTTGGGTAACCGTAGCTGTAGCTATGTCGTAGCGCAGGTGTGAGTCGAGCAGTTTGACTGTGTAAAGCCTGGGATTGCGTGATACATCAAAGACTTCACCGGTCATGTCTCCTCCCGAGATATAGTCATAAAGTTTGTCGGGTAATTGATCAAAAAGAAATATCTGAGGCAGAGGCATGCCGTTACCATCTATCTCAGTCCATAGGTAATCACTGTCAAAAGTTAGTGTCGGTCCGTTCTTTATCACAACCTTTATTGTGTCAGGATGGGGCTGGGTGAAAGATTCTATGGCAGGGTTGGGCCAATAGTCGCTCACAAATCTTGAGACAGTCTGTGGCAATTCCTTGAAAATGTCACTGCTTTGGCATGACCAGACTGCACTGGCTGCGAGAGCAATAATTATATAAATCAGTTTTTTCATGATTTTAGAACGCTCTGGGTTAATAAGAGGTTCGCTATACTTACGTAATTTATAAATATGACATTTTTTCACTTATAGATGTTACAAAAAGGTGATAAATTGGTGTCTAAATCATGAAAATGTTATAAAAAGTTGAATTATAAAAAAAAATAAGTAAATTTGCGGTGACGCATTAAAACCTCGAACTATGAAAAAACTTGTGCTTATTCTGTTACTGCCATTATGCATGGCTGTTGCAAAGGCTCAGACTATTGTAGATTTTACTACAGGTCTGCCCACAACCGACGACCTTTCGTGTCCGTCGGTTTCAATCGTTAAAACCTCTGATGGATATGAAGTTACATATTTAATACCGAATGCAGAGGCCGTTGTAAACTCTTCAAATCAGATTAGGTGGAATATTCCTGGGTTTCCTAATATCGGAAGTTCAGGCCTACCCAATCTTCCGTTCAAGAGCGATTCGTTCGCGTTACCAAAAAGTTCTACAGCCACAGTAGAGTTATCTGCGGTTGAATATATTGATATAGTGGGCTCTGTTGAATCTGCAAAAGACCCTCAGATAGAGTCAAGACTTGCTATGGACATTGACGATTTACCATTAATTAGTCCATATAAGGGGTTTTATCCAACAAATGTGGTTGAATGTAATGAATTACAGATTTACCGTGATATCCCTATCTTCTCAGTTAATATTATGCCTGTGCAGTTTGATTACGAAAACAATATAATCCGTTTAGTTAGAAAGATTACTTATACGGTGCGTATTGTTCCTGATACGGAGAAGGTGGGTAATCGAGCTATGATGAGACAAGAGTTGGAATATGATGATCCATTTCTTAGTTCATTTGTAATAAATTCTGAAGATTTTGTTTCTAAAGAAATAGTTACATCACAACCATCAAAATTGAGTAGCTTCAATCTAATGCGCGATAATGAAAGCTATATTATAATTTCAACTCCTAAGTTTCAAACTTCAGTTCAAAAATTCGCAGAATGGAAACGTCAGTTGGGATTTAAAGTTTATGTGGAGCTAAGTAATAATTGGACTACGGATAAAGTAAAAGACCGTATTAAAGATATATGGAATGGTGACTCATTTCTTAGATATCTATTGATAGTCGGAGATGTTGAAGATATACCTACTTTTTATTATGATCATTATAACATATTATATGGCAAGTACGCAACAGATTTTGATTATGCTTGCTTAGATGGTGAATCTGATATTATACCTGATATTTATTATGGGAGAATACCAGTAAAAAATAATATTGAAGCAGAAGCGGTTTTTGACAAGATTATTGCATATGAAAAATCGCCATGTACAAAAAGTTCATTCTATAAGAACGCTTTGCATGCTGCATTATTTGAACCGATAAAGAATAGTTTGATAAATGATGGCCGTAGGTTCACATTAACTGCTGAGGAAATATTAGATAAATCTGTTTCTAAGGGATTCCTGGTACACAGAGAGTACTATGCCGGGCAAAACTGTTCGCCGTTAAGATGGAAGGAAAGTAGAATAAAGGTTCCCAAAAATATTACCCCTGAGTCGTTGTATATAACGTTAGACTCATTAATCCCTGATAATCTACGAAAACCAAATTATGATTGGAATGCGAATGGAAATAGAATCGTTTCACAGATAGATGACGGTATATCTTATATTTTATATAGGGGACATGGCAATGAAGAAAGTTGGCAAAATATTTCATTTACAAATTCGCATGTAAACATTTTAGATAACAAAGAAATGACTCCTGTTATTTTCAGTATATGCTGTTCTACAGGCTGTTTTAATTATGAAAAGGATTGTCTAGCAGAAAGGCTGTTAAAGTATGATAATGGAGGCGGGGTTGGCGTAATTGCAGCTTCTGACGTTTCATATTCAGGATACAATGACATTTTTTCTTTTGCTTTATTTAAAAGTATTTGGAATGAAACTTTCGATTCTAGGTGTGAATTGGAAATGATGCATACTCAGTCTCATTCAAATAGATTGGGTATTATGCTAAATCAAGCCTTTGCCCAGTTAAGATACCGATATGGATCTGCTGATCCGCGTATGGAACTTACATGTCGTCTATTCCATTGTTTTGGCGATCCAAGTTTGCAAATGTATTCAGAAACGCCAACAAACATTAGTGTTGCAGTAACAGAAAAAACAAATAGTGACAATACTTCAAATATATCATTTACTGTACCTTCTGATGTTATTGCCTCAGTGTATAACAAAAGCACAGAAGAAAGTCATATTTATATGGGTAAAGTAAATTTAAATGTGTCAAATATTAATGATATTATTATAACATTTTCCGGGGAAAATAAGAGATGTCAGACTTGGCCACGTTCTTTATCTATTAAGTCGCCGATGCGCGACATATCTCAAAACTACATTGTAAATGAAGGATTAGTGCGCCAGACTGAGGTCGAGGTTCATGAGTCATACGATGAGAATTATGACCTGGCTGTCATAAGCGAGTGGTTTGAAGGTACTCGTGTGATAAATGGAACACAGTATCACGATCTACATGTCAAGTATGATTATAAGGGTACATCGCGGACTTTTATAGCGGCTTATATGCGAGAGGAAGCCGGCAAAGTGTATATGATGACCGCTGATGACATTTCGGTTTATGATCTGAATGAGATTTCAGGAGGCGCTTATATACTTCAATCCGGAAAAGAGGCTATGGTTTATGATTTTGCGCTTGATAAATCGGATATAATCAGATTGTTTGATGATGATTCTGATTATGATAAATATAATAGGTCAGCGCTATCGGCCAATACAAGAACTGTCATTGACAAGCGACAGGTCAACTATTCATCGCATGATTTTGTAGAGATGCATATGCGTAATAACTGTCCTTTTGGCGTGGATTATTATGTGCTTGACAAGTTTGGCGGAATTGATAATCTGATCTGTTTTCCCGGTATCTTCAACATGGAAGAGAGCCCGTCGCCTCTGAAGGTTTATACGAAAGTTTCACTTTATGATATTTCTGGAGAATTGATAGCAGTTTATGGACAGCAATCCGGTGTTGACGATATCGTAGTCTCATCAGGTATCAGTCTTGAAGGCCGCACGTTGCTTATGCGAGGGGCAAATGATAATTCGCAACTTGTTATTTATAACCCGACAGGAACAAAGGTGACTGAAGCCGCCGGCATATCATGTGGGGAGTTTGATTTGTCACGGTTGCCTTCCGGTATCTATATTGTCAGTGCTTTCAACGGGCATAGCTGGTCAACACTTAAGATAGCCCTTTGATATTTTACTATATAGAAAGCGCTCTGCCTCAACATCGGCAGAGCGCTTTCTATATAGTAAAAACGTGGATGTTTTATTTTATGAGACTTAACGAGCGGTCGATGAAGTTGCTGAGATCTTTTCCTTTCAGCAGTCCGTTGCCGAGCAGGGCGAGATCAATGAGTTGGTTGACCTGTGGCATGTCTTTTGCGTATGCCTTTATTATTTCTTCTTGACGGGCGCGTGCATCTGATACTGCTTTCTGCAGCTCATCGGTCTTCTGTTGTTGTTCTGCGTCAGGTTTACCATCTTTCACCGTGGCGCGTATTTTTTCTATTTCTGTGTTTTTATCGTTGATTTCTTCTTCAAGCGGAGTTATCTGCGAGGCAAGAGCTTCAGTGGCTTGACTGGTTATATTCTCGATTATTGGCGACGATGTATTGACAGCCAATGTATAACTGTCGGGCAGTTCACCGTAGAAATTCATGCCGGGTTGCAGCGCTGCCATGTCTTTCATACGGCGCATGTACTCGTTCTGAGTTATAACAATGGGGCGATCAGCAGGGGCAAGAGCCTCAAACGATACTACGAACATAGCCTTGTCAACCTGCGGTGTCTGTGATGAGAACAGTGTAGTGAGGATATTGCGTTGGGTTGAGGTCAGATCAACTGTGCGGCCATTGTCCTTTTTGATAAGGTTGTCAAGAACGTCTGAGTCAACGCGCACAAGGCGTGTCTTCTCAAATTTTTGTTCGAGCAGAGCCACAAAGTGGTTGTCGAGCTGGCCGCCCATGAGCAGCACGTTATAACCTCGGTCATTGGCTGCCTTGATGTAATTATATTGAGCCACAGGATCAGTGGTATAAAGATATACCAGATTACCGTCTTTATCTGTCTGGTTAGGCTCGACAAGTGTCTTATACTCTTCGGCAGTGAAGAACTTGTGGTCAGTGTCTTCAAGAAGAAGGAACTTAAGGGCTGCATCGCAGAACTTTTCATCGGTCAGCATGCCGTATTCAATGAAAATACGGATGTCAGGCCACTTCTCTTCGAAGTTCTTGCGGTCAGCTTTGAACAGGTCTTCAAGGCGCTGTGAAACCTTCTTGGTGATGTACCCTGAGATTTTCTTGACAGCGGTGTCGCTTTGCAGATACGAGCGTGATACGTTCAACGGTATGTCAGGCGAATCAATGACACCTTGCAGAAGCATCATGAATTCAGGAACTACACCTTCGACTGAGTCAGTCACATAGACCTGATTGCAATATAGCTGGATGCGGTTTTTCGTTACCTCGAAATTATTCTTTATTTTGGGGAAGAACAATATACCGGTGAGTGTAAACGGGTAATCAACGTTGAGGTGGATCCAGAACAATGGGTCGTCTTGCCCTGGGTAAAGTTCATGATAGAAGTTGCGGTAGTCATCATCTGTGAGCTCCGAAGGCTTTTTCATCCATTGGGGCTCGGTGGCGTTTATGACTTTGTCGCGGTCGGTGTCGACCATCTTTCCATCTTTCCATTCCTGCTCTTTTCCTGATATTACCGGAACGGGGAGGAACCGGCAATATTTTTTGAGCAGGCTATCAATACGAGATTGTTCAAGAAATTCCTTGCTGTCGTCGTCTATATATAGTATTATGTCGGTGCCGCGGGTTGTGCGGTCGCCTTTATCCATGGAATAAGCGGGCGAGCCGTCGCATTCCCATCGCACAGACTCAGCTCCATCTTTATAACTCAAAGAGTTTATCACAACTTTCTTGGCTACCATGAATGCCGAGTAGAACCCGAGGCCGAAATGGCCGATGATCGAGTTGGCACTGTCTTTATATTTAGAAAGGAATTCCTCGGCTCCGGAGAATGCTATCTGATTGATGTATTTCTCGATGTCGTCAGAATCCATACCGATACCGCAATCGCTCACGGTTAATGTCCCTGCTTCATGGTCAATAGTAACACGTACCTGCGTGTTATTTGTATCTCCTTTGAACTCGCCGAATGAAGCAAGAGTCTTGAGTTTCTGTGTCGCATCCACAGCATTGCTGACGAGTTCACGCAGGAATATCTCATGGTCGCTGTATAGAAATTTTTTGATTACGGGGAAAATGTTTTCTGTTGTTACCCCTATGGTTCCTTTTGCCATAATATAATAGATGTAGAGTTATTGTTTTAAATCTTTCAGAGCAAAACAAATGCCAAACGACAAATATGTGACAATTTTTCATATTTAACATATTTTAATATACATAGAATGAAAAATTGTCTACCTTTGCATTGCTTTATAGAATAACACAAGCAATGTATTTGCTTGACAACTAATACTTACTTATTTACCTTATAATCTAACAAAAGTTATGAAGAAATTCTACCTTCTTTTGTGTGCTATGTTTGTTGCAATAGCATCAAACGCTGCCGATTATTATCTGATTGGCGGTTTTAATAACTGGACTACCAAAGACGCGTCATGCTTGTTTACTGATCATGGAGACGGAACATATGTGCTTGACTACAATGGAACTCTTACCTCAGGTTTCAAGATCAATGACGGCACATGGTCAAATGATAATGCCAACTTCGGCGGCAGTGCGAAGCTTGTTCTTGGCCAGACATATTCTCTTACCGTAGGTGGGTCAAGTGGAAACATTCCTATGGACGGCAATGTGGAGAACCCTCACATTGTGTTCAATCCTACTGCAAAAACCCTTGTGATCACAGGCCAGGAGGCAGAAGCTAAGTATGTTTACGGTATTCACGGCGATATATTCGGCGTATCATCATGGTCAACAGAAGACATGATCGAGAATGATGGTGTATGGACTCTGTCAGCCACTGTACAGAAAGGAAACTTTGGTATAAAGGTAATGGACGCTTCTACCAAGGCTCAGACTGATTGGATCAGCTCGGCCGGCGCAGCCGCTGTAGTCCTTGATACTCCCATCGCTTGTAAAGTTGAAGGTACAAACTTCTCAATCGGTGCCGGTGAGTATACATTTGCATTTGATCCCGAGGCTATGACTCTCACCGTTACAGGTAAGAGCGAAGGTGGTGATGATCCTGACCCTGTTGTTGACTACTCAAAATGGTATGTGAATGTGCTTGGTGATTTCAACAGTTGGATTGACAACGGTGTGAATCCTAACGCAGAGGGTGTGAGCATCCACGAGAATCTGGCTATAGGAACAAGCGCTTTCAAAATCAAAATATGGAACGGAACTGCAGATGTGTATTATGTTTCCGATGGCAATGCCTTGGTAGCAGGAGAATGGACACAACTTTATGAAGATACGATGGATGGTGCAGGCGTTACTATCGCCGGTGCTACAGCATCCTCGGTTTACAATGTTGAATATAACTGCGCTACAAACCAGATCAAGGTCACTCTTGTAGGTGGCGATGATCCAATAATTCCATCAGATCCGTTCACCGTATACTTCTATAATACTATTGGTTGGGAAGCCCCTCATATCTACTACTGGGGTGGTGACGAGGAAAACACATTCCCCGGCACAGCTATGGAAGTAAGTCTGGCCCGAAATGCCAATGATATCTATTCATATACTGTACCTGCCGGTACAACTGGCGTGATCTTTACCAACGGTATCGCAGCCGGTGAAGAAGGAGCCGAACAGACCGGAGACTTTGTGGCAGTTGCCAACCATCTCTATACCACCGAGGGAGATCAGGGTGAATATACTGGTGAAGTTCCTGTTGTCGGTGTTCCGGAAACTCTTTTCATTCTCGGTAATCTTACGGAAAACAGCTTGGTATGGAATCTTGCAGACGCAAAGGCACTTACTAAAGATGGCTACACATTCTCTATCAGCAAAGTTCAGATTTATGCTACCGATGATCAAGGTAACGGTTATTTCACCTTTGCTTCCACAGTAGGTAGTGATTGGGATACTGTAAACTCAGCGGACCGTTTTGGTGCTTCAGAGAACGATACCCCCATCACATTGGACACAGCTGTTCCATTTACAGTATATCAGGCTGGAGTTAATGCCAGCTCAGCAGCGTCCTGGATGATTCCCGCCGGTAATTATGACTTCATTGTTAACTTTGCCAACAAAACTGTGCTTGTACAGAATAGCGGTTCGGGCGTAGTTGATGTTGAAACAACTACAGATGCCCCTGCTGTTTACTATAACCTTCAGGGTGTACAGGTAGAAACTCCTGCCGCAGGTCTTTATATAGAAGTACGCGGAAATGTAGTTCGCAAAGTGGTGATAAAATAATAATTAGATTCATCTGAACCCTTAAAAAACCCCGCCGAGAAATAATTGAGGCTCGGCGGGGTTTCTAATTTGAAAATATAAACAATTTTATAATAAATCACTATGAAGAAATTTTACACTATGCTTATGGCAGCAATTGTGGCAATCAGCGCCAATGCTGCCGATTATTATCTGATTGGCGGTTTTAATAACTGGACTACCAAAGACGCGTCATGCTTGTTTACTGATCATGGAGACGGAACATATGTGCTTGACTACAATGGAACTCTTACCTCAGGTTTCAAGATCAATGACGGCACATGGTCAAATGATAATGCCAACTTCGGCGGCAGTGCGAAGCTTGTTCTTGGCCAGACATATTCTCTTACCGTAGGTGGGTCAAGTGGAAACATTCCTATGGACGGCAATGTGGAGAATCCTCACATTGTGTTCAATCCTACTGCAAAAACCCTTGTAATCACCGGTCAGGAGAAGGAAGCTGTATTATGTTATGCAATACACGGGCAGATATTCGGCGATGAGAATTGGTCATCAGTTGAAATGGTTAAGGAGGAAAACGGCGCATGGACACTTACTTCAGCCGTAGTACCCGGTGATTTCGGTATCAAGGAGATGGATGCCGATACCAAGGCTCAGACAAACTGGATCTCCGGAGCTGCTGCAGAAGGCCAGACTCCTACTTTTACAGAAAATGAACTTGGCACCCCCATGGCTGCGCAGGTTGAAGGTAAAAACTGGGCATCAAGCCTCGAAGGAGACTACACTTTTACCTTTGATCCGGAGGCTATGACTCTTACAGTTATCAAGGCCTCAGGTATCACATCGGCCGAAGTAGATGCTATTGATGCCGAGGCTGTGTATTATAACTTACAGGGTGTAAAGGTTGAAACCCCTGCAGCCGGTCTCTTCATAGAAGTCCGCGGCACTCAAGTTCGCAAAGTTGTTGTGAAATAATCTGATTTACACATATTAAAAAAACAGCCTCCGAATCGTCGGAGGCTGTTTTTTTAATATGTGTAGTGATTTGTTATTTAACACGGGCAAGGATAAGGGCTGATGTTGGAGCAACATTAAGTCTGCCCCCTTTAGTGATGTCAAGACCATCGGCGTTGATCTGTCCGTCACGGGCTATTACTATCCAGTCTCCCTTGGGGATTTTAACCTCGTGTGAATCTTCCGATCCGTTGAACACAAGTTTTATTTCTTTCCAGTCATCGCCGTTAGCATTGTTTTTGATAGAATAGGAAATCAATAGAGGGGAATCAACTTTGTCGAAAACGATATTACGGGCGATATCCTCAGCGGTGGTCATGCGGAATGCGGGATGTGCCTTACGCAGTCTGATGAGTTCCTTGTAATAATTGAACTGATCAGCATTGTCATGTTTCAGAGACCAGTTGATGGCATTAATTGAATCAGGTGATTTGTATGAATTATGAACGCCTTTCTTATCGCGGAACACTTCTTCTCCGGCAAACATGAAAGGTGTGCCTTGACTGGTGAAGATTATAGTCTGTGCAAGACGAGCGGCGCGTTGCCTCTGCTCTGGAGTGGAGCCCGGCATTGAGGCTGCGAGTTTGTCGGTAAGTGTAAGGTCATCATGACATGAGACATAGTTGACAATCATTTCAGGCGATGAAGCATAGGCAAAACGAGAGTTGTTGCCAAGAGAATAATCAACCTGAGGGTGTGCTGTAGCTGCAACAATACCAATTTTCACAGTCTCTTCATTGCCAGGCTTTCCGGTAGCAAAACCGCGGTCGGCCGCGTTACTGTAATGGCCTTTGACAGCATCGCGTATATCATCGCTGAAAACTGCGACTCCTGTCATTTTGGATACATTCTCCTTCAACGCGCGACGGTCAGCAGGGAGGGGGGAGTCTCCGGCAGTCCACCCCTCACCATATACAAAGATTGAAGGGTTAATCTTATGGAGTTCCTCGACTACACGGTTCATGGTAGCAGTGTCATGAATAGCCATCAGATCGAAGCGAAAACCGTCTATATGATATTCCTCAGCCCAATATTTAACAGAGTTGACAATAAAATCTCCCATTTGAGGATGATCTGATGCAGTCTCGTTACCGCAACCTGACGCGTCGGAGTATGTACCGTCGGCGCGGTGCCGGTAGTAATATCCAGGCGCAGTCAGTGAGAAGTTGGAATCATCGTTTTGCGCCGTGTGGTTGTACACGACGTCCATTACTACCCCAATGCCTGCATCATGAAGAGCTTTTATCATCTGCTTCATCTCGCTTATGCGTGTTGACGGATTGGCTGGATCAGTGGAGTATGATCCTTCCGGGGCATTATAGTTCAAAGGGTCATAACCCCAGTTATAGTTGTTGAGTTGCAGATTGGCTTCGTCAACTGAGTTGTAATCATAGCTTGGAAGGATGTGAACGTGTGTCACTCCGAGTTCCTTCAGGTGGTCGATGCCCGTCGATTCGCCGGTTGGATTGGTGGTTAGAGGTTCGGTGAGGGCAAGGAATTTGCCTTTGTGTACTATACCGCTTGAGGGATCAATCGAGAAATCGCGATGGTGCATCTCATAGAGAATAACATCTGTGAAATTATCTACAGAGGGACCTTTGTCATTTTCCCAACCTTCCGGATTTGTAGCATCGAGATCAATAATTGCGGCGCGTTCGCCGTTGGTGCCTACGGCCTTGGCCCATACTCCAGGAGTCTCGGCCAACCATTTGCCGCCATGATGGATGCTGAAAGTGTAGAATTTGCCGTATAAAGGTCGTGACACAGATGCGCGCCACACTCCTCTGTCGCCTTTCACCATGTCAAGGGTGTCAAATGGAGCAGAGTTGCGGTCTGTGTCATAAAGGAGCACTCGGGCGGCATCTGCCTCAGGTGACCATAGTGCGAAGCGGGTACCTGTGGGATCAACACTCAATTCAAGGTCATCGCCATTATAAACCGGCCATGACAGGTAACGGGAATCTGGATTTTGTGCGTCGGCAGCTACAGCCGATGACCCGGCAATGATTGTGGCTGCAAGGATTTTTGAGATGTGTTCGTTCATGTGTAGTCAAGTAGTCTTTTTCCTATGAAAAAGCAAAACGGGTATGATATAATTTAATTTTTGGGTGCAGGGGGTAAGAGAAAAAAGAGGCTTATTTAACCACTACTCTCTTTGATAAGCGATCTACGCGCACTATGTAGCAGCCGGGAACGAGATCAATCGTTGTGGAACCTTCGGCGACATTAATGTGCTTTACAATTTGTCCGGTTATGGCATATATTGTGACATCATGCGTTTGGTCATCGTTTACCACGATTTCGACTCCGGTAGCTTTGACTGCAATATTTACTACGGCTGTGGATATATCATCGGTTACCTGTGGATGCACTTCAGCAGTTACCATCACCGGCAAGGCCATGGTAATACAGAGTAAACAGTAGATGATAAATTTCTTCATTCCAAAAGTTGTGTGTAATAGCTTTTATTGCATTCCACGGCCATTGGTGAGACGGCGATGGCGGTTTACAAGTTGACGGGTGAAACTGCGCTCGGCATTTTTAAGCATTAGCAGTTGCCTGGGCTGTAGTATGTCTTTGAATTTGTCGAAGTATTCAAGTTCTATATCACCTTCTGATTTTTTTAGTTCAAACAAAGCTCTTGCGGCATTTGTTAACTCAATATCGCCGGCTGTAGCATCTCCAGATACACGGTCCTCTATCTCTCGGGTCTGGGCGTTGATGCTTTCTATCCTGTCTTCCATTTCATCGTAGAGAGGGAAGAATCGGTTTTGTTGGTCACGCGACAAGTCAAGTTCCTTGGTAAGGAATTCGTGTTTATAAGTCCTTATTTCCTGTAGCCATCTCTGGCGATCATCCGGAGACAGTGAACTTTGTGCCTGCGAGTACATCGGGATCAAAGCTGTGGAGAGGAGAATGAAGACTATGGCTATGCGTTTGATCATAATTCAGAAGATAAATCAGACAGTTGGTCAGAGTCAAGTAACAATGAGTCGGGAGCAAGTCCGTCTTCCATGAGTTCGTCGTAATAGTCCCATTGGTTTAGATCAGTGATGACATATTCGTTTACGAAATCATCATTGGAGAGCGCTTCGGCAATAACGGGATTATTGTCAAGAGTAACAGTAGACGTGGCGGTGAGCATGGTGAACATCTTGAGCATGCACCATATACCACCGAACATAGCGGCCATGTAGGCATACGGGCGAATCCTTGACCAAAGAGTGCGGTTGCTTTTGACCGGAGCCGAGAGTTCAGGCCGGTCAGGCAGACTCGCCGCCATGCGACGCTTGAATTCGGCAAAGTAACCGTCGGGAACGGTCATGCCGTCACTGCGGTTGAGTTTGTCGAGTATATCATTCTGCTTGTCCATTGTATTGTTCTTTGGATATTTGACTTTAGCTATGGTAAATGGTTTAATCGGAATTTTTAAAAAAATTCTCGATTTTTTTTACAGCGAGGTGATAGGATGCTTTCAAAGCTCCGACTGTAGTGCCGAGGATGGATGACATATCCTCGTACTTCATGTCATCATAATATTTCATGTTGAAAACGAGCCGTTGTTTCTCGGGCAACAGTGTCACGGCTTGCCGTAGTTTTGTTGCAAGTTCGTCGCCGTTTACATTATCATCAGCCTCAATCGTGGCGGCGAGTGCCGCTTCCTGATCATCAAGAGACAATGACTGACGCTTGCGCTCTTTCTGCAGGAATGTTATGGCTTCATTGATGGCAATTTTGTAGAGCCATGTCGAGAGTCGCGCGTCGCCTCTGAAATTTTCAATAGACATCCATGCTTTCATGAATGTATTCTGTAATAAATCATTTGAGTCGTCATGACTCTGCACCATGCGGCGGATCTGCCAGTACAATGGCTCTGAATACAGATCTATTACCTCATTAAAAGCCTCGCGTGCTGTAGACGGCTCGCGCAGACGGGCTATCAGTTCTGGGTTTTCAGCGGGTAATGAGGCCATGATGCGATAATATTTATCTATTTTACTGCAAAAGTACGTTTTTTTTCTCAAAAAGCACAATGGATGAATTACTTTTAAGGATTATTTGGAAAAATAGCAGTAAATTTGCGTCATGAAACATATTATACTCATGGTGGCCGCGTCGGCTGCGGTTTTTGCAGGGAGGGCTCAGCAGTCCGATACTACCGCCACAGGGCAGTCTCATATCCTCAATACGATTGAAGTTCTTGGTATAAAGCAGATGCCTTCCACTGGATCATCTCCCGTGACGCGTTTTTCTGCTACAACGGTCAATCGCCTTGGTATCAGCGCAGTCAAGAATCTTGGCGATATAGTGCCAAACTTCTACACACCGGCATATGGCTCGAGAATGACATCTTCGATTTATATGCGTGGCCTCGGTTCCCGTATTGATCAGGCTGTGGTAGGGCTTAATATTGATGGAGTACCTGTATTGAACAAGGATGCCTATGATACCGACATTCCTGACATCGCATCCATAGACGTGGTGCGAGGTGCGCAGTCGGTGCTAAATGGTCGTAATGCCATGGCCGGCCAAATTAATATATACACGCTCTCTCCACGTGATTTCACGGGATTAAAGGCAATGGTTGAATATGGGAGATTCAATAATGTTAAAACTTCGGTTTCCGGATATTTCAAACTGGAAGATAATCTTTCAACATCAATAGGGGCATATTATAACCATAATGGTGGATATTGGCGCAATGAATTCAATAACAGTAAGGTCGGTGTCGACAATACCGGAGGGATGCGTTGGAAAACAGTATTCTCGCCTTCAGCTCACCATACCATTACCAATACAGCGACATTCTCCATATCCCGTCAGGCAGGTTATCCATACCGTTCTGTCACAACAGGATCCATTGCGTACAATGATACATGTTTCTACCGGCGTAATTATTTCAGCGATGGTCTCATTGTGGCGTGGGCAGGAAAGAGAGTGGTCGTGACTTCGCTCACGTCAGTTCAGTATATGGATGATAACATGACACTTGACCAGGATTTTACACCTGCTGATTATTTTACGCTCACACAGCGCCGGAGAGAAGTGGCGTTGACTGAAGATCTATTCACAAAGGGAACCCGTGGCAAATACTCATGGCTTGGAGGCGTATTCGGATTCTGGCGCCGGACATCAATGGACGCTCCTGTTACTTTCTATGATACGGGTATAGAAAAATTGATTGAAGAGAAACGTAATGATATGAACCCCGCATACCCCATTGAATGGGATATGCGGACATTTCCGTTGCTTAGTCATTTCAGCACTGTTGTAGGCGGGTTTGCATTCTATCATGAAAGCAGTGTGAATTTTGGCCCGTGGAATGTCGATGCCGGCCTGAGATGGGATTTTGAGCGTGTGACATGCGATTATAACAGCGATGCAGATGCATCATATACAGTCTACAAGATGCTTGATGGTGGGAATAAGGAGCCATATAGCAATATGGCTGTTGATATACATGATACCGGCCATCTGAAGCAGGCGTTCAATCAACTTCTTCCAAAGCTATCAGTTACCTACAACTATGATGCCGGTCATGTTTATGCTACATTTACCAAAGGCTACAAAAGCGGTGGATTCAACACACAGATGTTCAGCGACGTGCTGCAGCAACGTGTGATGGAGAGTATGGGACTGAGCATGCCTTATAAAGTGGCTGATATAGTCAGTTATAAGCCGGAGACAAGTTGGAATTACGAGATAGGAACGCGTAATAACTTGGTCGGAGGTAAGATAGGTGTGGACGCGGTTGCATTTATGATTGATTGCAGAAATCAGCAACTTACCGTTTTTCCCCCCGGCCTTGTGACTGGCCGTATCATGACCAATGCGGGGCGTACACGTTCGATGGGCGTTGAGCTTTCGTTACGTTACCGCCCGATAGAGTCGGTAGCTCTCAATATCAACTACGGATACACTAATGCGGTGTTCAGACAATATAACGATGGTAAAGCCGATTATCGCGGCTGTCGCGTGCCATATGCCCCGGCGCACACTTTATTTGTGTCGGCCTTGTGGGAAATGCCTTGGAAGGCCGGAGATTTCACACCCATGTTGCAACTTACGGCGCGTGGAGCGGGAGATATATATTGGAATGAAAGCAATGATCTCTCGCAACCATTCTATGCCTTGGCCGGAGCATCCTTTACCATGCAGTCTCAGATTTTTACAATAAAACTATGGGGTGAGAATATTACTGGCACACGTTACGACACTTTCTATTTCAAGTCAATGGGTAACGAGTTTATACAGCAAGGCGTACCGGCAACATTCGGTGTGACTCTCAGGGTTAATGTTAATTATAATTAAATATAGACTGCGAGCCGTTTTTATTGCTAACTTTGGCGCACAAAATCTGGATAAATCAACCTTATAATAAAAAATATGAATCTTAACAAACTGCTAATTGCAGCCTTGTTGACGACAGCCGCGCTGTCTCTGGGCTCTTGTAATGACAACAACAAAGACACAGACACAATTTACAGATACGATTTTCAACGTTGCTATACGGTAGTTACCGATCTTAATGAGAGTCAGATAAATTCAACAACTGTGAGCAGCCCGGTTACAATACAGATGTTCTCGAACTGGACCACATCAAAAGCTGACATATCCATTTCTGGAATGTCTATCGGCGGTCAGACCTATCCTGTCATCAGCATTGATAACGCTTCTTGGCAGCTTGTTGAGAATAATACATGGGGGCGTGTGATGTCGGCACCTATAGCCACCCTTCCTACCGGGCAGTACATATCACTTGACCGTTTTAATCTTGAATGGACTGACCGCCCGGAGATCGTAGGTACCGTAGTGTCAGAGTATACGCCGGCATTGGCATTCGATTTCATCATTGATGGCCGCTACCGGGTGGCAGGTTCAAACCAACCATTCGTGATGGGTGGTACTACTGAGTCAACCCCTCAGGGGGGTGAGACATTCAAGTCAAATATATCACTCTACGTAACGACTCTTGACTTCTCCACCAAAAAGGCTGCTATTAAGATTAATAATGCTAATTTTGCGCCCGGTATGCCTTCCCTTAACATGGAGTTTCCAGGTGTTGACTACGAAATTGAACCTGATGGTTCTGTCAAACTCAGTTGTTCGTCTCTTACACCTACCATCGGAGGTACTCCGTATGAAGATTACAAGATCACGGATCTTGAGGGTGAAATAAATCCGGGTAGAAATGACTCCGAAATTGAATTCACATGCACTTTTGCAGGTGCATTTGCTGATAGGATCGAAGCTTTGTTCGGTACCAACGTATTCAACGTCAAGGCTGAAATTGATTTCACCTCTTACGAGGGATATCTCAAGAACTGATAATTTTAGACATTATATAAATGACGGCTCCGCGATAAACATAGTCGCGGAGCCGTCATTTACTGTATTAGTCGTATCATTCTATGTTGGGGTTGAGAGTGTGCCAATCCTTTATAGGTGGTAATACTCCCATCTCTATAACCTCGTCGCGCAATTTGCAGAGGTGATGATAGCTTTGGTCAAGTTCTTTCTTTTCTTCTTGAGTTCCGCCTACGGGATGCACGGTAACACCGTTTGCATCAATAGTGGTTTCCATAGCCATCATTACGTGGTTGTATGTGCCATTGTTGACATAGGTACCAACAGGCCATGTGAAAGGTTTCCCACCCATCGCGGCGGCAATCATCTCTATAGACAGATATGCCGGGCTTTGGAAAGAAGATCTTCCACGCAAGTCGATTATGTGCTTGCCTCCTTGAATCACATTCTGTTTTATTTCTTCCCATTTTTCTTCCGGTAGAGCTTTTGTGCCTATAAGTTCACTCAACGGCTGTCCGGCAACTGTGGTTGTGGAAGCGAAAACGGCCATCTGCTCGCCATGGCCTCCATAAGTGCGCGAATTGATTATCTGATCGGCAGGTATATTGAAGTATTTGGCAAGTTCATTACGCAGACGGGTTGAGTCAAGTGCGGCAAGTGTTGATACCTGTGAAGGCTTCAAGCCGGAGTAGAGTAGGGTGATAAGACCGGTAATGTCAGCCGGATTGAAAATAACCACTACATGCTTGACATCCGGACAATATGCACGTATGTCTTTACCAAGTTGTTCGGCTACAGCAGCATTACCCTTGAGAAGATCTTCACGGGTCATGCCGGCTTTACGTGCCGCACCACCTGATGAAACAATATAGCGGGCTTTTGTGAAAGCTTCTTTGATGTCAGTGGTGAACGTAATGTTCATTCCTTCGAAGCCACATTGTTTAAGTTCTTCTGCCACGCCTTCAAGTCCCGGTTCGTATACGTCATAAAGGCAGATGTTAGGAGTGAGATGCATCATTGCGGCTGTCTGAGCCATGTTGGATCCAATCATGCCGGCGGCACCTACGATCACGAGTTTTTCGTCAGTAAGAAATTTCATATCAGTTATAAAATAGTTCTTTAAATAAGTTCTATCTCAATAACAAATTAAAATATGAAAAGGTCAAAGAGACGCATAGAAATCAGCAACTACGAATGTGCTGCCACCAACAAAAATTGTACCTCCTGCCGGCAACTCATGAGCTGCCGCTTCCCACGCATCTTTCACTGTAGGGAATGTCCGGCCTACGATACCTGCCTCTGCCGCAAGGTCGCGTAGTGAATCAGCAGGGCGTGCCCGCTCTACCGAAGGTGCCGTGAAGTAATACTTTGCGTTACGTGGAAGTTTATCTATTATGTGCGATATATCTTTATCATTGACGAATCCGATGACGATTCCAAGAGGTCCCTCATCAGCCATTTTGGTAAGGCGAGGTCCAAGATATCGCCATCCGCCTTCGTTATGCCCGGTATCTGTAATGGTGTGTGGATTATTGTTGGCTACTGACCAACGCCCTTGAAGCCCGGTAAAGCCACATACATTTGCGAAACCATTGGAGATTGCTTCATTGTTCAACTTCCAGGGCAGTAAAGGCAAAACGTGTAGTGCTGTGTTTACGTTCTCAGGTTGATATTCTCCGTACAGATCTGATTCTATAATACCATAATCAAAAGTGTCATAATGTATTACATTATCATCCTTAAAGTATTGGGTGAAAGCCGGTGAATCTTTTGCAAATACGATGGGCGAATTACACTCCCGTGCTTTATTTTCAAATACACTTCGCACCGCCGTGTCATCGGCATTGCCAATCACTACAGGTGTTTTTTGTTTTATTATACCGGCTTTTTCTGTAGCGATTTGCTCAAGTGTATTACCAAGTAATGCTGTGTGATCGAGAGAGATGTTTGTTATGACTGACACTAAAGGTTTAATGATATTGGTTGAATCAAGCCTGCCACCCAACCCTACCTCTATTACGGCAACATCAACGTTCGAACGTGCGAAGTAGTCTAATGCCATCACAGTTGTCAGTTCAAAGAATGAAGGGTCAATATCGGAGTCCAAGGATCTGTAACGGTTGATGAAGTCCACTACATCATCCTTATCAATCATTTTACCATTGATCCTTATACGCTCTCTGAAGTCTATAAGGTGTGGTGACGTGAATAAGCCAACTTTAAGGCCATGTGATTGAAGGACTGAAGCGAGCATAGAAGAGGTTGATCCCTTTCCGTTCGTGCCGGCGACATGAATCGATCTGATGGATTGTTGTGGATTGCCGAATACTTCGGCAAGGGCTTTTACACGGTCAAGCCCCGGTTTATATGCGCCAACTCCCTTGTTCTGAAACATCGGTATGCGGGTGAACATCCACTCTGTTACCTTATTATAGTCATTTTCCATTCAGAATAGTATAAGACCTGCCAATCCGGCAGCACATATTATTGCTATAGGATGAATCTTGGTGAAAAGATTAATAGCCAGAGATGCCAAAGCAATTATGACAGACAGAGACACCTGACGAGTGTCGTATCCGAAGTTCTCTCCATTCATCAGAATAAGGGCGGCTGACGCTATAAGACCGATTACGACCGGCCGTAAACCTTTGAACACTCCTTCGATGAACTCGCTGTCACGGTGCTTCCGCACGAAATGACCAGTGTATCTTACCAATAAGAATGATGGTAAAATAACAACCAGGGTACACAGAATGGATCCCAAAATACCCCATAAAGGAGAAACAGGCGCAGGTAAAGAGGCCATGGGTGCCACATATCCGATGTAGGTGGCTGAGTTTATGCCTATGGGACCGGGAGTCATTTGTGAGATGGCTACTATATCGGTAAACATCTTCTCAGTAATCCATCCGGGTGTGACTATTTCGTTCTCGATCAAGGCGAGCATGGCATATCCTCCGCCAAATCCGAAAAATCCTATTTTAAGATAACTCCATATGAGTTTAAGATATATGGTCATTCTGCACCTCCTTCCCGTTTATTGGATCTACGTGTATTATGCAGATGCCACCAACCAATTATACCACCAAGCACTATAAATAGAATAGGATTGGATACAACCGGCAGTTTTGACCATATAAACAATGCCACAACTGCCGGAATCCAGGCTGTTGACCAGCCTATTTTTGCAGCTTTGGCCGATGTTATGACCGGAGCCACTATCAATGCCACCACGGCCGGTCTGATGCCTTTGAATATTGCCGAAAGAGTCGGATTGGAGGTTATTAATTCGGGCGTGAGAAAGAGGGCTATTAGTAATATTATTAAGAATGACGGCAATATGGTGCCGGCGGCCGCGGCAATGCTGCCTCGCAATCCTCGCAACTTATCTCCGACGGCTACTGATATGTTTACAGCTAATATGCCCGGCAGAGACTGTGCGACGGCCAAAAGGTCAAGAAACTCTTCTTTGTCAATCCACTTATGATGGTCAACGATCTCGCGTTGGATGATTGAAATCATGGCCCATCCCCCACCAAATGTGAAGGCTCCGATTTTGAAAAAAGTGGCGAATAGCAGCCACATAACATTTGTTCTCATAATTCCACGACGGTAATGCCGGCGCCACCGAGGCGCACATCCTCATCGGCATAGTGTGTTACAGCCGGAACTGTTGAAAGATATTGGCGGATGCATTGGCGCAGTGCTCCGGTTCCTGTACCGTGCAATATTCTCACGCGTTGTGAGCTGAATTGGATCGCATCATCAATGAAATAGGTTACAGCCTGTAGTGCTTCATCAGCACGCATACCACGAACATCAATCTCGGGTTTGAAGCGCAACTGGCGTTCGCGGGAGTCATCGGCAGTAGACACGCTAATGAATGATGCTGCCTTGGATGCACCGCTTGACGCTTTTTTGATGGTGCGTTTCAGCCGATCTAATTTGGCCGTTGTGCGTAGCTGACCGAAAATAACCACAGCTTGGTTCCCACGGATTTCCTCGACAGTGCCTACAGTGCCGGCACCGTCAAGTTGAACGTTGTCACCCGGCTCAAGAGGCCTGTCGGTTTTTTGTGAAATTGGTGTCTTGGATATTTTCTTGCGACGGTGAGGTGATGCGGCGAGCAGCGGATGCTCTTTAGATGCAGCGTCAAGGTTACGTTTATCCTGTTCAAGACGATTACGAGCCTCAAGGGTTGCTTGTCGTTCGGCTTGTGAGCGCCGTATGTCATGTATGGTGCGCTCTATAGCTGCATTTGAACCATCAAGAATCTTACGGGCTTCATTACGGGCCTCGCTGATGATTTCATTGCGACGCTGGCGCAGGTTGTCAGCTTCGTTTTCGTAGCGTTCAAGTGTCTCTTCTATTTTTTTCTCTTTCTGCTTGATTTGAAGGCGTTTGTTTTCCCAATATCTACGGTCTCGGGCGATATCGAGCAGATATTTGTCAAGATTTACGTAGTCGCTTCCTACGATATCGCTTGCGGCGCTGATTATCTTTTCCGGGAGACCGGTCTTGCGGGCAATCTCTATTGCAAATGAGCTGCCCGGATTACCTATTGAAAGAGCGAACAATGGCGACATGCGCTGACGGTCATATAACATTGAACCGTTGACCAATCCTTTTGTCTCACCGGCATATTTCTTAAGATTCTGGAAGTGTGTGGTAACGACACCCCACATTCCGGCATCATTAAAGTCAGCGAGCAGCGCCTGCGCTATCGCACCGCCGATCTGTGGCTCAGTCCCTGCGCCGAATTCGTCAATTAGAAATAATGTGCGGTCGTTTCCGTGATTCATGAAATACTTCATGTTGCGCAAGTGTGACGAATATGTCGAAAGATCATCCTCAATTGATTGGTCATCTCCGATATCGATAAAGATATTGGCGAATATACCTGTGTGTGAATTATCATAGACCGGAGGTAGTAAACCGCACTGGAGCATGTATTGTATCACTGCCACAGTTTTAAGAGTGACAGACTTGCCGCCGGCATTTGGCCCAGAGATTACAAGTATGCGGTTTTCAGGTGTAAGTGTGATATCAAGCGGCACTATGGACTTGCCATGTGATTCAAGGCTATGTTTAAGTACCGGATGGCAGGCGTGGAACCATTCAAGTTCGGGCTTATCGACGAGGGTAGGGGAAGTGCCACCGCAATCAATGGCGAACACAGCCTTTGCTCTTATAAAGTCGAATGTTGCCATGAGGTCAAAGCTTTCGAGCAGTTCGTCAATGTATGGCCTTAGCATGCCGGCTACATTTATAAGAATGCGTACTTCCTCACGATGTTCTTCGATGTGAAGCTCACGCAGCCGATTATTGACCTCTACAACTTCAGCCGGTTCAATAAATACTGTTTTTCCTGAAGCTGATTCATCATGCACGATGCCCGGGATGCGGCGCTTATTCATGGCTGCAACCGGTAATACAAGTCTACCGTCGCGCACCGATGCAGATGTATCGGCATCAATGATCCCATCAGCTACAGCCTTTGAAATTATGCGGCGCATCACACTGCCGGCAGTTCCTCCCATTGAGGTGATGCGCCGGCGTATATCGGCTAATTCTGATGATGCTGTGTCTTTTATTTCTCCCCACCGGTCTACGGTACGGTTTATCTCACGTGACAGAGAGGGGTATGGGTCAAGGCGCAGGGCCAATTCGTCAAGCAGCGGCAATGCAGAAGTGCCGTCTGAGGAACGGTGTGACTCAAAATAATGGCTTATTGCGGCCATTGATTCTATCGTGGCACCGAGATCTACAAGTTCGGCAGCGGTTAGATATGTGCCTTCAGGTCTAATTGTTTTAAGTCGTCCGGTCACATCCCGGATTACAGCGGCCGGAAAAGAGTCTTCGCCGCTGAGTATAGTTACAAACTCGGCTACCTGTCCCAGAAGGCGCGCAACCTTGTCATAAGAACTCTCAAAGCGCATCTCCTGCACTTTTTGAGCGCCTAATCCTGAGCTGCATCGCTCAGAGACCATAGCTCTGATAATATCAAAGCCTATTTTATATTCAAAATTCTGCGGATATGTCATTTTCGGTACAAAATTAGCAATTTTACAGAAAATAGAGAATATGCAGCAGTTTAAAAATCATCATATGCAACCCATAAGATTACGCATATGATATTACGAAGGCTACTTAAAATTACTATTCAAGAGGTGCACCGCCGCCTAATGTCTTGTACAATGTCACTATGGCAAGATATTCATCGCGCACGGCGTTGATAAGTGATATCTGTGCGTCGAAATACCGGCGGTATGCATCAAGTACATCAATGTAGCTTATTGATCCTCCGATATACTGACGGTTGGCTAATGTGACATATTGGAAGGCTGCATCGCGCAGATCTGTACGCCGTTCTACAGTGTTGCGGATTGATGAATATGCTGTTCGTGCATTGCTTACCTCTGTGAACGCAACCATCACATCCTTTTCGTATCTGATTCGAGCTTGTTCGTAGGCTGCGATTTTTGATTTGTATCGTCTGTGGTTGCGCCCGAAGTCAAAGATTGTACCGGCAATATTCCCCAACATGTAGGAGAACGGCGAGGTAAACAGATTGGCGACCTGATCATTTTCCCATCCTCCGGTAAGCCCTATTGTTAGACGTGGAAATTGGTCGGAGTATGCTACTCCACAGTTAGCCATTGCTACCTGTAGGCGTTGCTCGCTTGCCCGTAGGTCGGGCCGACGGGTAATAAGTTCTGATGAGATTGCCGCAGGCATTGCAACCGGGCGCACTTGCATTAGCTCTACATTTGGGATACCAATCTCAGTTTCAGGATATTCTCCCATAAGAAGAGTTATTGCATTGCGAGCCATGGCTATGCGGTTATTGAGCGACGGTACCAAAGCCTCTGTGGTGGCAAGTTCAACCTTAGCTTGTTGATATACAAGTTCAGATGTCAGGCCTCCTTCATATCTAAGCCTGGCCTTCTCAACACCTTCGCGTCGTGTTATTAATGTCCGTTGCACAATATCAAGTTCGGCTTCGAGGGCTATAAGGTTGAAATATGCTGTGGCCGTCTGGGCTATGAGAGTCATCTGCAAGGCCCTGCGGTCTTCTACTGACGCCTTATATGTAGCTGCGCTGGCACGCCTGCGTTGGCTCAGTCCCCCCCAAAGGTCTATTTCCCATCGCACTGAGGCTTTGAAACTAACTTCTGAGTCTATTGAGAATGATTTACCGTCGTAGTGGTTTGTCTCACGGGTGGCACCGATAATACCGTTAACTGTAGGGAGGTAAACCAATTTATCTACGCCGTATAATTGTCCGAGTTCATCAATGCGTGCCGATGCTATGAGCAGATCTGGATTATTGTCAAGTACACGGCGAATGATTCTTACAAGGGTTGAGTCTGTATAAACTTGCCACCATTCGAGATCTGCGATTGAGGCTGAATCGGTGGCCGCCGCAGCAATTTCAAAAGGTAGGTCAAGCTGTGGTTTTGTAAGATTCTTTGTTCCTGAGCACGAGGCAAGTAGCGATGCTGCTATTATTATAAAGATGATTTTTTTCATGACTTAACACGTTTTACACGCCGCGTGGTAAAGCGTTCCTTTACGCGGTACACCACTACGAAGAAGAATGGAACAAATACGATGCCAATTGTTATCGCAACCAACATGCCGAAGAATACACCGGTGCCGATGTCGCGTCGTGCAGCTGAGCCTGGACCACTGGCAAAAAGCAGCGGTAATAGTCCTAACATGAATGCTAATGACGTCATTACAATTGGCCTGAAGCGTAATGAGGCTGCATGGCGGGCTGCGACAGCCGCAGTCATTCCGCGATCAACTCCTTCTTTGGCAAATTCCACAATTAGAATGGCATTCTTTGCTACGAGGCCTACCAACATCACAAGTCCGATTTGGAAATATACATTGTTCTCAAGACCAAGTAACCATATACCAAGATAGGCTCCGACTCCGGCCACCGGCAGTGACAGTATTACAGCTATAGGCACACTCCAGCTTTCATAAAGGGCAGCGAGTACGAGAAAAACGAAGACGAATGCCAATGCAAGTACCATTGCTGTGTTACCGCTCTGATGTTTCTGCTGATATGAGAGTCCGCTCCATTCCACGCCTATACCCGAACCGAGCCGCGATGCGACGAGCCGTTCAAGTTCAGCCATTGCTTGCCCTGATGAATATCCGTGAGATGCTTCTCCCGAGATGGTTATTGAATTGAACATATTGAAGCGAGCCATTGTGCCGGGACCGGTAGTGAAGCGGGTCGTACCCAAGGCAGTGACCGGAATCATGTTACCTTCACTGCCACGCACGAAAAAGAGATTCAGGTCAGACCGGTTAGAGCGGTATGGTGCTTCTGCCTGCATGTATACTCTATAGATACGGTTATACATGTTGAAATCGTTGATATACTGCGATCCTGATAACGCTTTCATTGTAGCGAATATATCACTGACATCTACGCCGAGAAGACGTGTGCGGTCACGATCCACATCAAAATATAATTGAGGGATATCGGGTTGGGCAGATGTCGTGAGATCACCGAGTGCCGGTATCAAGGCAGCCTCGACTAATATTGAGTCTACCGCTGCCTGTAGGTCTGCATATGTAGTCTCGCCTCGGGCCTCAAGTACCATTTCAAAACCGCCAGATGTGCCAAGGCCTGGAATAATGGGAGGGGAAGATATGTGGACAGAGCTTTCCGGATAATCACGGAATGTCTTCATCAGCCGTTCGCGTACCTTGGCAATATCCTGTGTGCTGCGTTCTTCCCATGGTTTCAAAATGACTGTAAGTGTGGAATGAGCCTGATTTGTACCTACGCGCGGTGATGACCCGGTTACGTTGAGCACATATTCTACATCTGGATCTTCGCTTAGATAAGCTATGGCCCGGTCTGTTACAATACGTGTACGTTCTATAGTGGATCCTTCAGGTAGCTCAAGTTCAACTGTGAAATACCCTTGATCTTCCGGTGACATGAATGATGTGGGCACAAGTTGGTTGAGTACGTATATTGATATGAGTGCAAGTCCGAAAAGGGCGTACATGCGCCGAGGTTTGTCAAGTGCAGCTATGATGCGTCTTCCGTAGAAGCGGTTGCCGCGGCCGAGCCACAGATTAATATAGCGGAAGAAGCGTGCTTTCTTATTTAATCCGGCAGGTCTCAGCAATTTGGCACACATTACAGGTGAGAGGGTAAGAGCTACTATTGTTGAGATTATCACAGACACTGCGATTGTAATGGTAAACTGACGATACAGCTGCCCGGTTATGCCAGGAAGGAAACTGACGGGTATGAACACTGCGCAAAGAACCAATGACATGCCGATCAGTGCTGAACCAAGATTCTCCATAGCCTTTCTTGTCGCCTCCATGGGGTCAAGATGTTCCTTGTTCATTATCCGGTCAACATTTTCTACCACTACTATCGCATCATCGACGACAATACCAATGGCGAGAATAAGACCCAGAAGAGTGAGCATGTTGAGCGAGAAGCCGAATATAAGCATTACACCGAAAGTACCCACAAGGGATATTGGTACTGCGATTATCGGTATAAGTGTGGCCCGCCAGTTTTGCAGTGAAAGGAACACTACAAGGATCACAAGTATGAGGGCCTCGAAAAATGTGCGGTAAACGTGATGAATTGATTCTGATATGTAAGTAGTCATATCAAACGGTATCTGATAAGATATACCGTCAGGGAAGGCGGCTGATATCTCCTTCATAGCTTCCTTGACATTGTTGGCCACGTCCATTGCATTTGCTCCAGGAAGCATCGTGATATTCAGTACTGCGGCATTTCCTCCGTTGATTCCGCTTTCTGTAGCGTATGATTGGGCTTCAAGTGCGACACGTGCCACATCCTTGAGACGTATAAGAGCCCCGGACGCGTCGGCTCGTATAACGATGTCCTCAAATTCTTTCACGCTTGACAAACGTCCGCGCGCAACGATAGGTACAGTCACGTCGATTCCTTCGGCCGGGGTCTGGCCTAATACACCTGCCGCGGATTCACGATTCTGGTCTTTAAGCGCTGCCTGGATGTCTTTGACGGTAAGGCCGAGATCAGCCATCTTATCAGGCATGAGCCACAATTGCATAGCATAATAACGGGAACCTACTGAACTGACTGAGCCCACGCCTTCGATACGTCGCAGCATATCCACTACGTTAAGTGTCGCATAATTGCTAAGGTACACCTCATCGTATTTAGGGTCATTTGACATGATTGTGATTGTCATCAACCTGGTGGAGGTTTCCTTGGCAACTGAAATGCCATTCTGTACCACTTCTGCCGGTAATCGGCTTTCCGCTTTTTTGATGCGGTTTTGCACATCTACAGCAGCCAGTTCAGGATCAGTATCGATGTCGAACGTAATCAAGGCGTTGAATCCACCTGAGTTCGATGATTTTGAACTCATGTATATCATGCCCGGTGTGCCGTTGAGTTCCTGTTCAATAGGAGTTGCAACGGCCTGAGTGACTGTGACGGCATCTGCTCCCGGATAAGATGCGGATACGCTTACTACAGGCGGGACTATACCGGGATATTGATCAATCGGAAGTAATGTGAGGCCTATGCTGCCGATGATCAGTATAACCAGTGACAGAACAATTGAGAATACCGGATGTGTGAGAAAGAAATTGCTCTTCATGGCGCTTTATTTAGCGGATATAACAGCGGGAATCACAGAGTCGGCTGCTACGTGCCGTGGGTCGACTTTCATTCCGTGCTTAAGTTTGTGATAGCCTTCGACCACAATGTTCTCTCCACCCGACAGGCCTCTTTCTACGATGACAGAGTTGTCGAATTCAGGGCCTGTCTCTACATAGCGGCGTTCAACCACACTGTCAGGTTTGATTACGTAGATAAAAGATGCACCTTTTTCAATCTCAAGGGCTTTGGACGGGATGGATATGGCTTCTTCGCGTACGTCCATCAATAATTTTACACGGGTAAATTCACCGGGAAGGAGTGTGTGGTCGGGATTTGGCATCTCGGCACGTACTGAGAATGTTCCGGTTTTTGGATCTACTTTAGGGTCCGCGAAATCAACTAATCCTCTGAACGGATAAGCAGTGCCGTCGGCCAAGGTGACTGTAACGTAAGGAGACCATGATCTGTTGCCATTATCACCGCCGAAATTCACATTGCGCGATTTGCTGCGTAAGTAGTCAATGGCTGTCATAGAAAAATCTACTTTAACGGTATCGCTGTTTACAACAACGGCCAACAGAGATTTTGCTCCCGGTCCCACGAGTGTTCCAATGTCGGCATTTCGTTCAGATATGTAACCTGATATTGGTGATCGCACGGTGGTATAGCTCAGGGTAAGTTCAGCTTGTGTCAACTCCGCCTCGCACATTATTACATCAGCCTGAGCTGTCTCGTAGGCTGCTTCTGCATTGTCAAGGTCGAGACGTGAGGCTGCGTTCTGCTCGTATAGAGGGCGTATGCGGTCAAGATCCCGCTTGGCTTTCTGCTGTGTGGCACGGGCTTTGTTAAGATTGGCACGTGCCTTTTCTACGGTAGCTCTATAGAGCGTCGGGTCAATGATAAATAGAGTCTGCCCTTTCTTGATGAAAGTACCTTCATTAAAAAGCATGGATTCAAGGTAACCTTCAACGCGAGCACGTACTTCTACATACTGTTGGGCTCGTATACGGCCGACATATTCTCCGTATATACTTACATCGGCCGGATGTACAGTCTGTACTTCCACCACCGGTAGGGTTGACTCGACCGGCTTCTTATGCAGAAGGGTCACGCACAACACTACTGTTGCAGCTATGATTATTACAGCTGTAATCCAAAAATTACGGCGGAGATATAACGGTTTACGACCGGTCGCTTTAGTCGGTTTCATCTTAAGCAAAAATTATAATGTGATAACAATGGAACAGCATATGAGTGATAATAGTTCTGCTGTTAAGAGTTTTTAAGATATAAGGCCACGGCTTTTGCCGAGTTTATGCCGTCAATAGCGGCAGATACAATTCCTCCTGCATATCCTGCGCCTTCACCGACTGGATAAAGCCCAGGAGTGTTGATTCTGCTTTCAGGATCGCGGGGTATGCGTACGGGTGATGATGTGCGTGTCTCAGGACCTATTACCACGGCTTCGTCAGATAGAAATCCGCGCGCTTTGCGTCCGAACTCAATGAATCCTTGCTGAAGGCGTTTTGATATGGATGTCGGCAGTAAATTGTCGACCCGGCCGGGTGAAACACCGGGCGCGTAAGATACGCGTGGCAACGATATAGATGCGGTAGATTTTACGAAGTCAGTCATGCGTTGTGCAGGTGCTTTTTGGGAATTCCCGGCTGCTTTGAAGAATGTTTCTTCAATATCACGCTGGAAGTACATCATCTTCAGTGATCCGTACTTGTCATATTCAGGAATGTCATCAGGCAGGATTTCCACAACCATGCCCGAATTAGCCCATCGTGAACCACGGCTTGAGGATGACATTCCGTTTACAACCAATTGCCCGGGAGCTGACGCGGCCGGTACTATGACACCGCCTGGACACATGCAGAAAGAATAAACCGCACGGCCGTCTATACGGGTAAGCATTGAATACTCTGCCGGAGGAAGAAATTTTCCGCGACCATCCGGAGAATGATATTGTATTGTGTCAATAAGATGTTGCGGATGCTCAAGACGCACACCAATTGCGATCCCTTTGGGTTCAAGGGTGAAGCCGCCGTCATTCAGAAATTTATAAACATCACGGGCCGAGTGTCCGGTAGCAAGTATCACAGGGCCGGAAAATGATACTCCCTCGGAGGTGGTAACTCCGGTCACTGCACCCGCATTATCCTGCAAAAGTGCATTGACACGGGTGTTAAAATGTACTTCACCTCCATGGCTCTCAATGGTGTGCCGGATTCTTTTTATGATTACCGGCAGGCGGTCGGTCCCTATATGCGGATGGGCATCGCACAGTATATCATCAGAGGCACCGTGTGTGTGAAATATCTGCAATACTTTGTCAACCGGGCCTCGTTTTGTGCTGCGAGTGTATAGTTTTCCATCAGAGAATGTGCCTGCGCCTCCCTCTCCAAAGCTATAATTTGATTCCGGGTCAACTATGCCATCGCGGCTTATTTGCGCGAGATCGCGTCGGCGTGAATCTACATCTTTACCTCGTTCAAGTACTATAGGACGTAATCCTGCTTCAATTAACTCAAGGGCTGCGAAAAGTCCGGCAGGCCCGGCACCTACCACTATCACATTTCGGGCTGCTGATACATCCGGGTAGTGTATGGGGGTATAGCGGACTGCTGTAGCGTCAATGGAGTCGACGTGCACACCGGCTGTTATATTTACCATCACATTACGCTGACGGGCGTCGATTGACCGGCGCATTATGTCGACGCGTTTTACACGTGAATCGGATATGCCAAGCTCTGATGCTGCGGCATGTTTCAGTAAATATTCGGTCGCTGCAGTTTCAGGAGGTATGCGTAGTTGTACTTTTTCCATCATGAATTATATAGGTGCGCGATAAAAATTCGCGTTTGAATCGCCGGTTCATAATAATTACAGTAGTCACGGCCAAAACGAATGCAAGAAAGTCACTTACGGCCATAGCGCCCCACACACCATTGATGCCAAACATCTCAGGCAGGAACCACAACAGCGGTACCAGAAATATAAGTTGGCGTGTGAGCGATAGAAAAATTGACAGTTTCGGATGACCTATTGACTGGAAATAATTCTGTATGACTATTTGGACTCCTACAATGGGATAGGCTATGAAATAAATGCGGAATCCGTTTCTGGCTATGTCAATCATCAGTTTATCACGGGTAAACATGGAACTGATGGCGTCGGGGAATAATTCGGTCGCAAGCCATCCTATGGTGGTGATGGCAGCTCCTATGAATATGCCCTTACGCAATGTCTCGTTGACACGATTCCAACTACCGGCACCGTAGTTATATCCTAAGATAGGTTGCATGCCTTGTGTTACACCGAACACAATCATCACAAAGAACATAGTGGTGCGATTGATGATTCCGTATGATCCAACAGCAATGTTTCCGTTGTCACCCGATACGGCAAGTATAGATTTGTTAAGGAAAACAACGACAAAACATGCTGTCGCATTCATGAGCAGAGGCGACAGACCTATGGCATAGATGCGTTTAACCAACGACCAACTGAACCATTTATAGTGGATGTTGAGATGAACGAGTGACTTTTTCGAAAGAAAGTGCGCGAAAACCCATATGGCTGCGCATGCCTGGGCCATTATTGTGGCAAGAGCAGCTCCTTTGATACCCCATTCAAGCACAAATATGAATATAGGTGCGAGAATGATATTCACGGCAACTGACAGGAGTGCTGAGATCATAGCCTTCTTGGGATATCCTGTAGCTCGCATCAGATTGTTCAATCCTATGAATATGTATGAGACAGGTGTGCCGTAGAGTATGATTTTCATGAACTCCCGGGCATATGGGATGGTCTCAGCTGTAGCGCCGAAGAAATATAATATCTTGTCAAGCATCAACAGCGACAGCCCACCGAAGACAACAGAGTGCACGAGGCATAGAGTCATCACATTATTGACTGTATCTGTTGCCCTGACAAGGTTCTTCTGACCTAAAAAAATAGAACTTATCGTTGCTCCGCCGGCAGCTATGAGTGTACAGAACCCTATGACAAGATTCATCAACGGAAATGTTATAGCAAGGCCTGATATTGCCATAGGGCCGACCCCACGGCCTATGAATACGCTGTCAATAATATTGTATAGAGATGTCGCTACAGCTGCAATGATAGCAGGTACTGAATATTGCAGCAGAAGTTTGCCAATAGAATTGGTCCCTAAGGTAATCTGTGCCGTATTTCCATTATTGTTGGGAGATGTCATGACTCTTTAACAACGATTTTCTTTGTGCGGTTCACATGTGATATCGCTATGAGTAACATTATGGCTACGGCCCATGTGCCGGATAACCATAAAGCTAAACGCCCGTTGTCTACAGGGGCGACAAAGTCAACAGGAGAGCCGGACGATGCAGTGGTTTCATCAAGGGTGGAGAGCGAGCGCTTCCATACTACACGACCGTTGCGGAGAGCCACGATTACCGCGTTTCCTCGTGCGAGTTGGCGCAGCGCGGTCTCGCTTGACGAGAATATCTCAAAATTAGGATTAGATAATTCTATCCATTCCTCAAGTACATCGCCTGATGCAGCTACAAGCCCAATCATCCGGCCTCCTTTCGCAGATATGGCATCATTGAGTTCACCTGTCATACGTGCCCTGTTGAGATAGTCGATAGATGGATTATTTACTACAAGTAACAGCACATCTCCTTGCAAAGAATCTTCATTTAGAATCTCATCTGTGACGTCATAGTCCCCATCAAATATTGCAAGTGCGGTATCATCACCTGTAAGAGGGTCCTGCGCCGAGACGAATGCCCATGTTGAGTCGGGTAGTGCATCAAGAGTGAAGCTGCGTGTGACACCATCTTTTATGTAAAGGTAAGCCGGGGGCGTATCTTGGGAATCGACGTTTTCTATTATCATGCTACCGGGGGGGAACGGTCTGAAATCGAGTATTGGTTGAAAATTCCATCCAATGACAGCTATAACCAATCCATATATACCGGTCAATGCAAGCGCTATCCATTGTAATGAAGGGGTTATCAGTGATTTACGACGCTTGTTATAAATGATCAGAATTATTACAAGAAATGTAATGATAATGTTTTTAAACAAGGTGGCGCCGTTAGATAATACGATAAGGTCTCCGAAGCATCCACAGTCGGCCACCGGATCAGCAATGTAAATATAAAGTGTAAGTGGGAGCATGAATGCCATCATTGCTGCGGCAGCAATAGGAGCGGTCCTGCGCAGGCAACCTGTCAGGCAGGCAATACCGGTGAGAAGTTCAAAAAGTGATAGTGCAACTGAACCTACAGCTATAATGTCAATCGGAATATCAAATCCCCAGACTGTCAGGTATTCTTCTATCTTGAATACAAAACCCCAGGGATCGACACATTTGGCCCAACCGGAGGTAATGAATGTAATACCTACAGCAATGCGGCAAAGCCATAAAGTTATGGTATTCAGTGACCGCGGCGTTTTCATTCAGTGAGCTTTATTATCCCGAATAAAGAATAGTTTACGATGTCAAGGTAGTTGGCGTCAATACCTTCCGATACTTCGGTCGCCCCCTCGTGATCTTCAATTTCTTTTATTCGTTCGATCTTGGTGAGTATAAAGTCAACGTACGAAGATACCCGCATAGAGCGCCAGGCCTCATCGTAATCATGGTTTTTTGCCTCAAGCAATTGCCGGGCTGTGGTAGCCACAGAGTCATATAACTCGATCGCTCTCTCGGTAGATATATCTTTGGTATCCACGTATCCGAGCTGTAGTTGTATTATTCCGATTATTCCATAGTTTACCATTGCCATGAACTCGGGCAGGATACCTTCGCCGACAGCTGAATGTCCTTTAACCTGCAATGAGCGTATGCGTTTAGCCTTTATAAATATCTGGTCGGTTACGCTGCTGGCTCTTAACAGTCGCCACGATGGACCGTAGTCATGAAGTTTTGCGACAAAAATCTTCCGGCATGTTGCAAGGGCTTCTTTTATCTGTGAGTTGGTATCCATTGGTCTTAACTTATGTTATTATCAATTTGCAAAGGTAACAAAATAACCATAAACAAGGCGCATATAAAAGGCCTGTAATCTATTTTTAACATTAATTTATTAACATATTTATTAACAGTACACCCCGCGGAATCGCATATTGCATTGCCGCGGGGTGTCAATACTTATTAAAGGCTGAGATCAGCGACCGGCATTCTTGATCATGGTGCTTAATTTGCCATTGAAAGATTTAGCCTGACGCAGTTCGTCAAGAGTCAGATGCATGCGATAACGCCAATAATGGCGAGGATTGGCAGGTACATTTATGATCTCGGCAGCAGGATTTTTACGTCTCAGATCACCATCCATTGACAGCCAGTCAGCTAATGGAATGATACATAGCATTGAGGGTGACTTAACCTGAAGATCAAGAATGCGCTCACACACCCATGGCTCTGCAAAATATGGAGGTTCACCACCTTCATGAAGTACTTCATGGAAGAACTTTGATGAAACTGCGCGGTCATCTTCCCACCATGCGCGGATGCCACCCATATCATGGGTTGAGGTAGTGCATACGCTATGATAGGGATAGGACCATGTGTTGCCGAAAGGAGTGGTCGGATCTTTTGGCATGCGCTGGATTTCAAGTGTTAGAATTTGCAGAGCATCAAGCACAGCCGGTACACATCCCGGTATCATGCCTAAGTCCTCGGCACAGGTGAGCATTGACGTCGCGTCAATAAGAGGCGGTAGCTTCCACATTGCCTTGCCATACCAGAAGTCGTTGTGGCGGCGGTAGAAGAAGTCGTTGTATAGTCGGTCGAAGCACCATCGCTCATAATCGTTTAGCGCTCGGTATGTATATGTGAACTGAGCTGAAATGCGTGGATGATATTTTCCTGACTCGTATGGATCGGGAACGAAAAGAACCTGATCAATCAGGCCGAGCAAACCGTTGCACAGGCGTGCGTTCTTTTCGTCTTTGGGTTGTGAGGCGAAGTAATCAGCGACAGCTCGCTGTGTAGAGTATGGATCTTTGAGTTTGAGGCGGCCTCCACCTACTTCGTACATGAATCTTTCACGAGCCTCGGTTGTATATTCGCCGAAGAAGTCACCTAAGAATGAGTCGTGGATGTACGGTGTCGTGTGGAAGTCAACGTTAAGCCAGAAATCATAGTTATAACGTAATTCCTCAATAGTGAATGGCAGCGCGGGATTGAATGCTCCGAGAAGGCCGTGGATAGCATCGGTCGGAATCTGCCATATGCGGAAGAAACCGAGCACATGGTCAATGCGGTAGGCATCGAAGTATTGCGCCATGTTGCGGAAGCGGTCTTTCCACCATTTAAATCCGTCGCGAGCCATTTCTTCCCAATTATATGTGGGGAATCCCCAGTTTTGTCCTAATACGGAGAAGTCATCTGGCGGAGCGCCGGCCTGGCTGTTCATATTGAACAGCTGTGGATAGATCCACGCGTCAACACTGTCGCGCGAGATGCCTATTGGTATATCACCCTTTATTGCTACTCCGGCTGCACGTGCATATTCATGTACTTCATTTAGCTGACGGGCAAGATTGTATTGCAGATACATTACATAATTTATGTCAGCCTTATGCTTCCTGATGAAATTGTCGACGCTGGATTTGTCATATTTGGCATACTCGCCCCAACGAGAGAATACCGGAGTCCCGTTGATGTCCCGCAACACACAGAATGCAGCATATGGCTCAAGCCATGAGGCATTTGCTTTAACAAAGTTCTTGAAATCAGCCGAAGCGGTGACGCGGTCTCCTTCTTGAGCAAATATTTCTTTGAAATACTCTATTTTGACAGTGTTTACCTTCTCGTAATCTATTTCTTCGAGAGCGTTGAGTTCTTCACGGCGCTCTTCGTAATATTTGCGCCGGTTCTTATCGGCCAAGGTCCCCAGTTCCTCAAGACGCAGGTACATCGGGTGCAGAGCAAAGCATGAATTGGCATTGTATGGATATGAATCAACCCAAGTGTGGCTCATGGTAGTGTCATTGATGGGCAATATCTGCAGGAACGTCTGACCTGTCTCTTTGCACCAGTCAATCATTTTTTTGAGGTCGAAGAAATCACCTACACCAAAGTCCTCATTGCTGCGCAGAGAGAAAACTGGAATGGCTGTTCCTGCTCCGCGCCATGGTTTCAAAGGATTGAAGAACCGCATGCCTGCGAGTATTGTCGCAGCATCGGCCGCAGGTTTCACCCCGATGCGACGGTTATCACCGCCTTCCCAAGCCACTACATTGCCATCTTTGTCAAGTATTACAAACTTATATTCGGTTTCGGGTTTAAGCATTCGGCCATCAACAGTTGCGGTCCACTCAGGATGGTTATGGTCACTCATTACCACCGCCTTGGCGGGATCCCAGTTACCCAATGTCTCGACATTGCCGCTAACAGCCAGATGCCAGTCGGGTTGGAGCATAGGAGCTGCTATGCGCAGGGTGACGTATCCCATGCGGGGCAGTGATTCCTTTGCGGGAGACGGGCGTTTGCATATACATTCGGTAAAGGCTGAAGAGTAGCATGGCTTATCCCAAGGCTGGTCTTGCCAACGGTCATAAGTCTCGTAAATACGCACTGAGCGACCACGGAAGAAACGGTGGTCGGCTCCCCATTCGTTTTTTACACTGCCATTCTCGTGTCGCACCTGATACCGGTAGTTGAATCCTGTGCAGTCATCGGGCACGTCGATAGTGGCGGTCCATCGCTCTGATCCTGAAAGAATCATTTTCAGAGCGCGGTTGAAATCGCCGTCACCTAATGCGGGTACGTTACCCGTAAGGTACAGCGTCTCGCCCCAATTGGTGCGGTAATTTATGACAAACGTGAGTTTCATATTTTGCGGGGTTCTTTATGATATTAGTTATTTACGCATTTATTGAATACAGGTGAACGCAGTTCACCATGCAAAGGTAGTCATATTTTTTTATGTGACAACAAAAAGATTCATCAATTGTGGCAGTAGTTGTGTTTAAAGTTTGCATTTTTGTTTGTACTGCTGATGGAAAATGTGTAAATTCGCACACGATTCAAAATTTGTATCATGGAAAAACGTATCATAGAATGTGTGCCCAATTTCAGTGAGGGCCGCAATCGCGCCGTAATTGACGCAATCACAAGTGCAATATCGGCGGTTTCAGGTGTTAAATTACTTGATGTCGATCCCGGAGAGGCCACCAACCGCACTGTTGTGACATTTGTAGGGGAACCGGAAGCTGTGGTTGAAGGCGCTTTCCGTGGAATCGCCCGGGCTGCTGAACTTATTGATATGAGCCGACATCATGGTGCCCACCCGCGAATGGGTGCTACCGATGTGTGCCCGCTTATACCTGTGAGCGGGATCACTCTTGAGGAATGTGCCGAGTTGTCGCGTGGGTTGGCTGAGAGAGTGGCCACAGAATTGAATATTCCCGTATATTGTTATGAAGCTGCGGCGTTTATACCCGAGCGTAAGAATCTTGCCGTATGCCGTGCCGGAGAGTATGAGGCTCTTCCCGAACGACTGGGCCGTGAGGGTAGCGGAGCGGATTTTGGTGATAGACCATTTGATGATGCAATAGCACACACAGGTGCGACCACAATAGGAGCACGGGATTTTCTGATTGCAGTAAATTTCAACCTTAATACAACATCAACGAGGCGAGCTAATGCTATCGCATTTGATGTAAGGGAGAAAGGGCGTCCAATGCGTGAAGGTGGGAAGATTACCGGTAAGCCGTTACGTGACGAAAACGGAAATATAATAATGCAGCCCGGTACGCTCAAGGGGACCAAAGCTATAGGTTGGTATATAGACGAATATGGAATAGCACAAGTGTCTATGAATATCACAGATATTAATTCGACTCCCCTTCACATCGCATTTGACGAAGTATCACGGGCTGCCGCTGCCCGCGGTCTGAGGGTTACCGGTACTGAGATTGTCGGGCTTGTGCCTAAGCGTGCGTTGATTGAGGCCGGAAAATACTTTTTGCATAAGCAGCAGCGTTCAACAGGACTGCCTGAGGATGAGATAATACGCCTTGCCGTGCGTTCTATGGGTCTTGACGAACTTAAGGAATTTAAAGCAGAGGAGAAGGTGATAGATTACATGCTCGGCGGGGAAACCTCTGCTCGTCTTATTGATATGACACTTCTTGGGTTCGCTGATGAAACGGCATCAGAATCGCCGGCACCCGGAGGTGGATCGATTGCGGCTTATATGGGAGCCTTGGGGGCTGCCTTAGGCACTATGGTCGCAAACCTGTCTGCACATAAGGCAGGATGGGATGACAGATGGAAGTATTTCTCCGATTACGCAGAACTTGGCCGTCGGTTGATAGAACAGTTGCGGGCTCTTGTAGATGAGGATACTGCGGCATTCAACGGCATTATGGTAGCCATAAACATGCCAAAAGGAACCGATGCAGAGAAGGCGGCACGTGCCGATGCTCTTGAAGCTGCCACACTGAATGCTACTTTGGTGCCATTGCGCACTATGGAAGCGGCCTACGCCACTTTTGATCTGCTTGATAAAATGGCTGAAGAAGGAAATCCTGCCTCGGCATCAGATGCAGGCGTCGGAGCCATAGCGGCAGAAGCAGCCGTTGCCGGTGCCTGTCTTAACGTACGTATAAACGCGGCATCTCTCGTCGACCGCGATAAAGCTTCCGAAATAGTGTCCAAGGCTGTATCAATAGCTAAAGATGCAATAAGCCGCCGAGCATCGGTGGTTGATAAAGTCAATCGGGTAATTGATGCCATGTGAATAATCCCGTAATTTCATAACTTGACAATACGTGTATAAATGACCATTGAAGAATTTCGCCGCGATATATCGGGCGGTATACCGGAGGTGCTTCCTCCCGCTCGTGAGTACGATACAACAGTAAACCATGCACCTCGCCGTAAGGATATTCTCACGCAGGCAGAAAAACAATTGGCATTGAGAAATGCCCTGCGTTATTTCCCGGCCCATATGCATGCGGAGCTTGCGCCTGAATTTGCGCGTGAATTGCATGACTATGGTCGTATATATATGTATCGTCTGCGCCCGTATTACGAAATGCATGCCCGGCCTATAGACCATTATCCTGCGCGTTCACGTCAGGCGGCCGCGATCATGCTTATGATTCAGAATAATCTTGATCCGGCGGTGGCACAGCATCCGCATGAACTGATTACATACGGCGGAAACGGGGCCGTGTTCCAGAACTGGGCCCAATATCGCCTTGTGATGAAATATCTTAGTGAGATGACAGACGAGCAGACGCTTGTGATGTATTCGGGTCATCCCCTGGGGCTATTCCCATCGCATCGTGACGCACCGCGGGTAGTGGTGACCAATGGAATGGTGATTCCGAATTATTCAAAAGCTGATGATTGGGAACGTCTTAATGCACTGGGTGTATCGCAGTATGGCCAGATGACTGCCGGCTCATATATGTATATCGGGCCTCAAGGCATAGTGCATGGAACAACTATAACAGTACTGAATGCCGCTCGGTCACTGCGCCCGTCAGGAGATATTGGCGGAATGTTGTTTGTTACCGCAGGCCTTGGCGGAATGTCGGGAGCCCAACCTAAAGCTGCAAATATCTCGGGAGTCGTGAGTATTACGGCTGAGATTAATCCGGCCGCTGCACATAAACGCTATGCACAGGGGTGGGTTGATGAGATTTATACCGATGTTGATGCGGTTATAGACCGGGCAATAGCCGCACAGAGTATTCGGGAAGTTGTTTCGTTGGCCTACGTGGGCAATGTGGTCGATTTATGGGAGAGACTTGCTGAGCGTGAAGTTAAGGTGGAGCTTGGCAGTGATCAGACATCACTCCATAATCCTTGGGCCGGCGGATATTATCCCGCAGGCTTGACATATGAAAGCTCTCTTGAAATGATGGCCGCTGATCCGGAAGGATTTAAAAAAGCAGTGCAGGCATCTCTACGTCGTCAGGTGTCAGCTATAAACAAACTTACGGCCACCGGAATGTTCTTTTTTGACTATGGTAATGCATTCCTGTTAGAGTCGTCGCGTGCTGGAGCGGATATTCTCAAGCCCGACGGTTCCTTCCGCTATCCGTCGTATGTTCAGTCAATCATGGGACCGCAATTTTTTGATTACGGGTTTGGCCCGTTCCGGTGGGTATGTACATCATGTGACAGCAGAGACCTTGCAGTCTCAGATTCAATTGCAGCCGATGTATTACGGGAATTGCTTGAAGAAGCTCCTGATGATATCCGAGGACAACTTGCCGATAACCTGCATTGGATTGAGCAGGCCGGATATAATCATTTAGTGGTTGGTTCTCAGGCTCGTATACTATATGCAGATGCCCGAGGGCGTGCATTGATTGCTCTTGCATTCAACAAGGCGATAAGAGAAGGCCGCATATCGGCCCCGATAGTGCTTGGCCGAGATCACCATGATGTGTCAGGTACAGATTCGCCGTTCAGGGAAACCAGCAATATTACTGACGGATCCCAGTTCTGTGCCGATATGGCCGTGCAGAATGTGATTGGAGACTCATTCCGTGGAGCTACATGGGTCTCCCTCCATAACGGAGGAGGTGTAGGTTGGGGAGAGGTTATCAATGGCGGATTCGGTATGGTAATTGATGGATCGGCTGAGTGTGACCGACGTATATCCTCAATGTTACTGTGGGATGTCAACAACGGCATAGCACGGCGTGCATGGGGCCGTAATCCCGGAGCTGTAGAGGCCATCGGGCGTGAGATGCAGCGTACGCCCGGGCTTGAAGTGACCATCCCTGTGGCCGTTGATGATGCTATTATTACAGCTGCATTCCAGAATGATTAATTAACTCTAAAACCATACCTGAATGATTCATTATATATCACCCCAACGGCTTACAATTGACCGTGTGGCAGAGATATTGGAGAAAGGATATACTATCCAACTTAGCGAAGAGGCTATAAACCGCATTGACCGTTGTCGCAAGTATCTTGATACAAAAATGGAAACTGCAGTCGAGCCAATATACGGTATTACTACCGGATTTGGTTCGCTGTGCAATATATCAATAGATAAAACCCAACTTGCCGATCTTCAGCGTAATCTTGTGATGTCGCATGCGTGCTCGGTAGGTGAGCGTGTCCCTCAACTCATCGTTAAACTGATGTTGTTGCTTAAGATACAGTCATTGAGCTATGGAAATTCAGGAGTACAGGTCGCTACAGTGCAGCGCCTTGTCGATTTTTTCAATCTTGACATACTCCCACGTGTGTGCACACAAGGATCATTGGGCGCGAGCGGTGACCTGTCGCCTCTTGCGTGTTTGAGTCTGCCGATCCTCGGGCTTGGTGAGGTAGACTATAAGGGAGAAACGCGTCAGGCTGCTGAAGTCTTATCGGATTTGGGTATGCAGCCTGTGGAATTACAATCAAAAGAAGGCCTTGCTTTGCTTAACGGAACGCAGTTTATGAGTGCGTATGGCACCTATGCAGTAATAAAAGCACGTCGGTTGAGCGCCCTGGCTGATAAGATCGGCGCTTTGTCACTGGATGCGTTCGATGGCCGTATAGAACCATTCTGCGATCCGGTTAATATTGTGCGAAATCATCCGGGCCAGATTGAGACAGCGCGGGCTGTGCGTCACTGGCTTGAGGGTAGTGAACTTATAGGCCGCCCGAAAGCTCATGTGCAGGATCCGTATTCATTCCGTTGCATACCGCAGGTTCATGGCGCTGTCAAGGATACAATTGCTCATGTTTCAAAAGTGATGGAAGATGAGATCAATGCGCCGACTGATAATCCTACTGTGTTCCCCGATTTGGACATGATCGTGTCGGCCGGCAATTTTCATGGCGAGCCAATCGCACTTGTCATGGATTTTTTAGCTGTTGCTCTTTCTGAACTTTCCAATATATCTGAGCGACGCATATATTGTCTTATTTCAGGCAAAAGAGAGTTGCCGTCATTTCTGGTGGCTAAACCAGGCCTCAACAGTGGCTTCATGATTCCTCAGTATGCGGCGGCGTCGATAGTAAGCCAAAGTAAGGGTTTGTGTTGGCCGGCAAGTTGTGATTCAATTCCATCATCGCAGGGGCAGGAAGATCATGTGTCGATGGGTGCTAACTCGGCTACCAAACTGCACAGAGTTGTCGATAACACAATACGTGTGCTTGCTATAGAACTTTTCAATGCAGCCCAGGCTATTGAATTCCGTAGGCCGCTTAAGACATCACATTCACTTGAGGCAATGGTCGCACGTTATAGACGTGAAGTGCCATTTGTGGTCAATGACACGGTGATGTATCCTCTTATTGAAAAAACTGTTGATTTTATTGGCCGTGAGCACATTGCTGATTAAAAATATTGGTCTGTTGCGTGGTATAGGCGACTCCGTTACAGCATTGCGTGGTGCATCAATGGATCATGTCGAAAGCCTTGAAGATGCGTACATAACAGCCCGCGACGGCGTTATCGATCGCTTCGGTAAAATGGAGGCTTGCCCAGAACCTGATGGTTTTGATTCAGTGATTGATGCTTTTAGAGGTATTGTAACCTCTACGTTCTGTGATAGCCATACACATCTTGTATATGCAGGCAGCCGCCAAAGGGAGTTTATTGATAAGATTAATGGTTTGAGTTATGAGGAGATAGCACGCCGTGGGGGAGGGATACTTAACTCATCGGATCGCGTTGCCAGGGTGTCAGAAGATGAATTGTATGATAGCGCTCGGAGGCGTTTACTACAGATTGCGGCAAACGGCACCGGTGCGGTAGAGATAAAGAGCGGCTATGGACTCACTCTCGAGAGCGAGCTTAAAATGCTTCAGGTCATAGACCGGCTGCGCCGCGATTTTCCAATGATTGAAATTAGAGCCACATTCCTGGGTGCACATGCCGTAGGCAGAGATTTTGCCGGGCGTCAGGGTGATTATGTGGACCATATCATAAATGAGATGTTACCAGAGGTGGCACATCTTGCTCAGTTTGTCGATGTGTTCTGTGATGAAGGCTTTTTCACACCCGAAGAAACCTCCGATATACTTGAGGCAGCTTCCCGTTTTGGCTTGAGACCGAAGATACATGCCAATGAACTTGCCGTATCAGGCGGAGTGCAGACCGGAGTGCGGGCAAATGCATTATCAGTCGATCATCTTGAACGCATTGGCGATGAAGAGATAGAATTATTGGCATCGTCGTCGACTGTCGCAACAATGTTGCCCGGTGCATCATTCTTTTTAGGAATGCCATATGCGCCGGCGCGTAAGGCCATTGACAAAGGTTGTGCGGTCGCCTTGGCCAGTGATTGGAATCCGGGCTCCTCGCCATCAGGTTCTATGCCGTTTGTAATGTCGCTTGGATGTATAAAGATGAAACTTACACCTGACAGGGCTTTTAATGCTGTCACAATCAATGGCGCTGCTGCTATGGGATTGGCTGACATGTACGGCTCCATAGCTTGCGGTAAGGCGGCATCGCTCATTATTTACAATCCCTGGGTACCTGATCCTGACTATATCCCTTATGCTTATTCAGAGCCGTTGATAAACAAGGTAATATTGAAAGGTCAATTATTATGACGGCCTGTCGAATATAGTTAAGTGATTTAAACTGATATTTAAATACTGTAAGTAATACCAATAAATAAAAAAAACAGTGTGTTACCGCAGAAATAAGCTATATTTGAGTTGTTGAGGTGATCTCGGCAAGAGAACATCTATACACTTGATTATATCATGAGTTTTGATTATTTAAATGACCTGTTTGAAGTAAATATAACTGATATATAGTTAGTAAATATCAAACTACTGATCTCACTTCATCACTAACACATCTTTTCAGCATAGAAGGCTTTACCGTACTTTCGCAGTGTGTTAAAGCCTTTTTTCCATGCAGACAACATCAATAAATTTTATCGTGCCCAATGGGTGGCATGAGCTATCTTAATTGCCTGCTGAATGTTTCTCCTTCGACAGGGTGAATACCCTTTGATTGCTCTATCGCACGGCCAAAAGTTATTGGCAAGCAAAATAGCTACGCCTACTTGCTTCGAAAAGGAGGTTCCCTTTTCGAGGTAACTCCGCTTAACCTCACCGAACATTGATAGGCTCGGTTCGCTGCCGATTAAAAAGCATTCCAGCTGGTATGCTTTTTAATCGGTTTTGCTTAACGATGTGGATATAATGAAAATAAGGCTGGACCTGCAGGTCCAGCCTTATTTTCATTATATCCGTGATTTATTTGATAAATACTTTTGTGACTGTGTTGCCCTGACGACGAATGTAAACGCCAGCTGAGGGATTGGTCACACGCATGCCTTGCAGGTTGTAGTATTCAACCGGAGCATTGGCATCGGTGGTAATGTTTTCAATACCTTTGCCGGGGAGTTCTACGTCGGTGATAGCGGCATTGCGTTCAGCCTGATCATCCCAACGGGTGAAAGTGATACCGTTGAAGCCTACTGTGCCGGTCCATTCCTGGAACGGAGTTTCCTCGTCATCTTCGTCGGTGCGTTCGTGGTTCATGGCGATAGCGTCAAGACACCATTTTGTCTCACCTTCGAATGAGTTCTTCGAACCGGTGAAGCTTGCAACGGGAGAATTCTGGAGATCGAATACGAAGAGATTCCATCCTCTGAAGTCAAGAGTCATATAGTTCTCACGCATCTTGATGCCGTCGGGCTGAGAACGCAGGAACAGGTTTACGCCGTTGTTTGAGCCGTCACCGTATACCCACATGGTTACAACTCCGTCAAAATAGTTACGATACTGGCTCTTCATACCCTCGGGATAGTGGTCACGGATGAGGAAATTGTCGCCGGCATTGTAAATGTCGAATACGTAATTTATGGCAAATGAAGTGCGGTTGTCAATGGCAGGACCCTGTGATATAACCGAGATGGTTGACTCGTCGTTAACAATACCTGTTGTTGAACCTGAACCGCCGGGAGCCCACATACCATCTGTGTTTGTGAGGGCCAAAACAGTCTCGGTGTATGTGCATGCGCGGTATTCTGTGAGGAAACGGAATGCAAATTCTTCACTAAGATTACCGGAAAGGTCAGGTATACCACCGGCATATTCAACGAGGATAGCGCAGTCAGATGGGAGATCTTCTGCAGGGAAGAAGTGTAGTACTGAGTTGCCGGCAATGATATCGTGGGTCAGCAGACCTGTGTAATTGTTACCTTTTGAGTCAGTTACTTTAATGACACCATCGTGTTGGTCACCGTTGAACTGGATTTCTTCGTTGAATTCAAGTCTGATAGCAGGGCGCAAGGTGTAAAGAGCCTCGCCTTCTTCAGCCGGGTAGGTTGAATAAACGTATGGAGCTTCTGTATCAGGTTCTGCAATTGTTATACGTAGTACATAGTCGCCACCGGCTTCGCCGTCACCGTCGCCGTCAATGAATGCTCCGGTCTGAGAGTTCTTTGCAACAGCCCCGTCAAGGGTGATCACGTATGTCAAATAGGGACGCAACTTGCTGATGTTGATGTCAAGAGTATAGTCATTTGTCCATGAAAGCTCAACTTCTCCATTGTTTGAGATAGAGAATGCATCTTCTACACTCTGGCGGTCCATATTGCGGGAGAAGGTGAGTGTGAGGGGATTCAGAGTGCTGACGTCTTCAAGGTTTTCAGCTGAAACAGATGAAACCACTGCGGGCATTGCATTTGTGAGCGCTACGTCAAGGAATGTCACATAGTCGGCTGATTCTTTGCCGTCTTTTGAGCCGTCTTTGATTGTGATCTCACCTGTCCACTCTTCATAGCCGGGGGCTGTAATGGTTACAGGTAGTGTGGATCCTGCCTCAAGGCCTTCAAAGAAGAAGAAGCCGTTGTGAATGAGATCAGGATTTCGGCTATACTTATTGAACAGAGATTCATAGGTGTCTGTGGTATACTCTTGTTCTCCGATTTTTATTGTGGCACCGTTGATGGGCTGAAGGTTCTCGCTGTTGGTTATCATACCGGTGACAAAAGTCTGGGCGGGAAGTTCCAAGCCGCGGTAGCTCATTAGTGATTGGAATGCTGCAAATGCCTCAAGACGCTTGTAGTCGTCGTTGAGGTTGCGTTGCTGCTGCACTGCCATGTCATGATAGCCGCCTTCGCTGAGGAGTGATGCCATGTTGGAACGACGGTTAACTGACAGATATGGATATTGGTTGGTGTGTGTCGATGGAGAGGGGTCGTAGTGGCAACGGTCATATTTGTTGCCACGGGAGGGAACGCGCATCACGCCCGAGAGGTTGGGCATAAGTATCTCGCCATACGCCTTGCCTCCGTTTGGAGTCTTTTCTATCTCGACTCCGTCTTTACGCCAACCACCGAAGAGTAGCAATGTGGAGTTTACTGAGCCAGACGCGTCGGAGTGTATTGAGTAATAGAAGTCTGCCCCCCAGGCATTGGCCATGTCGGAGCGTTCTTCGAGTGATACAATGGTTGATTGGTCGTAGCGGCATAATTGCAGTGTCTCACCGTCTACGGCTGTAGTGTATGTTTCAAGGAAATCCTTGATATTAAGGGCGACAGCGAGTGTCTTTTCGGCCTCGGAGTATCCCCATAGACCACGGTTCTCGGTTCCTGAGTGACCAGGATCAAGGAAAAGTTTGAATTCGCCCCAGTCGATTTTATCCTGGGCGTTTATTGCCGGTGTAGCCACCAGCGACATAGCTGCTATGATTGTGCCCTTGGCGAGGGTGTTGAATGTCGATCTCATGGCTTAGTAGTTGAGGGTGATTACGTAAATAGCTTTATCTGAAGCGTTCTCAAAAGCAACTTTTGTGCCGTCGGGGGATACGGCAGGAGTAAGAGGCATGATGTCACTGCGGGTGAGAGCAATGGTGGTACCGTTATCTATGTTAAGGGCAAAGAGGGTTGATGATGTGAATTCCTGTCCATTGTCCTTTACGATGGTATAGACAATGGTCGCATTGTCATTAAGCCATGCAGGGTGGCTTCCTGCACCAATCTGACGCAGACCGCTGCCGTCAATGTTGATTACCCACATGCCTTGTCCGGGTACCTGAAAAGCTATTCGGTTTCCATCGGGAGATAAAGCGGGGTTGATGAGGATTTTACCTGCGAACTGGTTGAGGGCTCCCACTTGTGAGGCTACTTCGGCGGGTTGACTCATCATGAGTTCGTATATGTTGGCTGAACCTTTGCGCAGGCCAGCTGCACGGCGGGTTGGTGCCTGAGCGTTGCGGCTCAGAGGTACCAATACTTCTGAAGCACCGTCGGTGACGTTCCAGGCTCGCATTTCGTGATAGACAAGAGCGCCGCGGTTAACGTTGGTGCGACCGATTATGCGGTCGGTTCCGTCCCACATCATCTTGTAACCGGCACCGGGTTCTGTTGATACTGTGCGAATAGCGCTGCCGTCGGCTTTCGCAACCATGATGCCGGTGTAATTGTCACCGGTCACTGCAATCATTGAGCCGTCGGGCGACCATACGGGAGCCATATAGCCTGTGGGCGATGACAGCAACTTTTGGGGCGCTGATGCGCTGCGGGGCTGAGCTACGGCTATACCTCCGCACAACATCAATGCAAGCCCGAGAAGGGTAAAATGCTTCATAGATCGTTTGTTGATTTAAGGTTAATTGATTAATTATATGCGCAAATTTAGCTATTCTTATTTAAATTGCAAAAATATTTTTTTCTCATGTACATTGTAAACGGAGTGTTTTATTTAAAATATGTTTTATAACATGTTTTTGAGAACTATTGGCAATTCTATGTGTTATATTTTCAGAACTTAAAAATATGAATACTATGTATAATGTACTTAAGAAAGCGGCTCATTGGTATTTTGATATGACAGCCCACATCTATCACGATGACCACAAGTAAAGATGTCAATAATAACAAGCGACCGGAATTACTGTACATCGCTCATGAGTAGGTAATTCCGGTCGCTTGTATCCTGGATACATGTATCAGGCGTATCCGTGAAGTCCTCCTAATATGAAATTTACTCCGAAGTAGGTCATGATCACAGTTAGGAATGCCACAATGCTGAATATGGCGAAGAAGCGGTCGCTTTTGAAGCATCGCAATGTAGAACGGTGTAGTGCTGCCGAATAGACAAGCATAGTAATCAATGCCCACACTTCCTTGGGATCCCACCCCCAATATCTTCCCCATGATTGGTTGGCCCATACGGCACCGATGAATATTCCGGCACACAGCAGGAATACAGCCGGGCACAGTAGCTGCCGCCCGGTAGTTATAAGTTCCTTGCGCCCCATCAGCCATGCTATGCCACATAGTGCTATTATTGCCAAAGCTGCATAAGCCAGCATTACTGTGAGCACGTGAACGGATAGAAGAGGTGACCGTAAGACCGGAACAACGGCTGTAATCTGAGGATTGCGGTGTCCCATCATAGCTACCATCATGGCCAGAGAAGCTACAATGCAGCAAAGTGGGCTGAGTTGGTTAATACCTCGCATCCATGCACACACACCGGTAAGCGAAGCGGCAAGTGCCATCCATTGCATTGTCTCATAACCATTGGCCATTGGCACATTCCCGGAGGCTATCCAATTCAATCCGATAAGGAAAGTGAGCCATAATGCGGCCATACATGAGATTGCAAGGGATATAACCGGCATCGGATAAAAGAACAGTATTAATCCTGAACATAGTAATGCAATAGCCGGTATAATGCTTGATGCGAGTGATGAAAATTTAACTTCGCACCACGTACGTGTAGGGGAAGGTATGGCAGACCCTGCCAGGGTGTGCTGATATGAGCCAATTTTATTTATGGCCTCGCAGGCCTCGCTGTAGCGTGCGGTCATCAGCAATTCAGCTATGTAATTTATGCAGTGTCGGCTGAAGTGCCATTGGTCAAGTGCCACATCGTTAGGCTGATCATCTACCGGTGACAGCCATGAAAGATGATTATCGGAATCAATAACCGGAAAGATTTTCCATAATGAACCGGTGGCCGCTGCCGAGATCAAGGCAAACTGCTCGTTGGCTGCAACATGTTCTGAGCCGTTTGCAACGTATGTACCGTCGGTATTGAAGAAAGATGCTAATGATACGTTTTTACCGCCTAATACTCTCTGTGAATTATCTTTCCGAAGTTTTATGCACGGTTCCTCTTTCCATGAATCGTAGTAAAAAAGCCATCCGGCTAATATCTGTTCAGCAGTGAGGCCTTGGTAAGAGTCTGATCCTGTTATTTTTATAGCGAAGTCGCGGGCAAAAGCCGAAAATGGGACTATTCGGTTACCATTATAGATGTAAAGATTTGAAAGTTTCTCTGCGACCGGCTGCGGTACTGTGGCAGGAGTGCCCCATGATGAAATGGCGCAGAGTGTCATTATGGAGAAAATCATGACACGCCTCCTGTGCATGAACAAGTGTTTTCTGAATGTTATCCACAGCATGGCAATCAGCAGCATAGCGTACCCGATATAAGTGATTGCGATACCTGCCGGATCATTAGTCACAGTAAGCACCGTGCCGAGGCCATCAGGATCATATGCTTGTTGGTAAAAGCGGTAGCCTCTTGTTTTATAGACATTATTCATGGATACAATGCCTGTGTCGCTTTCTATTGCTATGGTGGAGATAAAATCACGTGGCGCCGGTGTGCCCGGGTAACAGTCAACAATAAAGTCAAGAAGCGTTACATTATATTCCCCAACCTGTGCAGATTGACCAATACGTAGATGCAGGGATCTTTCTGTACCATACAGATGGGTAATTAGTGCTCCGGCGAGAATTATAATGAACGACATATGCAGCATTGCAACAGCCGGCCTATGCCATAATTTGCGGCGACACATATAAATAATTGCCGCTATGCACAACGCCCCCCACGTTGTTAGCATGGGGAGCGAAGTGTATGATGACGCAGCTTCCGGCACGCAGCTTATAACGGCCATGGCTACGCATAGCATGGCGAGTATTGCAAATGCAATCATATGGCATCAAGAAAAGCGATTACGGCGTCGCGGTCTTCTTTGGGTAGTTCGCGGAATTTAACTACAGTGGAATATGCGTCACTCGCAGGATTCACGCCGTGCCACATTATAGCCTCAAGAGCAGTACGTGCGCGGCAGTCATGCAGTCGGTCGGCATATGGCGAACCGGTGACCTTCTGATGCAGGCCGCGACCCCATAGCGGCGTGGTGCGACACCATCCATTACGGATATCATTAACCATAAGCAGCTTGTGCTGTACCATATCTGTGTATGGCCATATCTGCTGATTGGGATAACGGGGAAGCAGGCGAGAGGGATCGGCGGCTGTGAAAAATTGAGCCGGATCACGCACCTCGTCACTTCCTGTCGTCCATGACGGGCGGTGGCAATATGCGCAACCAATGGCTTCAAAAACCTCCTTGCCACGGGTTATCTGTGGATTATCTATGCCTCGCACCGCCGGGACTGCCAAGCCACGATGCCATACCATCATGTCTATATAGTCTTGATCAGATGCTTCGGCTTCAAGTGTCGTTGAATTTATATATGCAAGAATGTTCTGCTCGAGATCGGACGTGAACCACTCAGGATGTTTACGGTCGGGATCTACCTGACTGATATATGATGCGAACGCTTCCTGCACTTCTGGATCGGCAGCAGAGGCTTTGGCATAGTAGCCACCACCGTCTTTATAATGGTAGCGGCGGTCAGAACGGGTTACGTTGGTGATGTTCCAGTATGCATTGGCTCCGGCGGCATCCTGCAACGGACCGCGTGTAAGTGCATAGGTATATCGCAAGGGATATTTCTTGCCGTCGGTAGATACTTCTTTCGATGTGTATTGACCGGTCCATGCACCTCCGGCGAATACAGCCGGGTTAAGGCCGTTGGGTAAGTACCCGTCTTTCTCTTCCTGTGCATATTGCGCGAAGATGTCGGAATCGGAAATGGCGTCAATAAGCCCGGTTCCATAGATGCCGATAGTACTCTCGAGCCGTACCTCATAGTCGCCCATCAGTTCGTCGGTAAGTACTCCTTGACGGTAGGCGTAAACGGCATCGCGGGACATCGTCACGTCAGGGTAGCGTAGGGAGTATGTCTCTCCGTCGGGAAATCTGTTCCCCCAACCGTCGGTATATTCATGCCATGTTATGATTACTTTAGATTCATCCAGAGGCGCTTTGAACGGTTCTACGGCGTGTCCTTGAGGCATGCCGGCAAGCCAGTTTACGTATCCCTGTGTCGCAGGGTTGTAAACTACAAGAAGATATCCGTTGCCAACTTCATTGGTGCGGAACGCTCCGTCAGGTTGTGATTTGCCGTGACCGTAACCGGGATGGCAGTGCATACATGACGAGCGGATATACATGGGGCCAAGACCGCTGCGTACTCCGCTGTTGTTTGATACGTAATTTTTCTCGAAAAGTTGCTCGCCGCGTTTGAAAGAAGCAAGGAATCCACCGTCTTCAACACTTTTTGTGGGTTGTTCAAAAGCAGCTGATGTAGTGATAAATGATGTGCCGAGCTGACCTCCGGCGTAGTACCAGTCGGGTAGTGAGGTCTCAGGTGTATCGGGAGTTGCCCCTCCGTTACCCGGGGTGTCGTCGGAGCATGCTGCCAATGAGCACGCAGCCATGCAGAGCAAAAGTCGATAATATTTCATATGATATTTGGGCGGTGAAATTATTAAATGTCTATAAGTTTATAAGCTTACATAAGAGAGTCTCTTATGGCTTATAAACTTATAGTTTGTATAAATTGCTTGTTATTTGCTTACCGCATCTATTACTTCATCAAGTACGTCGACTACGTTATTGCAGGCTTCAACTGCAGCAAAGTTAATCTGGTGCATCGAGGCATCTTGTGATGTGGAAGCAAAGGGCTCTCGCATCTTTGCTATAGCTGCGATTGCATCGTCGATTGCCGCAATTACACGCGTGTCAAGATCGGCGTCAATGCTGCGTACATATGCACTGAGTGTATGGCTTGAGGCTTTGATGTAGGTTTCGGTCTCGCCGTTGTATACAGAGTAGCCGGCATAAGCATGGCGCACTGAACGCAGGTTGTCGATGAAGTCAGTGATTGAATTGAGGGCATAAGGCGATTCGATATAATCGGGATCAGCAGCGAGGCCTGATCCTACCGGTCTGCCAATTTTTTGGTTACCTACTTCATCTGCAATGTCCTGTGCACCGATGATGAGTTCCTGGATGGCATCGGTATAGTTTACATAGATCGAGCCTGCTTTGCCGGCGTTTTTCATGTAAGAACCGTAATTGGCGCTGTAACTGAGTTCTGCATCATCGAGTATGTCAAGTTTCTCTTGTGCAACGGTGCCTTCATCAGCCCAAGATGCTTCGAGACGCAGGCAACAGTTGCGCAGGTCATCGGCTACGGCTGCCAAATAGTAAAGTTCATTTTGTGTGAACTTTGATACGGCACGTGGCGATGTCGTGGCAGTGTTCTGATTGGCGGGTTCGAAAATCAGATATTCTATGGCGTGGAAGCCAAGAAGACCTTGTCCGAGTGATGAGCCTACATATTCACCGGCGCTCTCACGATCACTCATCTGTGCCATCTGTTGGGGATTGCGCAGCATCGCTTCCATAGCAGTCTTGTCAAGAGGCCAAGTATCGATATGTGGATCAATGTTGTAGTCTGCTGCGGCACCGTAGAGCCACGCCTCGCTCAATTCCCAATAGCGGCGGGCATCGATCCATGCTTCCCCGGCTTCTGAAATTTGTTCTGCCGTTAGATTCTCGATGCCGTCTTCACACATCTGGTCGCAGATGTCGGCAAGACGCATTGAGGCATCGGCAAGACCACGGTAGGTGGGCACTACCGTATTGTTTACATAGTCCTGAGCGATGAGGCGCAGTGTTTCTTCCTTAGCATCCGGTGACTGAATGTCATTCCCCTTGTTATCGTCGGAGCATGATGACATCAGTGCGCTAATGCCTAAGGCAACTGATAATAATGTGATTTTGTTCATGTTTTATAATGGGTTATAGGGTTTATTTACGTGTGAAGAAGCCTGCATAGGCTATGCCCAATGACAGAGCCGGCTCGTTGTTGTAAGGCGAGCGCATCAGTCCTATTGAATACTCGGCCTTTACCACAATCTGTTTCAGAGGAAAGTAATTTATGCCTGCTGATACTTTTGAGCGTCCGCACCAGTCATATTTAAGTATATTGCCTGCTGTTTTCAGCATCGAATCGTAATAATCGTAACGGGCAAAAACATAAAGTTGCTGTTTCTTGACTTTAAGGGGTGCGAATATATCATAACCGGCTTCCACCCCTACGGAGATCGCATCTGACGCTACGTTTGTTTTCTTGGCGGGTGAGTCGTTGCGCATGCCTTTGTTATATGCAGTGATACGGTCAGCGTCTGTGAGATGACCGTATATAACGCCGCCACGTGCTATGAAGTTATGACATTTGTAATTGAAATCAAAAGCTCCGATGGTGAGAGTGCCTTTGACGTCTTTCCAGTTATCATTAGGCTGAGATAATGTGTTGCTGAATGTATTGCCTACATATGCGCTCACGCCAAGACGCAGGCCATTGACTCCGTACCAATCGACACGCGCGGCTCCGGCCAAGGCATTTGCTATTTTGAATTCATAGGGGCTACCTGCTCCTGTAGCAACCCATTGGTCGCGGCCGAAGCGGTCGGAATCAAGACCTGGTACTACCATGGCTTCATATCGCCAGTGTCCGGCACGCCCCCAAAAAGAGATGCCTGTCTGATGCCATGTGCACGGGATGATTGTAGCGTCACCTTCGGGACGGAATACGCCGAAGAAGTTAAGAGGTTCATGTGCACGGTTGGTGGCGCCGACGGGGACTACAATGTGGCCGGCTCTGATGTTGAATTCAGGGCAGAAAGATTTCTGGATCCAGAATTGTTCAAGTGCCACTTCTCCTCCTCGTTCTACCTCGGTTTCGTATTCTCCACCTTCATCATCTTCCATTTCAACGGCAGCTTCTACACCCCCGTGCTCGAATTCAATTTCTGATCCCATGCTCCATCCTTTACCGAAGTCATATCCGAGATATATCACTACGTGCGGAAGGTCAACCTGACTGTGATGCTGGCCTGTGAAGTTCTGAGGATTTTTGTATCTGTTCCACGCATCGGAATAAAAGTTGTAGGTATATGTTGCTTCGCCATATCCACCTACTGTGAGTTGAGCTGAGGCTGCTACGGCCGAAAGGCCTGTGGCAGCAAGAAGTGCGATAACTTTTTTGGGCATAGATTGATGTTTTTTTTACGCTGCAAAGTTCGGAACAATACGATGTGGCTGCAATACTGAATTTTTAGTAAAAATTTACAAATAAATTTTAACGCATACTTAAAAACGACTAAGTAACCGTAGGTCAAGGAGGATATTGTTATCCTTTGTATCAAATATGCGCCTAAATTGAACTTTAGCAATTATGATATGTTTTTAACTCTAAAAGAGGAAGAGACATTATTCCGCCCTCCCTCACCAAAATTCTAAACCCATAACAATGTCAACAAACGTTTATTCTCCTGTAGTTCAGCAGCTCATAGATATGATTCAGAGCAATGGCTGGCAAGACAAATTTCAGGCCGCGCTTGACAAATGTCACGACCTTAATGTAATTGAATACGAATCAATCAAAACTCTTGATGATTACTTTGATTGGTGCGAGGCTCAGCTTCATTGGGTCCCTGTGGAAGATCCTGAAGGTGATGTGGTGTATCAGCATGTAACGATGTTCTACTTCCTGCTTGATCAGTCTCCTGTGAAGGAACTACAGACACCTGTAATACCCAGTAAGCTCAAAGATAACGAGCAGCCCGAACTTACCCCTCTGTCGAAATGGATGCGTTCGTTCGTAACTTCCTTAGGAGCATACATGGATACCCCCGGTTCCCTTACCGATGAAGCAGTCAAATCATATTACGACTCACCACGTTACAATATGAGTGACTATGAGATGCCTAAGGGCGGATGGAAGACTTTCAATCAGTTCTTTGCCCGTTCGGTTAAGCCGGGCTATCGCCCCATTGCAGCTATTAACGATGACCATATAATCACTTCACCTGCCGATTCGACGAATGATGGCCAGTGGGAGGTAAATTCAGACTCATGTGTAAATATAAAGGGTCTGGAATGGAGTCTTGAAGAGCTTCTTGAAGGCAGTAAGTATAAAGATGCTTTCGCAGGTGGCAAATGGACTCACCAGTTCCTTAATACCACCGACTATCACCGTCAGCACGCTCCTGTCGGAGGTAAGATAGTGGAAGCCCGCGTTATACAAGGCGCTACATATCTTGGTGTTGAAGCTGTGCCTATTGAAGGTGATGAAAAGGGCCGTCGTCGTATTGTGCGCCGTAAACTCAGCGCACTTGATGAGGCCGGTTATCAATTCCTGCAGACCCGAGGCCTTATCGTGATTGAAAGCAAGGTGGGACTTGTAGCCGTATTACCTATGGGTATGGCTCAGGTATCATCAATTGTTGTGACTGCCGAAGAGGGGACTACACTGCGCAAAGGTGAGGAGATAAGCTATTTCCAGTTCGGAGGCAGTGACATCGTGATGGTATTCCAACGCGACAGTAATGTTGAGATCTCGGCTCAGCCCGGTGTCCACTACAATGTGGGTACTAAAGTGGCTCAGGCATATCCTGTGGGCGAATAAACAACTATATATGTAGCAAGATAATATTTCGGCTCGCCGCAGTAGGTGGCGGGCCGTTGTTTCAATTTCAACTATCCGCATTATGAGAAAGCAACCGTTACCTGAACCCGATGTTACTCCGTCGGGTCGAGTCAAACACCGCTCAACAGCCAAAGGAACCATAACCATGGTTGCCATGGCTGTGATGATCATAACCTCGATACTCAGTTTGCGCGGCTTACCGTCGGAAGCTAAGTATGGTATACAATCAATATTCTATTATCTGTTTGCAGCCATAGTGTTCCTTCTACCGTTCTCACTGGTATGTGCTGAACTGGCTTCTACCTATACCCGGGCAGGAGGCCTGTACCGATGGGTCGCAGAGGCTTTTGGCCCTCGGTGGGGATGGACTGCCATGTTTCTTGAGTGGCAGACGGTAGTTATATGGTTTCCCACAGTGCTGATGTTTGCGGCTGCCTCATTAGCTTATATTTTTTGGCCTGAAAGTTTTGATGCGGCTCTCGCATCTGACAAGACTTACACCCTGATAATAGCCATGGTGGTGTATTGGGCAGCAACTCTCAATGCATTCCGTGGTCAGCGCAAGGCCAATGTGCTGACTACCTACGGAGGCATGCTCGGGACCATAGTCCCCGGAGTGGTACTAATTGTAATGGGTGTGGTGTATTACCTATGTGGCAAACCGGTGTCTCTTACGGATGTGCCATTCTTCCCCGATTTCTCTAACGCAGGTACCATAGTGCTGGCAGCTTCAATATTCTTGTTTTATGCCGGAATGGAAATACAGGCTGTGCATATAAATGATATGCGTAATCCGGGACGTGACTTTCCGAGAGCTGTGTTCCTTTCTATACTTGTAATTGTGGCAGTTTATGCATTGGGTACGCTTGTAATAGGACTTGTTGTCCCGAGTAGTGATATCAACCTGTTGCAATCATTACTTGTAGCATATAAGGCTTTATGGCATTCGTTCGGTCTCGGTTGGGTCGGAAATATAATGGCTCTGCTGATCATGTTCGGCGTGGTAGGGCAGGTGAGTGCTTTGGTTACCGGCCCGTCTACCGGTCTTATGGCCGTGGCACAGTCCGGTTATCTTCCGCGTAAACTTCAGGCAACTAATAAAAACGGAGCCAATGTACCTATTTTGCTTATTGAGGGTGTATTTGTGTCGCTGCTGTGTCTGATATTGATTGTTTTGCCTACTGTAGAAAGTGCTTATCAGATAATGTCACAGATGGCAACCATAATTTATCTGGTAATGGTGATAATGATTTATGGGGCATTCATACGTCTACGTCGCACTCAGCCGGGCAAGAAGCGTGCTTTCAGGGTCCCCGGAGGTTTGTTTGGTGAGATTGTTGTGTGTGCTATAGGTATTGCCGGAGCTATGCTTGCGCTTGTACTTTCATTCCTGCCTCCCTCGCAGATCACTACCGGATCGCCCGTGATATATGTAGGTATAATAGTTGTTGGTGTAGCTGTTATAATTGCACTGCCACTTGTGGTTTACGCATTCCGTAAACCGTCATGGCGCAACCCTGACGCACATTTCTATCCCTTTGATTGGCAGATCGAGGGTCGTCGCCCTTCGCAGGTATCGAAATGGCCTGCCGGTTACGAGCCTACCGAGCAGCAGGTTGATGATGCTGAATCTCATGTAATCGCTACTCACGGAGTGAAGACTCCTGGGCGGCAAGGCGGCGCCATTTGATATAGCCGAGCCAAGCTATCACGGTGTAGGCGGTATAAAGTCCGGCATAACCGTATATGCCTTTGTAGATGTAGAGCCCTACGCATACGGCATCTACAGCCATCCATGCCCACCATTGCTCGACATATTTGCGGGCCATCATCCATAGAGCGACAATGCTAAGGGCGGTGGTAAATGCATCAGCTATAGGCACAGTGCTGTCGGTTAAGCTATACAGGAACAGCCATATAAGCCACCATAATATTGCAAAAGCAAAAAAGCAACCCATTGCCGTGAGCCACGTACAATGACTCACAGGCAGGGTTGCCTTTTTTTCGTTCTTATGGGAATCTGTACGTCTTATAGTCCACTTCAAGTAACCGTATATGGCTATGATAACGTAGTAGATATTAATGGCAAAGTCGGCATATAGTCCTTTGCGCAGATAAATCCACATAGAGATCATAGGCATTATTACCGAAACTATCCATACTTTGGCATTGGCATGGTACTCGTACCAAAGATAAACTAATCCTACGGTTACACCAAATGTCTCGAGCAACAGATCCCAGTTCATGTTCAGAAGCTTAAAGATGCAGTACCCATTACATGGCAGGGCGATTGAGCCGCAAAGCCTGCATAGCGGTAAATTACGGGTTCACCGTTATCTCCTACGTAGTAGCCTGCCCCGGCGTAGCCGTTATTGCAATACTTTTTGTTGAATATATTGTAAATGGTGACACCTAAGCGAAGGGCTTTCACACCTCTTATTTTATTGAATGTATAGCCAAGATGAAGGTCGGTGACACAATATGCGTCGAGAAGAGCTTCGACGCTGCGGGCGTTATCCATGTACTGCGATGATACATATCGGGTTGACAGTGCGGCATCAAATGACTTTACATGGAAGTTGAAAGAGTTGTTGACTATGAAATCAGGCGAGAATGCAATGGGGGTATTACCACAGTCAATGGTGATTGGGTTAAGACCGTCATCATCATATAAATATTCCACAAAGTTTTTGACACGGTTACGTGACAGGGTGGCGTTGATGTCCCAGTCAAACCAATTGCAGGGTCTCAATTGGCCTTGCAGTTCTATACCCATGCGGTAGCTTGAGGGTACATTTACACTCAGAGGATTTCCTGTATCTGATAATTGCCCGGTGACTACAAGTTGGTCTTTGTAGTCCATATAATATATCCCGGCTCCTATGGTAAACAGCTTGTTGCTGAAAGTATAGCCGGCTTCGTAGTCAAACAGACGTTCGGCTGTAGGGTAGTGCTGGGGATCGCTATCAGTGAAATTATCGCGTACAGGTTCTTTGTGAGCGACACTCCACGACAGATATGCTCTGTGACTGCCGCTGTTGTATGTAAATCCTACTTTGGGATTGAAAAAATTATAGTTGCGCATGATGTCAAGCACGGCAGGGGCGTTCGTGTTCCAATCGAAATTATCGCTGATTCCACGAATTGAGTATCTGATATGGCGGTACTGCAAGTCGGCATATCCTGATAGACCCTTGTAAATGTCAATATCGGCGCGGCCATATATGTTGAAGTCGAATTTACGACCTACATTGCGGTAATATTCCTGTAGGGGATCAATAGCCCCAACGTAATTGCGTACCCATGCCACTTGCCCGAAGTGATTGCCACGATGCCAGTTGGCAGCTCCGCCTATCACAGCATTCAAGCGTTTGCCTGTATAGTTGATGTTGAACATACCGCCGCCAAAGTCATTGTCATTATGTTTCAAGCGCACAAGGTCGCTTTTTTTTATTAACTCACCGGACGCGTCATAAAATGGATTGAGTCCGTATTCTGTCAAAGTCCGGCGTGTCTTGTACTGATTGTAGTAGCCGTCGCCTTTGGTGTAGTGGAATGAGAGATTCAGTCTCCATTTATCGCCTAACGACTGATTTATAAGAAGCTGCAGGTGATGTTGTACGAAATGGTCGAATTGGTCTGGGTAATATGCTGTTGAACCGTCAGCGGCTGTATATTCGCCGCATGGATTGTAACGGCGCCCATATTTTTCCATGTCTTCTTTCGATGCATAATCCCAGGCCATGTATGTTTGCTCTTTGCCACCGAAGGCCAGCAGCCTCACAGTTGTGCTTTGTCCGGTGTAGGCAAGCTGCCCCATGTAACTCCATAATTTTGAGTATGCGCGGTCAATATATCCGTCTGATCCAATATGCGAAAATCGTGCATCTACGCTCCAATGGTCGCCAAACAGTCCTGATGATACTTTTACTGTCTCGCGATTTGAATTGTAGGAGCCGTATGAGAGAATAACCTCGGCTGACGGATCGTAGGAGGGCGCATCTGTAATCATGTTTATTGATGCACCGAATGCTCCGGCACCGTTGGTTGATGTGCCTGCACCTCGTTGTATCTGGATGTCGCGCAGCGAGGATGCCAGATCTGGCATGTTTACCCAGTATACGTTATGACTCTCGGAGTCATTGATTGGAATGCCGTTGGCTGTGATGTTAATGCGCGAGGGATCTGTGCCGCGAACGCGTATGGAAGAATAGCCGATACCGCCACCGGCGTCGCCGGTAACCACCACAGAGGGGGTAGACTGTATCATGAATGGTACGTCACGGCCGTCATTGACTGCATCAATGTCACTTGCCGTGAAGTTGGTAAATGCCACGGGAGTCCGGTCGCCGGCACGGTTGGCCACGACCTCGATGTCGTTGAGGTTAATCACTGAAGAGTCGGGCTTCTGTGCCTGTGCAGGCATACATAAAGCCTCGACGGGCGCAACAGCCGCTAACAGGGCCGCAACGCCGGGAAGAATGTTGTTCTTCATCGCTAATTTTCACTACGCCGGTACTAACCGGTTCAGGTTCAAAGGGTATAATCTCAGCTCCCGGCTGTAGCATACGCCGGGCGCACCCCTAACTATGTTAATGATCTCATGCCACCCATGGAATAAAATTTCCTTGGTAGGCGGTGCAAAATTAACATTTTTTTCTGAAATGACAAAAAAATAAAAATCACCGCCTGATCTTCCGCAGTAGAAGGAAGCGCAGGCGGTGGTTTTTTACTATAAGTACCGGATATGTTACTGTCCTAAGTAGGCTTTGAGCAGATGGCTTTTCTGTCCCTTGAGGCGCCGGATTGCTTTTTCTTTGATTTGACGTACACGCTCGCGTGTAAGATCGAACTTGACGGCTATTTCCTCAAGAGTCATTTCCCGGCATCCAAGGCCAAAGAACATCTTGAGTATGTCGCGCTCACGTTCGCTGAGTTGTCTCAGAGATCGTTCGATTTCGTTGGAAAGCGACTCTTGGTTCAAGGTTGAGTCAGCCATTGGAGAATCATCATTGGTGAGTACGTCAAGCAGGCTGTTGTCTTCACCTTCAACGAAAGGCGCGTCAACTGATATGTGTCGGCCTGATACGCTCAGCGATTCTGCGATCTTTTCGTGTGGAACGTTAAGATAGTCGGCAAGTTCCTCCGCCGAAGGTCGGCGTTCGTTTTCCTGTTCGAATTTTGAGAGAGCCTTTGATATCTTGTTGAGTGATCCAACTTGATTGAGCGGCAGACGCACGATGCGCGACTGCTCGGCAAGAGCCTGAAGGATTGACTGGCGTATCCACCACACTGCATAGGAAATAAACTTGAAACCACGGGTTTCATCAAACTTCTCAGCAGCTTTTATCAGGCCGAGGTTTCCTTCATCTATGAGGTCGGAAAGAGAGAGCCCTTGGTTCTGATATTGTTTGGCAACCGACACTACAAATCGTAGGTTGGCTTTTACAAGTTTGTTGAGTGCTGCGGTGTCGCCTTCGCGTATCCGTTGCGCGAGTTCTACTTCTTCATCTACCGAGATAAGCTCTTCGCGGCCTATTTCCTGAAGGTATTTATCGAGGGTGCCGCCATCGCGGTTAGTGATTGAGGGGGTAATCTTAATTTGTCTCATCTTTTTCGGGCGAAAAAACGAAAATTAGAACATTCTTGGTGCTAAGGGGTATATATAAGGCTCGTCAGATGTCATTGACCTAAGTATGACTTGAGCAGGCGGCTGCGCTGTCCTTTTAGTCGGCGTATGGCCTTTTCTTTTATTTGGCGTACTCGTTCGCGGGTAAGTTCGAATTGCGCTCCTATTTCCTCAAGTGTCATTTCGCGGCAACCGATGCCAAAAAACATCTTGAGTATTTCCCGTTCCCGTTCATGGAGTTGGCGTAGGGCTCGTTCGATTTCGTTTGAGAGTGATTCCTGATTGAGCGAGGCGTCTGCCATGGGAGAGTCGTCGTTAGTGAGGACGTCAAGCAGGCTGTTGTCTTCGCCTTCCACGAATGGTGCGTCAACTGAGATGTGCCGGCCTGAGACCTTGAGGGTGTCAGCTATCTTCTCAACAGGGATGTCAAGACACTCGGCAAGTTCCTCAGAGGATGGCCGGCGCTCGTTTTCCTGCTCAAATTTTGATAGAGCCTTTGATATTTTATTGAGTGATCCAACCTGATTGAGCGGTAGACGCACTATTCGAGACTGCTCAGCCAAGGCCTGAAGGATCGACTGACGTATCCACCATACGGCGTATGAGATGAACTTGAAACCACGGGTCTCGTCGAATTTGCGGGCAGCTTTAATCAAGCCTAAATTGCCTTCGTTGATAAGGTCGGGAAGCGATAATCCCTGATTCTGGTATTGCTTCGCTACCGACACTACAAATCGCAGATTGGCGCATGTGAGCCGCTCGAGAGCCGTTTGATCACCTTGGCGGATGCGACGGGCAAGCTCAACCTCTTCTTCTACGGATACAAGATCTTCTCGACCTATCTCCTGCAGGTATTTGTCAAGCGAAGCGCTTTCGCGGTTGGTGATTGATTTCGTAATTTTTAGTTGTCTCATTCTTTTTTATTACCGAATAGGTGCTAATTCGTGCAAAGTTAGCGATTTTTTCTTGAATAATTGCTGTGAATTCGATAGATTTAACGAAAAAACAAGATATTTGTTGTGTTATTGAGATTAAAAAGCCGCCGGAAAAGTCCCCGGCGGCTTTTATACATTATATTTATATGGTATTTATATGGGCTTTTATTTGCCCTCTACTATAGCTTTAGTGTCGCGTGCGATCATTACTTCCTCGTCGGTGGGGATCACACATACGGTAACAGATGACTGCGGTGTTGAAATCACGGCTTCGGTGCCTCTGACCTTATTGGCTTCAAGGTCGATCTCGACGCCCATGAAGGCCAAAGGCGCACAGACATCGGCACGAAGACCTGTCTGGTTTTCACCCACGCCTCCTGTGAATACGATGATGTCCACGCCTCCCATTTCGGCGGCGTAGGCACCTATGTATTTGGTGATACGTTGTACATACATGTCAAGGCCGAGCAGCGCACGCTTGTTGCCTGCATTTACGGCTGCTTCTATCTCTCGCATGTCGCTTGATATGTCGGTCACGCCCGCCATGCCGCTTTCTTTGTTTATAATCTTCTGCAGCTGCTCGGCGCTATAGCCGTGTTTGAGCATCAGGAATGTGAGCACACCGGGATCTACGTCGCCCACGCGTGTTCCCATCATTAGTCCCTCAGTTGGGGTGAGGCCCATTGAGGTGTCAATGCTTTTTCCTTGGTAAACTGCTGTTATAGAGCCTCCGTTGCCTATATGGCAGGTGATGATGCGTTTGGTTGTGATGTCGACTCCGAGAAATTCACCGGCACGTTGTGATACGTAGCGGTGGCTGGTGCCGTGGAAACCGTAACGGCGCACGCCGTCTTCTTCGTAGAACTTGTAAGGCAGTGCGTACATGTATGACTTGGCAGGCATTGTCTGGTGGAATGCGGTATCGAATACGGCCACCTGCGGCACACCTGGCATCAGGGCTGTGATTGCTTCAATGCCAGTGATATTGGCGGGATTATGTAGCGGAGCGAGGTCGTAGCATTCCTTTACTTTTTCAATCACAGCATCGTCAATGAGCACGCTATGGGTAAATTTCTCAGCGCCGTGCACAACACGGTGTCCTACAGCATCTATTTCGTCATACGATTTTATGCATCCCTCTTCAAGGTCGGTAAGCAGATTGAGGATAGCCTTGATGGCGCCCTGATGGTCAGTGCACCCGAGTTCGATTATACCCTTTGAACCGTCGTGGCGTTTGAACTTCAGGAAGCCGTCATTAAGACCTATTTTCTCCACACCTCCTTCGGCAAGTGTTTTTTCGCCATCGGTGTCGATGAGCTTATATTTTACCGAGCTACTGCCTGAGTTTATTACTAAAATTTTCATGTCTTATATCGTTTTATTTGTCGCCTATAGCCTGACAGCAGGTGAGAATGATGGTTTTGTAAATATCCTCGGGGAAGCATCCGCGAGAAAGGTCGCTCACAGGTGCTGCCAGCCCCTGCAGGATGGGACCAATAGCTTCGGCTCCGCCTATGCGCTGAACCAGTTTATATGCTATGTTGCCTACTTCGAGCGATGGGAATACGAGCACGTTTGCGTTGCCGCAGAGGATACTGTCGGGGGCTTTCTTATGTGCAACCGACGGAACAAGGGCAGCGTCAGCCTGCAACTCTCCGTCAAGAATAAGGTTTGGAGCGAGTTTATGGGCCAATGCGGTGGCTTCTATCACTTTTTCAACACGTTCGTGCTTAGCCGAGCCTTTTGTTGAGAAAGACAGCATGGCTACGCGTGGCTCCATGCCTGCAAGTGTGCGTGCTGTTTCGGCAGAGCATATAGCTATCTGAGCAAGTTCTTCGGCAGATGGGTCGGGAACCACGGCGCAGTCGGCAAACACCAATATACCGTTGTCGCCGTAGGGGCTGCCTTCGGGAAGAAGCATGAGGAAAGCTCCTGATACAACATTGATGCCGGGGCGAGTCTTGATGACCTGGAAAGCGGCGCGCAACACATTTCCGGTGGTGTTTTGTGCTCCGGCTACTTGTCCATCTGCATCGCCTGCTTTTACCATCAGGCATCCGAGGAACAGTGGATTGGCAGTTGTGAGACGTGCCTGCTCAGGTGTCATGCCTTTGTAGCGGCGCAGTTCGTATAGAAGCGGGGAGTATCGATCTATCACAGCGGGGTCGCGTGGATCGACTATTGTGGCCTTTTCAATGTGCTGTAAGTGCATGTCAATAGCCATGCGCTTGATCTCGCCGGCATTACCTATAAGTATGATCTCGGCAATGTCCTCGCCAAGGATGCGGTCAGCGGCAGTGAGAGTGCGCGATTCTGTGCCTTCGGGAAGCACAATGCGCTGTTTGTTTGATTTGGCCTTTATGGTCAGGTTTTCGAACAGATTCATATTATTTCTTAGTTATGTAGGCAAAATAAACAAATTTAGACAGCCGGGTAGTGCGTCTAATCAAGTGCAAAATTACAAAAAAATGCTCAATCCCCGTTGTTTTTGAAAAAAATGTTGTATATTTGCGTCATATAACCATCTTTAACCAAATTTAATAATTATGTCTTTCTTTAATCTACTTGACCCGATGTTCAAATACATCGATGGAGGCAAGCTTTTCCGTCAGCCATTCATGTGGCTTTATTATGTCATAGGCGTTCTCACTGCTTTCTTATGTGTCTATGGTGTGGTGCAAATTATTGATATGTTCAAGTATGCTGAGGGTATGGGTACCCTGGGTTTGATTTTCATCATGCTTGTGCTGCTTGCGATGGCTGTTTTCTCTGTGATTTATTGGTTTAAGCGTGCCGGAGACATTAATAATGAAACACCTCGCGGAGCACGATTCTTTGCTATTCCGGCAATTGCCAATCTCGTACGTTGCTTCGGTGAGTGGGCAAGCATTACTTTCGGCATAGGTGGCGCTGTGATAGCATTGTTTGCATGGATCTTCGCTTCCAAATACTTCAACATGGGCGGTGAAGGTATTTTTGCAGTTGTGATATTCCCCGTGGCCGGATATGTTTTCATAATCTTTACGCGTTTCTTGTCAGAAACCATACTTGCCACTGCCAGCATAGCAAATGATGTGCATGAACTTGCCACATTTAATCCTCCGGTAGACAATAACTATTGATTTGTATTTTAGTCATATACTGTCACCCCGGTCTTATAACAGGCCGGGGTGTTTATGTATCATGTCATTTAATCTGTCGTATGAAGAATCGCATGCGTGCATATTCATATTGGTTGTCATAAGAAAGCTTAAACGACTAATTGCGCCCGGAACTTCCATTAGGTATTAGGTATGACTGTCAATAAGAGTTGGAAAGATGTTGATGTCTTATCTTGTTAATGCCTGAATCTTGTCAATGAAAAGGATGTACAAAAGTTATAAAAGAAACCCCGGCATGCCAATGTGGTAGCCGGGGTGATTCTTTTGTTGCGCTCTTGATTATTTTGAGACGCGGCGCTCTTTGATACGAGCTTTCTTGCCGGTGAGGGCACGCAGGTAGTAGAGCTTTGCACGACGCACTTTACCATATTTGTTGATGGTGATTGAGTCGATAAAAGGCGATTCGATGGGGAAGATACGTTCCACGCCGATGTTGTCGCTCATCTTGCGCACGGTGAAGCGCTTTTTGACGCCTTCGCCAGAGATGCGGATAACTACGCCGCGATACTGCTGAATACGTTCTTTGTTACCCTCTTTGATGCGGTAAGCCACCGTAATGGTGTCGCCGGGGCCGAAGTCGGGGTGCTGCTTGCCGGTGGCAAATGCTTCTTCGGCAACTTTAATCAAGTCCATTGTAAATTGATATTTAGAATGTTAACAATATGCGCAATATTCGCGAGCTACATGTCTGCGCCAGAGATTACGCTTTTCGGCTGCAAAGTTATTAAATTTTCTTTTAATTCACAACATTTCAGCACAAATCATAACAAATTTATGCATCACCTTCCTGCACTTCTGCTTCGGCGGTGGTAACGGACTCTTTGATATTGGGTTCTTCGAGTCCGTATCCGTTGCGCTTGTTGATGGCTTTGAGCCATAATCCGAATATCAGTGCGAGCACACCAAGTGATGCAAATAGCAGCATGGGGATGGTATAGTTGTATTTCATCGGGTCGCTTACACCGGGGTTGGACCATTCGATGACGTTACCGATGAGTATGGGGAATAGGGCGAGTCCTATGTTTTGAACCCAAAATATGAGAGAATAAGCGCTGCCAAGATATCTGCTGTCCATGATCTTAGGTACTGAAGGCCAAAGTGACGCAGGAACCAATGAGAACGATATTCCGAGCACAATGATGGCGGTGAGTGCTATCCATGTGTGAGGTGCGGCCGGTAGAACGAGTGCGAATGTGAGGTGGCAGGCTATCATGAGCAGAGCCCCAAGTATGAGCATGGTGGCACCACGACCTTTTTTGTCAAGATAGTAGCCGAGTACAGGGGTAAGTGCTGCCGCGCCGATGGGGAACCAACGGAATATATCGGCAGCCTGTGTCGCATCCATGTGCAGATTGCACTGAAGCATGTTGGTGGCGTAGCGTTGGAATGGGAATATGGCTGAATAATAAAGCACACAAAGCATGGCAATGATCCAGAAAAGTTTGCTCGATAGAATCTTGCCTACATCGCTAACTTTGAATTCCTCATCAGGCGTCTGTTCTGCAGCTGTGGCTTTGGCCTCCTTTATTTCATGGTCAAGGCGTGTATCCATGAATGTGAACACTATATAGCAGATAAGACCGATCAGAAGCAGAGCCGTGCAGAAAGCGACGGGAATCACCACGGTAGCATTGTCACGGCCCATCCAGTCGGCCAACCGGGGTGAGATTGAGAATATAGCGAATACACCTACTCGGGCGAGAGCCATCTCAAGACCCATTGCGAGTGCCATCTCATGGCCTTCAAACCATTTTGCAAGGGTTTTTGATACTGTTATGCCCGCCATCTCGCAGCCGCATCCGAATATCATGAATCCTAAAGCGGCGAGTTTTGCACTTCCGGGCATAGTTGTCCACCATGATCCGAGCCATTGTTCAAGTGGAGTGCCTTGAAACCAATCACTCACGGCATATAGCTTTATGCAGGCCCCAACAACCATTACCGATGCCGAAAGCACGCCGGTGAACCGAACACCCATTTTGTCAAGTATGATGCCAGCTATAATCAGAAAGCCAAATACATTTAATATATATTCAGCGCCGGCGTAGTATCCGAATGCTTCCGGAGACCAACCGCGTTGGGTTTCTATAAGTGATTGCAACGGCGACATTACGTCGACAAACATGTAGGCAAAGAACATCATCGATGCCACGAGTACAAGGGCTGTCCAACGGGCCCACGCCTTGTCGCTTAGTAGCTGTTTTACTTTTTCAGTCATGTCAAGAATTAGTAATGATTAGTAGATTAGGCTGCAAAGTTAACGATTCCTATAATATTGGGCAATAATTTCATAGTCTGTTTAAAATAAAGTTTGCTTGTTTATCGAAAGATGTCTAACTTTGTAGTGTGATTGCTACACAAGAGAAGGTTGATGGAGAAAACTAAATACTGTTACCAATATCCACATCCATATGTAACCACAGATTGTGCGGTTTTAATACAATCCCGATTTTTCTGACGGCGGATGCTCATTTACAGACTATACAATGTGTGCGATGGCTGTAGCTGATGCTTATTGAAGATAATGACTATGGTGAGAGTTTTATTTAGGTAATAAAACAAATAGTTCGCGTAGTTGAAATTGATTTATAATTAAAATTTATGGCTGATAAACAGTACGTTGAGAAAAATAAAGTATGGCTTGCGTCTAAATCACAGGAACAAGGTGTTAAACTTCTTGATGCGGGAATATATTATAAGGTTTTGAAATCAGGGGATAAGGGAGGCCGGACTCCTGACAGAGGCAGTGTTGTGACAGTGCACTATACAGGGAAAACCATAAATGGAAAGACATTCGACAGCAGTCGTGGAGGGGTTGCTCCGGCTTTCAGGTTGCGAGATTTGATTACCGGTTGGGCGATCACACTTCAACACATGCATATAGGCGATAGGTGGGAGGTGTATATTCCTGCTGATAAGGCTTATGGGAAGTTGAACCAACCGGGTATACCGGGAGGATCAACACTTATCTTTGATATAGAGCTAATCGGTATAGGCTGATGGTTAAGGCTGGGTTTAAAATGTTAATCGGATTGTTTGCAAGTATAACATTCGGTTTTGTTGTGGCGGCTGCAATAGTTGTAATAATTACTGATACTACGATTCCCGTATTTATTGAAAATCTGCGGTCTGCCAAAGTTTTAGAATTGACATTTGCGGCTTTGGTAGGAATGGTGGCCTTTTTTATGTCTTTGGTGATTATAATTCCTGCTCATGAAGCCGGTCATCTCGTGTGTGGACTGCTGTCGGGTTATAAATTTGTGTCATTCAGGATATTTAATTTTGTATTTATAAAAGATTGCGGACACTTAAGAGTCAAACGCTTTTCTGTAGCCGGCACGGGCGGACAATGCCTTTTGATGCCGCCTGATCTGCCCTTGGAAGATATCCCCATGGGGTGGTATAATGCAGGTGGTATTTTGGCGAACGTATTTTTGTTATTAGCGGTCCTTCCATTATTTTGGGTTGATATTTCCCCGTGGATTTTTGTGGCTCTCATGATATTCTGTCTTACAGATGTTTTTCTCATTCTTATAAATGGTATACCTATGAAAGTCTCAGGAATAGGTAATGATGCATATAATATGATTTGTATGAGGCATAATATGAGGAGTAAGTTGGGGGTGGTTCTCCAATTACGATCTAATGCATTGATACAAGACGGGGTGCGCCCCAAAGATATGCCGAACGAATGGTTTGAGTGGACTACAGAGGTCGATTTTAAAAATCCGCTTGAACTATCAATCCCGTTGATGTATGCGTCAAGACTTGTAGATGAGATGAACTGGGATGAGGCTTACGTCAGGTTTGAAGATTTATATGCATGCCGTAAGTACATTATTGGGTTGTATGTTAATGAGATAGCTTGCGAGTTGGTGTTCTGCGCGATGGTTACGGGTCATAAAGAGCGTGCACAAGAACTCCTTGATAAACAATTACTGAAGTACATTGAGTCATATAGTAAAGTAATGTCATCAAAGTTGAGAATTTTATGTGCAAAAGCACTTTATCTTGATAATGATAGACCAAAGGCAATAGAAATTTTACATTCGCTTGAATCATCAAAGGATAATTATCTTCTTAAGGGTGAGGTGGAAAGCGACCTTGCGATTTTGCGTGCTTTACCAGAGTTGACATAGAAAAGTATATTTTGCAGTTGTCAGAAGTACAATAAAGATGATGAATATATTTTCATCATCTCAGCATTTCAATCCAAGCATTTACTGATTTGCGGGCTTGCTCACGATCATTCTGTGCTGTTGTGCCACGGATTGCAAGACCTTGGGCAACGGTTGCGCCTTTGCATGCCTCGGCAATATATTTCTCAGTGCTTGACAGACCGCTGCCTTCATGGGTACAGAACGGGACTACGACCTTACCAGTCCAATCGTGCTTTTCTAGGAAAGTATATACCGGCATGGGCATATCGCCCCACCAGTTGGGATAGCCGATAAAAACGACATCGTAGCCCTCAACTTTGACATCGCCCTTAATAGCGGGACGCGCCTTCTGCTCTTTTTCCTGTTTGGCTATCTCAACCACAGCATCGTATGAGTCGTGAGGATAATCCTTTTCAGGCACAATTTCAAAGAGTGTGCCTCCTGTTGCTTCCGCAAATCGGCTTGCCGCTATTTCTGATAGAATCATTTTTGCGATGATATGAGTGTTGCCTTCCGAGATATTGCCGACACCATAGTTCTCGCCCGTATGGGAGAAGAAAACCACAAGCGTTTTCTTGCCAGATATTGATGTACTCATATTGCTTTCTTTGTTGTTTGAGGTTTCATTTGTTGCCGCCCCCGCATTGTTGTTGGCGCATGACACCATCGAGAGTGCCGATGCGACAAACATGACGGCCATGCTGATTATCTTTTTCATTTGTAATTGGTTTTATATCTTATCCATAAGGTGCCGTTACCTACATGCTCTAAACTTTCAAGTGAAAGTCTTACGGGCATACTGTTCACGTCCGCTATGCCATCGAAAAGTGCGGTCTGTCCCTTGCGTCCGTCGATACCGGGAGCAAGCAGGAGGCTCACTTCGTCGATAAGTCCGGCGGCAAGAAAACCTCCGTTGATGTGTCCGCCTCCGAGAACTGCCATGCGCTCGACACCGAACTCCATACGCAGTATTTCCATTGCGGCTGTGAGGTCAATGGCATCACGTCCGACACATATATACGATATTTCCTCGTTTCTGAGCATTTCAAGATATTCCTGCGACACTTGCTCGCTTACTATGCAGATGAGAGGAACACCGTCAATTTCAGAAGCGGGCCAGCGCAACCTGCCGTGCGTGTCAACCGCTACCATGTATTCGTCCGAGTCAACAGCTTTATAGACCGATGTCATGCCGAATGGTGTGGGATCGTTGGCTATGAACAGTTCCTTCCGGGCATTGTAATGTTCCATAGTCACACGTCCTTCAAGCTGTGTCGGACAGTCGAGTTTCTCAAGGGTTTCGTAATATTCGTCGCCGCTGATTTTGTCAACCATCGAGCAGTCTATGCGTCCGTCGATAGATGCCACCATGTGGCATACTATATAAGGTCTTTTCATTTCGCATTGGGGTTAAGTGGTCCGTAAAAGAATGATGCGGTGGCACCTCCGTCAATCAGGAAGTCTGCACCGGTTATGAACGCTCCTTGCTGTCGCATCAGCAGTTCGGCAACGTTCGCCACCTCGTCGGCTGTACCGGGGCGTCCTGCGGGACACTTTGCAAACATGTTTTTATAGAAGTCGCCACGGGGGCCGTTGAACTCGTCGATAGCAAGCGGAGTGACGATTATGCCGGGAGAGATGGAGTTGATGCGGGCCCCGCGCTTGCCCCATTTCACTGCCTCAGCCATCACACGCTTAACATTGCAGCGTTTCGCCATCTGGTAGGCATGGAGTGTATCCTTTATATTCTCCGGCTGGAGCATATCGAGTGAAAGCAGTTCCTCAGTCGGAGTCAGGGCGAGCAGACGGTCCTGTTCCGGAGTCAAGGCGGGCATACGATGTCCACTCTGGCTGGAGATCGTCACACCCGTACCGCCGTGTTTTATGACCTTGCCGACTTCTTCAAGAAGAACGGCTGTCCCGTAGAGGTCAACACGCAGGATTGTTTCGATAGATGCCTGACTGGGCGATACTCCGGCTGCATTGACAAGCATTGAAATCTCTCCGTATTTCTGCGCTTCGGCGATTAACGCGAGAATTGACTCACGGCTCGACAGATCCATTTCAAACGGCACGGCATCAAATCCGGCGTTGTTCATCGTCTGGCATATCGTTCTGGCATTGTCAAGGCTACGGTCGCCAACGACAATCTTCATGCCGTAGCCCATACGCCTGGCTATCGCTATGCCTATTTGACCCGCTCCGGTCAATATCATTACTTCTTTGTTCATGCTAATCTTATTTTGGATGATACAAAATTAGTACATTATCAAGCAACTGTCTTAACCATAAATACAGAATTGATAACCAACATTACGGAATTTCCTCAAAGTTTATTACCAAAGAACTCGGTCAGTTTTCCCACAACCTGCTGTACATATTCAGGCACATAGTAGGTTCTTATATGAGTGGCTCCCGGCACGAGGAACATCTCTTTGTCCTGTGTGCCCGTGGCGTTGCTGAAGCAATGCTCGGTCATGTAGAATGTGTCGGCGACGCTGCCCGCAATCATCAATAGAGGCTGATTGATAAGGTACATGCCTTCCGAAGCATCAAAGCCCATCAGATCCATCAGGCTGCTTTTGGTATATTTGAAAGTGGAGTTGGGATGAGCATAGTTGACGATGTAGTAGTCATAACCGTCGCGGTAGAGGTCGAAGGGCAGTTTGGCTGCCTGTTCGGGAGTCATTCCGCTCATGTCGCCGATATATTCGGGTTCGCCTGTCACGGCCTCGCGCTGACGGGCGGCGCAGGCATCGGCAAGACGTTCCTGAACGGTGTTTATCTGGGTGTCGAGAAATCCGTTGCGGCGCACAAGTCCTGAGTTGAACATGCTGAGGGTCGCAACAGCCTTGAAACGCTTGTCGGTCTGCGCGGCGGCGAGAGTGTAGCCGCCACCTCCGCATATTCCGAGTATGCCCATGCGGTCGGCATCAACACCGGGATATTGCGCGAGAATGTCAGCTGCACGGTGTATGTCCTCGATGCGGTTTGACGGTATGTCCTTCTGGCGTGGCATACCCTCGCTTGCGCCCTGATATGCGGCATCGAAAGCGAGGCAGATATATCCTTTTTCCGCCATAAGCTGGCTGTAATAGCCGGAAACCTGTTCCTTAACGCCTCCGTTGGGGTGCGCCACGACTATCGCAGGGTATTTTTTCGCGGGGTCATAACCTGCGGGTGTATATACGTTGGCTGCGATTTTAAGTCCGTTGAGGTCATACTGTATGGGGTGGATATTGACCTGTCCGGCCACATTTTCGGCAATGGGATTGTCATATACGAGTCCCCACGGATTATCGTTGTGGCTCTTGATTTCAGAGGGAGCCACTTCAGTGAAAGGTGCGTTTTGGGCGGACACACCAGCCGCGGATATTGAACAGAGTGCCATTATCAATAATTTTTTCATTGTTGTCATCATTTGAAGATTGTTTCGATTGTTGTTGCCGCCGTCTGTCCCTCGTCGGAGCCTATCTCCGAGGATATAAGCGCGGCAAAATCGTTTAGTTGTTCCTGTGTGTAACCGAGATTGCGGCATATTGCGAGATGCGAGCGCAACTGCCCTTCGAGGTTCATTCCGGCGAGTGCCCCGACTGT
>JAMPHZ010000020.1 GCA_023663145.1 Odoribacter sp.
AATTAATGGTCGGCGCCACCTACGACAACATCATGATGGTGGAAGGCGAAATGGACGAAGTATCGGAAACCGACCTTCTCGAAGCCCTCAAGACTGCCCATGAAGCCATCAAAGCACAGTGCCTCGCCGTAAAAGAACTCGAGAAAGAAGCAGGCGCCACCGTGAAACGCGAATACTGCCACGAAGTCAACGACGAAGACCTGCGCAAAGACGTACACGACAAATGCTACGACAAAGCTTACGCCATAGCTAAGAAAGGCTGCGCCGACAAACATTGGCGTCAAGATTCTTTCGACGCAATATGCCAAGAATACATCGACGCACTCCCCGAAGAGGAACGTGATGAAAAAGAAGCCCTGGTAAAGCGCTACTACCACGACGTAGAGAAAGAAGCCATGCGCCGCTGCGTACTTGACGAAGGAATCCGTCTCGACGGCCGCGCAACCACCGAGATCCGCCCCATATGGTGCGAGACCGACTATATTCCCGGCCCTCACGGATCCGCTGTATTCACACGCGGTGAGACCCAGTCCTTAGCAACCGTAACCCTGGGCACCAAACTCGACGAGAAAATTCTTGACGATGTACTCAACCAGGGCCGCGAGCGCTTCCTTCTCCACTACAACTTCCCCCCCTTCTCAACCGGTGAGGCTCGCCCCGTGCGTGGTGTAGGGCGCCGTGAAATAGGTCACGGCAATCTCGCCCACCGCGCCCTCAAACGCATGTTCCCCGACGGATTCCCCTATGTGTGCCGCATCGTCAGCGACATCCTCGAGAGCAACGGTTCATCATCCATGGCAACCGTATGTGCAGGTACTTTAGCACTCCTCGACGCAGGCGTTCAAATGAAGAAACCAGTTGCAGGCATAGCCATGGGCCTTATCAGCGACGGCTCAAAATACGCCATATTGAGCGACATCCTCGGTGACGAGGACCACCTCGGCGACATGGACTTCAAAGTTACCGGCACCAAAGACGGCATCACCGCCACCCAGATGGACATCAAGTGTGACGGACTCTCTTACGAAATCCTCGAAAAGGCCCTTCTTCAGGCCCGCGACGGGCGGCTCCACATCCTTGGAATCATCAATGAGACCATACCTGCTCCACGCGAAGACTACAAGCCCCACGTTCCACGCATCGTCACAATGCTTATCCCCAAGGAACTTATCGGAGCTGTCATTGGCCCGGGCGGAAAGGTTATCCAAGGTATTCAGGAGGAATCAGGCGCTACCGTATCTATCGACGAGATTCCCGAAGGCGGATACATCGAGGTCGCAGCGGCCAACAAGGCATCCATCGACAAGGCTCTCGCCATGATAAACGCGATTGTCGAACTCCCCGAGGAAGGCAAGACATATCACGGCACTGTGCGTTCAATCATGGACTTCGGCGCATTCGTTGAATTCATGCCTAACCGCGACGGCCTGCTGCATATCAGTGAAATCGCATGGGAACGACTCGCCGACATGGAAGCATCCGGCCTCAAAGAAGGCGACAAAGTAGACGTAAAACTCATCGAGATCGATAAGAAGACCGGGAAATACCGTCTTTCAATGCGTGCATTGAAGGAAAAACCCGAGGGTTACGTAGAACCGCAGCGCCGCGAACGCCCTGCCCGCCCCGAGGGTGACCGCCGTGACCGTCGCGACGGCGACCGCAGAGGCCCACGACGCGAAGGTGACCGCCGTGCACCCCGTCACGACAAAGAAAACTAAAATCATTCCCGATTCAACATATCCCCTGCCGACACACCGCCGGCAGGGGATTTTTTTATGCCCAAATGCAATAAAACGGCTTTTTTTCAGTTATTACAATGAATGAGCTGATTCTCCATCTCCTTATTCATACCAAACAGCCAATCATTACCAACCGCGCATGAAATACCGCATCATATACCTCCTCATCGCCTTGTTAGCCACATCGTCGGCTGCTTTCGCACAAAAGAATGACTTTAACCCCATTCAGACCGGCGTCACCTCGCTCGGCATCGCTCCCGACGCCCGAGGCGCCTCTATGGGCGACCTCGGTGCCGCAACTGATCCCGACGCCAACTCACAGTTCTGGAATCCGTCGAAATATGCCTTTGCATATTCAAACGCGGCAGTGTCACTGAGCTACACTCCGTGGTTGCGCAAACTTGTCAATGACATCTTCCTGGCCAATCTCGCAGGCTATTGGAAAATAGGCTCCAGTGACAACCAGGCCGTGAGCGCCTCACTGAGATATTTCTCACTTGGCGAAGTAACAAGCAGCAACGGTGTTGACGACATAACCTCGTCGCTAAATCCTTATGAAATGTCATTCGACATAGGCTACTCGCGCAAACTCTCCGAGAAGTTCTCAATGGGTGTTGTATTCCGCTACATCTACTCTGACCTCGGCTTCTCCGACTCATATGCCGGAGATCAATCAACCGGAGCATCAGCGTTCTCAGCCGACATCTCGGGATACTATGTGACCTACCCCATGGTGGGGCGCAACGAATGCCAATGGGCATGGGGATGGAACATCTCCAACATAGGCACAAAGGTTGCCTACAACAACGGCGAGAATCCGGCATTCCTACCCACAAACCTGCGACTCGGAACATCTTTCACATTCCCTCTGGCAGATTACCACAACCTTGCGATCAACCTTGATCTCAACAAACTGCTCGTACCGGCACGCCCTCGCCAGGCCGATTATGACACAGACACCCCCGAGGGACAAGCTGCGTATGCTGACGCCCTCGCCGACTGGGAAGACATGTCTCCTTTCACCGGCATATTCAAATCGTTCAGCGACGCACCCGGTGGCGTTGGTGAGGAATTTAAAGAAATCACCTGGAGCCTTGGCGCCGAATATTCATACAACAACCAATTCTTCCTGCGCGCAGGCTATTTCTACGAGAATGCAGCCAAGGGCAACCGCCAATACTTTGCTGCCGGCGCAGGATTCTCGCTTAATGTGGTACGTCTCGACGCATCCTACATGCTCGCGACCGCCCAGTCATCGCCCCTTGACCAAACACTCCGCTTCACTCTGACATTTGACATGGATGGCCTCAAAAATCTGTTCGGACGTCGATAAAATCCATAAAAGATGAGATTTTTATAAAAACACTTGCTTAGAAGCGATAAAATATTTAACTTTGCAGCGCCTTTACGGCACAGATAGTCTTATGGTGTAATGGTAGCACTACAGGTTTTGGTTCTGTCTGTCCAGGTTCGAATCCTGGTAAGACTACATAAAAATCCTGACAACCATATGGTTGCCGGGATTTTTATTTTAAGGTCCTGCACAAGACACATCCGGCCACACTATTAAGCATATACATTTATATCAATAATATCAGGTGGCCGAAGCATCTCCACAAAACCCATTGGCGACACATACACATTTATAAAATATCGCAACATTGCTTATCACCGCTATATGACTGACACCTAACATATTACACCAGGAAGTTTACAACGTTGCAACATCTGTAATATTAAATTTTGTTAACAGACAAAACTTTTTCGACTAAAAATATGTTTTAAAACATAGAAAGCACTAACTTTGCATTGTGTTTTTCATGGTATTAGATTTAAGGTTAAAGAGATTGCTCGTCGTGATGACGGGTAATTTTTTTGACCTTTTGTGCAGCAACCCCGCCGAGTTCTTGATTCTCAGCGGGGTTGCTGCACCATATATTCCTATTACCCAGTAACTCGGGCGGGGCTTAAGCCTTGGAAATACTTGTAGGAATCTCGCGGGCAATCGAATGGTCAAGAGAGATAAGGGTTTCAGTACCGGTCACACCTGCAATCATCTGAATCTTGTTGTTGAGAAGATCCATGAGGTGCTCATTATCCCGCGCATATAATTTTATAAGCATAGTATACGGCCCCGTAGTGAAATGACACTCCACTATTTCCGGGATCTTCTCCAATTCAGGCACTACATCACGATACATGGCACCGCGCTCAAGGTTAACGCCGATGTATGTACATGTTGAATATCCCAAAACTTTGGGGTTAACATGATACCCAGAACCGGTAATCACATTTAGCTCAATCAAGCGCTGAATACGCTGATGAATTGCAGCCCGCGACACACCACAGGCTACAGCAACATCCTTTGAGGGGATGCGGGCATTCCGCATTACAATTTGCAGGATCTTGCGATCAAGATTATCGATTTTTTCCATGTCTAAAGATAACGTTATTAATGAAATTGTGCATTTATAGAAACAAAGGTAAAATAAAAGATTTAAAAAACTAACAAAACTATATTAATTTAACAATATTTCACATAAATACAATGATTCGTGACACCGCAATGGCACCACAATTACATTTAAAAACAATGAAAGTGCGCTACTTCGCAGTAACGCACCTCCCTCATAACCAAAATTCAAGTATATATTGTGAGTCTAACAAAACGTTATCCTAAGAAGAATGGATGTGATTATTGTTTCACGTTGCAAAGTTAATACGAATAAACACACTCCGCAATAAAAAAGATGTTTATAACAGATAAAGAATGTTAACAAAAACCACCCGCACAAACGCACTGCAAACACCATAACGCTGATTAACAGCGATTAGCTACCATAAAGCAGCAATCTATATTTTTCCTAATCAGTCCACCAATATTATCGTCGTAATAACATAAAATTTAATATCAACAGAAATTTTTCATATGTATTATCAGCTCTGACAACATCACAGCACTATGAAATCTGAGTATTTTTTTGTATCTTTGCAACTTGAAATTCCCGGCATTCTACGCCAGGGAGGTTTGCAATGGCTAAAGAATTGAATGACATCCGGTTACAGCGCCAGCGCGATTTATTGCCCGAGCCAACGCTCAGGCGACTACCTTGGTACCTGGCCTATGTGACAATGCTTAACAGTGAAAATGTTGAGTATGTGTCATCAACGCGCATTTCAGAAGAGCTGCACGTTGATTCATCACAGATTGCAAAAGACCTGTCATTTCTAAATATCAAAGGTAAGACACGAATCGGATACGAAGTTGCCTCACTTGAGCAGGCTCTACGTTCATTCTTAGGATTTTCCGAAAGACACTCCGCAGTTATCGTCGGAGCAGGTTCGCTTGGGGCCGCCCTTATGCAAGATTCAGGACTTGAACGCTATGGACTCAATATCGTGGCCGGCATTGACACCAATCCGGCTATCGCAGGCACTTCAATAGCCGGAATACCCGTTCATAGTGCCAGTGAACTCACATCTCTTGTCAAGAAGCTCGGAATAACCATCGGCATACTCACGGTACCTGTCGAAAGCGCCCAACAGGCAGCCGACGAACTCGTTAAAGCCGGCGTACGCGCATTGTGGAATTTTACGCCAACCCGCATCCGGGTCAATGGGAATGCAGTTGTGACCAATACATCGATATACTCACATTTGGCAGTTATGTATAACAGACTTGCCAACAACTCTACAGCGGAGGTTTCGGAATGAAAATAATGCTCCTTGACACCTCCCCAGCCACATTAATAGCCGACTCAGCCTGGCGCCCCGACCGACGCCCTTATTTTGTGCCCGAGCCAGCTGATACACCTGTAAAAGGAGAGTTGCGTATCGCATTGCGCATAGACCGTCTCGGGAAAAACATTGCGCCTCAATTTGCATTCAGATATGTAGGAGCCGCCACAATCGTCGCACTTTTCACCGGAGGGAATTACACCCCTTATGCTGACGACTCCATGATCATGGGCCGATGGATCAGTATCGACGAATCCGCTAATGCAGCCATTGAGTGCGCCGCCACATCAACCTCCACTATCCTCAGGCTTGACCATAACGAGATAGCCTCCCGCATATCCGATATAAGCGCCAATACCACATTCAAAACAGGCGATATAATAATAATGCCTGAAGAAATAGCCAAATTCGACCCTAATGCCATTAAGAGCTTATCAGTCAACCTTAACGGCTCCACCATACTTGAATTCACAATAAAATAACAAAATAACAAGCCAATATCTCCCTCCATCTCATGAATCCGCTTAAAGCCATAAAACTTATTGCCGCTATTATAATGATCGGGGCACACATGCCCGCACAGGCTTACTCCCCGTCATATTATAGCACAAACTCACGTCTGAATTCAGGACATTGGATTAAAATAGCCACCCGCACCGAGGGCATCCATCAATTCACCTACGATGAATTGCGACAAATGGGGTTTGACAATCCGGAATCCGTGCAGGTCTATGGCTACGGAGCATTGAAATTCTCCGATCATATCTTCGCATCCTCAGCTCCCGATGACCTGAAACCTGTGGCCACAATGCACACAAGCGACGGCCGTATATTGTTCTTCGGACAAGCTGACTACTCCATTTCCTCAGCCTCAACCACAGGATACGACATCGGTTCATTCAACATATCCCGAAACTTCTATGACACAGCGTCATATTATTTCCTGAGCGATACCGGAGGTTCCACATCCGTACCATTCAAGACCGCTATTCAACCAAGCTCATCAGAGCCATCACACACACACATTCATCTTGAAGCCTTTGAAGAAGACCTTCAGAATCCCATACAGGGCGGTGTGAACTTCCATGGCCTCCCTCTTGAAGCCGGAGCGTCACTGCCTTTTGAATATCACATGCGCCACTATCACGGCACCGATGCATATGACATGGCGTCATTTGTATACTTTCTGGCCTATAGTTCGTCAGTCAATGAAGCTGCTGATGTTACATACAGCGACAACGTCATAAAGCAGAGCGCCTACAATATGCCATCATGGTCACTTGAAGACGGCAGCTATACCGCCTACAACGAAGCACGTGGCTACGTTTCATTCATCGGCGGGGGCGAAACACCTTTCCAGGATGAGAATGTCACGTTCACGCTCGCGATTCCCTCAAGCCAGGAAATGCGCTATGCCGCGCTTGAACGCACGATTTTCCGCTATCCTCGCCTCAACAAGCTTGACGACACAGACCCATCACTGATGCTAAACTTCGGAGATAGATGCAACTCTTCCGGTCAAAAGATAGTGTTCCCTGATGTAACCGATCCGTCTGACATTGTGATATGGAGCGTTGACAATCCCGCTGACATCCGCCGGTATCCCACCTCATATGACCCGGAGACCGGAGAGCTGTCATTTGTGATATCAGAGAACAAGACACGGCGTGCCATAGCTTTCCGCCCGTCAGCTCAATATCCCGGAGCTGAAGTTGTGGGAGTTGTCGCTCCACAGAACCTTCACGGTTCTGCCACACCCGACATGCTGATAATCACGACTAAAGAATACAAGCCTATAGCTGATGAACTGGCCGAAGCTCATAAACGTTACCAAGGGCTCGAAGTCGCCGTGGTAGATCAGGAAGAAATATTCAACGAATTCTCTTCAGGCGCACGCGATGCTATGGCTTACCGCCGATACGCGAAGATGTATTATGACCGGAACCCCGATAAATTCAAATATTTACTTCTGTTGGGGCCGTGCAATTACTACAACCGCGCCATTACGGTAGGATCACGTAACAACCTGCTGACATATCAGAACACCAATACCACCCAGACACGCAACATAATCACCAATTACACTTGCGATGCCATATTCGGTATGTTGGCCAACGATTACAATCATGACAACCTGCATCTTTCACGCATGCAGGTTGCAGTAGGGCGCATACCGGCTCTCAATACAGCGCAAGCAAGCGCATATGTTAAGAAAGCCATATCACGTCTTCAGGGCAACTATAACCCTGAGGCATTCAACAGAGTGCTGCTCCTCTCCGGCGAAGGCGACCGCAATACCCACCTGAATCATTCTCTTGAGGTACGCGATTCAATGGAACATATCCATCCTGACTTCACATTCTTCAACATCGGTTGGCAAGTATACGTAAATCCGTCCAACGCAGCGTCATCAAAACTCCCTACCGAGCTCATCACTCAGACACTTAAGCGTGGAGCCGGTTACATGACTTTCAGCGGCCATGGCCAGACCAACTTCATAGGGTCGGCGATGTGGACCAAAAGCAACGCAAGCGAGACTGAATATGACAATTATCCATTCATCATGTTCTCAAGTTGCGACCAATTTGCATTCGACCGCCAGCAGAGCGGCCTTGTAGAGACTATGCTGTTTTCAGAAAACGGCGGCATACTTGGTGGCGTGGGAGCCTCACGCAGCGTATATATAACACACAACCAACTTGAATGTGTACCCGTTGCACAGGCATATGCAATGAGCAAGAACGGAGACACATATGGCGACATTCTTATACGCTCGCGCGATATAATATGTAACCGATATTATAACGCGCCCGGCTCGGTCTCTACAAATGCGATGATAAACTGCATGGCTTATAATCTTGGTGGCGATCCCGCGCTACCTATAGGAGTCCCCGGCTGCGGAGTGCAGATAACAGAAATTGACGGCCACGAACCCGGCACCGATCTCCTTGAGGTCAAACCTCTGAAGCCATTCAGAATAAAGGGGACTATTACAGAATCTGAAGGAGGTATCGACAACACATTCAATGGCACTGCCCACATCACAGTTCTCGCTCCGGTCCTCACAACCAGCACATACAATGTCTTGAACGAGAACAATTACAACTCCATTAACGTAGATCATCAGTTCACCAATATCGCAGAGGTCGAAGTTCCCGTAACCAACGGCTCCTTCGATGCAGAAATGATCATGCCTGTTCCCTCAATTTTAGGAACAAACCGTCTTGTAGTGACAGCTATGGAAGACGGAGGGGACAGGGTGGCTCATGGCACAGCATCCGCATTCGAAGTCAGTGACTACAACCCTGCCGAATATGAGAATGAGACTTATGACGCACCCGAAATTCTGGAGTTCTACGCCGAGGCGCCGACATTTGTATCGGGCAGTGAGGTCAGCAGTTCATCAATTGAAATTACAGCCGTTATTGAACCGTCTTCGACACGCTTGCTCATGAGTAACAGCGGTGTAGGCTCGCGCACAACACTAACCATAGACAACGTCAGCAATATCACCAACCTCGAGCAATACATACACCCTAACCAAGACGGCACAGTTACTCTATCCACACGTCTTGACGATCTTGAACAAGGTATACACTCCCTTACCCTCACCTGCGTCAACAACGCAGGTCTGGCCACACGGTCGACCATTGACTTTGTTGTAAATTCCCATCTTGAGCGCCCGACCCTCAACACAAGCTCTGATGTCGCACGCACAGAGGCAATCCTTGAACTTGAAGGCAACACAGCCGCTACATCCGACAATCGCCTTGTAATAACAGACATCCACGGCCACACAGTATTCTCCGAGTCCAATGTATCATTCCCCTATCATTGGAATCTAAAAGGAAACAACGGCGCCATCGTGCCTGACGGACACTACCGCGCATCTCTCACCTTACGTGCCGACCGCGATTATACACATGCTATAGAAACTCAGATCGTAGTAATACGCTGATAATCCGCCTCAATAAACTCCACCCCCGGCATGCACATTAGACATCATGCCGGGGGTGGAGTTTATAATTAGCTTAATATGTTCTTTTCAACAAGCTCTATTCAAAACTGTTGCGGATGGCGCTGCGGATGACATCTGCATGCGGTGTGTCGCCACGCCTTATAAGATCAAGCACAAACTCAATATAGCTTCGGCGATCATCGTTTCCCGCACCTGTAATCGAAGCCACCCGGGTCTCACTTATCATTGACTTGAAATTGAATACACGCAATACCGAACGGTAATCCCCGGCATTTAGAAAACCGTTGAACCTTTCAAGCAACTCATCATATTTGCGCCGAGGATTCAAAGACTGCAACAATTCTGTAGTATGATTCTCAAGAGCCCCAATACCATCGAATTTGCCATCTATACGGCGCTGCACCTGAATCTTCAGATAATGCCGGGTATGCTCCAGTGCCTGCCGTTCAATATTTGCCCTGAAAAGCGAAAGCAGGTTACGCCGCACCTTATCAAAGGCCAGCTTAGGGTCACACCCGTTATGTGCCGCGACAGCACGCACCACATTCTCAATCATGAAGATATTCTCAATCTCAGCCACATCGGGCACCATGATATTGCGCGTGCGCAGATAATCCACCTCCGGCTTGTCGCGCCTGTCTCGATCCACGATACCACGGGCATCAAGATTATGGAATGCCTTCAGAGCATTGAACGTACGTGTTGATTCAATCACCCGGTCACAGCTGCCGAGAGGCTTCACTGTGTAGTCAGGGAAGATCAGAGGATACAGCCGGGCATCATAGCTGTGACGTGCGTCACCTTCAATAAAGAGCACAGGCTTGCGTTCACCTAAAATCGCAAGATAAACATCTTCAGGCAATCCTTCCGCAGCCTGCATCAGCTCGTAGGTCCAGGTTCCGGCGTCAGTATCACAATTTTTCACCCACAATATATCACCACCTGTGTTATTGGCTGCGAAACTAATGTCATGTGTTATATAGATGAACGTACAGTCATGACGCAGGTGCTCAATGCGACCCCACAATGGCTTTATCGTTGACTGATGCAGGAACATCTCGGGAGAGTCAACAAATATCGCAGCCCCGCGCGGAGCCACTGCAGCCGCCCCAAGATGATAAAGCACAGCCTTCTCGCCGGCCGAAAGACGTGACGTGGAATAAGCTGACGTGCCGTCGCCGGTATCAACAAGCAGACGACCGGCTTTAATAAGTATCTTATTGTCAGGAAAAATCGTCTCCCAATCATTAATAATCTGTTGCAGGGCAGAGGTACGCGGCTCACATCCCTCAAGGCGTTCGGCCAGCAACTGAAGGGCCATATCATTGACCAACATTGCGCACATACGCTCGAAGGTACCCCGGATATCCGAACGGATCAGCGAAGAGCCGGCCGCCGCCTGATGGTAAAGATAGTCGATAGATCCTACCGACGTATCTTCACACTCACGTTCATAAAGGGCTGACAGCGCCGACACTCTGAACGCCCTGTCACCCAAAGATTTGGCCAAAGATGCAGCGAAGCGTGTCTTTCCCGCACCGTTAGCCCCTATGATTATTAGCCGACGGGTGTTTACTGTCAGCGGGCGTCCCTGACTGCGTGGTGGAAGTTGCATTTTCATATATCCTTGATTTTTCTTGGTTATGAAGACTTATAAAACTCTCGCTATGGTAGCAGCAAGCTCGTTAAGCTCCAGGCATATCTCGCGGGTAAGGGAAATACCCTGAGACGTGACTGGTACCACAATGAGCAATCTGCCGCTGCGGCAACGCTCCACATCAGCCGCTACCGGAGCAAAGCCATCTGATAAAGGAGTATGGCGCAACCAGATTATACTGCCGCCTATGGCCTCCGCACGGTCACGCACTGCCTGTTCATCAGGAGATATAAACGGCGATACAAGGACACCGCCTCCCGAGGCCGTATGCAGCCAACGGTCAACATTGGCCTTCCGCTGCGGCAGAGTGTCACGCCGATGTATTATAACCGCTTCCTTCGCCGGATTTTTAAGTAGCATATAATTGCCGTACGTGGCATATTCGCGGCGATTAATTCTGAACATGTTGACACGGGTAAATAATTCCGGCCGCTCATGGAGCAACTTATCACGCCATAATCGCTCACGGATGTAGTTGACAAACGGATTTAAAGGCTGATTCTCACCGATCACAATATCGGCAAAGTATGGCATCACCATATCGCCGCACAGGGCAATGAGCTCATCAATATAAGCGATCATAGAGCAGCCGTCATACTCATCAAGCCCCACAAGCAACTGCACATGCCCCGGAGTTATGACATATTTGTACAGCTTTACATCTGGATAACGTAAATGGAAGACCCCGAGCGTGGCCACAACAGCCTCTCCTGTAGCCGAGAGACGTATCTCTACCCCGCCGGAACTGCCCGGCGGAACATTCACATCGCCGCATGGCTTGCCGAAAGGCTCACAGTCATGAGACTTGAACAGAGTTATCAGATACCGTGACCGCCTACAATAGTCGTGATAACTGTTACGCAGGCATTGGATAGCTTCCATTTTTTAATTTTACATCACAAAAGTAACAAATATTTCTGAAGAAAAACAGTCATCAGTTAACAAAATCACCAATAAATTGCTAACTTCGCCTAAATGTTTCCCGATTACACTACATTAAAAGCCCGATATTCGGCCTATCTATTGCTTGAGCGAGGACTCAGCGAAAACACCCGCGAGGCATATCTGTGCGATCTTGACCGACTGCAGGAATATTTCGCCGACAAAGGCATAGACTTTGCCACAGCCACGCTTGATGACCTTACGGGCTTCATCACATCGGTCTATAATCTAAATATCTCGCCTCGTTCTATCGCAAGAATGGTCTCCGGCATCAGATCCGTATTCAAATATCTGCATCTTGAACGTGAGATTGAAGTCAATCCTGCTTTGCTCCTCGAATCGCCTCACTTGGGTCAGCATCTGCCGGAGGTACTGACCGTTGAAGAGATTGACAGTATGATCGACGCCATCGATCTTTCCACCTCCACCGGGCGACGTAACCGAGCCATTATAGAAACCTTATACGGATGTGGACTGCGTGTGAGCGAACTCTGCAACCTCGAGACGGGCCGTATTGACTTTGACCACCGTATGATCATGGTTGAAGGTAAAGGCCGTAAAGAGCGCATAGTACCAATGAGCGACACTGCTGCCGAGCAAATCATAGCTTACTTCACCGAAGATCGCCCTTTGCTGAACATACAGTCAGGCGAAGAAAATATTGTATTCCTCAGCGTGAGAGGACACAGGCTCACACGCCAAATGATCTTCACCATCATGCGCCGCGTGGCCGAGTCCGCAGGTATCACACGTGTGATATCGCCACATACACTACGCCACTCATTTGCCACCCACCTGCTCGAGGGCGGAGCAAACCTAAGGGCGATCCAACAGATGCTCGGTCATGAAACGATTGCCACTACCGAGATCTATCTGCATCTTGATAAAGCGACATTGCGCCGTGAGATACTCGCGCACCACCCCCGCAACATGAAACGTCAATAAGCCGCACCGGCAGGAGAGTATAACAAGCCTGCTTTTTGTTGGCTCAATTATACTTTATGAGCACTTTGTCATGCATGCTCTTTGGAGCAATAAGCACCGGATGCTGCACGTCTCCCGAGCGGCGCACCACGTCTTTGTGAATATGTTTGAACAATTCAAGCACCGTCACCTCCTTGTTATGGTCAGTGTCAGCCTTGCCACGGTAACCGGTCAGGAGTGCCTGTGTGAAGAAACTCTTGTTAAGCCATCCGGCCGACCAACTCAACTCATCGCTACGGCTCGAAAGCATGTACACATGTCCATCACGTGGCGTGAGACCGCTGAACCAATTATCGCGATCGGCTATCTCTTCTCCGGCCGAACCCGAGTAGCAGGCATTTATGAACACAAACACTTCAGAGGCCTTGGTATCGGAAAGCGTCTGCACCAGGGTTGAATAATACAATGCAGAATCATAACATGCGAGTCCACCGGGAAAGCCATGGCCATTGAAGAAGAATATGATACGGTCGCCGGCCTGGGCACGGTTGGTTATAGCGCGCAATTTTTCAAGTATATTATCGGCATTGGCATTGCGGGAGGTCAACAAAGTAATGTCATTGGTCTGGGTCTTAAGCACGTCGCGGAAGGCCTTTGCGCCAGTGGTGGTATGTTGATTGTCACCTTCACCGCCATAATTCGAGACAGCGGCGAGCAATGCGTATGTACGGGCCTGTGCAGTAAAAGACGCGCAGGCAAGCAGTGCGGTCAGGAAGAGAAAAAGAATTTTTTTCATATTGATGGAAGAAAAATAGCGTGAGATAAGTCCGTCTTGGCTACATGGCCTTGCAAGCCGAACACCGGCCATTACGCAGGTCATAATCACTCAAAGGCCGCCAGCACTTGGGACATTGGATCAGTTTACCGCGCCGACTTTTTATGGCCTTAAGCGCATCGGCATCATTCCTGTATTTATACCGTATCACAGTATGTGGCAGCGCCGTCACTACAGCACACAAGCCCACAGTAACACCCATGTCTATCTCAAGAAACATACGCATACCGAATGTTAGCGCAGCTAAAACACCCGGGGCAAGTATTGAATAAAGGTTATGCTTCTTGTTTATCGCCACACGCTCATTTTCCTCACGGCGCAGGCGCTCATCAAGAGTACGCATATATGCGAACTCATATTTGTAATCGGCAGGGTTAAACACTTTATGAGCCATGAACGTAAATGACTGTGCGCTCTCGGGACCAAGGCGCACGACATCAGTGGGGCGTATGCGGCATGCTATCACGCGGCGGAAATCACCATTATCGTCGCGCACATACACACCGTTGCCGGCATTGCCCTTGAGGTCTTCAATAAACCATTCACGACTGTTAGTATCAGCTACAAGCTGTGCATGCTGGCTATGCACATACAGTCTTGACGGTTCTATCTCAAACGGTTGATTTCCGGCACGGCCTATGATAAATGATTGTTGCATGATTATTCTTCTTTAACAGCAGTAGAGGCGGGGGCGCCGTTATATCGCGCGGTGAATTTATCCTTAAGCAACTTAAGCAGATGCTTGGGTACTGTTAATTTGAAATTGTGAGTGTCCAGATCGCTCAACACGAGATATTGTTTGAGTATGTTGATGTTAGACAAATAATTCTCATTTATTATAAGACTGCGGCCAAGCCTTACAAATGACGAAGTGCCACGTGCAAGAGCGTTCACAAGAATCTTCTCAACCCCCGACAGGCCGGTGTTAAGTACCAGAGCGTGACCGCTTATATATGTAAGACGCGTGTAATTGCCATTGGCCTGAAAGAAAGCAACCCGGTCAAGGTCCATTATGAGCAATTCATCGCGCGTATTCACGCATACTTTTTTCATTGCATTAAGAGATAAGATTGGAACGGTAGCCGCAAAGGTAACAAATTTTAACCGAAATGCAAAGTTATATGACAAAAAAAGCTCCGCATAACGGAGCTTTTTTAACAATTATACTGCCCTGACGGGCAAATAGTGTAAAATCATTTATTTCACAAGCACTTTCGTAACCTTGTTGCCCTGACGACATATATAGATGCCTGTACCGGGATTGGATACCTTCACACCCTGCAGATTATAATATTCAACAGGAGCGGCTGAAGTTTCAATATCGAGGATACCACTGGTCTGGCCGACCTTATATGTCGCGGCAGTCTGCACGGCACCATTGGCCACAGGAATATAAAAATTTATTGCTGCATCATCGCCTGATTGGAATGTGGTCGTAGTAGTCACGCTGCGCGAGCCAGTCTCGGCATCTCCGGTAAGCGCAAACTCATTGTTCTCATTGTTGATGAACACTGAGCCGCCTACTATTCCGACGGGAGCTCCGTCGGGCCATTGGTATTCAGCCTCAACGGTGAGTGTACGGTCTTCATTGAATGTGATCGTATATGTGAGATCATAACTGTAGGTCTTCTCACCGGCATCAGTAATCTGCGTATATGAGTCAGACACATGGTCGGTGAATTTTGCTCCGGTGCCGGGTTCAACCGGATCCGGATCAATCGGATCTACAGGAGTGTTGCCGCTTTTGTAGAAATATACATTAGCGATATAACCGCTACCTGAGCCGTTGCCTTGATCAAACTTTACCTGAAATATGTCAGCGAAGTTCACGTTATCCCAATAAGAGAGAGGCACATCATAGCTGTTCCATTCGCCTACCTTGACATCAGAAGCCACATATGCCTTCTCGGCACCCGGACTGATGGGAGTGAAGCCGAATGCTGTAGCGTCAGAAGGGTAGAAATCAACGTGCATGTAGTTGCATGAAGTAACGTCAATGTGGGACGTCAGTTCCCAACCCAGGTAATTGAAGTTGGTAATAGCGGCAACCGGCGCTCCGTTTTCGGCAGTAAGAGCCTTATAGACGGTTGACTGTCCCCACCCGCCTATATTGAATCCTGTCACAGGTGTATATGAACCGCAGAGCAATGATATGACATCTTCAGCAGCCTGAGTGGGTACAGGAGGCACAGGCACAACAGGAGCCTCGATCTCAGGCTTCTCCCATGATTCATTTATGCCGGTGTAAATTATATCGTTGAAATAAACCTTTGTTTCGGCATTGTATTTCTCAACCACTACACCCATAACATCACCAAGGCCATTACCTTTGTACTCGTTCCATATTGTGGATATGCGAGGGAACTTATCGGCAACGTCAAGAGAGACCTCTACCCAACGGTTAACATCGTTCTCTGTTACGGTAACCACCTGATTCTCTTCAACACCGTTGCCGTCGAGGCGGATTGTAATGTCACAAGTGGTGGTTGCATAGTACTTGAATGTGAGGGTAGCGGTAGCAAGCGGACCAGTCACTGCGGAACCTTCCACAGCCTGCAGACCGGCGCAGAAGTTTGGACCGGTGGCCCCTCCCCCCGGTTCATTCGGGTTATATGTGAGGCTCCAGACAGTACCCTCTCCATCTGGATTGGAAGCCTGGGTGTCCTGGATCACGTTCCACCAACTGTTACAGGCTATATCAGCAGCAAGAGCCCCATTCTGATAGACGACAAAGTCGGCAGCTGACGCTGTTGCGACTGAGGCGGCCAATAACGCAAAAGTAAAGATTTTCTTCATTAGAATTTTAATTATATAGATTAAACTGTAAAAGCGCCGCAACGCTATATAGCACTGCGGCGCCAAAATTTACTTACTTATTTAACAAGAACCTTCGAGGCAGTGTTACCCTGACGGCGGATGTAGATGCCGGGGGTAAGATCACCCTGCACACGCGCACCCTGAAGATTGAAGTATTCAACTTCACCATCAACGGAGTCAACTGCTACAGAATGTACGCCGCTGGGCTGTTCAAGACCGTAGACGTTCATCTGGCGCACTTTGATACCCCAATCTTTATTGACCGCTTTCGAGGTCTGAAGAGTTATGTACTGGGCATCATGGCCGTAGCCGGTGTCGACAGTGTGGATGCGGCGGATGGTAGCCCCGGTGTTAGCGCCATCGGTAATATTGAATACATAATTACCTGCATCATCGAAGGCGGCGGCGCGCATCGAACCGTTTGATTTGTAGATTACAGGAGCCTCTGAAAGTGTCACGGTGTATTCCACAGCCATAGCGCCTTCCCATACTATCTCAACAGCATGGATATTACGCAATGCGCCAAGGTCGTATACAAGGAAATGCTCTTCTGTGGCGGCACAGTTCCATACGGCTATAGTGCCTTCATTGCCGTCGAATACTCTTGAAGCGTCATCAACATACTCGTTGGTGTAGAAATCAACACCTTCAAGATCCTTTGAGTCAGCCGAGCGGTAGCAGATCACCTTGGTTTCGCCTTTGAGTTCGCCGCAAGTGGCAGTGATTGTGGCCTCACCTAATGCAAGAGCGGTAATAGTGTAACCTTCAACAACAAAATTCTCAGCAGAGGTGGATACGTTAATATCTGCATCGAACACAAAGTGATTAGCGGCATCGCGGGCTACAACTGCATACACCTCGGTCTGGCCAACCATGAAGTTCTGCACAGGCACTGCAAATTCAAGTGCGGCAGGCTCTCCTACAACCACGAGGTCATTTGAGTCACCCACATGGTAAGCATCGCCTGAGAAAGCGATGTTGGTGCTACCACCGTTGTAGACAACGTCGAATGTGAAATAAGCCATACGGTCACCTTCGTCATAGAGATTTGCTCCTGTAGTGTAGGTAGCTTCTTTCCATGTACCCTGCATCGGGGTATGGTCAGGCTGACCGGGTTGACCGGCCTCGGGGTTGTGCCTTGGGTCTGATACAAGAACGATATTGGGAGCGACAATACCTACGATTTCTTTGGCACTGCTTATCGACGCTGAGGCAGTTAGAGACTTATCTTCGTTATAAACAACCTCTACCGAAATACTTACGGGAAGCTGGCGGCGCATTGACTCATCCTCTCCCACATAGTATGCGTTGTTGATGTATCCATCGGCTATGCCATACCAATGAGAGGGAACGAATGTGCTTGAAGGAGTCTTGAACGAAACCTCCACCTCATTGGACTCATAATCAACGTTGTCAATGGTTGCGACAGCCTTGAGAGTGTAAGTATAGCCGGTACTTTCATTAAGATCACTGAGCACGACGGGATTTCCCTCGGCAGCCTCACCATTGAGAAGAATGGTTACGGGAACGCCGTCAAAGTGGCTTGTAGCACGCAGTGTATACGCGATTTCAGCAGTGGTAAACGAGATATTGCAGGCCTCGGCCGAGAGAGTCAGGCGAGGTGTTTTTTCAGGGGCCTCATTCGATGCACCGAATACATAGTCATTAACAAAATGCTGAAGCAGCCCCTCGGCATATGGGAAATTGATTTCAATAGTGGGGATGGCTTCTTTAAGATTGAATATCAAAGTGGATTTACCGGTAGCTATATCGCCATCTTTGGTGAAATGCACCCATTCATCGCCGCCATTCTTTACCACATGAGCCTGGAACACTGCAGCAGGCAAATCCGCACCTTCGTTAAACTCAACCTCGAAACCGAGAGTGCCGTCTTCATTGGCAGTGAAGACATAGTCCATGTCAACATAGAAGTCCTTCTGATACTCACCACCCACGTGGTAGGTGCCGGTCACATTGCCATACCATTTTGCGCCGTATTCCCAAGTGGGTTCAACAATGTTGTCATCATGATAGAAATACACGTTGGCTATATAGCCTTTGCCGCCATTTCCTTGATCAAACTTTATCTGGAAAAGGTTGGAGAAGTCGACGTTATCCCAATGTGATAATGGCACATCGTAACTGTTCCATTCGCCTACCTTGACTTCAGGTGCAATATAAGGTTTCTCAGCTCCCGGACTGATGGGTGTGAAGCCGAACGGGGTCGCGGTCTCAGCATAGAAATCAACGTGCATCATATTGCATGAAGTCACATCAATATTGGGATATTGCCACCCGAGATAATTGAAATTGGAAATATAAGCGACCGTAGCTCCGCTTTCCGATGTGCGGGTAGAGTATTGGGTTGACTCACCCCAGCCGCCGTTTGATGTTGAAAAACTTACCGCAGGAGTATAAGCATTACTGAAGAGAGAAATAACACTTTGAGCATCGTGTGTAGGTACCGGAGGCTCGGGAGCATACTGCTGAGCAGGTTTGGTCCATGATTCATCAATATTGGTGTAGATCACATCATCGATGTACACTTTAGACTCCATAGTGTACTGTTCTACAATTATACCGATCAGGTCGGCCACACCCTCACCTTCATAGTTAAGCCAAGCGTTTGACACTGCAGGGAATGCGTCGACAACAGAGTATGACACAGTCTTCCATTGGTTGACGGCGGTCTCTGTCACATCAAATGCCTGCTTTTCCACAACACCGCCGGCATCAATCTGGAAGACGATATGGCAGGGAGTAGTGGCATAATATTTAAACGATACATTGGCTTTGGCAAGTGTTCCGGGAACATTTGATCCTGATACTGTCTGGATACCTCCGCAGAAGTTTCCGGAATTTTCAGCCATAGGTGCGAGAGACCAAACCTTACCCTCGCCCGAGGGGTTTTCGGCGGTCAAGGTCTGTTCAACATTCCACCATGGATTGAGGCTCGCGCCTTCACACATGGTGCCGTTGCTGTAGACCTGAAAATCGGCAGCCGATGCAGAGGCGCAAGCCGCTGCCATGAGAGCCGACATCAACAATTTCTTCATAGTCTAATGTTTTTTGGTTATTATTGGGTTAATTATTTGTTATCTGATTATAAACTTCTTGTGATTGCGGATATAAATACCGGGAGCAAGAGGTTTTGAGGCCATGCGGCCGTCAATGGTATATACCGGAGCATCAGGATCGTCGTCATAGCCGGCATCAACAGTCACATTTTCCACACCGGCACGCGACTTGAGTGTGATATCGCTTATGCGCAGACCACTGGGTTGGAAGGGGCGGGTATCCATTATGCGCAGGGTAATTTTTCCGGCCGGAAGTGTTATGGGGAACTGACGGCTCTCATAAGACGTATCATTACCCGGGAGAGTGAATGTTGTTGCGGGACACAGTTCGGTAAGTTCCTCCCCATTAACAATGGATATGGAAATAGATGGGTCGAAACGCACCGGCTCGCCCTGTCCTGTGACACGCATCTCAAGATTATATTCACCGGCCTCGGCCACATCAAACTGATATTCGAGCCATGCACCGGCACTGAACCGTGAAATCTCGATAGGCAGAGGCGCCTGAGGGTCGTTACCCGGCGCGAGTGCCACCTGATTCTGTGCGATATACTCCGTGGCCGGCACCACAGTGCCCACTCCATGCCACACCTCAGGATTGAAGTCACTCATGTATGTGTACACATATCCCTGGGGGGAAAGATGTTTTTCACCAAGGCCGTTTTCCTGCACTATCAGCGCGTAGCATGGCGATGAGAGTGTCTCTGTATTAATATGGCGACCTATGGGCTTGAACCATGCGTAGCGATAGATCCACTCGGTCTTCTCAAGCCACTCGACAGTCTCTACCATTGAAGCTATCTGCACCTCCGGTTCCACACGCGAATTGGCCTGACCCTCGTTGGGCCAATAACAGAACTCTGTTACCCACACAGGTTTACCATAACGGTTATGAAACTCGGTGGCAAGTGTTTTCATGACGCCGAGGCCACCGTAATTATGTATCGCTACGAAGTCGAATGCATCTTTGCCCACTATCGCTACAAACTCATCCATCCATTTTGACGGCTGCTGATAAGGGGCATTGGGCGAGTAGTTCATGGCCGGAGCCACAAGTTGCAGATTCAGTTCCTTTGCCAACGCCTGTACTTGTGGCCAAAGGGCGGCGGCAGCGGCCGGAGTCATGTTGGACTGAGCGGTAAAGTTGGGTTCATTAAAACCAAGCAGGTACTTACACGAAGGATGTGACTTCACATATTCACGTATATTGTCGGGATTGTAATTTCCGTTCCACACCATGGGCACGAAGTCATACTCATCAAATTCAATTACTTCATTCTGGTATCCCTTGGAAGGTGTATTACCCCAATTGTAATACCAGCTCACCCCGGGTGAGAGGATGGTCATCTGATTACGGATCGAGAACTGATTCTCGCCCACTCCGCGCTTGAAGCTGCGGGCTTCGGTGCCGGTGGCGGCCATGGCTGCCATGAGCAGGAATATGAGTGTTTTTTTCATCATTCGGTAATTGTGAGGATAACAGGAGATTTGGTGCAGGCCGACGAATTGTCGACCCATATATTGAACTCTCCGGGTTCAACTACATACTGCCCATTAAGGTCGTGATAGCCAAGCTGTGAGGCAGGGAGAGTGAAAGTGATGTCGCGCGATGCACCGGGAGCGAGCGTGAATTTCTCAAAGGCCTTGAGTTCCTTGAGCGGTCGCGCAAGTGAACCTACCATATCGCGTACATATAACTGGGCCACGTCTGACCCTTCCACCGAGCCGGTATTGGTAACGGTAACTGTCACAGTAACTGATCCGTCTGTATCCATTGACGATGCGCTCAGCACAGGCATACCATAATCAAATGTAGTATATGACAGGCCGTATCCGAAGGGGAAGAGCGGCTCATATCCTGCATCAAGATAGAAAGAGGTGCAACCGGTGGAAGTCTGACCTGCCTCAAGAGGAATCTCATCAATCAATGTCATCTGCTCAACGGGACGTCCGGTATTCTTACGGGCATAATACAACGGCTCCTGACCCACCATACGGGGCATTGAAACCGGCAGTTTGCCACCGGGGACAACCTTACCGGCAAGCACATTGGCCAAAGCCGGACCTCCCATCGTTCCGGGATGGAAAGAATAGACAAGCGCGGCGCTTAGCTCAGCCTCCTCAGGCAGAGTAAGAGGGCGCCCTGCCATCACAACGGTGACAACAGGTTTGCCGGTGGCAGCAAGGCGGCGCAGGTATTCGGTCTGGGCTCCCGGAAGAGATATGTCGGCTCGCGAGTGCGCTTCACCGGACAATACAGCTTCTTCACCGGCGAAATACAGAATAACATCGGCCCCACCGGCTGCAGCGATAGCCGCGTCAAAACCGGCCGTGTCATTTGAGCGGGAATACTCAAGACCGGAAACGTACACCACACGGTCACCGTACATCTCGCGCAATGCTGTAAGCGGAGTTACAGTTTTCTCTTTTAACATATCAAACGACCATGTACCGTTCTGGTCATGCTGTGCATCGGCCATAGGACCGGTGACAAGTATCCGGCCTGTACCACTCAGCGGCAGCACTCCATTGTTGGTAAGCAGGATTGTTGCCTCTTCAGCTGCCACACGGGCAGCCTCGAGAGCCTCTGCTGAATAAAAATCATTAGCAGTGGTCATGTCGACATAAGGATTGTCGAACAGGCCAAGGCGGAATTTCAGTCTAAGTACATTGCGCACAAGATTGTCAAGAGTCTCGGCCGACACCTCGCCTGATTCAACGAGGGATGCGAGATTGGGCAGGTAAGCATGGCCTTCCATATCCATGTCGACACCGGCATTGGCCGCGAGGCGCGCCGCATCGCGGCGATCGGCACACACGCCGTGGTTAATCATTTCAGAAATTGAATTCCAGTCGCTAACCATGAGGCCATCAAATTCCCATTGATCACGAAGGACATCCTGAAGAAGATATTTGTTACCCGAAGAAGGCACGCCGTTGATGTCGTTGAACGAGCACATGAATGTAGCAGCTCCGGCATCCACACCGGCCTTGAAAGGCGGGAGATATACATCGTGAAGCAGCGACATAGGCACCCATGTCGTGTTATAGTCACGGCCACCCTCGGCGGCTCCGTAACATGCAAAGTGTTTTACACATGCGGCCATGGTGCCCTGTGCGGCAAGGTCATCGCCCTGGTAGCCTTTTACGGCAGCTGCACCCATAGCTGATGTAAGCACTGGGTCCTCGCCATAACCTTCGGCGATTCGGCCCCAACGGGCGTCGCGGGCGATGTCAACCATCGGAGAGAAAGTCCATCTCACGCCGGTTGAGGCGGCCTCGCGGGCGGCTATACGGCTGCCTTTTTCAACAAGAGCCGGATTCCAGGTAGCACCTTGGCCCAAAGGTATTGGGAAAATGGTGCGGAAACCATGGATTACATCGCGGGCAAAAATCACAGGAATACCAAGACGCGAGTTTTCTATGGCTATATGCTGCAGGGCATTGACCGTCTCGGGATCGACTTCATTAAGTATCGAACCCACTTCGCCATTCTTTATTCCGTCAACCATATAATCGGCAAGACCGGCACCTGAGAATTGGTTGAGCTGTCCCACTTTCTCGGCAGTGGTCATGAGTGCCAGCAGAGAGTCTACCCGGACATCAACCGGGGTAGATGCTGCGGCAGAGGCAGCTGTGAGTGCTGCGGCTATGAGAGCTGTAAATTTCATCTTTCAGTTATTAATTGGTTAGAGGGGCGGTAAATTCTGATATAATCGACATACATGGAGGCTGAGGCTCCAGCGGCTTTGAGAGCTGATATTTCATCGGGATCATGGATACCGGTAAAATCACCGCCTACGGCGAGATTCACCAACAGGAACAAGGGTTTGTGGAAGAAGAAACCCGGGTGCTCCCTATCTGTTGTAGCGGTAGTGGCTACGGTGAGATATGGTTCCTCAATATCATCGACATACATGTAGATGTTGTCAGGTGTCCACCAGAGATAGAAACTGTGGTATTTTCCGTCTTGCAACGAATAGGGAGTCCTTGAGGCTCCCACTTTCTGGATGTGGGTGTTCTCTCCGAAGTGAATCGCTCCGTTGAACAGATGTTCCTGCTCGCCGGCGGCAATGCCGTCGGCATGTCCCATCTCAAGCAGATCTACTTCTCCGCACATTGGCCAACCTATAGCTTGCAGATCATCTCCCATGAACCACACTGCCGGCCAAAGGCCATCGGCAGTGGCGGGTAATTTAACACGAGCCTCGACAAGGCCGTATGTAAAAGCAAACTTACCGTTGGTATTTAGGCGACCCGACGTAAAACCACGGTTTCCATACTGTTCACGACGCGCTGTAATAACAAGATTGCCATCTGCTACCTGCACATTGCGAGGTGAATCAATATAATGTTGGAGCTCATGATTACCACAGCCAGAACCATTCACCTCGACATTCCAGACATCACGGTTGAGTGAATCTCCGTCAAACTCATCGCTCCATACCATCTCAAGATCTGATGTCAGACCATGGAAAGGGCGGGCGGGCGGACATACTGCATCAACGGCACATACCGATGCCGCAATGCACAACACGATTGATCCTATATACTTATTGAACATCATTTTACGGCAATCTTACGGCTGAATCCTGACACTTTAACTATGTAAATACCGGGAGCCAGTCCTTCAAGTGATATATAAGCCTCTGATGATGATGCCACGAGGCGGCCGGCGGTATCATAAAGCGCCATGGGTGAGTCAACCGACGCGCTCACTGACAATGGTGTCACATCCCATTCAACCGCATCAGGTGACGTGACAGAAATCACACCTTGGGGATCATCGCCCGGCTCAAGCATGAAAATGTCTTCTCCTGGTATACCTTTCTGGTAAACTTTTACATAATTGACATACATGGAAGCCTGCTGGCCATTTTCATCGTTAAGGGCAGTTATACCCTCGGCATTGTGGATTCCTGGGAAATTACCACCAACAGCCAGATTGAACAAAATGAAATTATTCTTATGGAAATAGTTGCCGGCCGACCACTCGTTGCCGGGATCATCACATGTGATCGACATTCTGAAATATGGGGTCTGACGCGGTATCCGGTCAAGATCGACATACATAGAGAGGTAATCTTCGTCCCATATCAAGGTATACAGATGATATTCGCCGTCCTGCAACGAATAACTCTTGGTTACCGCATTGGCATATGAAGCGTTGGGCCATCCGGGGCCCCAATGGCAGGCACCATTGAAATATTGTTCCTGAAATCCGGTAGAAATACCTGTTGCATTGCCCATCTCGAGGATGTCAATCTCGCCACATCTGGGCCAACCTACCTCACGATGGTCATTTCCCATCATCCAGAATGCAGGCCAAAGGCCGTTGGCTGTCTTGGGCAGCTTGATTGCGGCCTCAATCTTACCATGCGTGAACGCGAAAAGCTCACGTGAGTTTATGCGGCCTGATGTAAAATGGCGACCTCGGAATTCCTCGCGGCGCGCGGTAAGGATAAGACAATGATTCCCCTCGCCGTCATCGCCAAGTCGCACATTCTCTTCGCGGCGCGAGTAGTACTGAAGTTCATTGTTGCCACCACCATCACCATTGGCCTCTATGTACCAACGGTTAGAGGACAGGGCATCAGCATCAAAAAGATCTTGCCACACAAGGCGGTAGCCATCTGTCTCGCCTGACCCGACCTGAGGGTCGACAGCGAAAGCCGCATTGGCGGCGATGACCATAAGAGTGAGTATAGGGAGTTTCATCCTGATGTTAATGATTAGCGTTTATTATAAAAAAGCCGGGTGAGGCTTGAATAGTCATTATGAAGTGTTTCCGTATCTATGATTTATACGGTTGTTTGCGCACACAATCGGCGCTCCCGGCCATCGGGACCGGCTCGTCAAGTAGATGTCAGTTAACAGCTACTTAAAAAAATCCCCTGTGCGGCTGACCCGGCGGGTCAGCCGCACAGGGGGTCTTGAGAAAACCTAAATAACAGTATTTTTTACCTGACTCTGTAAAGTGAATCCTTATTTGATCACAACCTTGGTGGCAGTGGCACCCTGACGCTTGATATAGAGACCGGGAGTGAGTTCGCCCTGCATTTCAACACCCTGGAGGTTGTAGTAGGTAGCGGGAGCGTTTTCGTCAATTTCAATGTCGCTCACGCCATCTGAAACATAGTTGTAGAAGTATACGGCATCAAAAGCGATTGTCTGACCCTGGGTACCGCCGCAGAGGAATGACATGATGTTGCCAAGCCAAGCGTTTGTGTTGGCATAGTTGAACCCGGGATAGATCTTCTTGAGGTCAGAGAATTTGATGTCAATAGCCTGCCAGTCATCCTTTGAGGTATAACCGATCGAGGGATATTGGGTGCCGTTGTCGTTATAGGCTGCACCGAGAGCTACACGGGCAGGTGTGTTAGCGCCGTCCTGGTCACCGATTATAAGAGCTACCGAAGGACATACTGTGCCGGGTGACATGTAACCGATGTGGAAGTGGGTTTCATCGTTCCAATCCATGGTGCTGACACCTGTAGTTGCGATATTATAGCCGGCACCTGACCAACCTATGTTGGATACGACAAGAGATACATAGCCGTCGAAGTGCATGCCTACACCGGGATAAGTAGGTTCTCCGGCAACAAAAGTATTGTCCCAGATCCAAAGGTTCTGGCTGTTGCCGTCACCTGCGCCGTTGGGGCCGAAGAGAGTGCAGGTTGCGCCTTGCTGCTCGAGTGCTGTGAGTGAAGCATCGTCAAGAGCGATGTATTGAACTGTGGCGACTTTACCACCTCCAAGAACTGCGTCAATCGAGGGATCCTCAACATTGTACTGTGCCGAAGCTGAAGCAGCCACGCAAGCGAGTGCTGCGATAAGAGTAAATTTTTTCATGTTAGCTTAATTTTTTTTTAATTAATTGGTTATGTTTTCAGGTTATTTTGTGCAGGAGCGCCGGGAAGCGCCCCTGCGGTAAGTCTATATATCAATATCCGGGATTCTGCTCCATGGGGTTGAAACGGATTTCCTCCGACGGAATCGGGAACAGCTCGTTCTTTCCTTTCACGAAGTTGGCCATCTCATTGCGGGCGTCGGCACTCTCGGTTGAACCATATGTACCGACATTCTTGTCAAGTACCTCATAGGCTATGCCCCAGCGCACGAGATCAAACCAACGGTGACCTTCCATAGCCATCTCGACACGACGCTCGTGACGTATGGCGGCTCGCAGACCTTCGGTGGTGTCAGGATAACCGTAATTCGGGAACTGTGGAAGCACGCCAACTGTATTTACCATAGCACGGGCACGTGAACGCACTTCTTCAAGGGCCCATTTGGCAGCCGCGATATCAAGACCACTCTCAAGGGCGGCTTCAGCATAGAACAGGAGCACGTCGGCCGCACGGATAAGCAGATAGTTCTTGGGAGAACGTGAGTCATGGTCAATGGCCGGGAATGTGCCGTCTTCATCGTAAGAATTCTTACGGTTATAATATGAAGTACCGAGATAATTTACCTCTACCTCAAGTGCGGACGCTTCGTCAAGCTGACCTATGGTAAGATCGCGGCGAGGATCACCGGCCTCGTATTCGGCAAACAGATTGTGGGTGGGATGGTCAAAGCCCCAACCACGCTGCGAACCTAACTGAGATGCGCGCGGGCGGCAAAGGATGGTGGTGAAAGTACCGCGGGTAAAACCGAATCCTTCGCCGTAGTCACTGGTAGGATCGGCCATATACTGCACCTCAAAGACACTCTCGGCTGAGTTTTCACCGGCCATCTTGAAGTTGAGACCGTAGTCAGCAAGAAGAGAATATTGCGATTTATATTGTTCATCTACCCATTTCTTGCCCCATGCGTAGGCATTGGCATAGTCTCCATTATACAGATAAGCCTTGCATAGGAGAGCCTGCGCGGCACCTTGTGTGGCTCGGCCGAGGTCAGCGGCAGAGTATTGTGAGCGTTTCCACAGCAATCCTTCGGCCTTGATCAAGTCATTTACAATATGCTCATAAACATCGTCCACAGAAGCTCGCGGCTGCTGCCAACGCTCATTTGAATCAATTACGAAGTCAACCAGAGGTACGCCTCCGAAAACACGTACAAGCTGGAAGTAGTATAGTGCGCGCAGGAAATAAGCCTCTCCCAGGAGACAATCTTTGCGCGAGGCTGTCATATCACCGTCGGGTTCAACACCTTCCACCTCCTGCAATGCCAGATTGCAGCGGGCGATGCCCTGATACTTGGCACGATAGTAGTCAAGTATGATTCCGTTGTTGATATTTACCTTGAAATTGTCAATATCATAGGCATTGGCATCGTCGGTCACATTCTGACCACCCTTGAGGGCGTCATCCGATGCGATGTCACCAATGTACCATTCCGAGAAATATGTATTATTATACTCCCATGCGAGAGGAGTGTAGCAGGCGTTTACCGTCTGGATTGCAACCGCTCCGCCGGTGAAGAAGTCTTCAAGCTTGTTGGTGCCGGGGCCGTCTTCCTTAAGCCAGTCGTTGCACGATGTGAGAGGCATGACGGCGCAGGCGGCAGCAACCAATGCGATATATTTTGTCTTCATGATAAGTCAGAATTAATATGAGATGTTGATACCGAAGATGAATGAGCGCGACTGGGGATAGTTACCGTAGTCAACTCCCGAGCTTACTTCGGGGTCGAAACCCTTATACTTGGTGACGGTAAACAGGTTGCCACCTTGCACATATACACGGCAGTTGCTGAGTCCCAGGCGGTTGATGGCTGTTTTCGGAATTGTATAGCCAATCTGGAGATTCTTCAGGCGGAAATATGACCCGCTTTCAAGGAAACGGTCGCTGGTGTAATAGTTGATCGTGTTTTTGGGATTTGGCAGATATCCATCAGGATTCTCGGGAGTCCACGCATATTTCATGATCGGTGAGATGACCGAGTTGGTACCGTTGCTTTCGAGGTTATGGCGCTGGTAGTTGTAAATCTTGTTACCACCCACACCCTGGAAGAAGATCTGCAAGTCAAAGTCGCGCCAGAAAAGACCGATATTGATGCCGTAGTTCAGCCATGGAATCGATGAACCGAGATCTACGCGGTCGTTATCATCGATTTTGCCGTCTTTATTGATGTCAGCGTAACGGGCGTCGCCGGCATGGAACGGTATGCTGCCTTCATCATAGAATGACAGATGCTCCAACGCCTCGGCATCCGTCTTGTAGATACCTTCGTACTGGTAACCCCAGAAGTAATACAGGGGATAACCTTCATCAACCACTTGCACACCGTCGTAGTTGGTTCGTATCACGGAGCCGCCGTTGAGATGTGTCAGCTTGTTATTGATGAACGACACGTTACCGGAAATGCTGTAGTGGAAATCGCGGCCAACGCTGTTGCGGTGTTCAAGGGTGATTTCAAGACCCTTGTTGCGCACCTGACCTACATTGGCTGTGGCAGAGTAGCGGTTGCCTACATGAGCGGGGGCTGTCACACTCATGAGCATGTCTTTGGTATCGCGGATGAAAGCATCTACTGAACCGGTAAGTTTGTTCTGGAAGAAGCCGAAGTCCACACCAAGACTCCACTGCTCGGTGTTTTCCCAGTGACCGCCACGGTTGGTCCATGTGAGCACGGTCGCACCGTTGGCAAGTTGCTGGTCGGCACCGAGCACGTAATCTACGAATGTGGGGCCGGTATTGAACATGGTCAGGAGGAAGGCGTTGTTGCCGATATTATCGTTACCTACCTTACCCCAGCCGAAGCGTAGCTTGAGGTTGGTAAGCGGTGTGAAATCGCGTAGGAAAGATTCCTGTTTAATGCGCCATGCAAGGGCAAAAGAGGGGAAGTAGCCCCATGAGTTCTCGGGGAACTTGCTTGAACCGTCAGCTCTGAAGTTTACAGTAGCGAGGTATCGGTCATCATATGAATAGTGTAAACGGCCGAGCCAAGAGAAACGGCGGGCGCGGCTGACGCTGTCACTGGGGCGCGAGAAGTTGTCGGTCACCTGCGACAGATACCAGTTGCGTTCGTCGGGATTTAGTATATTGGAGCCGCTGGCACCGATGCTGTAGTAAGAATACTCTTCCACGGTTTGGCCGGCCATAGCCGAGAAATCGTGTTTGCCGATATGATTGGCGTAAGTAAGGATATTGTCTACTGTATAATTATATGTGCGGCCTATGCTTGAGGCAAGGAAATTATCATCGCGGCGGTCGAATGACGACACTTCATAAGCATCTGCAAACGAGCGGTCGGTAGTGATGCGGTAGTCGAACGAGAATGTGCTGCGGAAAGTGAGATTCTTGACAGGATAGATTTCAGCGAACACGTTACCGACCCAACGCTCATTGCGCACATGCGGGTGATTGTATTCGAGCATACTGAAAGGATTGGTCACATTCTTGAAATTTGAACCGGCCGCAATGCCTCCGCTGAGGTCTTTGCCTTGACGGTTTACGGCACCCTCAGGGTAATGGGTCGGATCCCAGGGAGCCATAGCGAACGCTGCCGCAAGCATATTTGCCATTGGTGATGATTGGTTGTCTCCGCTTTCATAGGCATTCTTGGCTACTGATGCCATGAACGAGATATTCTCACCCACCTTTAACCACGGGGTGGCCTTGTAGCTTGTATTGAGGCGCGCGGTAAAACGGGAATAGTCTGAACCGATCAAGGTACCCTCCTGGCTGAACCAACTGCCGCTCATCGAGTAAGTGAAGTTATCGGTGCCACCGTCGATTGACAGGTGATAATTCTGAATCCATGCATCACGGAACACTTCATCCTGCCAATCTGTATTGACCTGACTGTAATCAAAACCGTCGGGATTCTTCTCTGCGTCATAAATTGTGGGGAAATATGGAGAGGCACCCACTCCCATGAATGCTCCGAGCCACGCATTGAAGCCATTCTCGGCATAATACTTACGTACACGCTCGTTACCATTGAGAGCTACATATGTGTCAGCAAATTCCTGGGCACCCATCACGTCAAGCTTGCGCCACCGCTGCTGCACACCTGCATAAGCATCAAATGTAATTTGGGCACGCTGGTTGGTCCGGCCTGTACGTGTTGTCACGATTATAACACCATTGGCGCCTCGGCTACCGTAAATTGCAGTGGCTGAAGCATCCTTAAGAATTTCAGTGGAAGCTATATCATTAGGCGAAAGGAAAGATATGTCATCAGTTATTATACCGTCGACGACATAGATAGGTGAAGGCGAATTCACGGTTCCCACACCGCGGATACGCACCTCGGCCTGGGCGCCGGGACGTCCGCTGAGAGAGTTGACCGTAACACCGGCTGCCTGTCCCTGGAGAGCGTTGGCCAATGATGATGCAGGGGTTTTCTGCAAGTTTTCCGAAGCAATGGAGGTAACAGAGCCGGTAAGATCGCTCTTTTTCATAGTGCCATAACCGATGGCAACCACCTCGTCAAGTTCGGTAACACCGCCAAGAGCGATGTCAAGTGTCTGGCTTTGGGTAATCTTGCGCTCTACCGAGTTACAGCCAACATAAGAAAACACGAGGGTTTGACCCGGCTTCACATTAATACTGTAATTTCCATCAAAATCGGTAGTCACGGCATTTTTGGCATCTTCAGCCACGCGCACAGTCGCGCTGATCAATGGCTCGCCGTCATCAGCCGATGTGACAACACCCGTCACCCGCAACAGATCCTGCGCAAGTGCCGGCATGGCCACAAGTAATAACATAAAAAGAAGTAACTTTTTTCCCATGTCGAAATAAGGTTAGACGTATGGTTATTTTTGATTGGTTTAGAACTCACACGAACTGAATCGCGGTGCAAAATTAAAATGCTGAAAAGCTAATTGCAAGAAAATTTCACTCTCAAAAACTATACAAGCATTATTTTGCAACCCTACAACACCTATATATCCATACAATATAACATTGATTCACAAATATTTAATAAATATATGTTTTATAACATATACACACTGATGCCGATTATGCGACTATTTTTTAGTAACTTTGCAATGCAAGATAAAATGAAAGCGATTGTCAAACTTTTGATAACCTTGGCGGCGCTGATCATATGCTCCGCAGATGCCCGGGCATCATTCCCCCGGGTACGTAATTTCTCGCGCAACACCCACGGCGGCGGCACACAAACCTGGGCAATCGCAAGCGACGCCCTCGGACAAATGTACTTCGGGAACAAGAACGGACTGCTCACCTTTGACAGCTATTCATGGGATCTTAGCTCCGTAAACAATGGATCTACTGTAAGAGCGCTTATGCTTGACAAGGAAAATGACCGGTTGTACGCAGGCGCTTCAGACGAATTCGGATATTTCACTCACGACACAATCACAGGACAATCACAATACGTAAATCTATCCGATCAATTATCAGCTGAATCAAGGTCATTCAAAGAAATATGGAACATCTTCAAGATCGACGGTAGTCGGGCTGTGTGGTTCCAGAGTGACAACTGCATATTTTGCTACAACGACCACGGCATCAATACCCTTAACGCTCATGACCGAATAACAGCCTCAGCGGCGATAAACGGCCGTATATATGTAGCAACTGCCCACGGAGGGCTAAGCGAACTCCGCGGAGGCTCCCTTTACCCCGCAGGCGATTGCACTGCATTGGATAACGCGCGCGTGTGCGCTATATTACCATATAATAATACTATCATGGCCGTAACAGAATACAACGGCCTGTATATCCTCGTAGACAGCAATTTCATCCGGCTTAACACCGACATCGACAGTTTCCTAACCTCGTCACAAGTCTTTTGTGCCACCGTATCACCACAGGGCGATTACGCATTTGGTACCGTAAGTAAAGGTGTCGCGATCAAAAACTTCACCGATAACAAGACCTCCTATGCCAACATAGAGACAGGCATGCAGAACAACACTGTGTTGTCAGCCTATTTCAGCGATGACGGCAACCTGTGGCTTGGACTTGACAACGGCATTGATATGGTCAACTATACTTCCCCGTTCTACAGTCTTCTCGGATCAGTCACAACCTATGGCGCCGGCTATATGTCACTTCATAAAGACGGACTCCTGTATCTCGGCACCAACCAAGGTCTCTTCGCAATGGATTTCCCGTCAGAATCAACACCCGAGCCACCCGAGCTAAAACCCATATTAAGAGGACAGGTATGGGATATATCGGCAATTGACAATGATGTATTTGTGTGCTCCGATGCAGGCGTCAGTTACGGGAACGGTGTTAAATTCACCAACATAAACAGCCACGGCTCAGAGATTCCCGGCTCATGGGCCGCTGCTGAGCTGAAACACCATCCGGGATATGCGCTTGTATCAAGTTATGAGGCTTTCTTCCTCCTCAGGCGCAACGGAGAAAGATGGGAGAACCTCGGTTCAGTAGACGGATATAATGATATTGGAGGTCACTTCATAGAGGATAATTACGGCAATATATGGATATCACATTGGCTCAAAGGCATATATTGTCTTACACTTGACACAACCAAACGCAGATTCTCATCAATACGCTTTTATGACAACAGCAACGGCCTCCCGACCAATCACAACATAGGTGTGATACCTATTGACGGACAGCCGCATTTCCTTACCGAAGGCGGATTCTATAATCTGAGTTCCGACCGCACACGCCTTACTCCCGACTCGGCTTTAAACTCAATATTCGGAGCGGTCATAGCGCCGCGCATACACATAGCGCCGAACGGTGACATGTGGTGTATCTCCGGCACCTCGGTGAGCGTGGCATCTAATAACAGTGACGGTACAATGTCAATTGACTCAGTCACATATTCCCCTATGATCGACGGACTTATACGTGGATTTGACCATTTCAACTTCATAGGAGACCATCGGCTTATAGTCTCGATGCAAGACGGATTCTATGACATCAATCTCAACCGTCGACGCGACGAACCTGAGTCATGTGACGTATTTTTCAAGTCGTTGCAGATGCAGGGCGACACAACAATCACATTATGCCCCCACCATCTTAACCGGCAGATTACAATACCTTATGACCTGAACTCCCTCCTTATAGAGGCTGTCGCACCGGAATATCGCGACGACCGCGTTGTAATGTACAGTTTTTATCTCGAAAACTACGATTCAGACTGGAGCACCTGGTCGACATCGGCAGCCAAGGAATACACACATCTGCTCGAAGGCGAATACGTGATGCGCGTCAAGGCTCTGAATCCGCTCACCCGCACTGTCAACGAACGGGTCATGCAATTCTCGATACTCCCGCCATGGTACAGATCTACCACTGCCAAAGTCATATACCTGATTCTAACTTTGATATTGCTGTATTTCAGCTATAAGGCCGTTAAAAGCGTGTCGCTGCGGGCATCAAGGCGTGTCGCATCCCGCAAAGAACAGGAACTCGAGACCATGCGACGTCACGCCAAGGAAGAATCATTGCTCAAGGATTACGAAATCGCAGAGCTGAAAGGGCGTCAACTTGAGCTTGACATACGACATAAGACAGAGGAATTAAGCAACATAACCATGAATGTCGTACGCAAGAATGAAATATTGCTTGACATCTCAAACCGCCTCGATAAGATAGCCGCAAACGATATAGCGCCCGACGTTCAGCGCCAGATCAACCGCATAAAATCGCTTATACGCGAAAATATAAGCCACGACGATGACTGGCGCAACTTCATGCATAACTTCGACGCCGCTTACGAGGATTTCACGCACAATCTGCAGGCCCTTCATCCCGGTCTGACTCCCACTGAATTAAGAGTCTGCTGCTACCTTAAAATGGGACTCAGCAGCAAAGAGATAGCCCCACTTTTCAATATATCATACCGGAGCGTTGAGATGACGCGTTACCGGCTGCGTAAGAAACTTAATCTCGCACGCGAGACATCGCTCACCGAATATCTGCAGAACATCACCAGCCATTAAGCGGAACACCACCATAAGATTCACTTGTAAATGACAAAAAAAGTAAAGAAAAAGAATAAACGCCGCATACCTGCCATGCTGTCGTTTATAATCACATTCCTCATAATTGGAGCCGCAGCTGCGGTACACAACAGCCGCTATTTCGGTCACACTCTCGGTAAAAACAACAGTGTCGGCACTGAAACTGTATCAGGAAGTGAAGATATAATAAACACCACCGAGATTGGTAAGGACATAAACGGATATGCAGGCCCAGTACCATTGGAGATACACATGAAAAACGGCCGCATTGACTCTATCCACGTTCTCACCAACAGCGAATCACCCGGCTTCTTCAACCGCCTTATTAAAAACGGATACCTTCATTCATGGGACGGCATGACACCACAGGAAGCGCTTGCAGCCAATATTGATGCCGTCTCGGGTGCCACTTTTTCATCCAACGGCGTGAAAGACAATGTGCACGCAGCCATGACATACCTGCTTGACACTCCGGCCACAGAAAGCGACAACACTGAATCATTTGAATGGAAACTGCTTGCGGCCATTGTGGTGATACTCACCGCCGCTCTTATACCGCTGAAAGTACATGACAGAAGATTCCGCATCGCACAGCAACTGCTCAACGTAGGAGTCCTCGGCTTTTGGTGCGGCACATTTATCGACTACGCCATGCTGCTGAAATTCTTCTCATCAGGTCTTACAATGTCATTGGCAACGGCAGTTACTGTGCTACTGCTGATCGTAGGATTCATATACCCTCTGTTCGGAAAGGCAAACTATTATTGCACTTGGGTGTGCCCGTTCGGCTCCATACAGGAACTTGCAGGACTGACCCGCAAAAAGAAATGGCATATCGGCTCACGCACAGCCCGTATTCTTGACAATGCAAGACAGGCTCTGTGGCTCGCACTCACCCTGCTTCTGTTTATCGGCGCCGGCACAGCATGGATTGACAACGAGATATTCACAGCATTTATCGTCGAAAGCGCTTCCTGGTTCGTCATAGGCGCCGGAATCTTGTTTATTGTGCTGTCTATATTCGTGCAACGGCCTTTCTGCAGGTTTATATGCCCTACTGGATCTCTCCTTAAAATTACAAGTATCTGAAAAATATACAATATGAAAGCAAATTATTGGATAATGCTGCTTCTTGGAGTGGCATTGGTGACAGTATCGGTGCGCCTTGCCATGGCCTCCAATGACAACAACATAGATAAGCAACCTGAAAATACAAACGGCATGGATGCCATTGAATGCATCATGACCCGCACAAGTGTACGCCAATATTCCGACAAAGCTGTGCCTGACAGCATAATCGAACGTATTCTCCGCGCAGGTATGGCAGCGCCCACTGCCGTCAACCGGCAGCCCTGGTTTTTTGTACTTATAAAGAGTCGGGCGGCACTTGACAGTCTCGCCGCAGGTTTCCCCTACAGCAAGATGCTGACAGAAGCAGCGTTTGCCGTTGCAGTGTGCGCCGACATGAACCGTACACTCGACAGCGATACCCGGGAAATAGGAAATTGGGCCCTTGACTGCTCGGCGGCCTCTGAAAACATGTTGCTTGCCGCACATGCTCTTGGCTTGGGCGGCGTGTGGTGTGGCATATATCCGCAGAAAGAACGGGCTGCCAAACTAACCGAAATTCTTGACCTGCCTGCCAATCTGGAGCCGTTCAGTATCCTGTCTTTCGGATACCCGGCAGCGGCCACTACCCCTAAACAGAAATGGGATCCGGCCAAAATTATCACAATTGATTAACCGGCTGACTACGTAATTTACCAATCAGGCGACACAAGGGCTTGAGCCGCGAGGTAATATACCTTGGAGCCAAACCCTTGAATTGTGCCACGGCACACAGCCGAAAGCAACGAGCGGTGTCTGAATTCCTCCCGGGCGGCCACATTTGATATATGCACCTCTATAACAGGTAAATGTATTGAGGCAACAGCATCACGCAGCGCTACGGAAGTGTGACTGTAACCTCCGGCATTGATTATAACAGCATCCGCCGGATCCTCGCCATAAGCAGCCTGCTGCACATAGTCGACAAGGTCACCCTCATGATTTGACTGCACCCACAGGAACTGTTCAGCCGGCATGAGTTCACCAAGGCGCCCGGCTATAGAGTCAAGCGTCATTGACCCGTAAATTTCCGGCTCCCGCACCCCAAGCAGATTGAGATTCGGACCGTTTATTATCAGAATCTTCATTTAACGCTTACTTTTACCGTTGGAGGCAGATTATCATTACGCTCGTCAACAGCTTCCACCACCACATGGGCAAGGTGCATGAAAGCCGGTGAGGCAACTCCATGTGCATCAGCAACGATAGGTAAGCCGGCATCATTATGGTCTCCGACCTCTGCTATCAGAGGAATGCGGGCAAGCATAGGAACATCAAATTCAGACGCTACACGATCGACCGAAGCATCATTGCCGAAGATATAATAACGTTCTTCAGGATGGGGAGCAGGAGTGAACCACGCCATATTGTCAACAATACCGAGCACAGGCACATTTATCTTAGGCTCCCTGAACATCGCGATACCCTTGCGGGCATCGGCAAGCGCCACCTCCTGAGGGGTCGTCACCACCAATGCTCCGGTGATACCCAAAGTCTGTACCAATGTCAGATGGATATCGCTTGTACCTGGAGGCATGTCAATGAGAAAATAGTCAAGATCTCCCCAATCAGCCTGCTCAATAAGTTGCTTCAGGGCATTTGATGCCATTGAGCCGCGCCATAGAGCAGCTTTCGACGGATCTATGACCAAGCCTATGGATAAAAGTTTCACGCCATAGCGCTCTACAGGTATAATAAGATCACGACCCTCTACATTGTGCATGTAAAGCTGTTCATTCTCGATGCCGAACATGCGCGGGACTGACGGGCCGAAGATATCTGCGTCAAGCAATCCCACCTTGTATCCTTCGGCAGCGAGTGCAACCGCGAGGTTTGCTGCCACAGTCGATTTTCCTACACCTCCTTTACCTGATGACACAGCCACTATATTCTTCACCCCGGGAAGGGCAGGCGGAGCGACGGGTATCTTGGCTGCCGGGCGAGCCTTTACAGAAATGTCAACCTTAACCGCCGGATCAACGAAAGCGTGAATCGCGCTCTCAGCAGCCTTCACAAGCGATTTAACAAAAGGATCGGTAGTGCGGTCAAAGATGAGCGAGAACGACACACTGTCGCCATCAATGCGCATGTCATCTTCAACAAAGCCCTCGGCTACTATATTTTCAGTATGACCGGGATATTTTACACGCTCGAGAGCGTCAAGAATCAATTTTGGATAAAGAGTCTGCATCATTCAGTTTCTGAAGTTGAGGTGTGAGTTCGCTTTGCTGTATATATCCGCGAGAATAGCTGCGGTATGTATCATGCTCGAAATCATCGGTGGGCTCGGAGAGCCTTACCGATTGATCAGGAATAGCGAATACAAGATATTTTATAGTAAGACCTCGGGCAAGCCACTGTGCCTCGTAATGGGTGCGGATTCCCAATATCGGATCATCAGCCAATGACGGGGTATGATAAAGATCGCTTGTATCCACCTTCACGTCACAGCCGTTAAGGGTCGCCATAGCCTTGGTATAAGCATAGAGGAACGGACTGTCAGTCTTGAGGCAGATTTCAGCGCCCTGCGCACACACACGGCGGTAAAGATCCACAAATCGTGTACCGGTAAGACGCTTGGTCGCTTTCTTCATCTGCGGATCAGGGAATGTAATCCAAAGCCGCGATATTTCTCCGGGCGCGAAAAATGCGTCAAGCAACTCTATTGAGGTGCGCACGAATGCAACATTTGTCAAGCCCAGGTCGCGTGCCAGGGTTGCACCAGAATGCATTCGCGCCCCCTTGATATCTATACCTATGAAATTCATTTGCGGGAACATACGGGCAAGGCCAACGGTATACTCTCCTTTGCCACATCCCAGCTCCACTACTATAGGATTGTCATTGCCGAAGAAATCACGTCCCCATTTGCCGCGTAGCGGAAACGAGTCGAAACCCTGTTCCTTAAGACGGCACCAGGGATATTGAAAGACCAGATCAATGGTCTCCATTTCAGCAAACTTGCTCAGTTTATTTTTACCCATCAGTTTTTGGCGATTTTTATTGACGCGGGACCGGCCCCGTTGATTCTGGCCACTATCAGATATACAGAACGGGCGGGAAGCGAAGTTGCATCAATAATCATGCGGCCCGATGCATCGGCCGATACCGAAGGCAACATCTGCGTTCCGTCCACATCATATACAGTGACCGCGGTCAGGTCTATTCCTGTATACTCCACTATAATCATATTCCCGTCAAAACAGGCGCGTATCACGGCATCTGCAACAGGCGACTCAACATCGGTAATGCCGCTCACGCCCGTGATTCTGAATTCTTGCCATTGGGGAGTAGCCCGGTAGTTGTCCACAGCTTCTTCAGGAACATAAAGGTCTACATTGGTCTGATCGACTCCGGCCCAAACATTCTCGCCGGTAGCGGGGACCTGCGACACGCCAAGATTTATTGTTGACAGCCCGGTCATATTTTCCATGGCTGCATCGCCAACGTATTCAAGCGCCGGTGGCAGCGTGATTGTCGAAACCTGAGTGAGTCCGCTCAGAGCATGTCGGCCTATATGTGTTACGTCAGGATTGAACATGACTGTAGTATCCATTGAGACATTCTTGGTATAAGCGTAATCTGGAACTACCGCCGCACGGTCAGAAAAATGCATGTCAACTAATTCAGGACACTCAAACACAATACCGGCGCCAAGCGTACGCGCACTGCCGAGATTTACAGACTTCAGATTAGGCATACGCGCAAATGCCCAATCTTCTACTGACTCAAGCTCCCGACAATCGGCAAGATCCACATCGGTAAGACCGGCCTCTATGAACGCCTCTGCGCCTATATCAGTAAGATTTCTACCAAATGAAAACTCTGACAATACTCCGCAAAGAGCAAAAGCACGGGAGCCGATTGACTCTACCTTATCAGAACCGATAACTGCTGCAAGCGATGGACAGGCATTGAAAGCATACGCAGGAACAGCGAGCGGGACATTAATCGAGACCGAGGCAAGAATAGGACAACCTGCAAACGTCGCCTCACCGATGTTTGATGTTGATATTGACACCTCTGTCAGCTCAGCACAATTCGAAAATGCGCCAATACCCATCTCGGCTATATTTGCCGGAAGCTCTATTGACCGTAAGGCACTGCCTGCAAAAGCTGCATCACCGATAGATATGGAGCCCGAAGCCGGCAGAATCAATTTCTCAATCCTTGATGATACAAATATGGAAGACGGTATACGGCCGGCCTTATGCTCCGACACGCCACGCAGGCGGTTGCCGGAATAAGCCACAATCGAAACCTCAGACAGATCAAGTGTTCGCAGAGCAGGCATTGAAGTGTCAATAAAATCAAGATCGACAGCGTTTATTGACCCTTTTATTGTCAAAGCAGAAACCTGTTGATAATCGGCAACCACCGAGGCAAGGTTACCGGGTGTAGCCTCCACTACCACCGCACCGGCAGTGGCAATACCAGAGAGGAACATGGAAAGAAGAGAAATGAGAGACTTTGCCATTGAAAAAAATTAGATGTCGGTAAATTAACGTGCAAAGGTACACTTTTTTTCGCAAAAAGCCTAATCGGCAATGGCTTGACATTTATAAAAAAGGTAAAAAGTAGATGTTATCGCACTAAAAAACACATAGTGATATGGATGCATCAGGCCAATTTCTAAATTTCTGTTAAAAAGACATAATTTTATTGTCTTTAAAAATTTTTGGGTTACCTTTGCCACAGCAACTATTTTTTAATCCTATATTAACCCTAAAAATCAATCCATGAACAAAGTACTGTTAACATTGGCTTTGGGAGCAGGAGCTCTTATCGCCAATGCACAAGTGGTTGAGGTGCAGCAGGTTACTAAAGTCCCCGTACAGGGAGATCTTCAGGTAAACATCCCGCGCATCAGCCCCGACGGCCGCTTTGCCGTTGTTTCAAGCAACAGCGATCAGGCATTGTACCGTGTTGATCTAACCACAGGTGCTCAGACACGCGTGGCTGAGAACGGCTCAGCTCTTGAACTGTCTTTCACCCCGGGAAGCGAAGCCATCGTGTACAAGATGGCTACCGTGCGCGACAATCACATGCGCTACTACTCGGTTGAAGGTCTTGAACTCGAAACCGGTTATCACCGCACACTCGCCAAGGCTGCCCGTCACTGCGCCAGCTATACTGTATCACCCTCAGGCGTAGTTTCAATCAACGCCGGTGGCCGTTTCAGCGCCCGCTCGTTCGCCGGAAAGAAAGCTCAGGGCGGACAAGCTGTTGTTGGCATCCACTACGGACATCTCGAAGTCACAACACCCGACGGCCGCACCGTAAATCTTGACCCACAGGGCAAGGGCAGCTACCTATGGCCCTCACTGTCACCCGACGGAACAAAGATCACTTACTACCTCTCAGGCCACGGCTGCTTCGTGTGCAACCTCGACGGCTCTGACGTACGCCCATTAGGATATGTTCATGCACCCCGTTGGCTCAACAACGACATCGTAATCGGTTGCCAGGACTACGACAACGGTCAGTTCATTACTGCATCCTCCATCGTGGCCGCCAACCTCAATGGCGACATCCAGTCACTCACTGACCCGGCTCTGCTTGGCATCAACCCATCGGCCAGCGCCGACGGCAAAGCCATCTCTTTCTCAACCGCCACAGGCGACCTCTATGTCATCACTCTTAAATAACCCGTAAACATCTATCGCTATGAACTACAAAGTATTACTTTCGGCGTTGTTGCTTATGGGCACCGCCACCGCACAGGCAAAAACCGCTGATGAACTGCGAATTTACATCAATCCCGGTCATGGTTCATGGACAGCTAATGACCGCCCGATGCAGGTAATCGGCAAAGAAAAATATTCAGCGACAAACACCGATACAACCGGCTTCTTCGAAACCAACACCAACCTGTACAAGGGCTTCGGTATGCTGGAGAAACTCATCGAGATGGGATTCCCCTTCGACCGCACCCGCAATCAGACCGGCGAACGCTGGGAGATCGGAGCCGCCCGCGACCTTGAACAGAATCTCGTGATGAGCCGCGTAAAAAACGGTCCGTTCGAAGACAACAACACCACATCGTCAAAAAACTACATGCTCTACAACCGCAATCTTCTTGAGATTGCTACCGAGGTGGAACATAACGAATTTGACCAGTTTGTATCAATCCATTCCAACGCCGCCACCACCGGTTCAACCGTGAACTACCACCTGTTCATGTACCGTGGCCACAATGGTAAGGAAAACGTGCTCGCACCCGGTTCATGGGAAATGGCCGAGGCTGCCGCCAAGTATTCTTTCCCCAACCCCCATGCGGCATGGTCAGCCACATACACATACATAAACGGTGACATTGACTTCATGAGCTCCGACAAGACCGGCAGCACCAACGAGCTTGGCTACTACGGCTATCTCGGCGTGCTCAAGCACGGCACACCCGGTTACCTCGTTGAAGGTTATTTCCACACTTATCTGCCCGCAACTCACCGCGGCATGAACTTCGACGTCGACTTCGTTGAAGGCATGCAGTATGCACGCGGCGTTGCCGAATATTTCAACCTCGAGAAACGTGACGGCACAGGTGAGATCTACGGTATCGTACGTGACGAACACGAACGCTTCGCCCACGACCTCTACAAGCCCAACCCCACCACCGACGACATCTACCTGCCCCTCAACGGCGCAACCGCCACTCTTTTCAAAGATGGCACAAAGGTAGCTGAATACACCACCGACAACTTCTACAACGGTGCTTTCGTATTCACAGGTCTGCAACCGGGCAAATACACCGTGACCCTCACCCATCCCGACTACAAGGAATGCGAACCCATCGAAGTTGAAGTAACCGCAGGTCTCACCTCATATCCCAAGGCATTCCTCGAAGCCACCGACTACGAACCCCCGACAGATGTTCCCACCATCTACCCCGACTATCTGTCACAATTAGGTTCAGTCGCTCCCGCCGACGAATACACCATGTCGACCGAATATGCCGACGTGGCCATTCCCGAACTTGAAGGCAAGATCATCCGCCGCACATTCATCTACAACCACAAAATGTATATCCTGGCTCTTGACAAAGCCATCGAATACGTGGCTGCAGTTCCCGTAAATGATCAGGCCAAGGCTACTCTTATCGTTTACGATCTTGACAAGAAAGAGATCATCACCACCGTGTCAACCGAAGGCACTTCAGGTTCTATCGCTCCTATCAGCGACATCCAGATCACTGCCGACGGTTACCTCCTCGCATGCAACGCTACCAAGAACCAATACGATGACGGACAAATTCAAACTGGTGACGCAGGCCGTGGCACATTCTACATCTACAAATGGAACAACGACGAAAACGGCGTTCCTACCGGCAACCCCATAAGCTGGATCAGCACCAAGAACTCTGCTCTCTGGTACCGTGCATACCCCACCCGCTTCGTATATACCGGCACAGCTCTTGAAGGCCAGGTAGTGGTACCAATGCCCACCGTAACCGGTCCTACCTACAACTCACGCGCCCTTACCATGATGATCATGGACGGCAAGGCTCAGTCAATCGTTGACTACAAGCCCACCAATGTGCCCGCACTCGGCAACTATGGCGAAGACCTCAACATGTTCCCCAACCCTGTTGACGAGACATCAGCCATCATGCTTGACTCCAAGATCGGCATATCTTCCTGGAGCTTCAGCTCGCCTTTCGACGGGGCAATCAAGGGTAACGATGCCTTCACCGGTATCGACGGCCGCGCAGGCATGTTCAAATATGCCGGAGCATCATATCTAGTAAGCCCCGAAAATGCCGACGGCACAAACTCCGGCGTCAAACTCATCAACATGACCGAGAATATCCACCAGGCCAAGGTTACACCCGTCATCCTTGACGCTCCCATCAAAGCTGTGGCCGCAGAAGCCACCTCAGCTGCCGGCGAAACCGAGGTTGTACGCGACTACATGGGCACAGTGACCGGCGGTTGGATAAACATCTACCTCCTGCGCAACGGCAAAATCACCAAGCTCACAACCAAGAACGTTGAACAGCCCCAGGGCCGCCGCGAATTCGCATATGGCCTGTCAATGGAGAAGAATGACGACTTCTTCGAGATCTCATACAAGGTCACCGGCGATGCCCCCGAGGCCAACCTCCTTCTCACTCCTGAGAACGGCGAGACTATCACAATCCCCATGGGTGCCGTTGAACATGGCGAGAATTACTTCTCAGTTGCCAAGAGTGACCTCGTGCCCGACACAAAATACAGCTGGGCTATTGAAGTTGTATCCACCGCAATTCCCCAGATGGGCCTCATCAAGAGCGAAGCCAGCGGTCTTACCGTACGCGGCGGTGTTATTCCAATCACAGACCCCGAATATGATTCATTCGGCTACACCGCAGTAGGTCATGGCAACAACCAGGGTATAGACCTCTACGACCCCGAAGGAAACCTCGTTGCAAGCCGCCTCTTCGTAAGCCACAAACTTTTCGGTGGCGAGAACGGCTCAAATGGCAAGTCAAACCAGTCCAACCCCTTCCGTGGTAACGAACGCAACGGTTACGCAGTATTCTCGACATGGGGCGATGCCGGCTACGGTATGGTAGCGATCAACCCCGCCAACGGAGAGGAAGAACCCTTCACCCTCTTTGCCGGCGAGAAACAAAGCGGAGGACACTTCATCCATAACGGTGCCATTCTCGGTGGCGGTAACGCCGGTTTCACATTCGTAGGAACAGGCGACGACACACACGTCATCTCATTCAGCGAAGACCACGAAGGCAAAAACGGCAAGGGTGATACAGAAAATGGCCTTGTCAAGTACCACCTTGGCAGCGGATGGCAGATTACCGAAGCCCCCGAAGTTCTCGGCTTCAAGAACCTGCTCGCCAACCAGAACGTTGATCTCTGCACATGGGGCGACGGTGTATTCGCAGCACAGATCCGCGAGGTTGAGAACAACCAGCCCGCATGTCCCGCATTCGCCTACATCTCCAATGTACTCACCGATCCCAAGGTTACCATGACAGGCGCCGATGCCGACATCATCGCCAACGTACTCCACTCATCGACAGGTATCGCCATATCGGTCGACGGTAAGACACTCGCTGTATCTTACCGCACCGCAATCGGTATCTTCGACGTTGAATGGAACAACGGCGTACCAGCACTCACATTCAAGTTCAACTATCCCGTTGAATCAAACACCTGGGCTCACCTGCGCTTTGACGCTGCCGGCAACCTCCACACCTACTTACGCGAAGGCGGATACCGAGTTTACTCACTCCCGTCAGCACGCCCCGCAGCAACCACCGCAGCACGTCAGAACATGCTGATCGAAATCCCGAGCGGTGTTGAGGAAATTTCAGCTGCCGATGCAGTCGCAGCCGACGCTGTTTACTACAACCTCCAGGGTGTTCGTGTTGACGCTCAGTCACTCACTCCCGGTGTTTACGTGAAAGTTGCAGGATCTTCTGCCTCAAAAGTACTCATCAAGTAATCACCTGATACATATTACCGAAGCCGCCGGCCATACCTTGGACCGGCGGCTTTTTTCGTATCCCGCAGACAGCTCTGCAGGCCACCTTAAATCTATACCTTTTTATTTTGCAGGATAGAATTATTTGTTTACCTTTGCCACATGTTACGAGGCCTATTGGCCCTTTTATGATAAATGACCCTAAATCAATATGTTAGAGAAAACAAATGTTAAAGTTCTCGACAAAGTTGTAGTGCGTTTCTCGGGCGACTCGGGCGACGGCATGCAACTTGCCGGTAACATTTTCACCAATGTTTCGGCAGGGGTGGGAAATCAGGTATCCACATTTCCCGACTACCCTGCAGAAATCCGCGCTCCGCAAGGTTCACTGAGCGGTGTCTCTGGATTTCAGGTCAGCGTGGGAGTTGGAGTCCACACTCCCGGTGACCTCTGCGACGTTCTCATTGCCATGAATCCCGCTGCCCTCAAGCAGAATGTAAAATTTCTGAAACCCGGCGGAGTCATTATAGTTGACATCGACTCGTTCAAGGCGCCCGACCTGCGCAAGGCTCTGTTCACCACCGACGATCCGTTCACCGAGCTTGGCATAAACGCACAGGTACTCGAAGTGCCGGTCACTGCAATGACAAAGGCTGCGCTCGAAGACTCAGGCCTCGATAACCGCAGCGTACTCAAATGCCGGAACATATTCGCGCTCGGCCTCGTCTGCTGGCTCTTCGACCGGCCGCTTGACAGCGCCCTCCATCATCTCAAAAAGAAATTTGCCCGTAAACCGGCTATTTTCGAGGCTAACGCCAAAGTAATTGAAGCAGGCTACAACTACGGCAACAACATACACGCCTCAGTATCTACATACCGCATCGAAAGCGATGAACCCGTCAAGGGCGTATATACCGACATCAATGGCAATACAGCCACCGCGTGGGGACTTATAATGGCATCCCAGAAATCGGGGCGTCCTCTTTTCCTCGGCTCATATCCTATAACTCCGGCCACTGACATCCTCCACGAACTCGCCAAGCGCAAAGATTTGGGCGTTAAAGCGATACAGATGGAAGACGAAATCGCCGGCGTATGCTCGGCTATCGGCGCTTCTTTTGCAGGCAACCTCGCTGTAACATCAACATCAGGTCCCGGCCTCGCCCTCAAGAGCGAAGGCATAGGCCTTGCGGTTATGGCCGAACTGCCACTTGTTGTAATTGACGTGCAACGCGGTGGCCCCTCGACAGGCCTGCCAACCAAGACCGAGCAGACTGACCTCATGCAAGCATTATACGGCCGTAACGGCGAATCTCCGGTTGCTGTGGTAGCCGCCGCTACCCCCACCGACTGCTTCACCATGGCTTTTGAGGCAGCACGCATCGCCATCGAGCACATGACCCCGGTGATTCTACTTACCGATGCATTCATAGGCAATGGCTCCAGCGCATGGCGAATTCCCGAAGACAACGAATATCCCGAGATAAAAGTTCCCTACGTTGACCCCTCACATTTAGCCTCGGGATGGCGCCCCTACGACCGCGATGAACACTCAAAAGTACGCTCATGGGCAATTCCCGGGACCGAAGGTGCAATGCACCGTCTCGGCGGCCTCGAAAAGGACTTCGTCACCGGTGCAATATCCACCGACCCCGTAAACCACGAAAAGATGGTGAACATCCGCCGCGAGAAGATCGCACGCATCGCCGATGATATTCCGGCCCTTGAGCTTAACGGAGATGCCGATGCCGATACACTCCTGATTGGATGGGGCGGAACCTACGGGCATCTGCGCACCGCCACCGAGGAACTCAATGCCGAAGGCACCCCCGTGGCACTCGCCCACTTCCGTTATATAAATCCGCTCCCCGCCAATGCTCTTGAAACCATCAGACGTTACAAACGCGTGGTTGTGGCCGAACTTAACACCGGCATGTTTGCCGACTTCCTTCAGAGCAAGCTTCCCGGCGTAGAAATTCTGCGTATCAATAAAATCCAGGGACAGCCTTTTACCGTTACAGAAATCAAGGAAAGTCTCAACCGCTTCATCACCAACGCTTGAAACCATGGAAAATAACTATACAGCAGCTTCCTATAAGAGCGACCAATCAGTGCGCTGGTGCCCCGGTTGCGGCGACCACGCCATTCTGAACACCCTCCACAAGGCAATGGCAACCTTGGGTGTCGCACCTCACAATACAGCCGTAATATCCGGCATCGGGTGCTCGTCACGACTGCCATATTATATGAACACATATGGTTTCCACACAATCCACGGCCGCGCGGCAGCTATCGCCACCGGCTTCAAAGTGGCCAATCCGGAAATGACTGTGTGGCAGATCTCAGGAGACGGCGACGGACTCGCCATCGGCGGTAACCACTTCATTCATGCCGTACGCCGTAATATCGATATAAACATCATTCTCTTCAACAACAAAATATACGGCCTCACCAAAGGTCAGTATTCACCCACAAGCGAGCGAGGGTTTGTCTCAAAATCATCTCCTTACGGCACTGTTGAAGATCCGTTCATACCAGCCGAACTCGTTTTCGGCGCACGCGGAAACTTCTTCGCGAGATCAATTGACGTAGAACTCGCCACATCACAGGAGGTCCTCGTCGCCGCCGCACGCCACAAAGGCACCGCTGTCACCGAGATTCTCCAGAACTGTGTCATCTTCAACAACGGTATCCATAACCCGATTACAGACAAGGAGGTGCGTGCAGAGCGTACAATCCATCTACGTCATGGCGAGAAGATGCTCTTCGGAAAAGACAACGAATTCGGTCTCGTGCAAGATGGGTTCGGACTCAAGGCCGTTCGCATAGGAAACGATGGTTATACCATTGACGACGTGCTCGTGCACGATGCACATACACCATCCAACTTCCTGCATCAGCAATTGGCAATGATGGACGGCAAGGCCCTCCCACTCGCCATCGGTGTCATACGCGACGTAGAATCTCCCACTTACGAAACCGGTGTTTCCGAACAGGTTGATAACGTGCGGGCATCTCACGGTTTCGACTCCCTGCGCCAGATGATACTTGCAGGAGAAACCTGGACAGTAGAATAATTCCGACTCAACAACAACCTCAATATATGTCAGGAGCCGCATGTCTCTGCGGCTCCTGACTTTTTTCTTTTATCAATCCTCTGGCAAAATATTGTTAATTTATGCAATCACAGAGGATATTAGGAATAATTGGTTGTTATAATTGTAACACGACGTTTTACAATTATGAAGAAGACCTTGATAATCCTATTATTACTGTTACCGGCAACTGTGTTCCGGATGGGAGCACAGGTCGCAGGCAATGATTCTATAGCAACAGATTCCGCTCAGAGGTTTGCGCCGGCTCATATCGGGGTGACCTTTGATAACACATATGAAACTATACTGACTCCCCGCCTGCCTGAGCCATTTGTTCCGGTGGCAATATCTGACAGCCTTCTGCCTGAACGCCGGCACTCATGGATTTCACCATACACATTGCCATATACACGCCATGCCGTGAACCCAAACTGGCATCGCATGTGGATCAACACCGCCGTGCTCTCAGGAGCTTTCGTAGGAACCTTATTCGTGCTCGAACTACTCCCCGAAGATGCCACCTCCTGGAACCGCGCGTCAATCCAGCAGACTCCTATGTTCAAACGTTGGTTCCGCAACATCTTCAAAAGAGGACCCGAATGGGACCATGACAACCCCATCTTCAACTACGTGCTCCATCCTTATGCCGGCGCGGCTTATTTCATGGCAGCCCGTTCATGCGGTTTCAGTTTCTGGGGATCGCTGCTTTATTCAGCTGCAATATCTACAGTAGGATGGGAGTTCGGCATCGAGGCATTCATGGAGCGCCCTTCTTACCAGGACATCTTCGTCACGCCTATCGTTGGTAGTGTTCTTGGCGAACTATGTTATCGTGGCAAGCATGCCATCATCAACCGTGGATACGAACTATTGGGCTCGCCTGTGCTTGGACATGTCGCCTGCTTCTTCCTTGACCCAGTCAACGAAGTCGTTGATCTTTTCAGAGGAAATCCCGCTTCGCCCTACGCCAAGCGCCGACGCATAGAATCAAGCTTCGCTCCATCACCTTCAGGATTTGCATTGATCGTTAAATTCTGATGATGGACTCTATAATCCACAATCATTCTTTGCATGAAATGACGCTCATTTTAGGTGTAAAAACAAACACAATTATGTTACAGAATCAACACAAATATATCATTGTAACAGCTGTGTAACAATTTGTGAAATTTTTAAATCACTGTTTTACAGCGTG
>JAMPHZ010000021.1 GCA_023663145.1 Odoribacter sp.
TTGCCGCTCATATGAGCCAGGCAAAGCAATATACGTTCTCTCATATTATGATTTAAATTATTTCGTTTGCATATTTCATACGTCGCCCGAGGACTGTGCAGAATATTATCTGAATGTCTTTGATGAAGCTGTAATTATGGAGATAGTAAAGATTTATACGAACTTTGTCGGGATATATCACCTTGTCGTTATATTCCTCTGCAATAATTTGTACCGGGCGTTTATCTCCTTCTGATTGTTTTTTTGCCACATAGTCGGAAATCATCTCGTCTTCAAGTCGATATTTCAGTGTTGCAGGACCTGTGATGCCGGGACGCAGTTTCAAAACTTTGCGGTCGTTGCCTTTTAGTTGGTCGGCGTATCCAGGGACGTCGGGTCGAGGTCCCACGAACGACATGTTACCGACCAACACGTCCCATAGTCCGGGTAACTCGTCGAGTTTATAGTGACGTAATTTTGCCCCTAAAGGTGTGATACGATTGTCACCGGCTACGCTTACCGTTGAACCGCCATGTTTTACTGTCATTGTGCGGAACTTATGACAAGTGAACAGTTTTCCGTCCTTGCCAACCCGTTTCTGTTTAAAGATAACAGGTCCCCCCGGCATCTTTATCCTGATAAAAATGGCAACGACAAGAAGGATAGGCCACAATACCAAAAGTCCTGACAGTGCCATTAGCCTGTCAAATATCCATTTTACGAACACATCCTCTGATTTGTTTTGTAACACCATGTAAATGAGCTATTTAGCGGGGGGGGTAATTCTGCAAGGAATTCCAACTGAAACTGAACCAGCAGGAATCGATTTATTTACCAAAGTACCGGCTCCTACGATCGCTTTATCTCCGATTTCTATATTTTGTCGAGCTACAATCATTGCCCGCATACCTATATACGCATCCTTGCCAATATGTATAGCATTATGTCCTTGCTTTCGACCATGACACGCGAAGTATACACCATATGAGACAGTTGCGTCATCATCTATAGTTATTTTATCATAACACAGGTCATCAAGGTAGCATTTCATTCCAATAAATACCCGTTTCCCAATCTTAAAGCCGCAACGACGATAAGCCCAGACACGTAACCCGTTAAATGGTATATTGGGAATGATAACTACTGAAAAATACTTTCGTATGGGCTTTGCTATGACAGTCAGGATTGAGTATTTCCAATAATATGGAACTTTATCGCCTTTTTCTATTGCAGACTTATGTGTCAGGCGATATATGTGTTCAAGTATAGTCATCTTTTTTCAAAGGGTAATTTTAAGAGACCGACAAGCGAACCCCAGCCATAAGAAAGGTGAAGGACGAAGAATGTCTGGACAAGTCTTAAAAAGTTGAGATGTTGTCTCCGGGATATTTTAAGGCTCACCAATGATACTGCTAAAGTATAGCAGGTGAATGATGCTATCGCAATCAATATAAGGGGATGCCAGAAAATCGCGCCTATTATTGGCAATATCAGAGACAATACAAACAGCAAAGGTATGAAATGACGTAATCCAAGAGACTCCATCTGCCGTGTATACCATACAGTCAGGATATTCCACTTTCCGTTACCATAGTTGTTTTTTGCAAGTTTACTGAAACTCTCTCTTGCGTAATAAGTAGAGTATGTATCCGGTACTATTATGATTTTTCCGCCACCGTGTCCTATCCGTTTATTGAATTCTATGTCCTGGTTACGGATTAGACGTTCATCAAATTTGCCATATTTATCGAATGCGGATCGTCGCCAACAACCGAATGGTACGGTATCGACCTCCTTTGCTTTATCTATCCCGGTGCGGAACGTTGAGTTGCCAACTCCGAGTGGATGAGCAAGAATAGCCCGTATAGCCATGGACTTCGAAGTCTTGTTCAGAACATCGGTCTTACAAACAGCTCCTACATTATCGGCATCATACACATTAATTGCATTGACCAATGCTGAAAAGTAGTTGGCCGGATATGAGGCATGGGCATCAAGCCTCATTATTATGTCGCCTTTCGACACCTCAATCGCTCTATTCAGCGCCGGAGGCACAATGCGTGCCGGATTATCGATGAGTTTGATAAATGGATGTTTTAATGCATACGATGCAACAATCCCGCGGGTACGGTCGGTGCTCATCCCGTCGGCAAATATCACCTCAAGGTCATCCTTCGGGTAATCCTGTGCCAATATAGACTCAATACACCCCGCGATATACTTTTCCTCGTTGTATATAGGACAAATTACTGAAAGCATTGATCTAATAGCGTCAAGTTAGTTATACGGAATATGAAACTCTTCAAAAGAGGCTTTTTTATTTACTTGAAAGTTTATTCCGGATTTTTAAATATGAATTTCCAAGCAGAGTTTTTGCCACACTAAGAATATACCAACGTAAGGTTTTTCTGAACCGGAAAGATGACGATGTGATAATCTGCATTACCTGTTCTGTTGTCATATCATCGGTTATGGCATATCGGCCTCTTAAGGTAGCTCCATCATGGGTTGATTGGTGAGTTGTGGTAGCTGAAGTATCAATAGTCATGATGCCGGCATTCGCCATCGCGTCGAGTACCTTTTTTGACGAATAGCCGTTAGGGATGGATGCATACTTGGGAGTATCGCCAAGAACTTCTTCAAGCATCATTTGTGAAACTTTCCATTCGTCAATGATTTCGTTCTGTGACATTGCACTCATCCTTTCGGGATGTGAATGTGAATGACTACCTACAATATGCCCTCTACATTGAAGTTCTTTTATCTGCTCTGCATCTAAAAAGCCATTGCTACCTATATAGCCTGTTGCAATATAGAACTTGCCCCGGAACCCATATTTTTCCAGAATAGGCGCGGCAACAGTCAGAAATGAAATGCCGCCGTCGTCGAAAGTAAAGTCGACCGAGCACGCGGGGAGTTTCTTTTCACTCAAGTATTTGTCAATAGCAGAGATCTGTGCCTCAAACCGGTCGGCCCGCACTTTATATTTTATGGCCGTAGTATTTTGAAACCCTGATTCCGACGGATTGTCACGATATACATCGTGATACATCAATACAATCTGATTCACTTCCCTATTTTTTTGAGTAACCAAACGATTTGCGGCCGGAAAGTCTTGAGCATGGCGCGGAAAGGAATCTCCCACCACATGCGGCGGTGCATGTTCCTGTAAGGTTGCAGATCATCCTTATCATAGAAATGGAATGCTTTGGCTTCACGTAGGTCATGCTTATAGCGTTTCCAAGATATGTTGCCATGTAACACATTCGCAATATCATAGATCTCGTTCATGGCAACACATGTATCAGTCATCTTATCGGAACCTGTGAATGGCAGGCCGAGGCAGGAACATACCCATAATAGAGGCAGATTGGCACCATTCTGATATGATAGGTGGCAGAAGCCATCATTACGTAAATTAACTTCATAGAAATAAGCCTTGCCGTCCTCGTATCCGTATTCTGCACTGAAAAGGCCATGATAACCTATCGAATCGAAGAAGCGTTTCAGCCCGGCGGGGTTGAGATAGCCTGGGATATCGGGGTATAGATGACCATAAGAGCCGCCACCATCGTCGCTCCAACGCTCCAATGTGTGATGCCCGGCGAGTCTCATATCACCGTTTGGCAATACACAACCGTATACCACAATATCATGACTGCGCTTGACAAACTGTTGCATGAGGTATCGGTTGTCAGGGTTCAACATTTTGCTGAATTTCAACAACTCTTCAGGAGTATTGATAACTTTGGTCTTGAACTCAACCCGGCCCTCGGTATGAACCGGCTTTAGAATAACAGGGAAGGGTACTTTAAAGCATGTGTCTCCCGGTGTATACTCCTGAGCCTTTGGCACAAGTATCCCGGCAGCTTCAGCTACACGCCCCATCTCATTTTTATCAGTAACCCGAATAAGAACTGAGGGGTCATCGGTACACATCACGTGGAATCTTGATTCCAATAAGTCAAAATTTTCCGCTGTACCGACCGATGTGGCATCGCCGCCGGTAATTAAGACTGGCTTTTTCTTGGGATCAGACTCCGTTTCAAAGTTATCAACTAAATATTTAACGCCCTCATCTATTGAGTGTGTTACAATTGTGCGGTGGCAATATCGGCTTGCTGACGCCACTCCATGTCTCGCCCCATTGGATAGAAGTGTAATATCAAAATCTCCCACTGAGAGAGAGCGAATAATCCCGAGCGTATTGTAGTTGTCGGCACCCCAGACTATAATCTTCGGTTTCATCTTACAATAATTGATTTTAGTTCGGCTGCAAAACGAGATAGTACAAATGGATAATTGTAGCCGAATGGATTGTTGAGGATGTATTTCAGATACTGTCCCATAATCTTCAGTGCATTCTTGTAGATCTCCGTGCGAGTGCGATATCGGGTTGTGGCTGAGTTTTCCCGGATGCGACGATAGTATATTGCCGCCGGAGATGTATAACTGATATTTTTTACTTTGTCAGAGATTCTGAACATCATCAGGTTATCCTCTCCATTTGCAAAGCGGATGTCAAATCTCCGTTTTCCTACAATATCGCGATGAATGAGTTTCATCACCGGACCATTAAAGAATACTCTTGACTCGAACAGAGTAGGAGACCCCTTTTTTCTGTTTATCTCGAAGCGCCTGTGGTGAGAATTGTCAGAGCTTATCTCGCCGGTATCATCGTTTACATAAAGGCTGTCAGTAAGGGCGACACAATCGGGCGAAGAGTTTTTAAGTAATTCCTCAAGATATGCAGGTGACACGTAATCATCATCATCTATGAACGTTATGTATTCCCCCACGGCCCGATCAATGGCCATGTTGCGTGCGTTGCTCACCCCTCCCCGGTCGGTTTGGATCAGCCGAACACTTAGTCCGGACATATTGTCTTCAATGTATTTCCGGAGTTGGGTGTGCCACGGTTCGTTACAACCGTTCAATATGATAATGACCTCATATAGCGACTTGTCAAGTGTTTGGTCACGCAGAGAGTCAAGACACTCATAAATATAATCCTGTGGTTTATATGTTGGAAGAATAACGGAGATTTTCATTCTCGTTGTCCTATTTTTCTTGAAGGGTTACCGCCAATTATAGAATACGGCTCAAAATCTTTACAAACTACCGTGCGTGCGGCAATAACAGTTCCGTCAGCTATAGTGCGCCCCGGTGTAAACATCGATTCTCTTCCGATCCACACATCGTTGCCTATGATGGTTTTCTTTCGGGGTTGGTATCCCTGTGACTTTATAGTCTTTGATTTATCCCTGAACTGATGATTGAATGTCAAGAAGAAGCACTTTGGCCCCATAAGTACATTATCTCCGATCTCTATATCAGAGCAAACGGTGCAATCGACGCCTATACCGCTGTTGTCACCTATCTTTATACGGAAACCGCTGCCAAACAAGACATTGCGCTCTATATTTACATTTTCTCCACAGTAATCGAAGATGTGTTTGCATAGAAAACGACGAAAGAGTTTTGATGGCTTGCCAAATATAAAGGTTGTTGAAACGGGTAGCCAACGTGCTAACGCATAATAGAGGAATAAAAAGGGAACACGTTTCCAATAGTTTTTTATTATATTCCGCATGCCTATTACCTCCGGCTTGGGAGGTTCAGCGGAACAGTTGGTTGTAGTCATAATTATCAATTTTACTTTTTGACAAGTCAAAACTCGTCTCCAAGGCTTTTTCAATTCCTTCGCGAAGTGAATCAGATGAATTCTTTTTCACTATATAACCATTAATACCTTCATCAATTATACCTGTGAAATCCACACAATCAGATGCTACAACAGGAGCTCCGAGCATGAGAGCCTCAAGAACAACATTAGGGAACCCTTCTTTGCGCGAACTCATCACAAATAAATCGGCAGCCTTGAAATATGGGTATGGATTGCTCTTTTGTCCCAGCAGATGAATATTTTCTTCCATTCCGTTTTCTTTTATCTTATTATCAAGGAATACTCGATATCCACTTTCGTAGCGTTCCTCTCCGAGGATAAACAGATGAATGTTCCGATTATGTTGAATTACAGGGACTAAAGCATCAATAAGCAAGTCGAATCCCTTGACTGAATATAAAGCCCCGACACCGATTATATTGATATTCGAGCTGTTTAATTCAGCAGGCTCGAATAACTCAGACTGCCCGAGAACGAAATCTTTATCTATGATATTACGGATCGTTGTGACCTTGTCCGGATTAATTTTGTAGCTCCTGATCAAGTCATCGCGCATGAACTCGGTCTGTGCGATTATCATATCGGATGAATTGTAGGTGAGACAGATCAGTCTATGCAGCAGCCTTGACTTTAGGTCCGTATGATATATTTCTGACGGGGTAACGGCACATCGGATGTAAACCTTGAAATCGGCCCTGAGTAATTTTTTTGCAAGTACAAGCAGATAACCGACATTGCTACTTGTAGTAAATACATGATGAGGCTTAAAGTCCTTAATTTCCCTGATCAGCTGCCTGAAGGCACTTACCGCATGCTGCTTATTGGCGTTGATCGAAACCACTTCTACAGCATAAGTCGCCGGCACAGTCTCAGATGACGTTATGAACAGGCGTGCATCATGGTCATTATCCAATGAGTGTATTATATTGAACAACATCCGCTCGGCACCACCACCTGTAGTTGATGCTGTAGCGAACAAAACTCTAACTTTTGATTTTTTTTCGTTCATTCGCTGAGAAATTACCCGTTTTGTAAATCAGATATATTAAAGCACCCATAATGAACCACCACCTCCGCGACTGCCAGTTGGTTGACATCATAGATATCATCGGCAGTCCCAACATAAGGTAATTCATGATGGTGGCTTTGTTGGTTTTGCGGATTATCGAGAACAGTTTCTTGAGATAGTACATGACAATACTGAACCCGATGAAACCTGTCGAAGCAATCAGGTCAAGGTAAAAATTATGTGCTCCCTTATTATACCCGAGAAAATCCCTGATAGCCACCGGAAACGCACCCCAGCCACAGCCTATGATATACCACAACGAATTCGCGTTTAACATTTCAAACGTTGCCTCCCATATGTTCTGCCTGTTGGCGAGGTCGCCTTCCTCAATATTATCGATAATTCCAAGTATACGCATCAATGTTGCGGTGGGAATATGATCTAACATGTACATGCCGCCACTGATTATGCAAGGTACCAGCAAATATACATACCATCGTTTTTTCGATTGCCAAAGCTGTACACAGAACGCTGAAACAGCTATGACAAACAGGATGATTCCCATTCTCGAGCCATTCGCAATAACTGCGAAGATGGAGTATGCGGTGAATACGATTGATGGTATTCTCAGCTTTGTCTTGTCAATGATATAGCAGAACACCAGTGCATAGCATAGCATAAAACAGTTTTCATTTGGGTTTCCATATGCCAGAACTCTATAAAGTCTATCTGATCCTACTGCATACTGAGAATAGTCTGTTGCCGTTTTATATGCTATGTAAGCTGAGCCTATGATCCATCCGCACATCGCTAACCGTAGCTTCGTCGGGGTATCCAGTACATTGACCATGACAACGAAGATAACGGCATATTGTATCAAGAGCAGTATACGGCTAAACGTCACATCCGGGGCCACACTCCAAAGGGTTGATAGGGATGCCCATAGAATGAAACCGACCAGTAATTTGAAAATTCCTGTGGATTGCTTTGGAATCAAGTCCCCGCTGAATAAGGCCGACGCGGCCATTGCGATGAAGAAATATCGGCCAAGAGTCGTATTCGACCCTTGGGAGATCTCTATCGCATCCAAGGGTGTGAATGCAATTACCAGGATTGTAAAAAATAATGTTAGTTTACGGATCTGATTCATAGCAGATAGTAATCCTCTATCAGTCTTGTTACATTTCTGCTTAGACAGAAATTCTCCAACGCAATATTTCTGCCCGTGTTGCCGAACCTCTTGCGTAGCCCGGCGTCTTCATACAGTCTTATGATTGCATCTGCAAGGGCTTGGGGGTTCTCCGGATTAACGACTATGGCATTCTCCCCATCTTTTGCAGCTTCAGGATTCCCGCCAACTTCAGTTGCAACAATTGGAAGTGACACAATTGAAGCTTCCATAATGCTAAGTGGGATTCCCTCGCTTCTTGAGGGTTGCACATATATATCACCGGCACACAGCAATCGTTGCACATCATTGCGGATACCCATCCAGACGATTGACTTTTCTATACCGTATTCTGCAGCCTTTTTATGGAGCGACTCGGTATCTGCACCGGTTTGGCCTCCCCCGATCTGGTAAAGTATCAGGTTTTTGATGCCGCGTTCATTAACGATAATATTCATGGCATCAAGAAGCACGTCGACTCCCTTTATCGGATTATGATAGGCAATGTTTATCAAAGCAACCGTATCATCTGCTATGTTGAGATCGCTGCGTACTTCTTGACGGTCATATAGTTTATCCTCAACGCCAAGGTACAATGTGTGTATTTTGCTCCTGCCAAACCATACGGCCTTTTTTTTCGCTTCTGTGCTTGTATTGCTGACCGGTATTATGCTATGACAAAATATATTGCCTAATTGAGCTGCCACTCTTAACTTAATCCGGTCAGTGGAGGGTAAGCAATGTTCAGTGGCAATACGCCGACGTACGCCATGAATCATGGCCAACGGCATTGCCAGGAATATGTTTGAGGAAAAATTAGTATGGACAATCTCAGGCTTGTATTTGTTCAGTATGCAGTTGAAGTGTTTGATAAAGCTTAGTCTTGATGATTGGGGTACAATCTCCACATCTGCCCCGATCTCCTTCAAATCCTTTATATAGTCGACCGCTAAAGGCTCACGATCGAAAACCACGACTAAATGATAACCCTTGTCCTTAAGTTGGCGAGCCTCTTCAACGATGTATTTTTCAAATCCACCGTACTTCTTTGCTCCCATTCCAATTACCTCAAATACAGTCTTCATACAATGACTATTTTCCCGTTTTCTTCCCAAGTCGCACTTTCAATAAGATTTAGCATTTCCATTTGGTGCTCTGGTGAGGGAAGTTTCATATAGTCACCAAATAGTTTTGTCAGATAACTCTTAACATCTGTTGCCACATAATATTCCCGGCCTGAAAATTCATGCAGTGCGGGCTTGCTGAACCATTCCTTAGGCATACACAGTCTGTCATATTTATAATGACTGAGCATACTACAGATCTCTGATGCGCACGGATTCTCATTTTCCCATCTGCATACCCAATGTTGAATTTTATTGATGGTGGAAAGTGGCGCATATTGAAAAATTGGAATCAGTATGTTTCGCTTTAAAAATTTCTTCAAACCATGGTCAGATGCTTTATTTTTAATAAGCAGAATGCCTCTGACTTTCTTTAGTTGGGTCAGTAGTGCTTTCTGAAGATTGCGTTTGTATGAATTGATCGGAACCATGTCAAGCGGGAGAATATCCGTATAGATCCCAAATCTTCTGATCTGAGGGTTCAGGCTATCTCCGGTAATGACAATGTCTGTATCGTCGCGGCACACCGTGGCATGGCCATTCCGATAATGCTTTACGTTGCCATTATGATAAAGAGTAAACCCATTTTTAAGTTGCTTCGGAGCGATTGTCATAAATTTCTCATAATCAACCCTCGGCATTGCGATGTCAATATCGGCATCCCATGGGATTATACCATTATGACGAACAGCGCCTATGGCACTTCCACCTATTAGATAATACACAAGTTTGTTCTCTACACATACCCTATGTATTTCATCCATGATTTGAAGTTGCTGTTGCTGCAATTTGTTCAGACCATCTTCAGTCATTGTATTTGATTATGTATTTTTAATGCATCAGCTAATAGAGTCGAGGATATACCGTCGGTATGAGGAAGATAAACAATATCAACACCGATCTCGGCAAATTCTTGCTCAAACTTATTCCATGCTTCAGTACCCTGCCAATCTGAGCCAACAAACATCTTATGGAAATGATGGTTGTGCCATGCTTCCATCTTGTTCTTATTGTATTGTGGTACAACAAGGTCTACACATTTCAAGGCTTCTACAATAGCCCGCCGTTGCTCATAGGGAATCACCGGATGCTTCTTTTTTTCTTGGATAACCAACTCGTCTGTACTCACGCCAACGATTAAATAGTCGCACTTTTCTTTGGCATGTTGTAGGATATTAAGATGGCCGATGTGGAACATATCATACACACCGGTAGTGTAGCCTATTATTTTCGACATATTTTAGCCTTTATTTTTTTTGAGATTACATTTCGTTCCTCCGGAGTAAGTCCTATGACAAAAACCAAGCATCCGGTAAGTATGACAAGGAAAACTAAGTCAAGGAATGAGGGTATCATAAACAAAGCGTAATGTTCTGCTGTCAACAGCAGAAGCACAGATATTATTACCAATAATAAACAGCGGGAGATAACCGTATTCCAATACTTGCTGTATGAGAACTCCGGAATGATTTGTTTGATTACATAAATTCGGGTGAGTTGGGCGAGAATACCCACAAAGAAACTTACATAGAATACACTTTCCGGCGGACATCCTGACTTAAGAAATATGTAGGCGATTGGAAGAACACTCATGATTACAATGCTTACTGAAATCTGAAATGCTTTCATTCTTCCGGTTGCATGAACGAGTGTCGAAATTGGAGATGCAAAAGCTTCAATAACCCCGGTACATAGTACTAATACGGTGAAAAGTTCGGTGTATGCCGGGGTTTCATTTCCGAGCCAAAGATTAAATATAAATTCAATCTTAAGCATAATAGGGAATGACATAATCCACAATAGGCAAAATACATATCGGGATACGGAATATGTAAGGTCCAGCATTTTATCAATATTGCCTTTTGCATAATGCTTGACGACCTGGGGTTTTGATGCAGTAAGCACATTATGGGCCAATGCCGTGATGCCACCTGATACTTGTGACGCAAATCCATTGGCGGCGTTAATTGCTGGATTAAAAAAAACGTTTAGCAGTATGTTTAGTCCATTCCCTCGAATAAGATGAGCTATTGATCCGAAGATATTCCATCCTGAGAATGACAGCATATCCTTCAATGTTTTCTTCTTGCCCTCTGGCTTGGATTTCAATAACTTGTCACATCGTTTGGCAAATACTATGTATGCCAGCATAATAGTCAGCGAGATGAGGGCCATTAATATTCCATATAGCATTAACCGATCACCATTTGCGGGCGCTAATGAGAGAGCGTAAGCACAACCTAATTGGGCAAATACTTCTATTACGCTTATATATGCAAAAACGTTCATTTTCTCATATGCAATGATTATTGCACTATATGGAACTCGCAACAGTACCATTACAAAGATGAACAATGAAGTCTGAAAGATGCAGTTAGCGGCAACTAATCTGCTTGGTGGAATACTCATCTCATGGTTGACGAACCATAGGCCTGCCGTTTCGCATAAGACAAGTGTTAATATTATTAATGCGATTTGGATGTATAACGATGCGGAGAAGACATCCTGCAGACCGGTCCGGTCTTCCTTCCCAAGCGCGATGTTAAAATAGCGTTGATATCCATTGGAGAGGGAAGTATTAAGGAACGAAACCATCGAAACAACACCTCCTACCACATTGTAAATACCGAAGTCGGTGACGCCTAATTCCCTGAGTACAATTCGCGAAGTAAACAGGGTGACTCCCATTACGAGAATCATCCTGATATATAAAAAAATAGTATTGATAGCTATCCTGCGTTCAATCATAATTACAGTGTAGGACGGAATTGATTCCGGTGGTGCGAAATGTAACTTTTTATGTCGAATATTGAAGAATCAGATTGCATATATTTCAGTCGAATATTAGCCGCGGTTCTCAAAACATCTGAATATCTTTATTTTTTAAGTTGATTATACTGCAGCCATGCCTAATGGCTCCTGTGCCTGCGGAAATCAATAATTCAGAGCGGTGTGTATGTGAGAAAGGCGGCTTCCGTGAACGAAAGCCGGTGTTTTATGCAGCACAAAGGCTGCATGATGATAGTAAAGAGGGAAAGTGCCGGGGCTGAGGGTAGGGGAGCTGTTATTCGTCAGGAATATGCTCCAGAAGGTCGGGATGGATGAACGGCAGCATGATCATGCAGATGCCTTCAATGCGCACTATCACATGTTTGTTCCTGCGCACGCGTTGCACATATCCGGTGTAACCTTCATATATGCCTGCTGTGACGCGCACATGCTCGCCGCCCTTGAAGTCGGATTTCGTAAATATCTCGCATCTTGAAGTGTCGCTTGCCGTTAGCAGTTTCACAAGGTCAATCTGACGTTGGCTTATGGGTTGTATCTCGCCGTTTTTTATGTAGCGGTATATCCACATGGGCACACTGTCAGGGGAATATTGGCGCCCGCGTTTCTCAAGTTCAAGAGCGTGGCTGCGTGTGGTTTTTATAAACAGCACATGGGGTATGACCGCTTTTAGCCGTCGTTCGCCGTCGTCGGTCTTTATCTCTTCTTTAGGGAAGTATACTTCGGAACACTCGGCTGCAAGGACTGTCTCTGCCTTGAAGTCGTGCCGTGTCTTGATAGCATACCAATTTAATTCCATGTCATTGCTCATGATGATATACAATTCATTCATGCACGTCATGATAAAGATGAACCGTGCATCAGACACAACCGTCCGCTTAACTTACGTTCCGGATCAAGGGGGAGTAGCCTATACAGGAGCTTTCCCGATGGTTGCCGGCGCTTTAAAATTCTGCGCCGATTATTTAATGATCTCTTCCATATGAGTGCATTAAGAAAGGAAAGCTTTTCACCCGGAAGAGATATCAATGCGCTTTCCGGCTGCAAAGTTACTAATTCTTGCTGAATTGAACAAGCATTGCGTTGTTGTTGAATATTTTTTGCTAACTTTGTCGCAGATAAATATAGATGCGGTTGGCATAAACTATTCCTGTATGTTGATGCTTTAACATGAACAATAATCAAATTACTTAAAATATCTATGACGAAGACAATCAGATTTATTCTTGTATCCCTTATGATTTGGGCCGGGTCGGCTGCCGTCGTGGCTCAGGATAATGCCAGGCCAAAGAAAATTATAATAATTGAGGATTATTTCTTCAATTCATTGCCGGTGGCGTCGTCGGAGATTACCGGAATGACCATGATCTCCACTCCTAATGGCACAAAAGCTACAGGTATCACTCTTGCTCATCCGCTACCTGAGGCAGCTATTAAATATGCGGTGCCTGATGATTCTGTCCCCGAGGCCGCTGAACTGAAAGAGCGTTTTGCCGAGGCAAAAGTGATTCCTTTGCAAATGTCGAGTGAGGAAAAGGTAAAGGCAGGTACCAAGTTCCCTGAATTTACTGCTGTTGATATCGATGGCAAAGAGTGGTCCAATGCAGATGTGGCCGGAAAACCGATGGTGCTGAATCTGTGGTTTACGGGTTGTGGACCATGCCGCGCCGAGATGCCGGAGTTTTCGCAGTGGAAAAATGAGATGCCCGACGTGATGTTCTTTGCGGCCACTTATGAGGACGCTGATAGGGCAAGACCGGTGATTGAAAAACAAGGCTTCAACTGGATTGCCTTGATCAACGACACCCAGTTCAAGGAATGGGTGGGTGGAAAAGGTTATCCCATGACTATCGTAGTTGATAAGACCGGAATTATAACCCATGTCGAATATGGTTCATCGCCGGTTCAACGTGAGGAACTGAAGAAACAGATTGAAGCTGTACGTTGAACACATGTGTCACGTGCTGAATAAGGCAGGTCATCATCGGCCAACGGATGGCCGATGATGACTTCTTCGCCTTTAACTGACAACTAAACTGCGTTTATCTGTCAACATTTTTTAGTAAAAGGCAACGGTATACCGTTAATCTGTTTTTTAGCATTTTTTAACAGGGGGGGGTAGCTGTTAGTGATTTATTATTAACTTTGTGGTATAAATTCTACCTTTTTGTTAATCATAAATTCTTTTTGCAATGAAGAAATTAATGATGCTTGCGCTAATGTTCGTTCAGGTGGCCGTGGCTTTAGCACAGTTGCACCCATTTGGAGGCATAACTTATCGTGAAATTCAATATCCTCTTACGGAGAATGATACAAGGCCTCTGTTTTACTATTTCAATGACGAATGGATACCCGGTGTCGATGCGGGAATGGTTGCCATTGACCGTGTGCTTTCTTCTGAAATAAAAAATGATGAATATGGTAACCGTGCGATTTATATGACCGTCACCCCTGAGACTCTGGAGCAGTTAAAGGTTGCCGGGAATGAAACTGTAGCCCGCATGTCAGACGCTTTCGCTCCCATATGTGAATTTCCCGGAGGAAACGGAAAATTGAAAGATTGGATTGAGGAGAATATCAGGATTCCTGAGGGCTTTGATGGTAATACAAGAGTATTAGTCGGTGTTATGGTGATGCCCGATGGTCGTCTGTCTGATCCTGAAATAATCAGTGTCATTCCAAAAGATAATAACGGGGAAATAGCAGCAGAGGCTATCCGCCTTGTGAACGAATTACCTCCTTTCAGAGTTAAGTATCTTTCTCCCCGTAAAGAACCTGTAGCGGTGGCCATACCTGTAAATTTCAGGACTCCCGGCACACTCCTTATAAGATAAACACTGTATACCATGTATAACATGACAAATAAAAAGAATCTGTTATTTCTTGCCGTTATTCTTGGCGGATCGTTGATAGGCAGTGCTTCAAATATTCTGACATCGGCGCAGAAAGCGTCAGTGTTGGCTAAGTTCCAAACAGAAGTGAAATATAATTTCGTGCATCTTGATGCATTGGAATGCGATTGGGACAGTTTGTGCTCTGCTGACTTTGAAGCGATAGTCAATACCCCCGATGATTATGCATTCCAACGGGAGATGGAGAGGCTGTGCGCCCAACTGCATGATGGTCACACGTCTTTCTGGATAAATCTCACCGGACAACCGTCAGCCGAGCGGGTAAAACCTCTTCCGTTTACAACCACACGGGTGGCGGGACACGTATATGTGACAGATGTATTATCGTCAGTATATGCTGATAGAGGAGTTGATACAGGTAGTGAAATACTGAAAATTAATGGAGACCCGGTCAATGTGTATTTTGCCGACGAGGTAGCTCCATATCTTCCATCGTCAACTCCGCAGTGGACTGATTGGTATGGCTGCAATGATTTTGAGCTTACAAAAGGGGTTGGAGCCGACACTGTTACTGTAACATTCAGGAATAAAGACGGCAATGTAACTGATATATCATCAGACCGGTTGATTGATTGGGACTTGAGCCCGTCGCAAAGGCCTGCTTGCATTGAGCATTCCACTCTGCCAGGGAATATAGGCCTTTTGAAGATCCGTAGTTTTAACCGGGGATATTTCGATGTTGACTCTTTGGCTTCAGCATTTGATAAACTTGAGAATACTGATGCTCTTATTATTGATGTCCGCGACAATACGGGCGGCAATTCCTTCTATGGTGAGATATTGATGCGCATTATATGCGATGACACGATTCCTTCATTCAAATGGTCGACCCCTCAGTATAATGCAGCATTTGCGTCATGGAACCGCAAGAGTCAGCCTTACGTAGCTGAAACTGATCCGATACCCGGACTTGGATTGTATGATAAACCGGTGGTAGTGCTTATCAATAATGGCTCGTTCTCATCAACCGAAGATTTTGTAAACCTCTTCAAGGGCTCGCACCGTGGAGTGCTTTTTGGGGAAAAGACAGGCGGCTCAACCGGTAATCCCATAGTTGTCGATCTGGGATTCGGCGCAAAAGCGAGAATATGTACACGTAACGAATGGATGGTGGATGGCGGAATTTTTATTGGCAAGGGCATCTCTCCCGACATAGAGGTTATACTTACTCCCGATTTTCTGTATGGTGGGTCTGATAATGTAATTGAAGCGGCACTCCGGCACTTGAGAAATAATACATGCGGGCAATCGGGGGCTATGCTCAGAGATTTCTACAAGGCTTACATGCAAGCCCTGGAAGATGACGATGTGCAGGCTTTGGAAGTATTGAAGCAAACCCATATGTCGCAGTCTCTGATAGCGAAACTTGACCGATATGTATTGGATCACAATGCCGACGGTATCATCTTTGCGCAGGACATATCTCGTGAATCCCTACGGTCATTGAAGGTTGAGCACATTGATAATGACCTGTATTCGGTTGAATATCGGTGGAACACTGATACATCTCCTGTGATTGTTCACGTGCACGCATGTGTCAATGATGGAGTGCTAAGAATCTTAGATATATTTTAAAATATTACTCAGACATATCTTACCGATACCATACCCGCCCCATTACTATAATGTCAACGATACATGCACCGATGAACATTAAAACAGCGTAAACTGCAATCTTAATGTGTTTGCGTTTCTTAGCATCTTTGACCTTTGCGATAAGTTTATCAGTGATTGCAAACACGATGGCAAGCACTACGCCGAGTATAGCAAAATATAGGATGTGATTGAGCATATAACATTACTTTTATTTATTAGACGCAAATATACGTAGAAAATTACAATAGCCGGCAGGAGCGACGTCATCATTGGCCTCATCTGTAGATAGGACAAGGACAAGTCCGGTGAGTCTTTAGCTCGCAGCAACTTGACACCTACCGTATTTAGCTAATTTTGTATTCTCAAAATCTGGAATATATGAAAACGCCCGACGAATTTTTTATACCCGACAACGAGGTAAAGCTACCTGACGAACTCGATTACAGCAGAGTGGACGAGTATATCCGCTCCGCAGAGGCGTTTTCTCGCTCCACATACCAAAGTGTATATATTATTGACTATTTCAAGCAGAATTTCCTGTATGTGTCGCCCAATCCGATGTTCCTGTGCGGACTTTCGCCGGAGCAGATGATTAACCTCGGCTATCAGTTCTATCTCAAATATGTGCCCGAGGACGAACAGGCTCTTTTGCTCGACATAAACCGTGTGGGCTTTGCATTTCACAATCAAATCCCACTCGAACAGCGCAAGGACTGGTATATATCATACGATTTTCATATTCTCAACGACGGCCACCCAATCCTCATTAACCATAAGCTGACCTCCCTTGCCCTGACTTCCGACGGCAGGATTTGGCTTGCCCTCTGCGTGGTGTCTGCTTCCACCCACACCACGCCCGGCCATATTGAAATGCACCATGTCGGCACCCCCGACTATTTCACATTTAATCCCCTTACCCGTCGGTGGGATAAGAACACTATGCCGAGTCTTACCGAGGGGGAGAAGTCGGTGCTTATACTTTCAATACAAGGCTATACGATGTCGGAGATTGCCGACCGCATCTGCCTTTCCCCCGACACCGTCAAGAAATACCGACAGCGCATTTTTGAAAAACTCGGTGTGCGCAACATTTCCGAGGCTATAGCGGCGGCGGCAAACAACAAGCTACTCTAAATTCCTTGACAAGTAGAAGCGTGGAAAGTGCTTCACATCGCGCCCGACTGCGATATTAGCCAATATCCGGGCGCAGATACAGGCTGCCGTTTGCTGCGCCTTTGCCGATTGTTCCCCTTGTTCAATCCTCGACAATACAACGCGCAACCAGCCGCTGTTATCAATATTCCAAAACGCGCAATACCCCGACATATACTTCGCGGCACACAGGCGCACATCTCCCTGTACCTCAAATTCAGCCTTATCATCGGGCAGCACAACCATAGCCGCACCACCCTCGATAAAATCAAACGGATATACGACCGGCGATTTACCACCCAACCGGGCTGATATACCATTCATCGCCAAGTCAACCACAATATCGGCTGACTTCGTCGTAGCTTCCATATATATAATATTGTGGAACCCGACTTTTAGCAAAGCCGTATTGATAGTGTCTGCAAAATAACCCTTGCCGACTATCATTATCCGGCAGCTTTCAATCTTATTCTTTTCTTCGCCTGTCATACACCGCAAAATTACTGTTTATCCCTCTATCGTACCATACCCAAAAGTGTATATTTTCACCCTCAACTACATAAGTACACTTTTGGGTATGGCAAGGAATTTTTTACGGCAGTAATTTTGCATCAGTAAAATTAAAATTAAAAGCAGACGTGAAAAGATTAATTCCCATTTTCATTTGTTTCATGGTTTCGTGTATATACGCTAACGCTCAGGAAACCATGCGCGTTGAAACCAAGACGTTTCATTCGCCCGATTTCCCTTTCGATAGGGAAATCTTCATCTGTACACCTCAGTATTACGATCAATTCGACCAATCAGAAGTTGATGTTGTATATGTGTTCGACTCTCAGTGGCGTTCACACTTCGCATTGACTTACGCGATTTTGGCTGAATGCCAAGATCCATATGAGGAAGATGTCCCTTTTATCGTAGTAGGCATTACTTCTCCCACTACACCAGATTATCACAGGAATAACGACTTCCTACCCGTGCCGACCAACGTAACGTACCAATCTAAGTATTATGGCAATTACGAGAACTTCAAAAAATTCATTCGTGAAGATGTAATGCCATATATAAACAGCAATTACCGCACCTCAGGTCATACTCTCGCTATCGGGCATTCTTTTGGAGCATCTTTCATCCTTAACGCTCTTGCTTCGGAAGAATTGTTCGATGATTACATAGCTCTTTCACCCAATTTCGGGGAGGATAACAATCTATTCGCCGACAACTTCCTTGGCTATGACTTCAACAACAGCAAGCCACGATTCCTCTTCCTCACTATGTCAAATGAATCGGAGGAAACAGGTTGGCCTGCTGCTTGGCGTCCTGCTTGGGATTTAGTAAAATCTACAATGCAGTCAAGAACATTGCCGGAAAATATTAATATATTCTTCAAAGAGTATCCCGAACATACACATATGAGTGGCTATGCTCAATGTTTGATGGACATACTTCCCATATATGGAACGTATCGTCGAAACACTCAATTTACAGATTCAGTAAAATATCCCGTTCACATAGAACTTGAATGTCCGTGGGCCGAAGGAGATGTGTTTATCACCGGCAACCAAGATGCTATTGTCAATTGGAATCCACAAGGCGTCAAAATGAACAAAATTGATGATAAGACTTTTGCGATAGACTTAAATCTCCAATTACCTGCTGAGTTCAAATTTACCCAAGGTTCTTGGGAAACACTTATCACACCCGGTAATGCCTATCCGCTAAATCTTCGCATCTATGAGCCGGGCAGAACCACTAAGCATTATGTGGCACAGTAGTCATGGAAATTATGAAACAGCTGATAATCCCGCTTGTCTGCATTGTCAATAGCCTTGCAACCTACGCAAAGCCTCAATGTCAGGACTTCAACAACTACAATGACAAGGTAACGATAATGTTCACCGATGAAGATGCAGGCAAAACTTACTCGGTATCAGACGCAAAACTCGTTACCCTCGGCAAAGAATACGTTGCTACTTCGGTACAAGTCAACGTGAAGAATGGTGTCGCAACCGTGACACTTACATTTCCTCACATAACCAAATTCTCAAATCCGAAAGTTACGCTTCGGATTAATGGTAAAAAGGCAAAATTCAAGGTGTGCCAATAAATATGCCACAATAGAAAAACAAATATTTCATGCAAGAATGAAAGTCCTCGGCAGCGATGTCGGGGATTTTCTTATTGACAAATTCAAATCGTACACTTTTGGGTATGGCTCGGAATTTTCAACGGCATTAACTTTGCAATAAATAAAATAAACACCAAATATGAAAATGAAAAGACTCATGGTTTGGATTGCCGGTGTCCTTATTACGTGCGGTGTCTCCGGAAATAGTAAAACTGCTGAATATGGCAACCAAGAGGATTCAATCGCAATCTATAACACTTTCATCTACAAGGCTGACTCGTGCTATATGATACATAATTTCGAACTTGCCTCTAAATTTTTTGACAAGGCGTTTTCTCTCGGAGTTAAGCCTGTTGACAAACACCTTTATAATGGTGCTTGTGCAGCAGCTTTAAGTGGTGATGAAAACTCTGCGTTCAATCGCCTGTTTACACGAGTGCGGTTATATCCACAATGGTATAGCGACCAAATCAACCAAGACCGGGATTTACAATCCCTGCACACCTCTCCGAAATGGGGAATTCTATGCGATACTTTGCAAGCTCGGAAGGCATTTATTGAGCGTAATTATGATCACGCGCTGAAAGAGCGGTTAGACTCAATCCATTATCGGGACCAAATGCCACGTCATGCCTATCTTGCAGCGTTGCGAGCAGTTCCACAAGATAGCGTATTAGTAAAGACTCGGCTTGTGGAAATGCAAAGGAATGACAGTATAAATCAAATAGAAGTCTTTGATATCCTTGATAGTTATGGTTGGCCGTCTTCCGAAACCGTAGGAGGCTCCAACTTCGCTATCTGGGAGGTTATTCAGCATACTTCGCTTGAAGCGATTGAGAAATACTTGCCACTTTTCCATAAGGCAGCCACCGATAACGAACTCAACAAATCATTCGTTGCAATGATGGAAGACCGCTGCGATATGTGGCAAAATCGTCCGCAAAAGTATGGTACACAGTTAATACGGAATGAAAAAGGTGAAAACGTACCATATGCTCTACTGGATTCCGAAAAAGTTGATGAATGGAGAGCCGAAATGGGCTTACCTCCAATGCAGGAATATCTAAAACAAATGAACGGACAATGAAAATCACTGATTCAAATTCTCGTGCAGCCGTTCATAGCCACCGATGATCCGCGTGTCCTCGGCATCGAACCAATCCCCAAAATCAACGAGAAAACCTCGGCTATTATACAGAAGTATCGCGCTGAAACAATCGACATCGAAGATGTGGAATTTGAGGAATGTGACCTTGAGTTTGATAGCTTATTCCCCGAGAGGTCCAAAGACCAAACGTATAATCAAAGCAATTACGGCAGCGATTAAAATTGCAATGAAGCCTCTTACCCAAGCATTGAGCTTCTTGGGCAGAAGTTGAAATGCAGTAACGCCTACAAAACCTGAAATTCCTCCGAGTATTATTGACCAATCCATAGTTGATGTTTTTAATTTCTGCAAAGTTAATAATTATCCATGAGCGAAAAAAGAGTTTATTTTAACAAGCCCTAATGACTTACACAATTTATCGGCGCGAACACTACCGTTATCCAAATAAAATTAGTAAATTTGCCGCTGGATTGGTGTAAACCATATCCGCGACATTTTGGAAAATAAGAAGCGTTATGCTTATCTTGAACTTGAAAACGTAGGAAATTTTCAACAGTACTCAAAGATTTGGCATGGCGGCTTCCTTCGCATAGCGTGGGCTGCTGTCACCACATCTGAGTACAAAGGTTTCCTACGACCATCAAGTTTAGATGTGGCATAGTTAGCTCATGTTTCTTTTAATATAATTTCCGTAGGGCTGCCGGAAACAAACTTAAATTTATGAAGAAACTTATTTTACTTTCTTTGCTTATCGTCCAAGCTTGTTTTGTGTTCGCACAAAACTGCTGCAAGAACGACAGTGCTTTCAAAGAATTACAATTCCCATTGACCGTTCAGGACACCCAAACGGTGTTTTACTATTTCAACAACGAATGGATAGCAGAGGCCAATCCGGATATGGTCGGTGCTGACTCAATCTTAAAAATGGAAGTGAAAAACGATGAGTATGGAAACCGCGCGGTATTCATTACTATTTCTTCGGAAGACTTCGAAAAATTAAAATCCGATGTAAAAGAAGCTACGAAAAATTTTTTGGCAAACTATGATCCCATTTGTGAATTTCCCGGAGGTAATGGACTGCTCAAAGAATGGTTGGAGGCTAATATACAAATACCTGACGGATATAAAGGTAACGAAAGAGTCATTGTCAGCTTATACGTTCAACCCGACGGCACTGTTACCGACGCATATATTCTTAGGCCAAGCAAAAACGAAGCTGCCAATGCCGAGGCATTAAGGCTTGTAAATGCTCTGCCAAAATTCCGTGTCAAATTTTTCACGCCGAAGAAACATCGCATCGCCTTCACTCTTCCAATAACTTTCCAAGAGCCGGGTGCTATCTATATAAGGGGAAATGAAACTGAATAACTATATCCCCGCAACCGCTATGGGGCAGCTCTTAAAGCTGCTACTTATTCTTCTATTTGCGATATTGTGTTGTGCTCCCGAAGCACTTTGCCAATTATCATTTAAATTGGTAAAGAAGAACGGGCATTACTACACTGAAGCAACTGTCAACGGTAATGCCTCGACTCCCATATTTGTCGAAACTGGCTTTCACGGTATGGTTGTCAGCAAGGAATGGTATAATAAGCTGCTCGCTTCACTTCCCCTTGAAGAAATCTCGCTTGATAAAGAGGAATACTTGCATACCGATAGGACTATCCGGAGAATAGTCAAATTGCTTAAAGGCAAAGTACCCGTTGGTGATTTGACGTACGAAGGGCGTGTTTTTGTCGTTGATACAAACGAGGAATATGTTACCGTGCCGGTCAATCTCCTTAAAAACGAGGTCGATACCTCGGTGTCTTTAATCCGTTTTGACTTCAGGAAGAATGTGTTGGATTTTGTTTCTCGTGATGATGTCAACTTGGACAAGATGTACACATACACACTTGTAGAAAATGACCCTATGCCTATTTTTGAAGCGACAATGGAGTTGTCGGATGCGTCGGGCCACCAGTTAACTAAATCCGGCAAGTTCAATTTTGACCTTGGCAATGGTTCAAGCGTGTTCTTTTTTAGAAATACAATGCTATCTGTACTGAAAGAGAATAAATTCAGGATACAGGTATCAAGGGATAGGTCAGGTAATATTATCGGCCAAGGTATTTTTGCAGGCTATTGTAAGATTGGCGATAAATCCAATACGGGATTCTCTATCGGCATCACAAATAAAAATGAAGATACTGATGAATTAGGGTGTGTCGGCCCTTCGTTTTTCAAAAATGGAATAGTTATACTTGCCCCAAACAATCAATTGATGTATTATAAATAATTCTTTGTGGAACTCCGGCTCCACCGCGCAATTCGGCAAGACGTCGTGCTTGTAATCTCGATCTGTTGAGGGCGTATATCGCTGACACATACTGCTGCAACATAGTCTGCGCCGATATTTGGGCTGATAAATTAATTGGGAAAATGGTAACACGCTAATAATCAAACCTGTCATGTTGTGATTATTAGCGTGTTATCTTGCGGAGCGACCGAGATTCGAACTCGGGAAACGCTTTTGACGTTTACACGCTTTCCAGGCGTGCCTCTTCAGCCACTCGAGCATCGCTCCTTTAACCGTGCAAAGTTAGGGCTTTTTTAATGATTAATGGTCACTGCGGGTGTTAAGGTTTGTTAATGGTTCTATATGTTTAACGGCCTGCTGCTGTTGACGTGTCTACAGATGCGTTGGCGTTGACAAGTTTGCGGGTATTGCGTTTCTGACGTCCCCATTGTAGATTGTAGCTTATGTTTATGAATGGCATGCGCATATCAAGACGCATATGCTGCTCGTTTGTATTCCAGTGACTTAGCATGCGCGATCCTTGGTCGTATCGACCGAATGGCATAAGTATGCCAGCGCCAAACCGCCATTTCCCCAGATTATAGCTGAGTTCTATGACTGAGATGTTCTCGCCCCATGATATTTTCTCTCCCCAAAGGTCATGTTGAGCCTTTACGTATTGGCCTGAGAGTGTGAATCCCCAGTGTGAAAGGTTTATGTTGATATTTCCGCTCCAATCATGGTTATAAAAGCGGTAGCCTGTGCCGCTCATTCGCTCAGCGCGGTATTGAAGGTATCCGCTTGCCATAAGCCAGTCGGGAATGATCTCTATTTGAGGAGCGATGAAGAATGACAGGTTTTGTAAACCTTTGCTGTTCTCGTAGGAGGTGATAAGTCTGTTTTCCTGCCAGTACAATATAGGTGTTATGGCGTCAGGGCTGGTGAATGCGCGGATTCCGAACATTCCTGAAAAGCGCGGAAGATTGTAGTTATAACGCAGGGTGAGCATGTATGAGTTTGACGTTTTCAGGTTGGGATTTCCTATACGCCACTGGAATCCGTCAATTTGCTGGGGCGCGATGTTTGTTTCTGCCAATGATGGCGTTGACTGCCAGGATTCGAAGCTGAGAATGAGACGGTGATTAGGGTTGATGCCGTAAGTGAAAGTTGCGCGTGGCCGCATGTTCCATGAATTGCTCCCTTGGTCAGTTTCGCGGAAGCGGAAATCAGTGTATTGCGCTCCTAAGCCGGCTGTTATCGTGATTTTATTGATTCGCATGAAGTATTCGGTGAAGAAGTAGACTTTGTCTTGCCTTTGGTGGAATACACTGCCCTCAAGGTTCAGGTATGTCGAACGGTTACGGTTCGCTGTATATGAGGCACCGGCGGTGAGTCGTGAATTGTCCCAGTTCTTTATGTAATTGGCTTCGATGGCATAGGCCTGGTTGTTATCTTTGATATTGGTGTGCACATCGGAAAGCCTGTCCGGATTATCCGGGAATTGCTCAATATAATCTGAATATGTATGACCCTTGTAGAATGATGCTTTGGCATCTATAACCAATGTGTTGTGACCGGCGAAATGTTGTTCCCAATATGCGGAAATCGAAGGCGATGTCCCCAGGCTTCCATGTGAATCGGTGAGAAGTATATCGTCAATACCATTGCTCAGTGATAAAATTCCATTGTATGTTAGGTTGTTAGAAAAATCGTGCATGGCAAAAGCTTCTATCATTATTGTAGTCGTATCAGGCTTAACATAGTTATAAGATGCCCATGCGAACCCCATTGAGTTGTCAGTAGATCCTCCACGTGATGTCTCGTTACGGGTAAGGGATTTCCCGTCAGCGAAGTTGAACGTTTCGGTGTAGTTGCGGTGTATCTTGATATCATCAGTGAGTTTGAATCGGGCGCCGACTTCAATTTGCGAGCGCCCTGTGTTGAATTTTGCATCGGCAAAGTAAGATCCCCATGCTTGGTTAAGTGCGGGCTGAGCCATGGCTTGAAGAGATCCGCCAAGTGAGGGGTTTATGACTATGAAGTTTAGCACATAATTGGCTCCGCTGTATCGCAGTCCAGGATTATCAATCCATTCAACGCGCTTGATTGTTTCCGGTAATAGTGCACGTACTTGTTCTATAGATGATTCACGGCCGTTAATGCGTAGTTGGACCGGTTGTCCGGCTGCTTTTATCTGATCGAGGGCATCAGTCACAGCCAAAGACGGAATCATCAGATTCGTGAGTAGCTGAATGCCGTTCTTTGAGTTTTCAATTGAACTTTTCGAGGGATAGTATACATCCATATCGGCTTTCCGTACCACTCGAGGTGCAGTGACCACTATTTCATGTAGCAGCATGGTGTCGGCAGTTTCCTGCGTCTTTGCAACCGGACAATACAGAAGGCATGTTATGATTGCGAGTTGGATTTTATGCATAGCGATTTATGATTTATTATCTTCTCTTTATACGACGGCCGAACGTAGGCAAATGTGACATGGTATTCTGAAAAAACTTTAACAGGAATAAACAGCTGTGAATAAGTCGTATCACATAACAAACCGATATGGGTTTAAAAAGCAGCGCAGGGTGATGTTTCATGATCACTCTGCGCTGTATGTTCCGGGAATTGCGGATACCGGGATATTTATTTTTTCAATCCGCCTTTCACTCCTCCACCCATCGCGAATATGTTTTGGGAGAAGCTTGTGGTTTTGTTCTGTTCATCGCGCCGGCGCTTGAGTGCAAGTTTGACGAGCTTGTCCATCAGATTCTCGAAAGACAGACCTCCGGCCTCCCACAGGTAATAACTGAGGGATCCGGGAATTGTGTTGATTTCGTTGACATATACTTTGCCTGTAGCGTCATCAATGATGAGGTCTACGCGGCTTACACCGTGGCATGATAGCACGCGGAATGTCTCGCCGGCCAACCTGCGGCATTCTGCAGCCGTATCGTCAGGTAGCTGGGCCGGAATGCGTTTTTGTGCAGCATGCATGCCTCCGCCCATGTATTTGTCTCCGTAACTCAGAATCTCCTCGGCTTTTATAGGTTCTTCAAGTACAGACATCTGGAATTCATCAACATCGCCCAGCACTGAGCAGTTTATCTCACGCAATTCGGTGACCATGTGTTCCACGACTATCCGGCGTGAGAAACGCGAGGCATCATCAATGCGTGAGATAAGTTGATCGCGGTCGTGGGCGGCACCTATGCCAATGCTTGAACCGAGATTGGCAGGTTTTACGATCACGGGATATCCGAGTTCCTGTTCAACTTTTTCAATCATGGACTCACGCTCGGCCGCCCACTGGTGGTCAGTCATCCACACATAGTCTACCACCGGTATACCATCAGCCCGGAGAATCATCTTCATTGTTATCTTGTCCATGCCATTGGCAGATGCAAGTGTGTTGCATCCGGCATAGGGAATGCCGATGGTTTCGAGCACACCTTCAAAACGGCCGTCTTCCACGTTAGTGCCATGAAGCACCGGAACTGCGACATCAAGTGTGGCGAAAGTATCTTTGCCGAACCGTGGTTTCTTGGCGAGATAAAGATTGAAGTCTCCGTAGACCGGTCTCATGTACACCTCAGTGCAATGTTTGAGCAATTCATCGGGGTGGCGATAGTTGGACATTGTGAGGAGGTCGCGGCCGGTGTACCAACGGCCGTCTTTGGATATATATATTGGAACTATTTCGTACTTCTCGGGGTTGAACGCGGCCATTGCCTGATTGGCTGAGATGACCGATATCTCATGTTCGGTGGAGCGGCCGCCGAAGAATACGCCTACTGTAGTTTTCATTTTATGTGTGTAAGAGTGTCGTTATTTAAAAGTATCCGGGAGGTCATTCTCATAAAGGACAATATCGCCTGGCGCTACCAACGTTGTGAGCTTATGTTGAGCCTGTGTGAATGAGTCAACAAGCAATACGTTGTCTTCAGCCAATAAGGCAGATTCTTTTATGCCTTCGGAAATAGCGTCGCGGTTGTATTGACCTACAATGATCGCAATATCGGCATGTTTGGCTATGTGGTGCCCTAATTGTTTGTTGGCGTCGAACTGCTCATCGCCAAGTTCAATCATACCGGGGGTTATGATGATGCGTCTGCCGCCTTCCATTGCGCCGAGTACCTCAAGCGCCATACGCGAGCCGACCGGATTGGAGTTGAATGCGTCATCAAGAATAATGATGCCTCCGGCAGTCTTTTTCACTGACAGCCGGTGTTCAACAGGTTCAATCGATGCTACGGCTGAGGCTATCTTGTCATCAGGTACTCCCAAAGTGTGAGCCGTGACGATAGCGGCCATCAGGTCGGACACGTTGCATTCACCCATTAGCCGGGTTGTAATTTCAAGAGACCAACTGTCAGGACCGGTAGCAGTGAATGTAGTTCCTGATGATGTATATTTCACGTTGGTCGCATTCCAGGCGGCTGAGTTGTTCTGAACGCCGTAGCGCAGGCATCGGCAGTTGGTTACATCGCGCTCGGCGATTTTCTCAAAATCGTTGTTTACTATTGCGGTTCCGTCGTGTGGAAGCGCGTCTGCAAGTTCAAACTTGGTAGACTGAACACGCTCGATGGTCTTGAAAGATTCAAGATGCTGTGGACCTACAGCTGTGATAATACCGGTTGATGGTTTAACCAGATCACATATTTCCTTAATGTCACCCGGTTGCTTAGCACCCATCTCGGCAATGAATATTTCATGATAAGGCTTCAGCATCTCGCGAACGGTGCGTACAACTCCAAGAGTGGTGTTATAGCTGCCGGGAGTCATCAAGGTCTCGAACTGTTCGCTAAGAATACGTTCGAGATAATGTTTTGTGCTTGTTTTTCCGTAGCTGCCGGTTATGCCAACAACCTTTAGATCCGGCATGGCCGCCAACCGTCGTGCGGCATCGTTGTAATAACGCCGGTTGATTGCTTTTTCAAGAGGAGACAGCACCATGCCGGCAAGGATTATTATTATATGGGATCCGCAATAGCAACCTAAGGCAGCCACGGCGGTTATGTACAATATTGATGTTACTTCGGCAAGATCAGCGAAGATAAGAATGCTTGCGGCTATCACTATAAGCGCTATAGTCATTGCCGTGATGAAAATGCGGCGGGCGCGGGCTGTCCATGCAAGAGGCTTTTTGTATTTCTTGCGTGCGAGAATCCAGGTTGATATAATGCTGAAAGTACCTGTAAGTGCCAATGATGCCGAACGCACCGATAGTGATGATAGGCTTATGAAGAAAATCACAAGTCCGAGCAGCCGCATGGTTGATGTTGAGTCTTTCGACTCGTTTAACCAACGGCCATATCGCTCAGTGCGATATGAGTTTTGTTGGTACATCATTAAATCGCGTATCAGCTCAAAAATCAGACAGGTGATTGTAATAGCCGCTACTAAAGCTGTCAGACTGATTGTCATGTTATAACAGTGCTAAGATTTATTGATTTCAGGATGAATGAAACGGCGTACGACAGCCGCTGACTGATACGGGTTATCTACAAAACTGAAATGGCCGGCACCTGGGAAAGATACAAGTCCTGAGTCGGGAATAAGCTTCAGCATTATGCGTGCGTCTCTCATAGGGGTCGCAGTATCTTTCTCCCCCCAAAGCAGGAGAGTAGGGGCCTTGATTTTTCTCATAACACCTTTTAGATCGCTGTTAACCACCCGTACCATAACCTCACGCATTACCGGTGTGCAGTTATTGTAGTCGTATGATCCTCGACGTGAGCGCATGGAATTGATGAGTTCATCGGCCTTGCGTTTGCCTACGAGAGCCGGATAAAGAATTTTGGCAAGTTTGTAGCTGTATACCTTGGCGTAATACTTGAACGTGCGTCGTGGTTTTACACCTGCGGCATCAACGAGAATGAGCTTCTTGACTTTGTTGCGAGAGGCATATAATATAGCAATGCGTCCTCCGAATGAATGTCCAAGAATTATTGGGTCGGAGATGTCGAGTTTGTGTACAAAGTCTTCGAGCATTGCTGTGTATTCCTCAACGCCCCATGATGCCGGCGGCTCCTCACTCTTGCCGAATCCCGGAAGGTCAAGGTTATATATGGTATGATGTTCAAGCCCTACACGTTCAAATAGCCCGAGTGATGATGCTGAACAGCCCCACCCATGCATTAGTATGATAGGGGAGCCGGAGCCACCTGTGCGGTAGTTTATCTTTACACCATTTGCAGTGATTGTCTTTTCCATTTACTTTATTTTATCTTGCAAAATTAAGAAAAGAAATCAAAAAAGCCAATAGCCGTTACTGACTTGTAACAAAATGTACTTTGAGTTGAAACCTTTGGTGTCATTGAACTCAGTAATCGTATACAAGCTCGAGATCGTCGAGGTAGAGTGTTGAACCGTTGCCTCCGGTAAAATAATCACCGTACTTGCTTGCTGATGCTGTTACAAGTATGTATTTTGGTACGCGTGAGGTCGACTTATATTCAATCTCGAATTCGAAAGGTGTGTATGCTGATACAGCCTGGCCGAATTGTATCTTGCCGTATCCAACCACATAAGATCCCTCAGGGTCGAACAGCTGCCTGTTTTTAGGATTGGTGCGAATCTCAAACGGGCTGTCCTGATCAATAAGTGCACACCAGACTATGCAGGTGTCAGGTTGTCCAATTAAAGATGACATTTCGTCAGATGCATAGTCAATTGGCACAGGATTGTATTTTAGGTATCCTTTAAGTTTTGTGGGGCGTTCAGAGAATGGCCTGCCAAAGTGTAGTATGCCGTTCGTTCCGTCGGTACGGTAGTAGAGTCCTACGAATATGTTCCCGGCTGCGATCTTACCGAGGACTCCTATGCCCACGAAGCGTGTCTGAAGACAGGCCGCCCATCCAGTACCGCTCACAGTCTCTTCAGTAGGATATGAGTTTGACTCTCCTAATGTTGCCGCACCTTTATTGCCTGTGTCCCAATATTGTGTGCCGTCTTCGGCCCATGGGTTCCAGACTTTGCGGTCAAGCCACCACTCGTCGAAATTACTGTTAGGGAGCTGTATAGCTTGTCCGGTAGTGAACTCAATGACTTCGCCCATTTGCCCGTCACTTATGGCCCGTGCCTCGTATGTGGTTTGCGGCGAGAGATGTATTATGCGTGCATGAAAATCTCCGCCGTTGCTTATTATGTCGGCCTCGGGTACAGGAGTCCATTCAGTATCGCCTTTTATTCGATATTCAAATCCGTTGGCAGCGCCTGCTGTGGCGCGGCCATATACCCAGGCTACGTTGGTCCATGCGTCGACACTTTGTGTTGTTACAGATGATGTGACTTGTTCTGCAAATATAGTCCAGCGTTCAACTCTCCCATATGCTTCCACAGCTATCTCAAGTGGCCGCGACAGGTCTATTGTAACGTCGTTGAGAGATGGTGTTGTGATTGAGCCTACAGGCCCCAGTTTCGCTCTCTCAACGTGTACCTTTGACAGCGAGTTTTTTGATGATATATATACGATCACACGTTTGCCCGGAACATCAATGAAAGATGAACCGACCTGATTGGTCACGTCAAAGTAACGTTCTATATTCTGAATGGCACTGATGGTCCATGTCCAGTTCTGATATAGATGTAACACGACATTGATGGGCTTGGATAGATTTAATGGGTTATTAAGGTCAAAATCAAGCAATTCGGCACCAGGGGTGATTGTGTATTCTGAAATTTCAATATTTTGGATGTCGGTTTCCTCACCGAAGTATAAAGTTACGGTACGGGCAACTGAGTCGATTGCAGCGCCTCTGTCCTGTCCGTCAGCTTCAAACGTCAGGAAGTTGGCCTGGATGCGTGGATATGGGATGTCATTTTTGATGCATCCGTAAGTCAACGCGGCAATTATTATCGAGAGGGTGGCTCCAAGTATGATATGAAACTTATGCATAAGGCTATATCACTACCATCAACCCGAAGTTGATGTTGAAAATATTAAAGCGGAAATTAGCACCCGAGGTGAAACGGGAGCCTTCGTCAATGCCATCAGTAACCTGATGCTCGCGCCTGAAGTTGAGCCCGAATACTCCGAATGATACATTGAAGGCCATGTATTCCTGAATGAATATGGCCACACCGGGGCTAAAGTTGATACTTCCCTGTGTTATAGTGGTGCGGGTGTCCTTGGGCTGACTGTCATAGATGCGCTTGAAGCGGTTGGATCCTGAGCCTACCGTGACATCAACCTCATTGAATACGCCGAAACGGCCGTTTTTGCTTAACCCGATGTAGTTTCGGTAAAATAACGAGGTGGAGAAAGTCTCGCTGTAGTAGCTTACATCGTGGATGTTGAAGTTTAAGTCATCATCAAAATTCATTGACATATTATCAAGATCACCTACGCCTCTCGAATAGTTGAACCGTATGCCTATTGATTGGTTATTTCTTACGAAATATGTGATAAATGGCTTGATTGAATACATCTTGCCCTTGAAATCTACGTTTTCTACAAGGGATAATATCTGGGTGTCATCAGTTGAAAGTTCTCCGTATGAGGCTGTGAGCCCGAAACCCCACTTGCCTTTTGGTATGAAGAGATAATTGAACAGTCCACGGTCATATCGCCCGAAGTTGCGTTCGGGAATCACAATGTTTACAGTGTCGCCATTAACTATAACTTTCTCGTTGATGTCCGGATTTTCGGGCGCAAGTGATTTTTTAACAACCTGCTGGGCGTTAACCATTGAGGAGGCCGCTAATATCATACCCAATGCTAATGCTACTTTCTTTTTCATATACATCAGATATAAAATGCCACACCAAAGGTTATTGAAAACAGATTGATTTTAAAGTTTGCGTGCGATTGTTTCCGGTGGGCAACATAGATCTGATCGGTAGTTGACCGCACGTCGGTATAGTTAAATCCGAGCACACCTACATTGACTTCAAGAGCCGAGTAATTGTTGAGAAAAACAACAAGGCCCGGAGAGAGACCGATATTGATTGATACATTACGTTCGTATGTGCCTGTGAGCGCATCTCCTGAGCCGCTGACAAGTTTTGACTGCCCACCGCCAATTTGCAACTGGACTTCATTGAGCAAGCCGAAGCGTGTGGTGTTGCCCAATGACAGATATTGACGGAACGCTCCGGTAACGTGATAATTGTGGGATATTGAGTAAAGATGATCAAGAGAATACTCGGTATCGGCCCCCAATACTACATCGGCTGTTGACAAGCGGGTGCGTTGGCGTGAATATGAAAATCGGCCACCGGCTGCGAGATTATCCTTAAACGCAAACATCAACATTGGGCTTACCTTGAATGTATAGGTATCGCCCGAAAGATTCTCGAATATCAAAAACTGATAGTTGTCTTGGTCGCTCTGCGAATAGCTTACACTCACGCCGGTAATCCATTGTCCCTTGGGAACGAATGAAATCTGGCGGATGTCGCGGCTGAATTCCTGTTGGGCTGCCGCCTGCGTAGGATTTATAGCCGGAAGCATGATAGCAGCCAACAAGTACAGCAATTTCAGTTTTTTAATCATTATATTGCAATTTGGCGTCAAAGTTACGAATTTTTTATTAATATTGATGCATTGCTGTGAAATAATGATTATGATAAGATAAGGAAACGCTTAATTAGTAAGCGCTTCCCCCGTAAATATCTGAGAGTATTGTCAGTCTCGCTTGAAAATATCCCGCGTATATACCTTATCTTTTACATCATCAAGAACTGAGTCGTAGCGGTTGGCTAAGATAGCATGGGAAAGTTCTTTGAATCGTGACAGGTCATTGACGACAAGGCTTCCGAAGAATGTGGTGCCATCTTCAAGAGCAGGTTCATAAATAATTACTTGAGCGCCTTTGGCTTTTATTCGTTTCATTACGCCCTGTATCGATGATTGGCGGAAATTGTCGGAATTTGATTTCATGGTGAGACGATATACGCCGATTGTACAAGGTTTCTCGGGATTTGCGCCATATCCATTATTCTGCGAATACCCATACCAACCTGCTTTCTGAAGGATTTGATCGGCGATGAAATCCTTGCGGGTACGGTTTGACTCTACAATAGCAGTCATCATATTTTGTGGTACATCAGCATAGTTGGCAAGAAGCTGCTTGGTGTCTTTAGGTAAGCAGTATCCTCCGTATCCGAACGACGGGTTGTTGTAATGTGATCCGATCCGAGGGTCAAGTCCTACGCCCTCTATGATAGATTTTGAGTCAAGGCCTTTTACTTCGGCATATGTGTCAAGTTCATTGAAATAACTCACGCGCAGTGCGAGATATGTATTTGCGAACAGTTTCACAGCCTCGGCCTCCTGCAAACCCATAAACAGGGTGGGGATGTCGTTCTTCTCAGCTCCCTGTTGTAGGAGACCGGCAAATATCCGGGCCGCGTTTGCCATCTTTTCAACATCAGTGACAGCTGATATGGCATTATTTTCGTCAAAAGACTGCGGGCGATCGATTATTTGCGGTATTCCGGCTATGATACGTGATGGATATAGATTATCGTACAGAGCCTTGCTCTCGCGAAGGAATTCAGGAAAGAAAAGTAGATTGAAATGGGCTGTACCCGCAGCTGCATATCTCAAGTAAAGGCTGCGGCAATATCCGACCGGGATGGTAGATTTTATGATAATTATTGCGTCTGGGTTTACGCTAAGTACCAAGTCAATAACATCTATGATACAATGAGTGTCGAAAAAATTCTTTACAGGATCGTAGTTTGTCGGTGCGGCTATAATTACAAAGTCGGCATCGCGGTAGGCTGCCGCTCCGTCGAGAGTGGCTTTGAGACTTAGCTCTTTCTCTGCAAAATATTTCTCAATATATTCATCCTGAATGGGAGAGATGCGGCGGTTGATTTTATTTACTTTTTCAGGAATGACATCAACAGCGGTTACGTTATTGTGTTGTGCCAATAACGTCGCGAGGCTTAATCCCACGTAACCTGTCCCTGCAACTGCTATATTATATTTTTTCATTCGCATTCGTAACTATTTGGATATATAGACTGGCTTCTATATTATTAATCGGTGTCCGTCAAGATAGGTATTAAAAAGTTGAGTAAACTTATTTGAGACAGAGTCACTCAGAGGACATGTGACTGATAGCTCTTTGTCTTCTCCTCCGGTTATGGCATCAATCACAAACGTCGGGATGGTTACAGGACCTGCTATATTGGAGAGAATGTAAGGGCGGCAATCATCATATGTAAGTAATTCAGAGGAATCATCAAAAAACATGGCGCAATCACTGCCAGCGGCTAATACATGCAGCAGATAAAGTACACAAGTGTTATCTCGTTTGTATATTGTTATGACCTTATCACCTTTGTCTGGCAAGTTTAGATCCAATGAAATGTAACCGCCCCATCTGAAGTATGCCACCCCTATGTAAGATAGTTGCTCCTGAATGGATTGAAAAGCAGACGTATCAATTGCTTGGGCTCGTAATAACCTTGGTGGTAACGAAACATAGCCACCGTTATCCTGTTTATAAATTTTTACTGTAATACGTTCTTTGACGGGACCGGAACGGCGTATTGAGGCAATTTCAGCTGTAAGTCGTTCTTCATTGTCAAGTCTTGCAGCTATGTCGCTGTTAACTGAGCGAGGGATATATCCTATTATATAGTCAGGTATTTCATCTTTGTCAAGACAGGTTATATCGTTAGTAAGCAGTACGGCCACAGCGTTGTTGTCATGACAGTTATTTTTGTCGCGATAGAGTGCGAGTTCCTCTCCCTCTGAAAGTTCGTACCACAGCTCATCGTTAGATTCGATATGAAATGGAAGGCCTGCAACAGGACATTCTTTTAAGAATGTTTTTTTACAATGTCCGTAGACATTGTTATAGGTGACAATTTCACTTCGTGTAAAACCTTTCAGATTATATTCACATTCAGTAATATGTGCCTGTTCTTCCGTTACTAAGCCAGGTATGACCGGTACACGGATCAGAATCTTGTTTTTATCAACATTCAAGTCATCAGTGAGATGCCGCAACATATCCGGCATTTGCTGTCGGGGCTTTCCAATATGGGTTTTGTGTAAAATGGGATCGTCAATCTTAATGTCAACCGCCCAAAAGTCAATGACAGGAGCCAGAATGTCAATTAAGCGGGCCGGGACACTCAATGTCGTTTCTATGCGTATATCCCATTTATGGCTGCTTATTTTACTGAAACAGGATATAAAATAAGCGAGCAGGCAAGTATCTTCTGTATTTAAGTCCACAATTATTTCATATGATGTGGAGCCGATACAACTCCTTGTTAATTCATCATAAAGAGATTGTGGAGTATACTCTTTAGGCTCTTGAACCGCCTCTGGGTTATACGCGTCGGTGAGCTTGATGATGTTTAGTTGTTTTCCACGAAAAACGATAACAGTTGCCGCACCACAGTTTTGGCTGCCACCAGTCTGATGGTAGTTTATACCGATGATTGTCGCATGTGGGCAATCATTGTGATGCAGAGAAGTGTCATGTCGCATATTGCATGCAAAGTTACAATTTTTTTCACGGCATGCAAATATGGCGTTTGTTTAAAAGCCGGTGATACACATAGACCAATATGTTTTTTTGTGTTTCACCGTCTTTATGATACGTATAAAATATTGCTTATGGATGAAAAAAAAGACTGCGTAAAGTGTGTACTATTCTGTTGATTTGTAGTCTTTTATGTATTGAGTTGCCGAGGGTTTGTAAGCTCAACGTATGATCGTGTTTGAGTTTTGGTTATAGGCTTTTGCCACGCACTTCCATTCTCTGTTGATTTTTAAAAGGAGGAGGAAGTCTGTGAAGTCAATGCGGTTTCCCCATCCTTCTTCAAGAACACGCACTACGGCTACGGTTTCTTCAACTGCCAACACATCAATTCTGGCATTGAAATTATCCCCTGCGCCAACGGTGTCAACATTATGATAGAACTGATTTATTGATCCATGTTCCAATTTACCGTCAAGTATCCCGAACAAAACGGCGTCGTCGGTAAACAAAGTTTTTGCGTACTTGCTGTTGCCCTCGGCTACGCTTTTGACGAATTTGCCGGCTGCCTCAGCCACTGCTTCGTATTCTTTGATCTCGTTTCTCATATATTTGATCTTTAAGTTTGTTTTATGATTGCAATTGAAAAACCGTACGTGGAATTGAATCGCATGACAGCAAAGCCGGTGCGCGGTGGCGAAGCCATCAATATCCACTGCAAAATTAGTATAGTATTTAATCCATGTCAAGTACCGAAAAATTTTTCATATATCGAAAAAAAATTCGGTATACTGATTTTCAGTCATATTGACTAACTTTGCAATCTCAAAACTTCAAAACTCTGATTTTATAATACAAAATGGCATACGAGAAGAAGATACCGGTGGACCTTGATTGTCCTTTAAGACTTACTATGAGCCTTATAGAATCAAAATGGAAATCATGCATCCTTGATGAGCTTCGCTCAGGTAATGCGATGCGCCCGAGTGAGATTCATAAATGCTTGCCTGAAGCAACTCCACGAGTGCTTGATATTCAGCTCAAGGAGATGGTAGAGGACGGGCTTGTCGCCAAGACCATCTATCCTGAGTTACCGCCGCGTTCTGAATATTATATAACTGATCTTGGAAAAACATTAATCCCCATCATAGATGCAATGATGAAATGGGGTGTTGAGCATTTTTATATATTTGAGAGAAAATACGGTCGGAGCTTATTGTAAAGGCTTATCTCATCAATGGTAGTTGAGATAACATGTTTTTAAGACGAATGGCAAGCCGTGGCATTGGTTCCGCTACTGTAAAAGCCACAAGGTCTTTGGCCGCAGCTATATCGTTGATAATACGTATGACTTCGGTTAGTTTCAGGCCACCTGCCGGCCCGTCGGCGACAGCTGCAAGAATGTCGGTAGGATCTATTACATCCATGTCAAAATGCACCATCACTTTTGACTTACCGGTGTTCATCAACCAATTGATAAGCGGAGTACTGTCATTTGCGAGTTGTCCGGGAGAAAAGTGTGCGAGCCCCAACTTTTCCACACGCTTCTCAATATAGGGATATTCACATTCGCGTAATCCGGCGATACAGACATCAGCGGGAGATATTCTTGCAGGGAGTTGTCTGATTATCTCCTCATCTCCCATTCCCATGCAGGTTGACAATGCCATGGCATGATAACCGTTGTAGTCATCGCCCGGTAGAGTGATGTCGGGATGTGCATCAATCCATATAATTGCGACATCATCCTTATATTTTTCCGCCATATATGTGAATATCGGGACACTCACTGAGCATTCTCCCCCGAGAGTTAAAACTTTGTCGGGATTGGCTATTCGCAGGGTGCTAAATGCTGCTTTTGTTTGCTCTGTGATAATGTCATGGTCCAGAACCCCGTTTTTTTCAACTCTTTTGGAGATATCCGTTGAGACCGGTATAACAAAAATCTCATTTTCGGTCTGCGGTGCGAGAAAGTCAAGGAGCATTGCGCCGAGATAATAACCTCGTGAGGCATCTTCTGCCGGAATATCCGGAATCCATCTGGCTATGTTTCCTCCTTGCCATTGTGGATAAATGAGTCTTATGGTTTTCATAATGCATATTAGTATAATTGAAGAACATATCTCCTGACGGTCAAGTCAGCATTCTCCTTGATCTCCATTCAAGGCGTTCGTCATCAGACATTTGTTCGCATGTATAGCTAAGCATTATTGATGGCATGCGTATCACATTTTCTTCAAGAAACATACGTAATTCATCCTTATATCCATTCTTCCATGTTTCGCGTAACATCCACCCCGCAGCTTTATGCAACAGGTCATGGCGACTTGACATTAAGTATCCCGCTCTATTGAAACATGCGTCAGCTCTCCCGTTACGGATTAACATCCAGGTGCTTACCATGGCGATACGTTGTTGCCAAATGGAATGACCTGCAGGTCTGATCCATTCATCCATAAGAGTGATGTCAGGATTCAGTACTTCATGATTGCCAATTATCTTTATTGCCGAGAGGTCAACTAAATCCCAGTTGTTGATATGTCGATGGTGTGTGATATAGGATTCAAATATCATGGACATAGTATCCTTATCTTTCTTTCTCATCGCCCTGATGTACTGCTCAACCATTATCAGAAGCCCGCATAAACGTACTTCATGCAGTTGCGACTTCACAAGTTTGACTGCTTCTGAAAGATGAGTCTCTTTCCATGCCTCCCTCACTACCATCCGAATCTGAGGATTACGAAGTCCGATGAATTTGTCGCCCTCTCCATATTGTCCTGGCGCTGTTTTGAAGAACCGTGACAAATGCTGTGCATGACGTTCGTCGGCCATGCTCAACAATACTGCTTTTATTTCAGTCGCATCAACCATATTATTATAAGATATGATAATCCGTGGGCGCATAGGTAATTGGTTATTTCATACTATTACGCAGTATGTTGACAATGTCGCCGTGGGATAGCCTGCGGTATCCGCTGTCAAGGATAATGGTGGCATCCGCAATGTTGTCAAGCATGTCTTCAGTAACGCCTAATGAACTTATTTCGGAAGCGGCTCCAATCTCTTTTATCCAGGCACCAAGCGCGTCAATACCCTGCGATGCGAGTTGTTCATCAGTTTTCCCGTCTGCGGGTATTTCCCATACAATATGTGCAAATCTGGCAAAACGTTTTATTCCATATTTCATTATATGGCGGTAATAGGCTACCGATACACCTGATAATGTCATGCCATGTGTTGCATCGGTGTATGCTCCGATTGCCTGGCCGATCATATGCACCATCCAATCCTGCGACTTTCCTTCGCCTATTAGGGTGTTCAATGCCCATGTTGCCGACCACATAAGATTTGAACGAGCCTCATAGTTCTCGGGATCTTTTATAGCCACGCGGCTTGAAGCTATAACAGAGCGCATAAGTCCCTCTGCCATATAATCTGATGTACTGTCATCATCACCCGAGAAGTATTGTTCCATGATATGGCTCATGGTATCAAAGATACCTGCAACCATTTGCCGATGTGGTAACGAGAATGTGTAACACGGATTTAGAATGGCAAATTTAGGCATGACATCCTCTCCGAACACTTTGCCTATTTTTAGTTTGGTAGCGTGATTTGTAATCACGGATCCTCCGTTCATTTCCGATCCGGTTCCAGCCATTGTCAAAACAGCTCCCACTGGGATAATTCGCTCACCCGGTTGCGGATCCTCTTGCTTTATCCAGAAACGTTCCCATGCATCGCCGTCATACCAGGCCGATACACTTACCGCTTTGGCATAGTCAATAGTAGAACCACCTCCGACAGCGAGAATGAAATCCACATTATTCTCGCGTGCTATACGGCGCCCTTCATTGAGCTTGTCAACCGTAGGATTAGGCATGATTCCGGGAAGTTCCACCACTTCTTTGCCTGATGATCTGAGTGCCGCCATGACGTCGTCATATATGCCATTTCTTTTGATTGAGCCGCCGCCATAGGTGAGCAGTACTTTTTTCCCGAATCCTTGCAATGCCTCGGCTATATGTAACTGTGCCTTATCCCCAAAATATAGTTTTGTTGGATTTGAGTATACGAAATTTCCAAACATGATTATAATAGTGCTTTATTTGATTGTTGTTATTTTTTATTTTGAATTGCTTGAGTTGTCTGAAAGATAAAACGTTTATTATATATTAGATGTTGATTTATCGGTCAGTGATGATATTTTTCTTTGCTTATTCCGATATTTGATTGGCGAGAGACCGGTTTGTTTCCTGAAAATCCGGCACAGATATGAAGGGTCATCATAATGTAGTTTCTCAGCAATTTCTTTTATTGTGAGGTCTGTTGTATCAAGAAGCATTTTGGTCACAAGGCAAAGCTGTAGGTTTATCTGTTCTTTAGCTGTTGACCCGATATTACGTTTAGTGATAATATTCAGATAATTAGGCGTTATATTTAACTTCTCGGCATAGAATGCCACATTGTGATGATGTGTGTAATACCGGTTAAGTAATCCTAAAAAATCATTTACTATAACCCATGCCCGGTTTTTAGGCGGATTTATACCGAGCATTCCAAAGTGAGACTCTTCTTGCTCAGTCATGACGAGCATGAAGTTTTCGGCCTCATTCCTAAATGTTGTTTCAGCTGTGATGCCGGAACAATTGCATTTTATCCACTCCAACAATGAGAACCAGAGACATGCCGCGTCATGTTGTGGATTATTAAGGGCGAATATTGGGGTAGTATATATGTATTCCCAAAAACGGTTTGAGGTGACAAGAAAGAAAATATCCTGTGCCGTATTGTAATCCAAAGTTATGTATTTGGCCTTAAAGTCCTTGGAAATCCGGATCGGAACCGCCACCATATCGAATACAATAAATGCCATCTTTCTGTCGGATATATTGAAAGTCCTGGAATTTATTGTAATGTCGGCACTCCCGTGTGTACAGAGCATTATAAGACATCCTGCAACTGCGAATGGATGGCCGGGTTTCCATTCGCTTCCATCGGTTATGCCTACAAAGTAACGTGGTGATGTTTTAGAATCAATTCCTTCTGCAATCATAGAATTATGTTTGTGCAAAGTTACTCAGTTGAGCCGATTTATCCAAACGCAGTTATAAAAAGTACTGTAATTGTGTGAATTTGCACCGTATATAATACAATTACTATGTTTAACTTTGCACTTCTATTTTAGATAGGTTCTATAACCATTACATTTTGCGGATATATGGAAAGAGACAGACTTGATTTCGGAAACGGTAAAATTGGCAAATTGTTCCGTGCCATGTTTTTCCCTACATTGATAGGGATGATTTTCAATTCTGCCCTGAACATTTGTGATGGAATGTTTGTGGGGCATGGAGTAGGGAGCAATGCCCTTGCGGCCATAAACATCGTTGCCCCTATATTTTTGATTTGTGCCGGCCTGGGACTGATGTTCGGAATAGGGGCATCGGTCATAGGCAGCATTCGTCTGGCTGAGGGGAATGTAAAGGCCGCCCGGATAATAATGACTCAAGCATATATAGCAGGAGCTGTAATATTCGGCATTGTTATTATTGGCTCGTTGCTGTTCACACGCCCGTTGCTGTATATGCTTGGGTGTAGTCCGGTTCTGGAAGAACTTGCTGCTGAATATCTATTGTGGCTACTTCCCGGATTGATATTCTTTTATCTACAATGTGCGGGGATGATGCTTATCCGTCTTGATGGCTCTCCTCGTTATGCCATGAGTGTGCAGATTGTGGCTACAATCCTGAATATATTTCTTGACTGGCTTATGGTCTTCCCTCTCAGAATGGGAATAAAAGGAGCCTCGATGGCGACATCCATTTCATGTATTGTGGCAGGATGCATGGTGGTGGCCTATTTTATAATTTTTTCTGATAAACTGAAGTTTTATCGTCTGCGTATTTCTGTAAAATCCTTAAGACTTTCAATACGCAACATCGGATATATGGCCAAGATAGGTCTTGCCACATTTATAGCCGAACTTGCTATCGGAGTGATGATGGTGACAGGAAATTATATGTTCCTATCATATCTTGGAGAGGCCGGAGTTGCAGCTTTCAGTGTGGGATGCTATCTTTTCCCACTGATATTTTCAGTAAGTAATGCTGTGGCGCAGTCATCTCAACCGATAATAAGTTATAATTATGGTGCCGGCAAGTGGACCCGTGTCAAAAAAACTCTGATACTGAGCCTCATTACGGCCTCAGTGTGTGGTCTTATGATGTCAATGGTTATGTGGGCCGGCTCAGGAATATTAGCCGGAATATTTATTGCACGTGGGGAAGCCGCATATGATATCGCAATGTCCGGATTGAGGTTGCTTGGGCTGTGTGCGTTACCTTTTGCAATGAATATTACATTTATAGGTTATTATCAGAGTTGTGAACAATCCACGAGATCTATTACATATATGCTGTTGCGAGGTATATTATTCATGGTCCCCGGTTTCATTTTGCTGCCGGTATTATTGGGAGATGCCGGATTATGGTTGGCTATTCCGGTATCGGAGATGCTGACACTTATTATAATAGTAGTGGCCTATTTATACCGGTACTACAGATCGAAATAACTTTATGTATTAATGGATTAGACTTGGAGAATGATACTTGAAACGGATAGATTGATTTTACGCCCATGGGTTGAGAATGATGCGGAAGCCTTGTTCAGATATGCAAGCGATCCTGCGGTGGGGACTCCTGCGGGTTGGCCTCCTCATACCTCTGTTCATATGAGCCGCGAGGTAATACTTACAGTATTCTCGGCTCCTGAGACCTATGCCATAGTCCTTAAATCGACCGGTGTGCCTATAGGTTGTTGTGGCATAGTCCCCCAAAACGGCACGGATTTATGTAGTAATGTCGCTGAGATTGGTTATTGGATCGGTAAACCATATTGGGGACTTGGAATTGCGACAGAGGCGACGAAGTGCTTGATAAATCACTGTTTTGATAATTTGGGAATGACCGCTCTGATGCTTACATATTATGATGGGAACAACCGCTCGCGCAGGGTGGCTGAGAAATGTGGATTCCGTTACGTACGCACAGCAATTTCCGATAATAGGCTCACTCATTTTACTGAACTTAAGAAATAATATAGTTTGCATATTCTTGCCAAGACACGACAACCGCGGGTCATCGGGGCCCGCGGTTGTCGTGTCTTCAGGGATGGAGGTGTATCTTTATGCTATTGAATCTT
>JAMPHZ010000022.1 GCA_023663145.1 Odoribacter sp.
CGCCGAGTTCTTCAAATTTATTGCCTAATTTTGCACTTGCAGGTAGAATCTGCATCATCTATTTGACAATCTTTGAGCGATTTTATTATCTTTTTTGCTAAAGCGGCATCAGTCATCATCTTTGAGACTCCTATGGCAATACCTAATACAAGACCTATAAGGGCGCTGACGAATATCGTTTCATCCTCATCTCCAATAAAATATGACATCAATACTACGATAAGTGGAATTCCAAGCAGCAAATTAAGACATCTTACCTGAATCATTTTAAGCCGGATTGCAACTGCTCGCTCCGAGGCTTGTACTACTGGCATGAATGAAAGGTTTTCTGCTGTTATGAAATTATGGAGATATGTTGTGAGGGCAAATGAAAAGAGTCCGAAAAGTGCATAAGATATACAAACCCACAAGGGCTGTAAGAGCACATAATACAGCATAGGCGCCATCAGCGGAAGCAACAGGCCTAAAAAACGGAAAAGGTTAGTACGCCGTGCAAGGCGATTTTGCAGTGGTGTCACTTTGTGGCGCTGCAGTTCCTCGCTGAGACGACGGTTCTCTTTCCGCAATTTTTCGTTGTCAATTTCTATTGACTTCCATCTATTTTTTAATTCGTCAATATTATCCATATATAATGTAAGAAAGGATAGGTTCAAATGTCCATTTTTTCAGCGTAGTTAGATAACTGTTGTTTCGCACGGAATAAGCGTGTGGCAACGTTTGCTTTTGAAAGACCGGTCACGGTAGAAATCTCGTCATAGCTTTTTTCGTCAAGCCAAAGCATTATAATTGCCCGGTCAATCGCTCCAAGCTGCGCGATAAGGCGGTATAACCGCCTTACTTCAGCCTCCTTGTTATCGGGAATGTCTGCTACATCAAATCCGTAGTCGAAGCTTTGTGCCACTACTGTGTGGCGGGATGTGTGACGATGCTGATTTATACAAGTGTTAAGAGCCACGCGATAAATCCATGTTGATTGTTTTGACTCGCCGCGGAAAGTATCTATTCCTGCCCAAAGGTTTGCCATTACCTCTTGATATAAATCAGCGAATGGCATAGTGGTAGTTGCGTAAACAGAGCAGACCTTGGCGATGATTCCTTTATACTCATCGGCCATTTTAAGAAACAGCTGTTGGCGGTCGTCGGTCTTTCTCATTACGTATGATTAGACACCAAAATTTCTGAAAAATTACTATTTTGAATAATTTTTCATGGAAACGGCATGCATCTTATCCACAATTGTTCTTAATAAACCGAGATTCAGGTACTTTTTGCCGCTGCCTCCATTAAATGGAACGAGCATCTCGCGCAATCGCATGGCTCTGTTGCAAGCAGGAGATGAGTACCCGGGCCCGATAGGTTGGAAATCGAGCGGAATATAGTTGAATGTCACTTTGTCAGTAGGTGAGCATGGCGGGTAGCCGAGAATAGTCCACATTGTCATCAGTGCAGGTGCATCGCTGGGAGAGTTGACACCTTCAATAACCAAAGAAGCTGTAGAGATGTCGCGCGGAATAAAATCACAGTCGGCTACGTATGTCTCGTTCCCGGATAGATAATTGTGCCCTGTAAGGCTATGTAGGAAACTGCGTGAAAGAGTTTCGGTAAATAACTGGGGGGAAATGCCTGTCTCCTGATCAATTAGCTGCCGCGCAGTGTTGTAGCGTATATAGCCAAACCCTTGACCTTGTACTCCGCTAAATGAAAAGTTGGTACGTATTAGATAACCGTCAGGAGAATCATTGACATCGAACTGAATGAATGAATTGTCATCAGTCTCGAAATAAGCTGCCCCACCCTGTGCATCGATGACTCCAAAGTTGGCCTGCACACCCATTGGCTTGGGTAAGGTTGTAAGCATTGAAGCAAAATCATCGACAGTCACGCATCTTTCAAGCGCGAGTCGCATAACAATGCCCTCGCGGTCTTTTAGATTAGCGGTATCAGGTGCCAGATTGTATGACGCGGTATTCATGATTGCAAATCCCATTTCATTCATGCCAGTCCATGCTTCTCGTCGCAAAGAATCGCCATCGTTAAAAAGGGCTGTATATGCAAGGGTCGAATCGGTAGCCTCAATATGATCTATAAAATTTCCTGAAGCACCAGTATCTCTATGTTTCCATAAAAGCGGACGACCTGAAAGTGAGGCACGCGCGCTCACGATTGCCGAAGTGCAGGCATCGGCTGAGCATGCCGCACTTGTTATAAATAAAATTGCAGCACAAAGAGTTGTCTTCATGCTGCAAAGATAATAATAAGAATTGGTTATAACAAAATCTTCTTGCCGTTTACAATGTAAAATCCGGGAGAAAGAGACGTAATAGTTGTAGTGCCGGCGCTGACATTTATAATGCGGGAACGACCGGAAAGATCGTAGAGCTGGAGCGTGGTGTCAACAGGGGACGTAATGATCAGTGCGCCTTGGTTGCTGTATATGGAGATTTGTTCTCTATCGGTATCGGCAATGCCCTCTGATATAACACCTTCACGGTTGTAAATCGCGTTGTTGACAAAGTTCAGGTCTGCCGTCTGATTATCGTCTTTGGCTTTACCGTTGTTGAATATTATCTGTGTGCCTGGAGGTAATATTCCGGCTTCAAATTCGCAATCCCACATACCTGTAGTTTCATTAAATGTGAGAGGAGAGCCCGGCCAATCGCCGAGATACAAGTTTACATGGTCATCTGTAACACTCCAACAATAGGCGTATACCTGATTCCATTTTGGATTTCCGTTGTCTGAAAAACATACGTTGTAGCCGGATTTGATTTCCCATTGTTTGTTGAGCCAGCGTGTTGATTCCCTGAGGCGTGAGATTACGGTATTGACGCGATCGGCGAAAGGTTGATTGTTATATTGTGGCCATCGTGTGGCATCTGCTTCTACTGCAGAGGCTATTTTTGCTGCATATGCATCAATATAGCTATATATTTCATTTAGTCTGCCGGTTGAGAATTCTGACCATACATTCTTTATTGTATTTTGGAAATGAGGATGACGGCACATTTGCTCAATCCAAGTCTGATGCCATTGGCGCCCATGATATATGTATTGTGTCTTATTGTAGGTGAATGCGTTACCGAAATCCCACACTGGGCCGAACATCCATTTACCGTCACCCTTGTTTTTATACATGTAGCAACTTCCGTGGAATGATTCATAGTCATCAACCACCTCCTGCACGATATAGTATCGTGCAAGTATATCGGTGTCGACGTAGTCTTCCCATGTGTCGTTTTCAAGATCGGGATCATATATAGCATCGTTGATTGAGTTTACCTGACCAAGCAGATATGATTCCTGCATCGGTGACAATTCCTCGGGAGTCTTATATGTAAAGATAATGGGTGTGTTATCTTCATCTTTTTCATTTATAGTGACATGAGGGTCAGAGTCATAGTTGTCTATTTCCACAAGCCATCCGCCGGTGATTTCATCAGGAGATGTCGCGAGGTCAGGTTGTTCAATAATGTTGACCCTTTTTTTGTCTACACGAATTGTTTCTGTAAGGAAATACAGACCTATGTAATCACCATTGAGTACAACTTCAAGCGGGGCGTCAGCAGGTGTCCATGGCATACCTATAAGACGCGACAACTGAAATCCGACGATGTTACGCATGAAGCCGAATGTATCATCGGCATGGGCAAGCAGTGCGAAGTGCTTGCTTTTATCAAGCCCGAGCAATGGTTGTTTTTCAGCAAGTTTGATTCTATATGGCTTTTTGTCGAATCCCCACCATGAATAATTTCCACGGCCTCTTATCTGCATCTCAAGTGGATTTTCGGCGGATCCTAATGCCTCAACACCCTCCTGTCCCATGGGGTCAATGTAATATGTGGCTTTGATATAAACTTCTTTCGAGTCTATGGCCGTGTTATTCTCCGTATTTATAAACATAACCGGTAGAGTACCGGAATAAGTTGCAGCATCAACTGCCATAGCAACCGCTGTCATAAGGGTTGCAATCAAAAATTTCTTCATTATATGATATAAAATTTGCACTGCCGTATGACAATTTGTCATCGACAGTGCAAATATACGCATTTATTTTCAATAATCAGCGTAGTGCAAGCACTTCAATCTCTACAAGTACTTTTTTAGGTAGTTCCTTTACAGCAACAGCTGAACGCGCGGGATAAGGGGCCGTAAAAGCTTCGCCGTACACTTCATTCATAGCCTGGAAATCACCCATGTCGGCAAGGTATACTGTTGTCTTTACGACATTATCAAGAGTGAGGCCGGCTTCGTTGAGTATTGCTGTAACGTTGGCCAAAGCCTGTATTGTCTGGGCTTTTATGCCTTCGGGAATTTTTCCATCGGCCGGATTGATTGGAATCTGGCCTGATGCAAAAACAAAAGAACCTGTGTCAATAGCCTGGCTGTAAGGGCCGATTGCGCCAGGTGCATTTAGTGTGGCAATAATTTTTTTCATGTCGAAGTTATTTTATGGTTATATCGTTGAGCATCATTTGTGATGTTATTTTAGTTTCGTTTTCTACTATGGTATCATATTGAGCATTTACGCCGGGAAAGTTTCGGTCAAAATCCGGGATGAAACCGCTTGATCCTGAACGGTCGAGTTTCTCGAATACAGTCGCTACCGAAAGTGATGATATGTCAACAGCAGGTTGGAAGCCTTTGATTTCTTTGACGGGGTCAATTTCGACAATTGAGAAAATGTTCGCCTTGACCATGCGGTCGCAGATACTGGTGACAAGTTTGGGAGGCAAGTTGTATTTTGCGGCAAGGAAGGTAACAGTTGTGCCTCCCTGCCCTTTGGCAAAGCGTTGTACAACCACAGCACCTACCGCTATTGTAAGCCGGGCGTAGTATGAGGAGGATATGGTGCTGATAGCATCACGGAAGCTATACATGAATATATTCTGCGATGAGTAGCATATCAGAGCGCCGGCAAACATGACTAAATATACCAATTGGAGCCATATCAGCATCAACGGCAGGAAAGAGAATGAACCATATATCGCATTATAGCGTGCCACATACATTTGACCGGTAATGAATATCCATTGTAGCACCATATATCCAGTACCTGCGAGGATACCCGGAATGATTGCATTCTTGAACTTCACTTTTGTGTTTGGCATGAGAACGTAGAGTAGCATGAAGAACAGCCATATCAGAACCCATGATGAGCACTCTATTATCCATGAGATTATTGGTGTCATGAATGAAAAATGGAAGATGGCGTTGAGTGTTGAACTCAGCAACATTGTGAGTCCGCTGGCACATACCATTACAATCGGTAGGATGAGTAACATGGCTGTGTAGTCTGTGATTTTACGGCCGAGTGACCGGCCTTCCCTCACACCCCATATCAGATTCATTGTATCTTCAATGTTGCCGATAAGCGATATGAGGGTCCATAACAGGAATAAAATTCCGACACCTACAAAGATGCCTTCCGACGATTGGCTAAGATAAGAGTCAACAAAGTTGAGTGCATATCCGACGGCCTGCTTCTGAGCGGGAAACATGTTCATGAGTTCATCCTGTATGACGGATTGTAGTCCGAATCCGCGGCCAATTGCAAAAATAAGGGCCAAGGCGGGAACTACGGCAAGCAGGGTGCGGTAAGTCATGGCACATGCCTGGGTCTGCAGGTCAGTATTGAAAAAAGAACGGACCGAGAGATTAAGAGTTTTTATAGTGTTGACTTTCCATGAATGGCTCGTATCCTGCCAAACACCTTTGGAACAGTATTCCCAAAGATTTATAGCCTTGGTATATAAATTCTTCATGAAGCTAATGATTCCCATGGTGTGTATCATATTAGTTGGCAACGTACTTTGCCTACAGGTAGTTTGCCCTCGAGTTGAACAGGAATGCGCCTGTTGTCGGCTGTAATCCATGCATCCATATCATCGGAAGTACGTTTACCTCCGTCACCGGTGAATATAAAGGTGATGTGATAGCATTTGTAGGCTTTTCCGTCAAGTTCGAGGTTTACTGTCCCGTGGTATTTCAATGTAAGAGATTCCTTGCGCTTGCCGGAAAATATTGTGATTGTCTCTCTTTGGCCCTGATGCCATTGTTCAAAAGGGAGCGCCCTCATATAATAGAATGAGGAGAGCATGTCAACTGTAGTTCCGATTGATGTGAGGGTAAGTTGTTGGTTTACACTTTCCTTGCCTTTTTTTATTACACGTCGTGTGCACATCCCTGTCACAGTGCTTCCTGAATAAGAGAATCTAACTGTGTCATGCTTATATTCACCACCCTCATGTGCGATTTTTTCATAAAAGAGAGGTAAGAAACCCTCTTTGTCAATTCTTCCGTTCAAGGTGTCGCGCACACTGTATATGCGGTCAGCCCACGGTGCGGATGCAGCTGTAAGGCAAGCCGCATAGTGGTCACCGCGATCAGTGAACGTGAGGGTGGCAGTGCCGGCCTGCTTGTTTATCAACCCCCATTTGTACATTACCCGATAGGAGAGTCTTTCGTTGGAAAACGTCATAGAAGCCATTGCGGTGACTGTTGCAGTCACAATTAAGGCTATTAGCATTATCAGTTTTTTCATCTTATTTTCAGGTTTTTCCGAAATGTAAGCCGTTTTTTTGTTTTGACTGATAAGCTAACTCTATGTTTAACCCTACCTGACGAATAGTTCAAAAAATACGACTTATAGACTATATAACGGGAATTTTGACACAAAGTTTCCGGTGAGTGCCTATTCCTATGTTCGGGGCATGTGCATCTTCGGGGAAAAAAACAGCCATTTGTCCCGGTTTCACTTCAATCATACACTGTGCAATGTCACCATAGAAGGCGACATCTGTTTCTTCGTTATATTTGCTTTGGATGAGGGTTATGTCGCTCAGCGGATTCCAGCCTATGGTTTCTACTCCTTTCAGCGGTATGTGAATGTCGATGTAACGGCGGTGACTCTCAAGTAAAGCCCTTTCACGCGGTATCAATCCGGGAGCTTCTGCTTTTACCTTGATACCTGAAGTAAGAATAGTCTCACCTTCCTCAAAATTATCGGAGTTAAAATCGTATAGGAATTCAAGAATTGCGTCGAGTCCCGGGATTGAGTGACGGTAACGGGCAGCTTCGCTGATATTACAAAGAATCATATTATATAATTATAAGTCAAAAGGTAACATGGCGCGTGATATCTGTTCGATGTGCTTATTTCGCCAGCATTTGCGGCAGACTGCCACATAGCGGTCATCACCTCCGATCTCAACTTGCGCGCCCTCATTGACAAAGTCTCCGTTTGAGTCTATACGTGCATTGACAATGGTCTTGTGACCGCAATTGCATGTCGATTTTATCTCATCAATTGTGTCGGCAATTTCAAAGAGGCGTCGTGATCCTTCGAAAAGATGTGTCTGGAAGTCGGTGCGCAGACCGTAGCATATTACATTGCTGCCAAAGTCGTCCACCACGCGCGATAGTTGGTCGACTTGCTGCGTTGTGAGGAACTGTGCTTCATCTATAAGGTACCAATCGACAATCCGGTTCTGTGATTTATATATCTCACGGGCGAGTTCATAAAGGTCGGTATTGTTGTATATCCACCGGCATTCACGCTCTATACCAATTCTTGAATGAATCACGTTTCGCGACTCGCGGTTGTCAATGATCGGTTTAAGGCACATATAATCCATATGCCGCTCTTCAAAATTATAAGCTGTCGTAAGCAGGAGGGCTGTTTTCGCCGAACCCATTGTGCCGTATCTGAAATATAATTTACCTTTTCTATACATCGGTTAATCTGCAGAAAGAATAATAAGCCAAAGTTAGTAACAAAAAACCGATGTGGCAAAAAAGCAGAAATAAAAAAACGGTAGATTGTTGATAAATTGTGATGCAACGAATGTAAAAAGGCCTCTCGATTGAGAGGCCTTGAATGATAATTTTGCGTTAAGCCTGATTATTGCGGGGGCAGAATTGCGTCATTGGGGCAAACTGCAGCGCAAGAACCACATTCAATGCAGGTATCGGGATCGATGTGGTAGATTTCGCCTTCTGAAATAGCTTCAACGGGGCATTCAGGCAGACAAGTGCCGCATGCAACGCATTGGTCGGTGATTACGTAAGCCATGTTGTGAAAAATTTGGTAATTAATACGTATTAAATTTGAATTGCGGTGCAAATTTACTAATAATTTTAATTATACAAGTAAAAAATGCATTTATTTTTAGTGTTCAATCAAGAAGCGTTCTGCATCAAGAGCAGCCTTGCATCCGCTTCCGGCAGCTACAACTGCCTGTCGGTAAACAGGGTCACATACATCGCCTGCCGCAAATACACCTTCAACACTGGTCGCGGTGCCGGGAGCCAAGGTTTTGATAAATCCAGCTTCATCAAGGTCAAGCTGTCCCTTGAATAACTCGGTGCTCGGTGTGTGGCCTATGGCGAGGAAGAAACCGTCAATATTAATCTCGATTGTGTCTTCTTTGTCCGTACCTACATGTTGCACGAGAAGTGCACCGGTTACTACGTCAGTACCAAGAAGAGCTTTGGTATTGGTATTAAATAAGATCTGAATCTTAGGGTTATCAAGAACTCTTTGTTGCATCACTTTCGATGCCCTTAGATAATCTTTCCGTACAATAAGGTATACTTTCTCGGCGAGCGTTGCCAAATATAAGGCTTCTTCGCATGCTGTATCACCTCCACCTACAACAGCTACGGTACGGTTGCGGTAGAAGAATCCATCGCATGTGGCACATGCTGATACGCCCATTCCACGGAATTTATCTTCATCCGGTAATCCAAGATAACGGGCAGAGGCTCCGGTCGCGACAATTACGGTTGCGGCTGATATTACATCTCCGTTGTCCAATTTAGCTACAAACGGGCGATGACTGAGGTCTATTTCAGTCACAAGGCCATTACGCAGATCTGCATCGAAGCGCTGTGCTTGTGAGCGAAGGTCCTCCATAAGTTTTGGCCCTGTCACTCCATCAGGATAGCCGGGAAAATTTTCAACATCTGTAGTTGTGAGAAGTTGTCCGCCGGGTGCCGGTCCTTCAATCACAATTGGCCGTAGTCCGGCACGTGCTGCATAAATAGCAGCCGTATAACCGGCCGGTCCGGATCCTATGATAAGGCATTTTGTCAGTATTTCTGCCATAGTTATGTAATATTTAGTCGGTGGTGGAATTAAGTTTAATTATCTCAGGTCAACAATCTCTGCGGTCGGATACTTCTCCTTGTCAAAAATAAACACCGAAGGATTCTTAGTCTTGCCACGTGTGATCGATGTAATTGTTGCGGTAAGCGTGTGTCCATTGGAGAATGTCACCACTATCTTTGAAGGCATGTCATTCGCCGGATTAATCGTTATCACAGCCTTACGTATAGTTGCCGTGGGTTCTTTTGCCACAAGCTCAATAGTCGGGGTTGTACTTTCAAGGCGGCGCGCTGTATAAGCTTTCCTGTAAAAATTCAGAATGGCAAATGGGTTAATCTCGAGAAGTTCTTCCTGAGTAGGCTCGGTGATATTCAGCTCGCGGTTCCCTTTTATATAGGTCCATTGAGTAGTACCGTCAAACCAGACTTTCATCTGCGGATAATCAAATACAAATCGCTCGCGGGATAGGGTCATATCCACTACATATGATCCCTGGGCGGCTGAGACCGTCGCTTTAATTACAAGTGATGGCGCATTGTTTACTGCATTCGCGCACTTTGATATAAGTTGCGCTGCAGTCTCAATTGCTTTCGATTGCAGTGAGAATGCAATTAGCAGTGCAGTAAGTAATGCTATGCGTTTGATGATATGTGGATCTTTTTGTTTCATTTTGGCTAAATAAACGTCTCAAGTGTTATAAAAGTTGTCAGAGAGACCTTAACATTGCCTCAAGGGCTACGGAATCAACGAGCACAGCGCGTGGTTTCTGTCCGTCGGCAGCTCCAACTATACCTGCTGCCTCAAGCTGATCCATAATTTTACCGGCTTTGTTGTATCCAATACTGAAGCGTCGTTGGAGAGAAGATGTGGATGCTGTGGGATTCTGTACTACGAAGCGTGCACAGTCATCAAACAACTCATCTCTTTTACTGAGGTCTACAGCGCCTGGAATTGAAGACTTGTCATTTTCGGGTTCAGGAAGAAGGTATGCATCCGGGTATGCAGTCTGGCGACTGATGAAATCGGCAAGGGCTTCTACCTCCGGAGTGTCAATAAATGCACATTGCACACGCTCCATCATCGAATTATGAGAGAATAACATGTCACCGCGCCCTATCAGCCGCTGAGCGCCGGTGCAATCAAGAATGGTTTTTGAGTCCACGCCTTGAGCTACCCTGAACGCTATTCGAGCCGGAAAATTGGCTTTTATCATACCTGTGATGACATCAGTTGACGGACGTTGCGTAGCTATAATCATATGCATACCGACGGCACGCGCTTTTTGAGCTATACGCGCGATATGTGTGGAGATATCTTTCCCTGCAACCATTATTAGATCGGCAAACTCATCAACAATTATTACCATGTATGGCATGAAGCGATGTCCTTTCTCAGGATTGAGTACGCGGCGGGTAAACTTATCGTTGTACTCTACAATATTGCGGACTCCGGCTTTCTTGAGCAAGTCATAACGGTTATCCATTTCCACGCATAGCGCACTAAGGGTGGAGAGAGCCTTGGAAGGTTCTGTTATCACAGGTTCTTCTTCATCAGGTAACTTGGCCAGGTAATGTTTCTCAATTCGAGCATAAAGGCTGAATTCGACCATTTTAGGATCTATAAGCACAAATTTCAGTTCACCGGGGTGCTTTTTGTAGAGTAACGAAGCTATGATACAATTTAGCCCGACTGATTTTCCTTGACCTGTAGCGCCTGCTACCAGTAGGTGCGGCATTTTGGCAAGGTCAGTGATGAATATTTTATTACTGATGGTCGCTCCCAACGCCATTGGAAGTTCCATGCGGCATTCTCTGAACTCGCGGGAGTTAATCACGCTACGCATTGATACGATCTGCGGATTGCGATTCGGGACTTCAATGCCAACCGTGCCTTTCCCTCGTATCGGTGCGATGATACGTATTCCAAGAGCTTCAAGACTGCGCGCGATGTCATCCTCAAGGCGCCTGATCTGCGAAATTCTCACCCCATCGGCAGGGACAATCTCATACAAAGTGACTGTGGGGCCGATCGTAGCCTCAATTCGTGCGATACCGATACCATAGTCAAGCAGAGTCTTGGTGATCAGATTTTTGTTCTCTTCTTGCTCCTGAGTGCTGTAAGTATTGTCGACCGGCCGGTCGATCAGAAGATCAATTGTCGGGAATGTATAATGGCTGAGTTCGTCACGTATGCTGAAAGGAGCTATCAGGTTCTCTCCTGAAGATGGGGCGGAACTGTCTGTATCGGGTAATGGATTTATGGTGAATTCCGGTTCGCCTATAGCCTTAGGCGAGGCTGAGGTGGTGGCGGGGGTATCATCAATTGTGAATCCTATTGACTGTGGTAATGATTCTGAGTCAACACCGGCTTTGGCATTAACTGAATCGACTGGCTGCACTGATGTATTGTTGCTCTGTGCAGAAACCTTTTCTGACGTCTGCTCGGACGGAACATCGGCGATATCGGTAATTGGCCGGCGGGCTTGGGCGGCAGCCTCACTCATTGTGCGCCTTGCCTTGGCTACATGTCCACTTATGTTAAGGTAGAATGATCTCAACTGGTTGAGATACATCACGATCAATAGCGATGCCAAAGTAAGGCTTATAATGTAGGCTCCGATAACACCGCCCATTGTGCATAACCATTGATTTACATATCGGCCATGATTACCACCCCAATGAAATGCTGTTTCAGCATTATATGTAAATAATCCCAATATTATAGATAGAGAGATGGCAGTAAACAGGCACTTGAACGTGAATGCCCAGAATCGGCATCTCATAATGCCGAATAGAGACAAAGCAAGCACTCCTATATATATTACAGTTACAAATGAACCTATGCCAAGGCCATCGACCATCAAGGCGTGTGACATGTATGCCCCGATAGGCCCTCCAAGATTCTCGACAGTTTGTCCACTTTCCACGATCTGAACGGGATTGCTGCCTTCGACTACGCTCTGATCAGCGACACCAGTCTTTAGAAAACTTATAGTCACGATTAGAATCGTTATTGAAATAGCCGTAAGAATAACCCCGAGGGCAAGGCGTGTTCGTTTGGCTGTGCAGAATGCAACAATCGGGTTAATTGAGGTCGTCTCCCCCTGCCCTTTTCTGGGTGGGCGCTGTGACGGTTGTGGCTTAGCCTTAGGGCGCGTTGTTTTAGTACGGTGGCGAATGGCCTCCGCATTATTGATAGATCCGAGGCTGTCTGTGGTTATGTCAATCTGATTAGTTGAATCCATAAAATGATTGGTTTAGAGGAGAGTGGTCGAATTTTTAAAGAGCGGCCATAGACGCTATGACTGCCAATGGATCTGACGCTCCAAATATAGAACTGCCTGCGACAAGCACATCTACGCCCTCCTTCGCAAGGAGGGGAGCATTTTCAAGGTTTACGCCTCCGTCAACCTCAATAAGAGCCTTGGATCCGCTAATCCGGATTAGTTCACGCAGTTTCTTTACTTTGCTATAAGTGTTGTCAATAAACTTTTGACCACCGAAGCCTGGATTTACGCTCATAAGAAGCACCATGTCAAGTTCTGCTATGACATCTTCGAGCATGAAAACGGGTGTTGACGGATTTAAGGTTACAGCAGCTTTCATGCCGGCAGCTTTTATTGCTGAAATTGTACGGTCAAGATGCACACAAGCTTCCTGATGGATATTCATGATAGTAGCGCCACAATCGCGCACACGGTTCACATAGTCCTGCGGATTTATGATCATCAGATGCACGTCAAGGGGTTTGTCCGTTACCTTGGATACTGCTTCAATGACTGGAAAGCCGAAGGAAATATTTGGTACGAACACGCCGTCCATGACATCGCAATGGAGCATCCCGGCGGCTGAATTGTTGCACATCTCAACATCGCGGCCAAGATTAATAAATGAAGCGGAAAGAAGTGATGGCGAGACTATCATAATCAGTTGTTTTTCTTATTTTTTGGAGGAAATAGCAGCCGCCATGCAATAAAAGCCACGCAGATCACACCTATACCAAGGCCTATATATGTAAGATAAGTGTTATACTCCTCAACTTTTGCAAAAAGTTGGTCAATAGGAACTGCTTTGCCAAGCCACCATCCCAAAGCAGCAAGGACTCCGTTCCATACACATGCTCCAAGAGCGGTGAAGATCACGAAAATACCGACATTCATTTTTGCCAGACCAGCCGGTATTGAGATTAACTGGCGTACCGCAGGAATTAATCGCCCGATAAAAGTTGACACTGCTCCATGTCGGTCAAAATATAATTCGGCTTTCTGAACCTTTTCTTCATTTATAAGACAAGCATGACCGAATCGAGAGTTCGCAAATCGGTATACAAGCGGTCGACCGATCCAAAGAGAAAGATAGTAATTGATTAATGCACCGACTACAGCTCCGGCTGTGGCTACGGCCACAATGCCGAAAACATTCATGTCGTCGCGTGTGACAGCAAGGTATGCAGCCGGAGGCACAACTACTTCTGACGGGAACGGCACAAAGGAGCTTTCTATAACCATAAATATGAATACAAACCAATAGTTGGCATTCTCAACGAACCACTGGAAAAAACCGGCGGCATCGAATAAGGCGAGTGGAATAAAGGTGTCAATCATTACATTTTTCTTATTGTAATGCAAAGTTAGCATAAATTGTTGATAAATCTTCAAGGCATAGTTCATCTTTTGTCCAAAAAGTTATCGTCGTAGTGGATTAATGTGCGGTGTTAATGTTTTTCCTAAGTGGTTTATTGGATTTATTGGAATTTTGTCACTAAATTTGCACCCAAGAAATTTAATCAAAAAATGCCAATCAACGGAATCAAAATTTGGCGCAACGCCAGGGATTACATTTTTATTACCTTAGGTGTCTCTATTTATGCCTTTGGGTTTGCATCGTTCATCTTACCTCACGATGTGGTGATTGGCGGTTTAGCCGGCTTGAGTACCATACTTTATTTCACGCTTGGCATTCCTATCGCAGTAGGCAACTATGCCTGCAATCTGATTTTGCTTGCCATAGCGTATAAAATTGTAGGCAAGCAATTTGTGTTCGGAACTATTTTCGGCGCTACAATGATTTCGGTTATGATGGGTATAGCGATTCCGTTATGTAAGGATATATTCACCCTTGACCCGTTTCTAAGCTGTGTGATAGGTGGCATACTTGCCGGAACCGGCATTGGCATAGCTTTTGTGCATAATGGAAGCACCGGCGGGACTGATATTGTCGCTGCTATGGTTTCAAAATACACTAATGTAACGGTGGGGCGTACGATGATCTACACCGATATGTGTATTATATCCTCCTCTTTTTTCCTTTTCCACAAGATTGACACAGTGGTATACGGCTTTATAGTGCTCTTTATGAGTTCATATATGGCAGACCTTATGATCAATTCCAATCGCCAGGCAATCCAGTTCACTATTTTTTCAGAAAAATGGCAGCAGATAGCGACAGCCGTAAATAATCAAGCTAAACGCGGTTGTACCGTTTTAACCGGCATGGGATGGTATAGCAAACGTGAGGTCAAAGTGCTGTTGGTCATGTGCCGCAAAATTGAGGCTGTAACCATATTCCGCATAATAAAGTCTATTGATAAAGACGCATTCATCACTCAAGCCAACGTAAATGGTGTATATGGCAAGGGGTTTGACGAGATGAAAGTGAGAATGAAAGAAACCCCGATTCCGGCCAAACAGGCTGAATCAATATCCGTATCTAACGATGAATAATATGCTTTTAAGATCACTGTCAGGTGCTTTATATGTAGCATTGATAGTGGTATGCACGATTCTTGGGCATACAACTTTTACTATACTCATGACAATTATGGCTATTCTTGCAGTGTCAGAACTTGAACGTCTTCTTTCGCTCAAGGCCAAGATGCCTATGCCAGTGCGTGTAACCGATGCCGTCTTCGTCGGATTATTCATGGCCACATTCATATATGATAGATTATTGGGGGCGGCTATTATCCTCCCGTTACTATATTTCTTGTTACGTATCACAATATCTGTAGTAGGCAAGGGACAATCACAGATCAGAAATCTCGGACATTCATTCATGTCTATGGTATATATATTGGGGCCTTTCACATGTCTTGTGCTGATGAGTTGGTTCATGGAAGACAAGGAGCATGATATCAACGACAGGCTTTTTTTATTGATGACTTTCATAATGATCTGGATTAATGATACCGGAGCATATCTCACGGGGCGCGCATTCGGAAGACACAAACTCTGCGAGCGACTCTCCCCCAAGAAGACTATGGAGGGATTCTTCGGAGGCCTTTTGTTTACCATTATTTTTGGCGCTGTCGCAGGTTGGTATCTGAAGCAGCATTCCGACTTCATGCTGCTTTGCGCGATTTATGGCGCTGTGGTAGGTGTCGTGGGTACAATCGGAGATCTTTTTGAATCACAGATAAAACGCACGCTCGGCGTAAAAGATTCAGGAAATATTATCCCGGGACACGGTGGTATTCTTGACCGGATAGACTCATTGCTGTTGGTTGCTCCGGTTGCGTTAATTTTCCTGATTTTTACATAGGCATCAGCCATCCTTGTTTTGAATTTATTCACATATCTATAACATCCAACATCCATGAAAAACATCCTACCCGCCATCGCAACTATTGCACTTGTCGCAAATGGTGCTTCGGCTCAATATCTTAGAGTAAATCATGCCGGCTATTTAGAAAATGACATCAAAGCCGCCGTATACATGGGAGAAACTGATCCGTCGGCAATGACATTTGTATTGTCATCCCCACAGGGTGGAGAGGTCAAGATTGATAGTGTTGTTAAAACTCAAGCATGGGAGCCTCATTCTCATTCGGCCCGTATATACTTCAGTTCAGCCACAACTCCGGGTACTTACACACTTGATGCCCGTGTGGATGGCAAGGTGGTTCAGGTTGCCAAATTTTATATCGGCGATGATGCATACAGCCGTCATGCGCTCAACGAGTTGCCACTTGTATATCTGAGACAGCAGCGTTGTGGCTTCAATCCAACCCATAATGAAGAATGCCATAAGCACGACGGCATTCTTGTATTAGCCGGAGACAGAACCGGTGAACATGTAGATGTAGCCGGTGGATGGCATGATGCAAGTGATTATCTGCAATATCTGACAACATCGGCCAATACTGTGTATCAGATGCTTTTTGCCTACCGTGAGAATCCCGGTATTTGGGCCGACAGCTACGATGCCACAGGCCGGGCAGGTGCAAACGGTATTCCGGATATTCTTGACGAGGCTCGATGGGGACTTGAATGGATGATTAAGATGAATCCCAATGATTCACTGTTTCTCAATCAGATAGCTGATGACAGGGATCATCGTTATGCCGGGACACCTGCAGGTGATAACGTAGACTATGGCTGGGGACAAGGTGGTGCCCGCCCTGTATACCCTTGTATAGGTCATCCTGCCGGCCTTGACAAGTATAAAAACGAGAGTTGGGGTCTCGCTTCGTCTGTCGGCAAATTCGCATCGTCATTTGGACTCGGCAGTGAAATATTCGCAGACATAGATTCAATATTCGCCAATGAACTTGCCCGCAGATCTGAAGTCGCATATAAAGTTGCAGAAGCTAATCCCGGAGCCTGTCAGACATGTTCTACAGTATCCCCTTACTATTACGAAGAGGATAACTGGGGTGATGACATGGAACTTGCCGCAATGGCACTTTATCGCCTGACAGGTGACAAACGTTATATTACCGAGGCCGCAAATTATGGTCGCCTTGAACCTGTGACACCCTGGATGGGCGCAGATTCGGCGCGCCATTATCAATGGTATCCGTTTGTAAACCTCGGTCATGCTGAACTTGCACGCCTGCAAGGACGTGTAGGGAATGAATTCACGCGAAACATGCGCAGCGGATTGGCCCGTGTAGCAGACCGTGCGTCGGATAATGCCTTCAAGGTCGGTATTCCTTTTATATGGTGCTCCAACAACCTCGCGGTCGCTCTTGTCACCCAGGCCATGCTTTACCGCGAAGCTACCGGCGACAATCAGTTCCGTGAACTCGAAACATCGGCTCGTGATTGGCTCTTTGGTGTAAACCCATGGGGACAGACCATGATCATTCTGCCGGAAGGGATGGTTGAATCATCTCCCCGTGATCCTCACTCAGCAATGTCAAACATGAGCATCGGCAATCATCCTGGCCGTGACTTTCTTGTTGGAGGCCTCGTTGACGGTCCGGTGTATACAACAATCTTTGACTCGTTGTGGGGTGTGAACTTACGTAACGAAGACCGTTTCGAGATGCTGCAGAATTCAACTGTAGTATATCACGACGACTACAGTGACTATTCGACCAATGAGCCAACAATGGATGGCACGGCATCACTTACCTTCATGTTGGGTCGCCTTTGTTCTGCCGCTAAATAAGATAAAATTATAAAAAATGCGCCTGCCGGAGAAAACTTTTGCTCACGGCAGGCGTATATCTTATATTATTTTACTATCTTTGCAAATAGAATTAACACTTTAATCCTCATAACTAACATGGATAATCAGGAACAACTGCTTAAACAAGTGACAGAAAAAGCTCAGCAATGGCTTAGCGACAGCTACGATCCCGAGACACGTGCCGCCGTTCAGGCCATGCTTGACAATACAGATAAAACAGACCTCATCGAGTCATTTTACAAGGATCTTGAATTCGGAACGGGAGGTCTACGCGGCATAATGGGCGCAGGTACCAACCGCATGAATATTTATACAGTAGGTGCTGCAACCCAGGGACTTGCCAATTACCTGCATGAGGCTTTCCCTGACAAGAAAGAGATACGAGTGGCTGTAGGTCATGACGTGCGCAATAATTCACGCAAATTTGCCGAGATAGTTGCAAACGTATTCTCTGCTAACGGTATAAAGGTATTCCTGTTCGAGAATTTCCGCCCCACCCCTGAACTGTCATTTGCCATCCGTGAACTTGGCTGTCAGAGTGGCGTTAACATCACTGCATCACACAACCCCAAGGAATACAATGGCTACAAAGCTTATTGGGAAGATGGCGCTCAGATTATTGCTCCACACGATGTAAATATCATCAACCACGTGAGCCGTATAAAACCTGAGGATATAAAATTCAAAGGTAATCCGGAGTTGATCCAACTGATAGGCGAGGAGATTGACAATGCATTCCTTGCCAATGTAAAGGCTCTCTCATTGGATCCGGAGGTAATTAAACGGCAATCAGATCTTAAAATTGTATATACTCCTATCCATGGTACCGGAGTGAAACTCGTTCCGGCATCGCTGCGTAATTACGGATTTACCAACATAATACACGTACCCGAGCAAGACATAACTTCGGGCGATTTCCCCACTGTTGAATCACCGAACCCTGAAAATGCATCTGCAATGGCAATGGCAATTGAAAAAGGAAAGGAAGTAGGCGCTGACATCATCCTTGCATCTGACCCGGATGCAGACCGTATCGGTTGTGTGATCCGTGACAACAACGGTGACTATCAGCTTGTCAACGGCAACCAGATTGTGATGATTTTGCTAAATTACATCATGTTGCGCAACCGTGAACTCGGTAGGCTGAAAGGTAATGAATATGTTGTGAAAACAATCGTCACTACTGAAACAATAAAGTCTATCGCCGACAATCAGGGTATTAAGATGTACGACTGCTACACTGGATTCAAGTGGATAGCCAGTGTTATACGTGAACTCGAGGGGAAAGAAGTCTACCTGGGTGGCGGTGAAGAAAGTTATGGATTCTTGGCAGAGACATTTGCAAGAGACAAGGATTCCGTGTCAGCAATCTCTCTCATGTGTGAAGTGTGTGCCTGGGCTAAAGACCGTGGTCTTGACTTCAATGCAATGCTTCAGGAAATTTACCTTAACAACGGTTATAGCCATGAAGAAGGAATTTCTGTAGTACGCCCCGGTAAGACAGGTGCTGAAGAAATACAACAGATGATGACCAACTTCCGTGAGAACGCGCCCAAGCAGATTGACGGATCACCGCTTGTATTGATCAAGGATTACTTGACACTTAGAGCGACAGACCTGTCTACAGGTGATCAGTCAATACTTGATTTCCCCACCACCAGTAATGTATTGCAGTACTTCACTGCAGATGGCACAAAGGTTTCGATACGCCCGTCGGGTACCGAGCCTAAAATAAAGTTCTATATTGAAGTCCATGACAAAATGGCTTCAAAAGATGATTATGACCGCTGTAACAAAGATGCAGCAGCAAAAATTGAACGAATCAAGAAAGAGCTTGGAATCTAAATATAAGATTATCTCACATCTATAACAGGTGCTCCGATGGCCTATAAATACCATCGGGGCGCCTTATTTTATCGCAATGACAGCCGACAATATTCTCTACGAGGATAATCATATAGTAATTATAAATAAGCAACCCGGGCAAATTGTGCAGGGCGACCGTACCGGTGATAAACCCTTGTGCGATATAGTCAAAGATTACATAAAAGAACGCGATTCTAAACCTGGAAATGTGTTTTTAGGTGTAGTGCATCGTCTTGACCGCCCTGTAAGTGGTGCTGTGATCTTTGCCAAAACTTCAAAGGCCCTCGCCCGATTAAATGAAATGTTGCGCAAAGGTGAGATCCATAAAACATATTGGGCACTTAGCCGCAATATGCCTTCTGTCCCTGAGGCCGAACTTGTGCATTACATCACCACTATAGAGCGTAATAACAAGTCATATATTTCCGATAAACCGAAAGAAGGAGCAAAGGAAGCACGACTCCGTTATAAGGTCATAGCAACGGGTAATACATACAACCTTATCGAGATTAACCTGCTTACAGGTAGAAAGCATCAGATAAGGGTCCAGCTTAGCGCTATCGGATGTCCAATCAAGGGTGATCTAAAGTATGGAGACCGGCGATCTAATCCCGACGGCTCCATATCTCTTGTCGCACGTCATATTGAGTTCACACATCCCGTTTCACTTAAACGAATTTCAGTGACGGTTCCAGTTCCACAATGCGAACCATGGCTATCTTTGACTAACAGCATGATAAAATGAAAAAGGAAGATCTGAAAATTGTATTTCTTGGCACACCGGAATTTGCCGTTGAAAGTCTTGACCGTCTTGTATGCGGCCGATATAATGTGGTTGCAGTTGTCACTATGCCTGACAAACCGGCCGGACGTGGTCACAAGATGTATTCTTCACCTGTTAAAGTGTACGCGCAGGCACACGATATACCGGTATTACAGCCTGTAAAGTTAAAAGATCCTACCTTTGTTGATACCTTGCGCGCCTTTGACGCAGATTTGTTTATTGTTATCGCATTCCGTATGCTGCCGGAGGTTGTGTGGAGTATGCCCCCAATGGGCACATTCAATCTCCATGCATCTTTATTACCACGGTACCGAGGAGCCGCTCCAATTAACCGTGCGGTGATGAATGGAGATAAAGAGACGGGTGTGACAACCTTCATGCTAAAACATGAGATAGATACGGGTGACATATTGCGGCAGGAATCAATTGATATTGCACCGGATGAAGATGCCGGATCGGTTCATGATCGGCTTATGCGACTTGGCGCCGACCTGACTATCGACACTGTTGATAAAATAATCGCAGGTACGTTACGCCCCATCCCTCAGGAGCAGCTTATTGGAGATTACGAACCCACACCTGCACCAAAAATATTTGCTGAAGATCTGATTATAGACTGGAATAAACCGGCATCAGAGGTGCACAATCAGATAAGGGGCTTATCACCCTACCCTGCGGCCAGATCTATACTTTATGATAGTGATAAACAGGATATGACCAAAATTCTCCGTGTAAAACCGCTTGAAAGACATTTTGATGCTGTAGATCCCGGTAAAGTTATCACCTCAGAACCTGGCAAACTTATAGTGGCATGTGCAGGAGGAGATGCTGTAGAGGTTATCTCGTTATGTCCGGCAGGGAAGAAAATAATGACTGCCTCAGATTTCCTGCGTGGCAGAATGCTAACAGACGATGCAAGATTCGGTGGTATTGAGTAATTTTAATAATTTTTTTGAAATTATTCGGCTGTTATTAATTCAAATTTTTCTAACTTTACATGCCATATTGCAAGGCCCTCGCACAACCGAACAATTTTAATGCATAATTGTTAAATCTTTAGGAGTCTTGAAGTAAGCTCCACATATGATTTATCAACTATTTAAATACATTACAATGAGCGATTTTGACAATAATAACACATCGCAGCAACCCCGCACTTCACGGCGCCTGCCTTCAACCAAGAGCATTCTTGGTCTTACTTTCGGCATATTCATGGTTATCATATATGTAGGTATGGGTATATTGCTGATGATTGACTTTTTCGGTTGGTCAGGGAGTACCTGGGGCTGGATGAGATGGATTGTCGGTCCGGTGCTTGTTGTGTATGGTTTCTTCCGCGGATACCGCCAATATGTCATGTTCACACAATCAGACGATAACCAATGAAGATCTCAGAACTAACGCTTGCACTTGCTCTCGCAGGCACACTTTCTCTTGGCTTTTCGTCGTGTCTTCGGTACGAAAAGAAAGCCAATTCGCACACCTCAGGAACAACAACTATGGTGTGTGACAACACGTTTGAGAATATAATGAAGCAGGAGGTTGATGTGTTTGAATATCAGTATCCAGAAGCTCATATATTGGTTCGCTACGCCACCCAGGGCGAGGCTCTTGACTCACTTTTGTCACTCAACACTAAAACAATCGTCATTTCACGCGATCTTACCAAGAAGGAGAAAGATTATATAAAGTCAAAAGGGAGAGTGGCAAGATCAACAAAGATTGCAGTCGATGCAGTAGCGTTGATAGTAAATCCCGAGAACCCTGTGGGTAAACTTACCATTAAGGAAGTTTCAGAGATTCTATCTGGAAGTTCAACTGATTGGAATGATATACAACCGAGCGATCTTGGCCCAATTCAGGTTTTCTTTGACGACAAATCATCATCATTGGTGACATATATGCGTGATTCATTGCTAAACGGTGGTGAATTAGGCCCGAATGTTTATGCACAAGGTTCCATACCGGAAGTTTTCAAATCCGTAATGAAACATAAGAATGGCATAGGAGTGCTTGGTGTCAGCTGGATTACTACAGATATGTCATCGGCAGACCTTTCAGCTGAAGAACTTAGTGCGCAGGTTTCCGGGAACGAACCAATAGAGGGTGCCACATTGGTCGATAGCGTTAAAGTGCTTAGCATATACCGCCCCGGCGAAGCACGTGCATATAAGCCATATCAAGAGAATATTTTTAATGGCACATATCCACTCTTCCGTCAGATATATATGATCACAACAGGCGCATCGGGCAGCCTTGCCGGCGGTTTCTATGCTTTTGTCACGGGAGATATAGGTCAGAAAATCATTATGAAAACCGGTATTCTGCCTGCACGTGCGACACGCATTCAAGTCGTAGAGCTTCTATAAACAAAATAATAAACAAAAACAATCAATATCTCGAAATGAAATTAAAAGCTTTATTCACCATGATGCTGGCCTGCTCGTTCATGGCCTCAGCACAAAGTCAAGGCTATAAAGACGGCATTGAGTATTACAAGGCCGGTCAGTATGAGAATGCCAAGACAATTCTTACTAACACACTTACTCAACCTGGCACAGATCTGGCTACGGCCAATTATTATTTAGGACAGACTTTTCTTTCCCTTGGCGACAAGGCTGCGGCCCTGAAATATTTTGAAGCCGGTAAAGCTGCTGATCAAGCGAATCCGTATAACTATGTAGGTCTTGGTGCACTGGCGTTGCTTAATGGCGATACCAAATCAGCCGAGGATTATTTCAAGGATGCACAGAAGCTTGGAAAAAAGAATCATGAAATCACTGTGGCTATAGCGCGTGCATATTATAACGCTGATGCGGTAGCTTATGCCAAGGAAGTTGAGAAATATCTCGCAAAAGCTCATAAAGATTCTAAACACGAAGAGCCGTCGATATATATTCTCGAAGGCGATATGCTTTTCGATCAAGGTGATTTTGGCGGAGCTGCCGGTAAGTATGAAATGGCAATCCGTTACGAGAACGATAATCCAGAGGGTTACGTTAAGTATGCTAACAGCTATTTCCGTGTGAATCCACAGTTCGCGATTCAGAAACTTGAAGAGTTCCTGCAATTAGCTCCCTCATCGGCACTTGCGCAACGCGAACTTGCTGAAAAATACTATGACGCCAAGCATTGGAACAAGGCTGCGACTCTCTATGGAACATATATACAGAATCCTAACCACTTCCCCGAAGACAAGGCCCGTTATTCTGTGCTTCTATATTATGGAGAGGACTATGCCAACAGTCTGCGGGTAGCCAATGAGATTTTGGCTCAGGATCCCTCAAACTTCATCATGCAGCGTCTTCGCTTCCTCAATGAATCGAAACTGGGTCAAAACGAACAATCGGTTGAACACGCTGCCCAGTTCTTTACAAACAATCCTGACGGATATTTCACAACAACAGACTATACAACCTATGGTGATGGCTTGATTGCACTCGGACAGGATAGCCTCGGTATGCTCCAATATGAGGCAGCAGCAATCAAATATCCTGAAAATACAGATCTGCTTTCCAATATCAGCAACCTCTATAATCAGAAGAAAAACTTTGTCAAGGCTGCGGACTTCTATCAAAAATATATGGAAGCCACAGCTGAGCCTACTCTAAGTGATTATCTCACCGGTGTAGGTCGTTACCTGAATCTTGCAGCTACTGCAGGCGATGACACTGCAACCCGACAGAGCGCGTCAGCCAAAGGTCTTGAATATCTTGGCAAAGCCATGGAACTTGCTGAGCCTAATCCCCGTTTGCTGCAGTATAAAGCTCGTCTTCAACTTGCCGGCAATGGCTCAAAACCTAACGCCGAGTCAATCGCATCATATAACGAAATGATTGCAATGCTTGATCAGGATCCTGCCAATGCAGATGCTGCCAATCCAAACAACGCGCTGAAGCTTTACCGTGAAGCTTGCCTATTCGCCGTACAGTTCTACACACAGGTTGAGCCTGACCAGGAACTTGCAGTCAAGTATAGCGATATGCTCAAGGAAATCGACGCAAAACTTGCTCAATAATCATTAAACTCCAATAAATAGGCCCGGAGAGTACAGCACTTTCCGGGCTTTTTCAACTCCACCTAAGATAATTAGTTATGGCATTACAACCATTGGCTGAACGTTTGCGCCCTACAACTCTGGATGAGTATGTCGGACAGTCACATCTTGTGGGTACGGATGGAATCATACGCCGTATGATTGATACGGGTAATGTTTCATCATTTATATTATGGGGACCTCCCGGAGTAGGTAAAACAACTCTCGCACGAATAATAGCAAACGCTACCAAGAGCCAGTTTTACACACTTTCAGCAGTGTCGTCAGGAGTCAAGGAGGTGCGTGAGGTTATTGACCGTTGCCGGAGAGAATCACAGTCAATGTTCTCGCAAGGGCGACCTATTTTGTTCATTGATGAAATACACCGTTTTTCAAAAAGCCAGCAGGACAGCCTACTTGGAGCTGTAGAAGACGGCACTGTGACCCTGATTGGGGCAACCACTGAAAATCCATCGTTTGAAGTGATTCGCCCGTTGCTGTCACGGGTACAAGTCTATACACTCAATCCTCTTGATACGATCGAGCTCGAACATCTGTTGCATGCTGCGGTGGCAAATGATACTGTACTCGCAGCACGGAAAATAGACATCAAGAGTACTGACGCGTTATTTCGTTATTCAGGTGGAGATGCGCGGAAATTACTTAATATAATTGATTTGCTTGAACAATCTACTCCAAGCGGGGCCACGCTTGTCATAGATGACCGTATTGTAACCTCCAGTCTCCAAAGTAACCCTCAAGCATACGATAAAGGGGGAGAGATGCACTACGATATAATATCGGCATTTATAAAGAGTATCCGAGGCAGTGATCCTGACGCTGCCGTATATTGGCTTGCACGCATGATAGAGGGAGGTGAAGACCCATTGTTCATAGCACGCAGACTTGTGATTGTAGCTGCCGAAGACATAGGTCTTGCCAATCCGAATGCACTTTTGCTCGCAAACGCTACATTTGATGCCATACATAAGATAGGTATGCCGGAAGGTCGCATTCCATTGGCGGAATGCACTATCTATCTCGCGACATCTCTTAAAAGCAACTCGGCCTATATGGCAATTGATGCGGCATTACAGGAAGTCAAGCGATCTGGGAACCAACCGGTACCTTTGCACCTGCGCAATGCACCTACTGAGCTTATGAAGCAACTCGGATACAAGAAAGACTACAAGTATGCTCATGATTATCCAGGAAATTTTGTGAGGCAGCAGTTTCTGCCTGACAACCTTACGGGATTGAAATTCTGGTATAATTGCGATAATCCCTCCGAAAACAAATCAGCGGTATTGCAGCAATCACGTTGGGGTTCTGATTAACGGTCAATAAGACTGCGCAAGGCATTTATACGGGCTATGAATATATCAATTAAATGCCGCTGTTCTCGAGTTATGCCATATGTGTCAAGTCCACAGCCGTTATGAGTGCAATACTGAACTGTCCCATCATTTACATGCCCGTTTGGACATATATATTTATCACTTCTACCAAAAAGGCTTGAGCGTTGTTCGTGTAAACCACGTGCGGGTAGTTGGTCTATCAAATTTTTAAGTGAGTTCATCGCATCCAGATCAGACTCGTCGTATTGTGGCTGATACACATCAATAACAGAAATAGCGGCCGAGAGTTCTCCACACCTTATGAGATCGGCAAGATAATCGGCATCGAACAAAAGGCATTTTCGCACAAGATCTACAAAAATATCAAGTCTTGATGTGTTATCATAAATCACGTCGATGGCGTATCGGCGTGAAACTGCCCCAAGGTATCGTGGGAACTCGTTGATAGCTATCTGATGCAGGTCTGCACGGTCAACGTCATCAACCTCAATAGCTGCGATGTATTTCTTATACAATAAGTCGCCGATGCCTTCCATGCGATGGTCTATGATGTAGTCCCAATTAGCCTTGGTTGGGAAGACTGATGTATCGGCAAGAAGAACTGAATATTTTTGGCGGAGTTCCTCTGCTTTCAGGTCGGCGGCTGTTATGATCATCGCTTTTTTGTCTTTATAAATGCCTGCTCGGTAACAACGAAATCAACAGGTACATCAAAATCATCAGGTTCGATGTCATCAATCAGTTGGCAATGATATGCGACTCCAATTGTAGTAGCACGGGAACTGCGTAATAACCTATCATAAAATCCTTTCCCTCGGCCTATTCGGTTGCCGTTCCGGTCATAGGCCACTCCGGGCACTATAATAAGTTCAATATCTTCTATTGGCGTGGTATCATTACCATCGGGTTCCTCAATATTGAAAGCACCAAGATGAAGTCTTGATTTATCATAAGGTAAGATCTCAAGATTGACCCCATTGACCCGTGGCAGGTAGAAGCGCTTACGCGTGTGCCATCTTTCAATAAAAGATAAGGTTGAAAGCTCATCAGGAAGTGAATGATACATCAGTATATTGCTTGCCATCACGAAAGCCGCAGTCTTTTCTATCTGTTCAAAAACTTTATCAGAGGCGGCAATCCGTTCGGCTGTGTCAAGCATATTTTTGCGGGTTTTTACCCGCATTCGTATTGATTCCTTGTTCATTGTGGCATTATCATTATTTAGAGCCGTATATCGTTCCGCTCACTCCGGCCTGCAATTTTTTCAAAGCCTCTGAAACCACCGGATCCATTTTGTTGGCAATTTCAAAATAAGCATTGAAGCCGAGGATATCACGAGCGATCAAAGCCTTCAATTGGTTAACAATCAAAGGTGCTGAAATGTTGATATAATACCATCGTTGCGGTACACCGTTCTGGGCTGCATATCTGGTAAAAGCCTGCAACAATATCCCGTCGGGAGGAAGTTGAGCTATCAGTTGCTCCACATTTTTGCTCTTTTCAAGGTCCGCGCGATTCAGATCAGCATACTCGTAAGCGAATCTGTTGAGAAGTCCGGCATTTGCCACGTTTATATAATACGATGTCACGTGAGATGTGTCAGACGGTACAAATACATCAGGAATAATTCCCCCACTACCGTAAACTGTACGTCCTCCCATCGTTTTGAACACCTGGGACTGGTCAACCTTGATGGAATCAGCATTGAATACTTCTCCATTGGAGTAGCGATCAAAAATCTCACTCTGATAGTCAATGTTATGACCTCTGACAAAATCTTTCTGTATACAACGTCCTGAGGGAGTGTAGTAACGTTGCACCGTCAGGCGCATCTGCGAAGAATCGGGCAATGTGATAGCACGTTGCACCAATCCCTTGCCGAACGTGCGCCTGCCAATAATAAGACCACGATCATTATCCTGTATAGCTCCGGCTACAATTTCAGAAGAACTGGCTGAAAATTCATCGACGAGTACAACCAACTGCTCTTTCTCAAACATTCCAGTGCCATCAGCAAGCCATTTTGCATTATCCGCCTCCTTACGTCCGCGTATTTCTACGATAGGAGTCATAGGCGCAAGAAATTCATTAGCCATCAGGATAGCCTGATCAAGAAGACCTCCGGTGTTCCCGCGCAAGTCAAGAATAAAATCGCGTGCTCCACGTGCCCGCAAAGAATTGACGGATTGTAGAAATTCGTTATATGTGTTAGCTGCAAATTTATTGACTCGTACATATCCCACACTATCGTTAACCATGTAGGAAGCATCAACTGACATTGCCGGTATCTCTCCACGTACAATTTCAAAACTCAACGGTTTAGGTGAGTTGCTGCGTTTGATCTTCACGTTGACCTTTGTTTCTTTTTCGCCGCGCAATGATTTGAATACATCTTCATTGGTCACGCCTTTACCGGCCACATTTCTGCCATCTATCTCAATTATACGGTCACCTGCCTGAAGTCCTATACGTTCTGAAGGGCCACCGGCCACGACTTCAACTATGCATATGGTATCCCCCATGATCTGAAACTGGACTCCGATTCCATAAAACGAGCTCTCAAGATCGCGGTTTGCTGTTTCAAGCTCGCTTACCGGTATATATGTGGAGTGAGGGTCAAGATTGTTCAAGATGTCGCCTATTGACATTTCAATAAGGCTATCCTGCGATATTTCTTCTACATATTCATCAGAAATAACGGATAGGATCTCCTGAAGTTTTTGTTGGGCGGGGGTAAGCTTGTCGCCGTTGGCAAGTAGATAACCTATCCACATGCCACCGACAAGAAGAATCGCACCGATTAATGGGAACCAGTATTTTAGATTGGAGTTCTTATTCATTTCTCAGGAATAATTTCATCAATATGTACACATTCAATACCGGCACGCTTGAGCAGGTCAATACCATCTGTTATACGGTATAGCTCATTGAATACTACGCGGTTTATTCCGGCCTGTATAATAAGTTTAGCACATTCCACACAAGGCGAGGCGGTGACGTAAAGGGTAGAACCATCACTTGAATTATTGCTTCGGGCCACCTTGGTTATTGCATTGGCCTCGGCGTGGAGGACATAAGGTTTTGTCAGTCCATTCTCATCCTCACACACATTTTCGAATCCTGCCGGAGTGCCATTGTAGCCATCGGAGATTATCATCTGGTCTTTAACTATTATAGCTCCGACCTTGCGGCGCCGGCAATATGAATTTTCAGCCCATATAGCTGCCATGCGCAGGTAACGCTTGTCAAGTATCTCTTGCTTATGACCTGTTGTTTCCATCTTCAAATATTCCAATGACTACATTAAATATAAATATAATATGCAAAGGTACAAACATTTTTCAACCTTTGTATCAACTTTAATAATTTTTATAGAGCTTTAATGTTATCATTGCCCAATTGCTGCAAAAACGCTAACTTTGCACAGTTATAAAATTCAATGTGATATGCCAAATGTTTCCAATAGAGGTGAAATAATGCCAGCGTCACCGATCAGACGCCTTGTGAGATATGCAAATGAGGCTAAGGCTCGCGGTATAAAGGTTTACCATCTCAATATAGGTCAACCGGACGTACCAACACCTCCTCAGGCTCTTGAAAAACTAAAACATATAGACCGCAAAGTCCTCGAATACAGCCCTTCGGAGGGTCTTCTGTCATTGCGCCAAAAGTTGCAGCAATATTACAAGCGCTTTAATATTGATGTGGATGTCGACGATATTATTGTGACAACAGGAGGCAGTGAGGCTGTTCTTTTCGCATTTATGGCTTGTCTTGATCCAGGAGATGAGATTATAGTCCCTGAACCGGCATATGCTAACTACATGGCATTTGCAATCTCGGCAGGTGCAAAGATAGTGACCGTGCCTTCAACCATTGATGATGGTTTCCAACTTCCACCGGTCGAAAAATTCAAAGAACTGATCACACCTCGTACAAAGGGTATACTGATATGCAACCCAAATAATCCCACCGGATATCTCTACACAATGAAAGAGATGATGCAACTTCGTGATTTGGTGAAAGAGTACGATTTATTCCTTTTTTCAGATGAGGTATATCGCGAATTCTGTTACACAGGTGCACCTTATATATCGGCATTTCATCTGCCTGATATAGAGGATAAAGTGGTGCTTATTGATTCAGTGTCAAAACGTTATAACGAATGTGGCATACGTATTGGTGCTCTTATAACTAAACATGCTGAATTAAAGAGGAATGTTATGAAGTTCTGTCAGGCGCGCCTCAGTCCGCCATTGTTGGGACAGATTATAGCTGAAGCGTCAATAGATACTCCTCCTGAATACATGCTTGAGACATATAATGAATATGTTGAACGACGCAAATTTCTTGTAGATCGTATCAACATGATTCCAGGATGCTATACTCCTATCCCGATGGGGGCGTTCTATACAGTTGTACGTCTACCAGTGGAGGATGCAGATGATTTCTGCCGATGGTGTCTTACAGACTTTGACTACGAGGGTGAGACTGTGTTTATGGCCCCAGCCTCAGGCTTTTACGTCACCGAGGGGCTTGGCCGTGACGAAGTGCGTATGGCCTATGTGCTTAACCGTGAAGATCTCGGCCGCGCGATTACCATACTTGGAAAGGCGCTTGAGGCATATCCCGGACGAAAAATTTAATTGTGATGCCGAAAGTAAAGACATTAATATTATTATGTATCTTAGGGTCAATGGGTTTACCAGAAGCATCTGCGGCTACTGACTCTATCACCCCGCTAAACTATATACCACAGATAGGAGGGGTGCTTCGTGCCCGCTGGGAAATGCTTACCAATGGCGGTGATGCGGCCAATAAGTTTGCATTACGCAATGCAAGGGTTAATATGCGGGGTAAGATTGCACGCCCTATAGATTATTACGTACAGGTTGATCTCTGTAATAACGGTAAGATGCAGTTTCTTGATGGATGGGCACGCTTCTCTATGTTTGAGACTCTACGAATCAAAGCCGGACAATTCCGTATTCCATTTGGAGTTGACCCGTTCCGTGGGCCGGGGAATTATATATTCTCAAACAGATCATTTATCGGGAGGTATATAGATAATTACCGGGCTGTCGGTCTTTCGGTGTCATATACGTTGCCGGCAATTCCGTTATTGGCTGAAATAGGAGTGTTTAATCCCACACCTATAACTGACCATGTGACATGGACCACACATAAATCTTTCGCTGCCAAACTTACATATGACTGCGGATATTTTGATATTGCAACGGGTTTCCAGACAATAGAACCATCGCTTACACGCATTAATATGGCCGATTTTGCAATTACATTCAATTCAGGACGGTGGTTGGCCGAGGCAGAATATATGTACCTGCATTATACCGGAGACTCATTTGATAACGTCCATGCCTATAATATTTATGCAAGTTATGAGATGCCGGTGAGATTGAGTGTATTCCGTACACTTTCCGTACAGGCCCGAGCCGATGGCTCCACACCCTACTCTACCGGAGCCTTTAATGATGAAGGAATATTGTGCGCCAATTATCCTGCGAGAAACCGTATAACAGTAGGAGGGACATTGACTTATAATTATAAAAGACTTAGGTGCGACATCCGCTTGAATTATGAAAAGTATCTTTACCACAGTGGCCAAAACCGCTCAGGATTTGAAGATGATAAAATAGGCGCCGAACTTGTTGTTGCATTTTAACCGGAATATATTATGAAACTAATTTCGTGGAATGTAAATGGTCTCCGGGCAATTACGGGAAAAGGATTTGCTGATATTTTTAAGTGCCTGGATGCCGACTGTGTATGCCTTCAGGAGACAAAGTTGCAGGAAGGACAGATTGATCTTGAATTTGACGGGTACCGGTCATATTATAATTACGCCGAACGTAAAGGATATTCAGGGACCGTGATATTTACCCGTCTTAAGACTTGTGGGTCAAGTCTCGGAATAGGTGTAGATATGCACGATCATGAAGGTCGAGTAATTACAATAGATCTTGAAAGCGCTTTTCTTGTAAATGTATATACACCAAATAGCCAGAATGAACTCGCCAGACTTGACTATAGGATACAATGGGAACATGATTTCGCTGCATATGTCAGGAAACTGGATGCTATAAAACCGGTAATAATTTGTGGCGACCTTAATGTTGCACACAAGGAAATTGATCTCAAGAATCCAAAGACCAACCGGCGGAATCCTGGATTTACCGATGAGGAAAGAAATGCTCTCACTGAACTACTTGATTCCGGTTTTGTAGATTCATTCCGATACTTACATCCGGATGTCACAGATGCCTATTCATGGTGGAGTTACCGTTTTAACAGCCGGGCTAAGAACGTTGGATGGCGCATCGACTATTTCCTTGTATCGGAACGGATAGCTGAAAAGCTTGTCAGTGCAGAAATCCACAACGAAATAATGGGCTCGGATCACTGTCCTGTTTCAATAGATATAAATTTATAGACATGAACAACTTCCTGAATAGGATGAGCGAGGTGTTGGTCAATTACTTTACACTTACGCCCTATATAGTTTCACAGCGTGAGGCTGAACAATCAATACGCGAAGGAGTGTCATTCCGTGGTACAAACATGGTGATACTAATACTTGCTATACTCATAGCGTCTCTTGGCCTGAACACAAATTCGACAGCAGTAATCATCGGCGCAATGTTGATTTCTCCTCTCATGGGGCCTATAATAGGCCTTGGGCTTGGAATTGGTATTCAGGACTTCGATTTGCTCAAGAAATCACTGCGGAATCTTGCTATGGCTGCATTGTTCTCAATTGTAGCCTCTACGTTCTATTTCGTTATTTCACCGGTAAGCGAGGGGCATAGTGAGCTTCTTGCACGCACACAGCCTACAATATACGATGTGCTTATAGGATTTGTAGGAGGCGGAGCCGGAATTGTAGCTATCTGCTCAAGATCAAAAGGGAACGTCATTCCCGGTGTCGCGATTGCGACAGCTCTCATGCCGCCGTTATGTACTGTGGGATATGGATTGGCAACCTGGCAACCTTATTACTTCATGGGCGCACTATATCTTTTTCTAATCAATTCCATATTCATATGTCTGGCAACATTTATCGGTATAAAAATGATGAAGTTCAAACCGGCTGTAACTACCGATCCTTTGCGGGCCAGACGCGTCAGACGTTGGGTATATACTTTATCAATTCTGTGTTTGCTGCCGAGCATCTATCTGACATATTCAATGTTACGTCAATCGCGTTTTGAAATAAATGCAGGACGATTCGTGACAGAAGAATGCCATTTTACAGATACCCATGTCTTATCAAGCAATGCACAGTGGTCAAGGACTACACCAACTATAACAATCACGCTGATCGGTGCGCCCTTGCCTCAGGATTCGCTTCAGCTCGCTCTTGCTGCGCAATTACGCCACTATGGACTTGCCGGTACTCATCTAAATATAATTCAAGGTTCGGCAGTAGTAAATTCAAGCATGCCGGCCAGTTCTGTGCGCGACATATATGAAATGAGTCAGGCTGCAATATCGCAGAAACAGGCAACCATTGACTCTTTGCGTCAGATCATAACCTTGACAAATGCAGCCGATGCCCTTGCCGCTGATATTATTCCGGAACTCAAGGTTATTTTTCCACAAATTGAAGCTTTGTCGGTTTCTCGTAATATCTTCGCTCGCGTTAAAGGTGAAGGACTTGACACTGTACATCTTGCTCTTGTTAATTTTTCGAAGCCAATGACTCGTACATCACGCGATGAGTTGTCACGTTATCTTGAAGCGCGTCTCAAAATAAATAAAGTGAAGATTGTTGAGATACCTGCTGATGATATATGAGCAGTTATTATTTAAGTGCTTTAATTTCATATGATAACCTTGATTAAAACGCCTGCGGTTTATGTCCGCAGGCGTTTTAATCTTTTAATCAAGAATGGGTAACTTTTAAACAAGCATGCCGTCTGTCACAGTTCGTGCTGCTTCTGTGCCAAGAGTATGGTCAACAATAGCAGCGCCAAATAATATAGCCGATGACGGGCCATTTCCTGTAATTATATTGCCATCCCTGACTACCCGCTCAGTTGCCTGATAGTCGGTTCCTCCGGAGGCAAGTGCTTCCTCAAATCCGGGATAGCATGTGGCCTTTAGTCCTTTCAATAAACCTAATGGAGCAAGAACTACAGCAGGAGCTGCACAGATAGCCGCTATACGACCACCATTTGCCGCATGTTTCTTTAATATGGTGTTAACTTCCGCATCATCATGCAGATTGGATGCTCCGGGCATACCACCCGGCACTATAAGCCATTCTGCATCTGTAAAATCAGCATCAGTTACCATCATATCAGCTTCAACAGTGATTCCATTGGCACCGGTAACCGCCAGGTTTTTATATATTGACACAAGTGACACTTCCATTCCGGCGCGACGCATGACATCAGCAGTCGCTAATGCCTCGATTTCTTCGAAGCCGGTTGCGAGAAAAATGTAAGAACGTTTCATATTTCTATCAATCATATTTTAAAAATTGACCTTCGTTGTTGAATTTTATATCAATACCATTTGCTAATTCAACTTCATATCCGCGTCGATCCTTTTCAATACCCACAATACGCACACCTTTATGATTACGTGAAACATAGTCGGCAACACCTGCAGGAATCATAGATGAGGGTACGGATTTGTTTACGTTAGTCTCGATGTCTTTCCAATTTCCCGAAGCATCAAATGTGATTTCAGTACCATCGTCAAGCACGACTTCGTACTCACTTATACGGCCGAAGTCCTTGTCAATTTTCACCACACTTACCTTTCCCTTGAAGTTTTTGGTGATTACAGACTGTGCAGCCTGTGGTAATACTGATGCATCGTGGGCATACTCGTCGCGGGCCTGAGCGATACCTGCGGCAACGAGTACCATCATTAAACTAATCAGAACTTTTTTCATAACTTTATTATTTATGTCCGCAAAGTTAACAAATATTTCCGCCGTAAATATTTTCGGGATAGTCTAATTTAATGAAATTTAACCAGAGATAACAACCTCAGACTATGCGTTCAAGCTGAACTGTGAAATGTCGCATCAGTGGAGCTTCCCACGTAATGCGCACACCATGATGTATATCATTTCTACGGTCATATACATTTTTAAGCGCTGCAGCTACCACATCCATATGATTGTCAGTATATGTACGGCGTGGAATTGCAAGTCGCAACAAATCAAGCCCGTTAAACCGGTTCTCTCTGGTCACAGGATCACGGTCGGCAAGGATGTAACCGATCTCACATCCACGGATTCCAGCCTCAATATATAGTTCCACTGTCAGTGTCTGTGCAGGGAATTCTTCTTTCGGCACATTTTCAAGAATTTTTGACGCATCTACGAATATGGCATGCCCCCCGGCGGGTCTTTGATATGGTATGCCGTATTCGTCAAGACGCTTTGCAAGATATTCGACCTGATGAATACGGGTGTGCAGATTATCGTATTCCGTATTCTCGTCAAGCCCGACTGCCAAAGCCTCCATATCTCGACCGTTCATGCCACCATAAGTGAGATATCCTTCATAAGGAATCGAGAATTTACGGGCACCGTCGGCCCAATCCTCGTGACGGGTCGCTATAAATCCTCCCATATTTACAATAGCGTCCTTTTTGGCCGACATGGTCATGGCATCGGCTAATGAGAACATTTCTTTTACTATTTCCTTTATGGTTTTGTGTGAGTATCCCTCCTCTCTTGTTTTAATGAAATATGCATTTTCAGCAAAACGCGCAGAATCAAAAATCACGCGTAGATTATACTTGTCGGCCAATGACCTGACTGATCTCAGGTTTTCCATTGAAACAGGTTGGCCACCTGCTGTATTGTTGGTAATTGTTACGATAATGAACGGTATTCTTCCCTGAAATTTTACTAAGACCTCCTCAAGTTTGCGGATATCGACATTGCCTTTAAACGGATGCTCAAGCTGAGTGTCGCGTGCTTCATCTATAGTGCAGTCAACAGCAATTGCTTTCCGGCTTTCAATATGGCCTTTGGTGGTGTCAAAATGAGAATTACCGGGCACAACATCTCCTTCGTGGACAAGTGCACTGAAAAGCACATTCTCAGCCGCGCGTCCCTGATGTGTTGGTATTATAATCGGGAATCCTGTAATTCGTTCAATTGTATCTTTCATTCTGAAGTAAGAACGCGCACCGGCATAACTTTCGTCGCCGAGCATCATCGCTGACCACTGTCTGTCGCTCATCGCTCCCGTACCCGAGTCAGTAAGGAGATCTATGTATACTCTGTCGGCCGGAAGTTGAAATACATTGTAATGAGCTTCCTTTATCCATTGCTCGCGCTCATCGCGCGTACTTTTACGTATGGGTTCAATCATTTTTATCCGCCAGGATTCGGCAAATGGTATTTTCATCGGTTTTAAATTTAAGGGTTTGCACAAAGGTAAATAAATATTTCTGATTTCACAACTATTGATTTTTTACTCCATATTGGTCGGAAATGAAAAAAATATTGTAATTTTGTACCACAGAACCCTATAATTACGCAAATAATGGCCGTAATTTTAAATATTGATACAACAACAGCAGTATGCTCGGCGGCTTTGACCGCCGAGGGTATGGTTCTGTGCCATGCCGAAGATTTTGAAGGTCGCAACCATGCCGCATTGCTCAGCAACTTTATAAAAAAATGTATTGATTTCGCTGCCGAGCGTGAGCTTAGGCTCGAGGCCGTGGCGGTTAGCCTCGGCCCCGGAAGTTATACCGGGCTGCGTATTGGACTGAGTGAGGCAAAAGGGCTTGCCTATGCTCTGAAAATCCCGCTTATAGGTGTAAAGACGCTTGAATTACTCGCATCACGTGTTATGTTTTCTACAGATGACGTAGATCCTGATTCAATATTGGTGCCTATGATTGATGCCCGGCGAATGGAAGTCTTTACTGCAGCTTACGATTTTGCGTTGCAAGAACTTCTTGCTCCGGCGCCATTGATTCTTACGGAAGATTCTTATGCAACACTTATATCAACAGGCAGACCCGTACTCCTATTCGGTGATGGAAGTGCGAAAGCAGCCGAAGTCATAAAGGCTTCAAATGTGATATTTGTGCCTGATGTGGTGCCATTGGCCGTAGACATGGTCGCACTGGCTGAGTGTGCTTACGCCCGTCGTGATTTTATTGACCTGGCATATAGCACACCTTTATATCTTAAAGACTTCCAGTCCACTGTCCCCAAATCAAGGTTATGAATCTAAATGAAGACTTCAGAAGCGATATCGCACAGGCGGTTGAGGTCATGCGACACGGGGGCGTGATTCTTTATCCTACAGATACTGTCTGGGGATTAGGATGTGATGCACGTAATTCCAAAGCTGTGCAACGTATTTTCGAGATAAAACAACGCAGCGAGGCTAAGGCGTTGATAACATTGGTCGATTCCATTGCTGCGCTTGATAGAGTTGTCGAAGATATCCCTGAAGTTGCAATCCAGTTGATTGAGGTTGCAACTGACCCGGTAACAATCATCTATGACAGAGGTATCGGTGTGGCACCTGAACTTCTTGCAGAAGATGGTAGTATCGGGGTAAGACTCACCCGAGAGGAATTTTCGGCTAATCTATGTCATGCCCTACGCGCGCCATTGGTGTCTACTTCGGCCAACATAAGTGGAGCCCCCACTCCTCTTGATTTCAAATCCATAGCGTCTGAGATACTTGAAGCCGTTGATTACGTGTGTGAATCACGGCGTAATGAGCCCGCTGCCTCAAAAGCATCATCTGTAATTAAAATCGGTGCAGGAGGCCTGTTCAAGGTATTACGTAAATGACAGTAACGCAGCGACACCGCATATTGTATATTGTCAGTGACTACATAATGTGTAACATTGGGTGGCTGCTCTTCAATATTGTGCGTTATTTTTCGCTGCCCCCGGGTATTGAGCCGCGATTATTGGGCGAATGGCTTTTTCATGACACGAACATTCTGCTTGGTCAATTCTTCTATCCTTTGGTGATGGTAGCATTATATGCCGTTTCTGGATTTTATAACCGCCCGGGTATTAAATCCAGAATTGATCAACTTGGCAACTCGGCATTCATGTCCCTCGTAGGCATGTTGTTTATTTTCTTTACCGCGCTGATAAATGATAATGTGCCGGAAAGATTGCATAACTATGAGTTGATGGCAATTCTGTGGCTCCTGCTATGCGGCCCAACCCTTCTGTGCCGTATAATAATTAATAATTCATTCATAAGAGAGAGAGTCAGGCGAGGCGGAATATACAATGCAATTATAGTAGGGAGCGATAGCGAGGCCAAGACGTTGGCGGCCAAAATAAGCAATGCAAAGAGGGGTAGCGATTTCAAAATAGCAGGATTTGCCTTAGCCGATAGTGATTCAATCGACTCTGCGATCATTACATACAATCCACAAGTGATAATAGTAGGGACAAGTCATCGCCATCTTGCCGACGATCACAATCTGCTTGCCAAATTGTACAGTACCGGTCTTGACATATATGTGCCACTTGATCTTTATCATCTTATATCCGCTAATCCGCGGGTGAGATCAGTGGCATCCGAACCACTGATAAATATAACACGCTCAAATATAGCACCTTCAACGGTAAATCTCAAACGGATAGGTGATATTGCCGTTTCAACTGTTGCATTGTTAGTGCTTTCTCCATTGATGGTATTTATATCGTTAGCGATAAAACGGGATTCGCGAGGATCTGTATTCTACCGACAAGAGCGTGTGGGCTACCGCAAAAAGCCCTTCAATATTATTAAATTCCGCACCATGGTCACAGATGCCGAACCACAAGGCCCGGCATTGTCAAGCGGCGATGCCGACCCGCGTATCACACGCATCGGACGTACCTTACGTAAATATAGACTTGACGAACTGCCTCAGTTCTGGAATGTACTCAAGGGGGAGATGTCGCTTGTAGGGCCAAGACCTGAACGTGAGTTTTTCGGGAACCAAATAGCCCGAAGAGCTCCACATTATAACCTTATTCATCAGGTACGCCCAGGTATAACATCGTGGGGAATGGTGAAATTCGGTTATGCAGCCAATGTTGATCAAATGGTAGAACGCCTGCGTTACGACATACTTTATCTTGAAAATGTATCATTAAGTGTCGACCTTAAGATATTATTTTATACCGTTAACACCGTATTGACCGGTAAAGGAGTCTGATAATTACTTTATATTTACAGCAATAACATAAAGTGACACAACGATATATACATAATAGCAAAATAAATGCCGCGTTCATGAGATTCCTCCAATGGAGAGAAAAACATATAAGCGAACGCACATTTCTTATATTTCTTGCATTGCTTGTAGGTGTGTTCGGAGGCCTCGCCGCACAACTTCTAAAATACCTCATACATACTATTTCATCCATCCTCACATCACATATTAATCTTCACGAAGGAAACTACCTTTATATACTGCTGCCTACACTTGGAGTCGTAATAACAGCTTTATATGTAAGATTCTTAGTGAAAGACAATATATCGCATGGTGTAACACGTGTGCTATGGGCTATATCCCAGAATAAATCGCGCATGAAGCGGCATAACATATACACATCTCTGCTTGCCTCATCGGTAACCATAGGCTTTGGAGGTTCCGTAGGTGCTGAAGGACCTATCGTATTTACTGGAGCGGCTATTGGATCAAACTTGGGATCGGCATTCCGCATGTCGCCGCGTATTCTAATGATACTTGTAGGATGTGGCGCAGCAGCCGGCATTGCCGGGATATTCAAGGCTCCAATAGCCGGTATGCTTTTTACACTTGAAGTGCTGATGCTTGACCTGACTACTGTATCTGTAATGCCACTCCTTATCTCAGCAATCACAAGTGCCACTATAGCATACATGTACACTGGATTTTCATTTGAATTCTTTTTTGTGCAGAGCGAAGATTTTATTACAGCAAAGATCCCTCCAGTAATTGTTCTCGGGATTGTAACCGGGCTTGTATCATTGTATTTCACACGTGTAATGAACATGATGGAAAACTTCTTCAGTCGGTTCAGTCGCCCATGGATAAAGACAATCATAGGATGCACTATCCTTTCACTTTTGGTTTTTCTGCTACCGCCTCTTTATGGAGAGGGATATGACTCAATTATGGGATTGCTTGCCGGAGATCCATCTTCTATTGTCGACGGATCAATATTTTATGGTGATAGAGAATCAGTATTGTTCATAGTCCTTTTCATCTCGCTCATTATACTTACAAAAGCCTTTGCGACATCGGCGACTAACGGAGCTGGAGGCGTAGGCGGTACATTCGCGCCATCACTCTATGTAGGATGCATGACCGGTTTTTTATTCGCTTTCGTTTTCAACATGGTAGGCTTTGACATAGTACTGAGTAACAAGAATTTTGCCCTTATAGGCATGGCTGGTGTTATGAGCGGAGTCATGCATGCCCCTTTAATGGCTATATTTCTCACCGCTGAGCTTACCGGCGGCTACCATCTTTTCCTACCACTGCTGATTGTTTCAACCATAGCATATGGCACTATAAAAATATTCGAGCCTTACAGCATCTATACCATGCGACTGGCCAAGCAAGGCAAATTACTGACCCATCAGAAAGACCGTGCAGTTCTCACGCTGCTTAAAATGGATTCAGTTATTGAGACCGACTTCATGAGCGTGCGCCCGGAGATGACACTCAAAGAGATGGTAGATGTAATAGCACAAAGCAACAGGAATCTTTTTCCGGTTCTTAATGGAGCCGGTATTCTGCTCGGTGTCGTTCAACTTGATGATATAAGAAATATAATGTTCCGTCCCGATCTTTATAGAAAGATGAATGTAGCATCATTCATGACCATACCGCCTGATAAAATCATGATAGGACAGACCATGGAAGAAGTTATGAAACGGTTCGATACATCAGGTGCCTGGAACTTGCCTGTAGTGGATAAAGAAGGCCGGTATTTTGGGTTTATATCAAAGAGTAAAATATTCAATTCCTATCGCAGAGTGCTCCGTCACTATTGCGATGACTAAAAAAAATCGCAAAATTCTTTGTCAAATCAAAAATAAGTATTAACTTTGCACTCACAAAACAACAGGTCCTATAGCTCAGTTGGTTAGAGCACCTGACTCATAATCAGGGAGTCCTTGGTTCAAGCCCAAGTGGGACCACAATCCTTAAAACGCTGATTATAGGCACAATAAATAGCCTTAGTCAGCGTTTTATTGTTGTTTAGCGGCCAAAAACAGCTTAAAAAAAAGAGGTAAAATGCACAAAAATGCTGAACCTTGCACAAAGAAGATGACGTTACCTTGTACATTACCTTGTACATGGTTTGTGCAAGGTACAAGGTGCAGCATCGAGTGTTCCTCGCATTTTAAGTATGGCAAGCACAAAGTTTTATTTAGATTGCCGTCGCTCAAAACCGGGTGTGCCCTCGGTTATGAAAATAGCGATTGGGCATGGCAACAAGACGAGTTACATTTCACTTGAGGTGAAATTGCTCCCGACTCAATGGGACGCAGTAAGAGGCAAAATCCTCAACCACCCGGAGAAGCAAGTCCTTAATGCGTATATTTATGAAGTGAAGCAGATTGTTGATGCTCACATCATAAATCTCACACGAGAGGGTCGCATCAAGGATATGTCAGCAAATGACATACGCGACAGTATTCTTGCCGAATTGAACCCCGAAAAGGAGGAAAAGGTCGATGAGTCGCTTTTCAAGATGCGTTTTCTGAAATTCATCGAAACAAAGAAAGCGAGCACCAAAGAAACATATATGCACACTCTCAATCGAGTAAAGGCTTATGTAGGCGACGCTATCGAAACACTCCGCTTTGAGGACATCACTCTTGACTGGCTCAATAGCTTCAACATCTTCATGGCGCAGACATCACCGAGTGTCAATGCCCGTAACCTGCACTTTCGTAATCTCCGCGCTGTGTTTAACAACGCGATAGAGAACGAGGTCACTTCACACTATCCGTTCCGCAAGTTCAAGATTAAGGCGGTTGAAACGGCTAAAAGGTCTTTGACCGTAGAGGAACTGCGCCGCCTATTCTTCTTTAACTGTGAGGAACACGCGGAGAAATATGTGGGAATGTTTAAGCTATCATTCTTCCTTATGGGGGTTAATATGATTGACCTTGCCAACTTAAAGGAAATGAAGAATGGACGCTTGGATTTCAACCGAGCAAAAACAGGCCACCTTTACTCAATGAAAGTAGAGCCGGAAGCAATGGAGCTTTTCAACAAGTATAGCGGCGAGAATTACCTGCTGTTCATTCTCGATCACTGGACTAACGACGAGTTTTTCCGTCGCAAAATGAACAAGGAACTTCAAAAGGTAGGGCCTATGCAGAGGAAGCCCGGACGCGGTGGCAAAAAAGAGTATCAACCGTTGTTTCCGATGCTCACAAGCTATTGGGCCAGACATTCATGGGCTACAATAGCTTCCGAATTGGATATTGCCAACGAAACAATCGCAGAAGCCCTCGGACATGAATATGGCAACCGCATTACGAATATTTACATTCGTAAAAATCAGAAAAAGGTTGACATCGCCAACAGAAAGGTGCTTGACTGGGTTCTTTACGGAAAGATTGACGGAAAGATCGTAGTCAAGCCGGGAACGCCGGAGTTCTTCGGTCTTGACCGCAAAGAGGCTGTTGCCCTCGGTCTTGTCAAGGAAGAGCCGGGAGTTGAAAAGAAAAAGCGTGGCCGTCCGAGGAAGAACGCCACGCCGGAGGTTGAGGCGGAGGTTGCCGCTTAATCCTTGACGGGGAAGAAGATGCCTTTAAGTAGCTGCGACATTCCGTTTTCGGTGAACGTCGCAGTTATTTTTTCGCAGATGTAGCGTTTGCCCCTGATAAGGAATAGGGAGCGCACATCGGGGATAGTGTCAGCTATAAACTTAAAGGTAGTCTTCATTTTCGGTTCGATGGTGTGGAACACTTTGCTGCGGCGTGTGAGGCGGTTGTTGATGCGCAGGGAGAAG
>JAMPHZ010000023.1 GCA_023663145.1 Odoribacter sp.
CACAAGCCCCCGACATCACACCGATGCCGGGGGCTTTGTTTTTTGTATCTGTAATGGCCTCACATGCCGTTCCGTATCAGAGCGGCCCCGGTCACAGGCCATACAGCCCGCTCCCGCCGACATAAACATAAGGCCGAAGCCTGTGAATGAAAATATTTTCGTACCTTTGCCTCTGATGAAAAAACTGTTGCAGATAAATACTGTAGTGGGTTGGTCGGCACCAGGAATAATAGTGTCTGATATTGCCGATATGTCTCGCTCTCGCGGATATGAGAGTTTTGTGGCGTATGGGCGCGATGGACATGTATTGCCACGCTCAGGTAACATGTTCCGTATAGACTCGCTTCTTGATCTGAGTGTACATGGATTGGCAACAAGACTTTTTGATTCTCATGGACTGGCATCCCGGCATGCTACCCGCAGGTTGATCGCTTATATATCTACGTTGCGGCCCGATGTTATACATCTGCATAACATACATGGCTATTATTTGAATTATAGGTTGCTTTTTGACTTTTTGAAAAGTTATGGATGTCCTGTGGTGTGGACTCTTCACGATGTCTGGCCAATTACGGGGCATTGTGCGTTTTACCCTCATAATGATTGTGACCGGTGGCTTACAGGATGTCATGATTGCAGCCAACGTTCAGAATATCCGTCTTCCTTATTGCTTGATAGATCAGAGCGTAATTTCGCCTTTAAAAAGAAATGCTTTACTGATGTGCAAAATTTGCATATTGTGACAGTTTCTAATTATCTACGTGATATCATAAGAAACTCTTTTCTTAGAGACTACCCACTTGAAGTTATACATAACGGCGTGATTCTACCTCCCCGGTTGCCGGATGGCCGAATGAATAATGCAGTGGTGCTTGGTGCTGCTAACAAGTGGGATAAGAATAAGGGGCTTGAGAATTTTATTCATCTCCGTAAGTTATTGCCTGAAAAAGTGAAGATTGTACTTTTGGGCTTATCTAGAAAACAGATTGCATCGTTGCCTTTAGGAATAACCGGATATGAGCGTGTCATATCGCGCGATGCCCTTGTTGACTTTTATAAACAGGCGTCGGTGGTAGCATGCCTTTCAAAATCCGAAACTCTTGGCATGACATCAATCGAGGCACAGGCAGCGGGTACGCCAGTGGTAGCCTTTGCAGTGGGTGGGTTGCCAGAGACTTTGACTCCTGAAACAGGTATAGCCGTTTCACCGGGAGATATTGAAGCGGCGGCAGCAGCAATCAATGAGGTCATTGAAAATCCAGACAGGTTCTCTCCGCAGGCATGCCGGGCAAATGTTCAGACGCGTTTCAATTTGTATACGAACTATGCCAGATATTTTGAGCTTTATGACAGATTGACATGCACGAACGCGCTCAAATGACATATAGCCTATATCAATTAAAAAAAAATGCTTAACTTTGCAAAATGTTACCATTCTTGCTAAAGCCATATCTGCGAAAAGTGATTTGGGGCGGCAATGCCCTGGCGCGCTTTAAGTCTTTGGCCTCGCCACTTGATCATGTGGGCGAGAGCTGGGAGGTCTCTGCCATGCCCGGGCGTGAGTCAGTGGTTGGTTCGGGGCCGTTACAAGGTATGCCTCTAAGTGAGGTGTGCCGCCGCTATGGTGCCGAACTGTTAGGTGAAACCGCATATTTGGAGTCGCATGGAGAATTTCCCCTGCTTATAAAATTTATAGATGCAGCCGAGGATCTTTCTGTGCAGGTACATCCTACCGAGGAACTCGCAGCCAAATTGCATGGTGGCCATGGAAAGTGTGAGATGTGGTATATAATTGAGTCGAAACCCGGAAGCAGGCTCGGCGCAGGACTTAGGACTCAACTCACTCCTGACGACTTTGACCGATGTGTGTCAGAAGGTACTTTCAATGATGCCATGGCTTGGTATGAAACTCATACCGGTGACTCTTTCTATCTCCCGGCCGGTCGGGTGCATGCCATCGGAGCCGGTAATCTGCTGCTTGAGGTTCAACAGCCAAGCGATATAACATACCGCATTTACGATTATGACCGGCGTGATTCTGACGGAAACCTGCGAGAGTTGCATATTGATCAGGCTCGTCAGGCAATTGACTACAGAGTGGTTGATAATTACCGTGTGCAACCGAATGGCGATACATTGGTCAATGAAGAGCATTTTGATGTGAAACGTTTGACTATTGACGGCTCCCGGGATATTACGGCCCAAAAAGTGACAGCTGTGCTGTGCATATCCGGCGATGTCAAGGCAACACTTGCTGATGGCTCAACTCTTGATCTAAGCCGTGGACACACTATGCTGGTACCTTCCGGACAGAAAATAAAACTGAACGGCCATGCGATTTTAATTACTGTTACCCCATAACTCTCCCGCCAATGACGCCTATCATAGATTATAAGAATGTGGAAATTCTCCGCAAGGAGCATGTAGTGCTGAAGAATGTGTCGCTCACTGTCAATCCGGGCGAGTTCATTTACCTTATCGGGCGTGTAGGTTCGGGAAAAAGTTCACTGCTGAAATCATTTTATGCCGAGGTGCCCGTCTCATCGGGTGAGGCCCGCGTGTTCGATTACGACATGACCGCTATAAGGAGAGGTGAGATACCATACCTGCGTCGGCGTATAGGAATCGTTTTTCAAGACTTCCAGCTCCTTACAGACCGCTCTGTGTTCAGCAATCTCGAATTTGTGTTGCGTGCTACGGGTTGGACTGACCGTAATGCCCGAGATGAACGTATAGACCAGGTTCTAAGTCAGGTCGGCATGTCAAATAAGTCATACAAGATGCCTCATGAACTGTCGGGAGGCGAGCAGCAGCGTGTGGTCATAGCGCGGGCATTGCTTAACAATCCTGATCTTATATTGGCCGATGAGCCGACCGGGAATCTTGACCCTGATACAGGTACCTTGATTGTGAGCCAGCTTCATGAGATTGCCGCCAAAGGTACGGCTGTGATAATGGCAACACATAATTTAGGATTGCGCGACTCATTCACCGGCCGTACACTGCGTATTGACGCAAAAAAATTGTCAGAATCTCTTTAATTCCGCTAAGTAATTTTTAATGAAAGTCCTCAAATTTGGTGGCACGAGCGTAGGCTCGGCGCAAAGGATGCACCATGTGGCCCGGCTCGTCAAGGACTCCGGCCGCAATGTGATAGTGCTATCAGCCATGTCCGGAACAACCAACACACTTGTCGAGATCTCCGATTATCTATACAAAAGAAATATTCCCGGCGCGCAAGAGACTCTGAATGCGCTGAGACAGAAATATGACGGAGTTATCAATGAGCTATATTCGCAGGAAGAAACACGGGAGAAAGCGCGTCATTACGTTGAACGTATATTCAACCTTATAATCCGTTTCTTCGATGGAGAATTTACTGCGGCTGAGGAAAAGGAAGTACTTGCCTGCGGAGAATTATTGTCGGTGCAGCTCATGCAGCATTATTTCGAAGAACTTGGGATCAAGACCTCTATTCTTCCGGCGCTCGAATATATGCGCACGGCGCAGGGTGGCGAGCCAGATATGAAGTACATCAGCACGCGGTTGCATAGACTCATTGACCTTGAACAAGATGCTGCCATATGGCTTACACAAGGCTATATATGCCGTAACGCATACGGTGAAATTGATAATCTGCGGCGTGGCGGCAGCGATTATTCAGCTTCGATCATCGGCGCTGTACTTGATGCCGAGGAAATACAGATATGGACTGATATTGATGGTATGCACAACGGCGACCCACGTATTGTTGACAATACTCGGCCGGTGAGCAAACTGCACTTCGAGGAGGCAGCCGAACTTGCCTATTTCGGAGCCAAGATCCTGCATCCCACCTGTGTCCTTCCTGCCAAGTTAGGAAATATACCGGTGAGACTCCTGAACACTATGGAACCCGAGGCCCGGGGCACATTGATTGCCAACTTCCCGCCTGATGGCACTGTGAAGGCTGTGGCAGCTAAAGACAACATTACTGTTATCAAAATAAAAAGCGGCCGGATGCTGCTTGCCTACGGATTCCTGCACAAGGTATTTGAGATATTTGACAAATATAATACAGCCATTGACATGATGGCAACCAGCGAGGTCGGTGTATCAGTTACAGTTGATGACACATCGCATCTTGCCGCTATTGTCAATGATCTGAAAGCCTTCGGCACCGTGACCGTTGATTCTGATATGGTGATTGTTTGCGTCGTGGGCGATTTTGCCGGACCGCGCGGCAGCGCATACTGCTCTGCTGTGCTCGAGGCCCTTGATAACATCCCGGTGCGTATGATATCCTACGGTGGGAGCAACTACAATGTCAGTGTTGTTGTTGGAGCATCTTATAAAACACAAGCATTAAATCAATTGAATCAAAAACTTTTCAACCAATGATCAAGCATATCGTTACTTTTAAACTCAACGGCAGTGATGAAGAACGCCGTGCGTTAGCCACACGTTTTGCCGAAGCGCTCAATGCTCTTCCCGCATCCATACCGCAACTCAAATCCATGGAGGCCGCGGTCAATATCAATCAGGCCGAGTCGTGGGATATAGTTCTGACTGCCACTGCCGATACCATGGCCGATGTGGCCACTTATTCTGCGCATCCTGCTCATGTGGCTGCGGTTGCTATCATTGCTCCATATAAGGCTGAACGCGCCTGCGTTGACTACGAAATCTGACCTAATCAACCAGCCCGATGACACTTCCGCCTCTGACACGCGACATTATCAAGCAACCAGCCCGATGGCGCCTTGCCTTGAGTTTCAGTGATACCTCGCTGAATGTGTTGGCTACATGTTCCGTCGGAGATGAGGAACCTCTATTGTCAACGATCCCGTTGCAGAACAGCGGCGCTACATCACCGGCTGCTGCATTGGAGGAGGCGGTATATGCCAATCCATTGCTGTTAGGAAATTTCAACCGCACGGATATAGTGGCAGTCACATCACGTTTTCACATCCTGCCTCCCGAAGCGGCCTCTGATTCCGAAGTCCTTGATGCTCTTGACATCATGTTCGACAGCGATCATCCTACGCCCGAGGTGGCTCCACTTGATGCCCGGAATTCAATAGTAGCCATGCTCGACCGCGACACCGCACGTTTCCTGCACCGCACATTCGACCGCGCTTCATTACAGGGGCATCTTGCTGTCATCGGCCGATATCTTTCACGCCGCAGCCGCCTTGGTAACTCCGGTAAACTATATGTTAATCTTGCAGCCGACAGTCGTATCGATATATTCGCATTTGACTCTGCCGGCCTTTCCGGTGCAAATACATTTAATTGTCAGGCCGATGCCGATGCGGTTTATTACATACTTGCGATCGCACGGACATGCAATATGGATCTTGCCAATGATGAGATTTTCATAGCCGGAGATGCTTTGCGCCGCGGAGCGATCGTGCCGCAACTCACCCCCTGGGCGTCGAATGTGTTCCCGCTCATCTTACCTCCGACATTAGCAGGCTCACGCTGTGGGGCACCGCTCGAATTGTCGGTAATGGTCTAAACTGATTGTATAATTATAAACAGGCGATTATGAGAATAATAAGAGGAAAATTCGGTAGGCGGCGTTTCAACGTGCCAACCAATATAACCGCAAGGCCTACAACAGATTTTGCCCGCGAGAACATATTCAATGTGCTTGAAAACATAGCCGACATAGAGGGCGCTGCCGCACTTGACCTATTTGCAGGTACAGGAGCAATAACGTTTGAGTTCCTGTCACGCGAATGTGCCTCCGTCACTGCCGTGGAGAAAGCATCCACGCAGTATAACTTTATTAAAAAGGTGGCACAGCAGCTCAATGTCAATAACCTCACACTTATAAAAGGAGATGCGTTGCGTTTTCTTGACACCTGCGACACTCCGTTTGATATCGTTTTTGCAGATCCTCCTTACACAATGCCCGATTTTGATACAATTCCGGGACTGATTCTCGGATCGCGGGCTGTAGCTCCAGGCACAATAGTCATAGTAGAGCATTCTAAAGCATATGATTTCTCAAATATGACATCATTTGTTGAGCACCGTGTATATGGTTCAGTGAATTTTTCGATATTCAAGGTAGGCGCTGGAGAATAATAAACTGTATCTTCACTTCGGTGCAGTTGCACGGATTACTTCCCTGCGCACTTAGACACATATGAACGATAGGCTGCATCTCCGAATATGAAGAGCAGCCTATCGTTCCATATTGATCACACGTGATTATCAGTCAAGCCCTACCGCGTAGTGTGCGCGTTTACCGGTGGGATATATGCCCGATATGAACAGCACTTTGTCATCGCCGGGACCAAGATTACGAACAGAGTTGTATATTTTCTCCACGTCGTCGGGAGAGGCAACTCTCATGTTGTTTATGGAGGTGATGATAAATCCGTCGCGGATTCCGGCATCGGCAAACCGCCCCTCGCCGGTAATGGTAACTGCCACACCGCGTGAGATCTCAAGCTGTTGTAATACCTCAGGGCCGGCGGATGTAAATGTCGCTCCTAATACTCCCATCGGTGTCTCGGGCGCGCTGAGCGCTGTGTTACCGTCACGGTTACGCAGTGTTACGGTGGCTGAGGCTTGGTTACCGTCTCGCACATATGCAATCGTTATTACATCGCCGGGGCTGCACCTGGCCATAATCTCCTGCAGACGGGCGGTGCCGGTGACTTCTATACCATTGATATGGGTTAGGATATCGCCGTGTGAAAGCCCGGCTTCAAACGCGGCTGAGTGATCCTGCACCTCATTGATATATACACCTCGTGTGGCGCCTGTGATACCAAGTTCCGTAATGAGTTCGGGTGTAAGCTCACGGTACATGATACCCAGGAATGCCCGCTGTACATTGCCGTATTGTTGCAGATCACTTACTACTTTTTGCACTATGGAAGTGGGTATGGCAAAAGAGCATCCGGCATATGTGCCGGTACTTGAGTAAATGGCTGTATTGATTCCGACCAATTCTCCGTCAAGATTGACGAGAGCACCTCCGGAGTTGCCTGAATTGACGGCTGCGTCGGTTTGGATATAAGCTTCAATTCCTGCTCCGGTCCCGGCGCCGGTGGTGGTCGAGATATTGCGGGCCTTAGCGCTTACTATTCCAGATGTTACGGTAGATGTAAAACCGAAGGGATTACCTACGGCAAGCACCCATTCTCCCACCTGCAGGTCTTCGCTATTGCCCATGGGTATCACGTGCAACGCTCCTGGAGCATCAATCTTTATTAGAGCAAGGTCAGTGACCGGATCTGCTCCGACTATGGTGGCGGTGAAGTTGCGGTTGTCGTTGAGGGTGACCTCGAGGCGTTCGGCTCCGTCAATAACATGATTATTGGTCACAATGAGGCCGTCGGCCGAGATAATCACACCCGATCCAAGGCCGACTTGCCGTTGCTGGGCCTGTGGTTGACGGGGGCGGCCGTTAGGCGAATCTCCGTCGCCGCGTTGCCGTTGCTGAGGCACGCCGAAGAAATATTGGAAGAATGGATCGTTGAGAAACGGATCATAACCCTGCCGACTGTTGTCGCGGGTGCGCACGGTCGCATAACTTTTTACCGATACCACACCGTTCACAGTCGATTGGGCGGCATTAATGAAATCGTCTTGAGAAATCGGGGCTGATGAATGGGCCGATAACGATACCGCATAGGCAGCGGTAACGGCTAAGATGATGAATTTTTTCATGATTGGATAATTTTTAGTGCAAATTTAATGCAGGCTTACCTAAAAACGGGCGTCAGTACAGTTAAATAGACCAAAGATTAACCCAAATTTTGTAAAAATTCAAACGATTTAAACCACACATCAGAATGGATATCCTATGGCGAGATGGAACGCGAGGGATTTACCGAATGATTCCATGTTATAGTATCCTCCGTGACCGGTATTATAAGGTGCGTGGATACCTATGCCAAGATCGGCGCGAATGACGAGCATTTCGATATCGAAGCGCAAGCCAACACCGGTGCCGGTAGCGAGATCGCGCAAGAAGTTCTTGGCTTGCAGCTTTCCGCCGGGTCTCGCCTGGTCTTCCTTCAGAAGCCATACGTTGCCGGCATCAAGGAACACGGCTCCGTGGAGCGCGCCTGCTATGGGAAACCGGTACTCCACGTTAGCTTCGAACTTGAAAGTACCCGTTTGGTCGAAGTAATCTTCAGGGGTGCCTTTGGGAGCCTTATAACTACCCGGCCCAATGCTTCGTACCGTAAATGCACGTACTGAGTTGGCTCCGCCTACATAGAATTGTTCAGCGTATGGCACGGAGGCTGAGTTCCCATAGGCATGTTCAGCTCCTACTGCTATGCGGCTTACTATGTGGTGGTCGCCGGTGAGCCGCCGGTTGTAGACGACCTGTACCTGTCCTTTTACAAACTGAGAGAATGGAGTGCCGAATAGTTTTTTCTCGCCTTTAACGCCGCATGCGCGCCATATTGCCCAGAAAATATTGCCGGCTTCCTGTAATTGGAACTGAACGTTAACTGAGTTGTAAGCATCAAAATCACGGTCGTAGATGTAAGAGTACTGCATCTGCGGGATGAACTGGCTCTGGAAGCTCTGTGCCACGGCGGGGTTTGCAGCCATTATGGAGTCGAACTCGGCTGTGGTGTTCATAAGCTTTGTATAGGTGAGTTTGAGCGGTGTGAACGTATTGCTGACGTGTCGCCGCCAACGCCAGTCGTAGTTGACCGATGCGTTGAATTGAGCCATTTTGAAGTAATGAGGCCGGTTTAGCAGGTCGGCGTTGAGCTGGAAGCGGGTCCAGTTAAGTTGGTAGCGGCTTCGGGGAATGAATTTTGGGGCGAGCAGGCGCGGAAAAGCGAGCGAAGCGGTGATTCCTGCCTCATATGAGTTGAATATACCTCCGCGGCCACGGTGGCCTGTCTGCCATTCATAGGCTCCGGTTAGCTTAACAGACAGTTGTTCACCTCCGCCGAATATATTTCGGTTGGTCAGGCCGAGTGTTAGACCCGGGCCTATGTAACTGTTGCTCTTTGACGATGCGTTCACCTCTATGGAAGCCTCGAGCGGAGCATCGAAACGGCAGTTTACCACCACATTCAGGGTCGGTTCTGCGGCAGTGGTGTCAGGTATGGCAGCTATGTCAATGTCGCGGAAGATACCAAGACGTGCCAGATTGGCCTGTGTGCTGTTCATGTTCCTGACAGAGAATACGCGCCCTTCCCTGAATCTGACACATTCGGGAATTATTGCTCGGCGCAGTCGTGTCGGTTGCATCTGAATCAAGGTTATGCCACGTGAGAGGGGTATGGTATCCGGAGTTTGGTCACCTTCGTATCGGTTCACCACCACAGTTGTGGTACCTGTTATATATTTCTGGGCAGCCCAATTCGGAATGTTGTTGGCAAGGTCGAGCCTTATCACCACAGCTCCTGGGCGCATGATGCTGTCGGCAAGGTATTCAATGTAGTCAGGTCGGAAAAAATAATATCCGCGGTTACGCAGTACGTTGGTGATGCGTGTACGGGCGATGCTGAGAGAATCGACCGAAAATCGCATGCCCGGGCGCAGATAAGGGTCCCTGTGGGCGATGGAGTCGATCAGGTGCAACAGGTGGGTTGTGTCGGCAGGAAACTCAATTGAGTCGATCGGGAAAGCCGGCCCAGCGTTCACTGTATATTGAATGGCCGCTTTGCGCTTGTTTTTGGGGTGGATAAGTTCGTAAGCGGCGGTTCCACGGAAGAATCCGTTGTTTTCAAGAATCTGCTCGATCATTTTCGTACGCACCTGAGGACGCACGTCTGACACAAGCACCGGTTCTTCCACCAAAGTTTCGTAAAGCCAATGCTTGAGGCCTTTCTCGGGGTTTGGCCAGTTGTTGTAAACCCAAAGTCCAAGAGGGAACGGATACCTCCAACGCAGAATCTTCAGATAATTGTTGGGAGCGACATCAACGGCATCAGAGATACTCGTCTTGATGTCAGACGGGAGTTTATACAGGGAGTCGCCTTCTATACCTCCGGTATATCTGATACTTTTTGTGCCGGTGTAAAGAAGTTCGCCTTCGGGAATGCGTCGTGTGGTTGAGCAGCTCCATAAGGTAGCCACACACATGCATATGCAACTGAGTCGGAGAAGTGTGTTATTTATTTTCATCAGATTCACGTGTGTTTAAAGGCTTTGAGACGGAATTATCGGGTGTGGCAGGTATGATTTGTTTAGGTTTTCGTGCGAAGATGTTCCTCAGTGAGGTTAATTTACGGCGGTATACAAAGCCTACGCCTGTGCGGGTGATCTCACCCTCAAGGATACTTTCGTAACCGGTGTGACGGAACAGACGCAGATACATGGTGCGGGCATCGTTGAGGAAATATTCAAAAGATATGTCCTTGATGAGATTTTGTGAGAAATTCTCGTCGGCATCTGCATCTGACGAATAATTGCCGCCGACTACTATCTTGAAGCGGTCATTGAACAGAGATTTTGATACCTGATAGCTGTAGCTTGTGGTAGTTGATGTGGAACCGTTGTAAGTGCGGTCATATTGATCTACGCCGAAGCTCAGGTCTACGCCTTTTATGGTGCGTGCGGCCCATGAGTTAAGTTGTGATGTGAGGAATGAATAGAGGGCGTTGCCTGAAAGATTGGCGTTGCCTGTAGTCCCTGGGCCTGTATAGATATTATATAAGAGCATGTTCATGGCCTGGTTGGCGCGTTGTTCGGCACTCATCGAACTTAGTTCGTTGGCCACAGTCGCATCGTCATCAGTCGCCAGATCAAACACTACATTCATGTTGTTGAGCGTGCCGGTGACTGCGAGTGTTACGTCAAAGTTTATCAGACGGGAATTTTGTCCGGTTTGTGTCACATTGGCCTTTATTACGTCAACGGCTTTAATATTGAGTATCGGATCAAGCATGTCACCGTTGAAAGCTACATATGAACCTTCGTTGAAATTGAACAGTTTCTCGCTCATGAACGGAGGTGTGTATCTCGCGAACCCGCTGTTGATGTTGATTCGGCCTGTAACACGCGCGTCGCTGAATGGCATCATTGAGAAGTTTACTGTACCCTCAGGCATAATGCGCACTTTGTTGTGACCGTCTGATGATAGATCGACATTCAGGGTGGAGCCATTGTTAATGTTTAGTGTGGCCTGTATCATCATGGCCAGACTGCTGCCGGTGATTGAGTCGGCTGCCGCCACTGCCGCTGTGTCGGAGAGGTTTACAAACTTTACCACTTCAGCTGCTGAGCGGCTTTGTATTGCGGCTTCAGCATCGCTCATTACATATGTGAGGTTAGTCCCCGCGAGTATAGAGATGTTAGCACCGACACGCATGAAGTCCATGTTGCCTTTTACCGTAGCGTCAATATCGAGAAATCCTTTGCCGTATATGTCTGCTCCGCGGGATGCTTTCTGTGTGTCACAGATCTGGAAATTGGCTGAGGTAAGGCTGAGGTCAATCACCGGTTGCGAGATTGACCGCAGGTCTACTGTACCATTTAGGGCCAGAGGAGTTCTGTTTACACCTGAAATGGCGAAGTTGTTGAATGTCACGATATTGTCTGATACCGGTATTTCTACGTCGCTCACAGGATAGGTCGTGCCGATCATGTCTACCTTGACCTCTGTTGAATCAAACCGCAGCCAACCGTCGAAGAGAGGTTCATTGCCTGTGCCGGTTATATCCATCCGGCCGTTAAGTGTGCCTGTAAGAGATGCCATCCCACGGGGCAGGAACGGATTTACCGCTGACAACGGAAAGTGTATCATCGAGAAATCAAGGGCAAGTGGGGAACCGGCAGTGGAATCGTTAAGTGCTCCTGCTATGGTAATGGTGCGCACGTTGTCAATGGATATGTCGGCGTTGGCGCGTATGCGGCCGTTTAGGTCGGTGGATACGTCGAGGTCGGCGCCTATGGTTCCCACGCGTTGGCGATCGTAGCTGAAGTCAGAAAGAGTTATGAAACCGTTTCCTACCACGTCGCCGCCTTCTCCCGAAACCTTGAGATTGGCGCTCAGTTGTCCGTCCATGGGTGGCGCGAATGGATTTAGATTGACCCAGTCGGCGATATTGATGTCAGATATTTCGACGACAAGTTCTTCCTGTCGGTCATCCTGCCCATCTATGTGGTCTGTGTATATGGCCAGGGAAGATCCGGCACCATGCATGTGCAGGTTGGCGTCAATGTGCTTGTGAGTGAATGAGTATTTAATGAAATTGTCCTCGTTGATAGTCCACGGCTGATAGGCGATAGTAGGATCGGTTGGTTCGAAGTTCACGATTATTGAGGAGTCGTTCAGTTCAGCGGCCAATCCCACATTGTAGCCCTCTTTCCCTGCGATATTTCGTTGGGCCAAAGCGAATCCGAGACGATTGTCGGCCAGATAACCGTCGATATTTACGTGTGCCCATTCGTCAAATGTGCCCGGGCGGTTGTTTATGCGGGCTGCATAGATGAGGCGAGGCCCGTATTGGGCGAGATCGAAAGTAATAGTGTCGGTTTTTATAGTTTCGGTATGGAATCCGAGTACATTTGCGTCGAATGTGAGTGATGAGTCATTCACTGCGGTCATCGATAGGTATTTGAATCCCATTTTGCTGTCGGCAAGAATATCGGTGATGGCATTGTTGTTACCTGCGTTCACGTCGAGTGTGAATGGAGGCAGGGCATGTTGCAGACGCTCGACATCTATGAGGCGGCGGGTGATCTCGTCATCGATAATCGGGCCTATTGCTCCGAAACGGGTGGCGATTGTGTCTATGGGTACATTAGAACTAAAGAATGCGTAGAAGTCGCGGTTGTGAATCGATGCGTTGGTCACAGAGTCGTTGGCGTTGAGATGAGCGAGCACGTTGTCAATTGTGAATGAACCCACAGAGTCGGTATAGGTGAGTGTGTTGAGATTCACTTTGGCAGCGATGGTGTTGGACGCCGGCGAGAATGAGGCTACTGCGCTTAGCGCACCGTCGACAGTCGTTTCAGTGGGAGACAGATGCATCGCGAGCAAATCAGCGTGCAGCCCTGAGAGGTCGGCATTCCAGATGTACGTTTCTCCATCAAGGTTGCCTGTTGCGTTAAGGTCAAACAGGGCGGCAGGGTTTGTAGAGTGGAGATTGGCCGAGCCTATTCCGTCGTGGATGCTGGCGGTGCCTGATATGCCTGAGAAATCATATCCGTTGTATACTGCCTGTGTCACGTCAAGGCTTGCGTCAAGTCTCATGTCAGATTTGAAAGGATCGTAACCATGTCCATTTGCGGTTACGTCGGCGGTTACCATACCGATACCCATAGAGGGGAGGAATGCGTTGACCGGGAAGTGTACGGTGGCAAGTGTGACGTCATAATCCTCGCCTCTACTGTTCCATTTGGCGGCAAGATTTATTTTACCTTCACCTGTGATGGCGTCAAGATAGCCGTCAAGGTTCCCGTTATGGATTGCCATGTTGCCTTTGAGAGTGGTGCGTGGAATATTTATCTCTTTGGCTGTAGCTTTGTCAAGAAGGATATTCTTGAGTGGATTCAAGTCAATCAACGCTCCTGATAGAGCGAGGTTTCCACCTATTCGAGCCGGGTCGAAGGCACTCTCAATGCGACCTTTGGCACGAAGCTTGACTTGTCCGGCGATGGCGAGTGCAATGTCGTTTACAGCCAGATTTCCGGATGTGCCTTTTATATCGGCTTGAGCGAAGATGCGGCTGTCACGGGGCATAGCTGCCATATATGGTTTGAAAGCAGGGAACATGAGCCGCCCGTCGGCCGTAGCGATATAGCCGTCGAGTTCAAGGTTAATGGGAACGAGCGGATCGGTTGTCATATCGCCCATGCCAAGAAGTGCATTGAATTTCAGAGATGTATTATTGGCTGTGCTTACCCTGAAGTTCTGAAGTCCGGTGCCCACAGAATCAATGTTTAGGGTTCCGGCAGCTGTGAGCTGTACACCGCACCGCTCGCGGCCGCTTACTGTGAGTGGTACCACAACGCGCTCCGCACGGTTGAAGAATCTGGTTACGGATAGATCGAGATTTTCTACGTCTATAAATGTGAAATCAAGGCCGGGAGCAGGAACTATACCGGCGGTTGTATACAGGGCGCTGGATCCTGAGAATCCAATGGAGTCGATTGTGATAGTCCATGGAAGTGATGTCGAGGGGGTTGATTCGATTACCGGCGTGGCGGCAACGGTAGCTGAGTCGGGAGCGATATATGCGGCGTCAAGACCGTGGCCTGTGAAAATCCCCAAAGCGATTGTCTGTGCTTCAAGGTCAATGAGTCCGTCGTGCAATGTGGCAGAAGGAATGACTGCACTGAGCGAGTCGATGGTGGGTAACATGGCCATGTTGAAAGTGAAATCGTCAAGAACCATAGTACCAAGTCTCACCTTCATTTCTGTAGGCTCGGCGGTGGTGGTGTCAACAGGTGACGGCACCGGATTTAGTGTGAGATTCACGCCGCCGTGGGCGATACGCCCGCGACAGAGATTGATGTCCATGGTGGACAGAGCTATGGACACATCACACAAGTTAAGGGTGTCGGCGTTGATGGTCATGAACATGGCCGAGTCGGGGCCACCCATGATCATGGATGCATCGTGCAATGATGCATGTGGAATGGAGGCTTCTCCTTTTAATAATGGTAATATAGATATGGAGGCATCAATACCGGCAGCTTTGACAGTCTGTTCACCTGACATCCTGAGCACGAGGCCTGAGGCTTCGATGTCAAGGGGAAAACGCAGTCTGAAGCTATCGACTGATACCTGCATCGGCCCTGATGACATAGTGGTCACGACGTACTGGCGTATTAGTTCCTGACTCCATGGTGAGTATAATAAAATGAGTGCTGATGCCACCAACAGAATGAGTGACATCAAAAACCACAGCAGTATCTTGACTGACTTGAATATAACCTTTGTTACTTTCACGATGTGATGAATTCAAATTACAAGATAGTAACCATCGGAAATAATAAATAGTTCGTTAGAAACGTCAAAAAACCGCAATGCGTTTTTTGATTTCGCCGTTTGCGGTGTCTTGTCTGGCAAAGTTAGATAAAAAATCCAAGTTTGCAAAAATATTTCACGTACATCAGATCCACAAATCCACAAGATGTGTATCCGCGGTACAATTGTCTCAAAGGTTATTATATGGTATTGCTATCTACCAACCACCGGTAGCACCGCCGCCGCCGGTTGAGCCCCCGCCGAAACCCCCTCCGAACGAACCTCCGCCACCTCCGAAGCCTCCACCCCGGCGGCCGCTGCCGAGAAATACTCCGGCGGCTGCAAGTCCGGCCACTACGTCGGAATTGTCGGTTGGAATGTCATAATACTTGTTGGTGGTGTGATGGCAGTTGAGGCATTCGTATTGTTTCACACCCTTACCTTTGCGGGATGATGTCGGGCGCTGTATGATACGGTTGACTTTCATGCGGGCTGTACGTGCGTGGCAGTTCTCGCATTCGATGAGTGGGGTGTTGCGGTTTACATAGGCCAGGATGTCTGTCTCTCCGCAGGCCGGACAAAGCCACACGTCATAATCGACGGATCCTACCTGTTCCTCAAGATCTTGTGCAGGTGTAAGATAATCATTATCGTGTACTTCGTCAACTTTCTGCATCACAGCGCCACATCCCGGACATTTGCGGGTGTGGTTGCGCCAATGGTTGAGCATAAGCACAAGCGGCACGGATGCTATTGCCGGTATACCGAGTCCCATAAAGGTGAGAGCGAGGAAAACGGGGCGCCATCCTATGAGACGCTGATATTTGGCATAATCATCCTTCCCCCTCAGTGATGCTACTTCGATCAGCAAGCCAAGGAGCATTATTATGGCCACGATAGCGGCGCATATGAGGTAGATGGCGAATCCATCATTGTCATCCGCTGTGTTATTGTCGGCATCGGGAAGAGTCGACATGTATTGGTCTGTGTTGGCTGGGTCGAGAAGTATCTTGGATATGAAGTCGACGGCGGCGGCGGTTCCTTCGCTGTAATTTCCGTTGCGGAATGCAGGAGCCATTATCTGGCGTATGATGCGGCCACAGGTGATGTCGGGGAGCACACCTTCGAGTCCGTAGCCGGGTCTGATGGTGGCCAGTCGCAGATCTTTTACGATCAGTATAAGCAGCCCGTTATCTTTATCGGTTTTCCCAAGACCCCATTTCTGAAACAGCTCGGTGGCGAATAGTGTCGGATCTTCTGGGTCTATGTTGTTGACCACAACCACGGCCGGCTCAACGGTAGTGGTGCGCCTCACGTTTTCAAGACGGGCATTGATGGCTTCGACAGCCTGCGGCGATAAGATATCATCGGGGTTTGATACATAGTCAGTGCGGTTGTCGGTATGAACGTTCGGAACCGACTCCACGGTATAGATGCTGCCGGCAGCAGGGAGAGCTACCAACATTAGCAGAAATATTATGATCTGTTTCATGAATGTCAATCCTCGATTTCAGAAGGGTGCTTGATGTAATATTGCTTCAGTATTTCCTCAATATTGAAATAATATCCTTCGGGCTGCTTGTCATCGCGCCGGTTTATGAGAATATAGTCGTAATAAGGCGGTTGGAAACGGGCCTCGCGTGCCGTATTACCGGAAAGATTCAGGAAATCATATTCATCGTGTGGATATACCACAACCCAGGCATTTTCTGTATCAAGGCCTGTGCCGGAAGAGGCTATGACCAACAACAGGTGGTTGAGTTTGTACTGCCATATCTTGGCAAGATCGAATTTGCCGTTCTGTTCGTATACGAAGATGCGGTTGGTGAGTTGACGCAGGTTCACGGGGTTGTCATCAAGCACTTTGAGAGCATGTTCGAGTATTTGCTTACGCTCGGTGCGCGACCAAGAGGATTTGTTGAACAACGGCGCGAGTACAGCTTGCTGTTCGGCATCGGTTAACGGCCTGTATGGGGCATAATCCTCCTGAAATAAGGTGCCATAGTAAAAATATTGGAACTGCTCGTCGGTCATTGTGGTGTCATTGGCCATGAATTCCTTAAGCAGAGTGGGGTAGAAGAATGGAGATTTCTCGTCGGTTGAGGCGATGCGGATGGCTTCGAGATCAGGCTTTCCCAAAGCGGTGCGGGTTGCGGACTGAGCGGGAATGGCCATGCATATAATGGCCATGCATGTTATGATGGTTCTGAAAAACTTCATTGCACTTGAATCAGTTGAGCGAAAATTAACATAAGAATGGCGAAATTCACTACTGCCGGAAGAGCAATGGCCGCGAACTCCTCGATGTGGATCGCCGGAGATGAGGACAAAGAACGTCGGCCGGCCGGAGTTCGCCCCCAGGCGAAGTATCCTAAGAATGCCGCGACAGCCGAGCCTATAATCACAGAGGCCTGTGTTCCCAAAGCCAAACCTATCGCAGCTCCGGCGAGAGAGCCGCCCACAGTGTACAAGGCACGGCCACGCTGACAACGGACCGGTGCAAGATATTCAATGCCCAAAGCAATGGCTGCGGCCACTCCCCAAAACCAGTATTGCGAGCCGCAGATCGCCACCATGCCGCTCATCGAGGCAATCACCATTGATAAATAAGCCACCGCTACGGCAGGCATGCGTCTGAAAAATGCCATGACCAAGGCTGCTCCGGATAACAGAGCCGCAGCCGAAAGGGTGGCGAGTGGAAGTATTGCAGTCATTTGAATATTTGTTTTAGGATTGATGTGGCAACTCACGTTACCTTTTAAAAGGCAGCCATTGATTGATGTTTTTGTCTAATGTCTGCAAAATTGAAACAACTGCCCGTGGCGGGTGGTTGACACAAAGGTAAATAAATAATATAAAATGAATGGCTGATGGCAACTTTTTTTCCAAAATTTTAGAGTTTGTTGACTTTTTGGCAATGCATGCCTGCCCAAAAAAGTGTAACTTTGTGTATGAAAAAAATTTTGACACTGATCATGCTTATGAGCTGTCTGGCAGCCTGGAGTCAGCGGCTGTGGAAAGTTACACCGGTTGCTCCCGGAGTAGCCCCTTCATATATATTAGGAACACACCATCTTGTCACTCCTGAATATCTGCCCGCGTCAGCACGTGAGGCTCTTGACAGCGCTTCGGTGGTTGTGGGCGAGGTGGTCATTTCTGAACTCAACGGTGATGCAGGCCGCGAAGCCATCATGAAGGCTACGGCCGCTCCGCCTGACAGCTCTCTTACCTCATTGTTCACACCTCAGCAGATTGATTCAATCAATGCGTTGTTTAATATATTGCTCGGGACCGGTCAGGTCCCGTTCGTCCAACAGCAGGATGACCGCTGCCCGGGTGTGCTTTCAGCAGCTCTGACGATGTTTCTTGGAGAGAAGGTCTTGCCCGGATTCAGCACCGGTGGCAATATTGACACATATGTGCAGGAATATGCCCGCAGCTGTGGAAAGGAATTGCGAGGACTTGAGACTGCTGACGAACAACTGTCATTGCTTTACGGCAGCAGTGTGGCGTCACAGGCAGCCGAACTGATGGAAATGGTGCGAGATCCGCGCGGAAATATCTCCAAACTTGAAGAAATGACACAGTATTATCTTGACGGAGACCTTGAATCCCTGTATACTATGCTTGATGAACCGGTGTCGGGGGTAGGCACCGATGAGTTAGAGCGCCTTGTTGTAAACAGGAACCGGGCATGGATGTGGGTTCTTGATCAGATAATCGGGCGTGAAGGCAACGCATTCATAGCTGTGGGGGCTGGTCACCTGCCATCGGAAACGGGAATTCTCGCCATGCTTAAGTCCAGAGGGTACATTGTTATGCCTGTGGAATAGTTTCAGACAGCTATTTAAAAATACGCTGTCATGGCAATAATAGCCGATATTCCGCGTTAATATTGCATGATTAACCGATTAAGAATTACTCTCCTTACGATAATAGCAGCGGTGGCTGTGGCATCCTCGTTGTCGTCGTGCATCGAAGACGGTTTCACAACATCCCCCTCTGATCTTCCCACCTTCTCAGTTGATACTCTTGACATGGGTGTCATATTTACGGACCAACCGTCTACAACCCAACGTTTCGTGGTCTACAACCGCGCCTCAAAAGGATTGTGTATAGATGAGATTGCGATCACCGGTGAAAATGCCTCGCTTTTCAGACTGAACGTCGATGGCTTCAGCGGCACCACTTTCAACAATGTGGAGATCCGTGCCAATGATTCAATATTTGTATTGGTTGAAACTACCTTGCCGGCAAATGGTGAGACAGTGCCGGTGCAGGTCACGGCAGCACTTGATTTTAAAGCCAATGGCGCAACACGCTCGGTAACATTGGCTGCTACTGGCCGTGATGTGGTGCGGTTGCGTGGCTATGTGGTGGAAGGCGATCAATATCTCACAGCTGACCGACCTTATCAGATATTTGATTCATTGGTAGTGGCGCCGGGTGCCACACTCACCATAGCGCCCGGAGCTGAACTTTTTTTTCACGACGGCTCAATGATGGTGGTCCGAGGGAGATTGAAAGCCGATGGCGAGGCCGGACACGAAATCACCTTTGCGGGCGACCGCACAGGCAATGTGGCCGCTGACATCTCATTTGACCTCATGTCACGTCAATGGACCGGAATGTTCTTTACTTCCACCTCACATGGTAATTCATTAAAATATTGCCTTGTGAAGAATACATGGCAGGGTGTGACGGTGAATGGAACTGATGTGCCCGATGGTGAACCACTACCTGATCTGACCATAATCAACTCACGTCTTCGCAACAGCGGGTCGTATGCGCTTGAAACATATTATGCACGTATCACGGCCATAGGTACTGAAATCTCAGAGGCCGCTGACGGAGCGGTGCTGCTGCATGGCGGAAATCATGTTTTCAACCATTGTACATTGAGCAATTACTACCTTTTCTCAGCTCTTGGTGGCCCGATACTTCAACTGAGCCATGTTGATGAAAAGACTGATGACGGATCCGGGCGCCCTATGCTTGCGGCATCGATCTCAAATACAATTATCTATGGGCTTGGTTCTGATGTCTCGCATGGTGATCTCACCGGCACAGGAGTCACTTTGCAGAACTGCCTCCTGCGCAGTGCAGGGACTGATGACGATAACTTCATCGATTGCCTGTGGGATACTGATCCTCTGTACTACACAGTGCGTGAAGATTACCTGTTTGATTACCGTCTGCGTGACGATTCTCCTGCAATAGGTGCTGCCAATCCGGCGCTCATGCTGAACGAAGCATCATTTGACCGTTACGGCCTGCCACGCGGCAGCATGCCTGATCTTGGCGCTTATGTATACTCACCTTCAAAATAATAAATGAAATGAAAAAGTTGTTTCTCTCCTTGATATGTGCTGCCGCCTGCATTACGGCTACCGCACAGAATTCGGAAATCGCGACCCATTGGAGCATTCGTGCCGGATATGACCTCAGTGTGCCCGGCAAATATCATTCAGGCAGCATGAGTGATGATATGTTCCGCAATGGTAACGGTTTCGTGGTGGGATTTGCATACTATCAGCAGATTTATAAAGGTATATACTTCGAGCCGTCATTTCTGATTAATTACAGCACTTACCGCACGAAAGATCTCGTGATTATGGTGGATGAGAATAATACAATTTCAGATCCCGGGATCAGGAAACTCAATCTGACCATACCGGCCTACTTCGGGTACCGGTTTGCGTTGAGTGATACCAACGGTATACGGCTTTTTACAGGACCGGTCCTTCAATATACGGCCGGAGGATGGTTGGGAATTGATGATGTGGAAGGTGTAGACATAGAGAAGAATCTTTTCTCACAGGACTCTTTGTTCCCGCAGCAACGCCTCAATGGCCTGTGGGGGATTGGTATAGGTTATGACAACGCTCATTTCTATGTGCAGGTGTCAGGTTTGCTTGGAATCACCAATGTGCTTAACCAGGGTGTTGACGGTCCGTCGTATCGTGAGCATCATGTGGCAGCCACGCTCGGTTATTATTTCTAAAAGATGTCTGTGCGTTAGTTTTTCCGATGCATGAGCGAGGGCCGGCGTCTGGGCAATCTGGCACGGCGTTATCCTTTGTGCTCCGATCTTGTCGTTCATGTTGCGTATCGCATTGCCCTTTGTGTCCAGACACTTTTGCCGAGCTTTTATGTGTCCGTTGAACGAAAGGTGAAGTGAGGCAAGCGTGCTCCACATAGTCGTCAAGATTAAAGATACCCAGTTCCACGCATGTCTCGACTATGCGTGCAAGTGTTTCTTTGCTGATGCCGAAAAGCTTGTGGCGCAGGCGTATGATATCGGCCTGAGAATAGCTGAGCGAGTAGTCGTTTGCGGCAATCATCGTGAATAGTTGCAATACTATGCCAACTGATTCATGGCCGAGGCGGTCAATCAGCATGACTATGGCGTCATTTTCGAAGAACGCTTGATTGATAGTTATTTTTGATGTTTTCATAGTAAAAAGATTAGATAAAGTTTAATGTTGCAAAATTACAATATTAATTTATATTATGCAAGTAGTTCTGCAAAAAAAGATATAATAAAGTCCACTATTTTGATGCCGTAGCCTAAATAGTGGACTTTATTATGTGGAGATTACTATATTAATTTCCCTCAGGGCGGAGGCGGCGAACAGTTTCGGCTGTGCGCCACAGTTCGCTGTCATGTAGTTCTTTAAGTTCGGCATTGAGGCGCGTGCGATAATCAGGTCGTGAATTTGCCTCAATGGAAATCTGAGCTTCATTGCCTGAGCGTACACTTTCATACAGGCGTTCCATCACCGGCTTGATTGCATCGTGGAATGGCGTCATCCAGTCAAGAGCACCACGCTGGGCTGTGGTGGAACAATTGGCATACATCCAATCCATGCCTTTGGCAGCAAAAAGGGGCATGAGTGATTGTGTGAGTTCCTCTACAGTTTCGTTGAATGCCTCAGAAGGCGTGTGCCCATGTTCGCGCAGGGTTTCATATTGGGCGAGGAAAAGTCCTTGTATCGCTCCCATAAGAGCTCCGCGCTCGCCGGTGAGATCACTTGTGGCTTCACGTGCAAAGGTGGTTTCAAACAGATATCCCGAACCGATACCGATGCCAAGTGCCAGGGTGCGGTCAAGGGCACGGCCGGTAAAGTCCTGTTCAACTGCGAAGGAAGCATTTATGCCGCGGCCTTCGAGAAAGTGAGACCGCACTGTGGCTCCTGATCCTTTGGGAGCTACCATTATGACGTCAATGTCGGATGGTGGCACCACTCCGGTGCGGTCGGGCCATGTGATAGCGAAACCGTGTGAGAAATAGAGGGCATCACCCTCTTTGAGATTTTCTTTTATAACGGGCCATTGCGACAGCACGGCGGCGTCAGAAAGCAGGCACATGATGATTGTGGCTCGCCTGCATGCTTCGGCAATGGGGAACAGAGATTCTCCGGGCACCCAGCCATCAGCGACAGCCTTGTCATAGGTCTTTCCCTCGCGTTGTCCAATGATTACGTTGAAGCCATTGTCGCGCAGGTTCAGACTTTGGCCGGGGCCTTGCACCCCGTAGCCGATGACAGCTATTGTTTCGTCCTTTAGAATTTCCCGTGCATGGTCAAGGGTGAATTCGTCGCGGGTGATTACAGTTTCCTCTACCCCGCCAAAATTTAATTTAGCCATAGTTCTAAGTTATGAGAATAATAAGTCGACGGCGGCACAGGTGCCGGCGGGCGATATGATTTCAGTTGTGTAGGCCTCGGGAATGCGTCTTGACGGGCCGGTTACCAGTTCGACGGTGTCGCCGAAGTGACATTCGCGGTCAAACGATGCTTCGAGGCGTGTGATTATGTGTGAGTCATAGAACTCGAGCGGCCTTAGATTGAGCACGGCTTCGAGATAGCGTAAGGTGTTGACGTGACGGTTGAAATCTATATCGGTATATTTGAAGGAATACCGGGTTGTCTCAACAGTGGTGCCGGGTGCTATCGCAGGCTGACGGCAGCGCCCTAACGGGCACTTGCGTGTGGTGTCGATGGGAATGGATCCTATGGGCAGATTGCCAAGGTCAGCCATTGACCTCGACTGTGTGTCTATCGCGACCCACATCGAGCGTATTGATGCCAAGGTGTTGCCGCCGGTGTCGGTCATCTCGAAACAACGGTCACTGAAGTGGCGGTTTAGGCTCTCAATCCATGTAGTCATCGAGTATGTCTCGTTGATGCCGGGATAACGGTATATTTCAATAGCCAGCCGCGCAAGTACCCATCCCATCGAGTGCTCGCTAAGATTAGAGTAACCTATGCCGAGAGCATTGGCATGTAGCGTGGCCAGTTCAATCGCCCGTGCGGCTATCAATGTAACAGGCATGATGCCGCGTGCATTTGTCTCTCCGGCCGTGAGAAACCATTCTCTGGAGTAAGATGTCAGGAGGTTGTCATTCATTGCTCTCAAGTTGTTTTTTTCGTTGATTCTGTTGTTGCAGGAAAAGATCTATGTGCTCAACAGGTGAGTTTGTCACGCTTACACGGCCTGATCGTACGAACTGGCGTATGTCATAACGTCGCAGGCAGTCGAAGAGGGCTTCGGTCTCCCACGAATGACCTGTTTTTTCAATTACTGTGAATTCAGGCGTCATTTCAAGTACGCGTGCGCCGTGGCTGCGTATTATTGTCTCGAACTCCCGGCCTTGCAGTAGTCCGGCTGTGGGTACCTTGTATAGCGCTATTTCCTGATATACTATGTCATCGTCGGTATAGAGACCTACTTTTATGACCTCAATTATTTTTTCAAGTTGTCCGACTACTTTTTCCATTGTGGGGCGGTCGCTCCATGTGGTCAGGGTGAGTTTGTGGATGTCGGGAACCGAGGATACGCTTGCCGTCACATCTTCGATATTGAGGCATCTGCGGGTGAAAATATTTGATACCCGGTTGAGAAGTCCTACCGAGTTCTCGGAGTATATGGTTACTGTGAATAGCTGATACTGCGGATTATTCATATGAGAAGGTTTTGTCGGGTGTCAGCATTATGAAATCGACGGAGCGGCCTGCCGGGGTCATCGGGAACACCTTGTCGGTTGGGTCGATGGCAACATCAAGCAAAAACGCTCCATCAGTGGCGAGCATCTGGCTGACTGCATCGTCAAGAGATTCGCGGTCGTTGACACGAATAGCCGGAATTCCATATGCCGCAGCAATAGCTGTGAAATCGGGGTTTAGCAACGGGGTCTGAGAGAATCGGCTATTGAAGAAAAGCTCTTGCCATTGGCGTACGTTACCCAGAAAATGATTGTTGAATACAATCATTTTAACGGGAATTTTATACTGCATTATGGTGCCGAGTTCCTGAATTGTCATCTGGAATCCACCATCCCCGCCGAAGTAGCAAACCGTGCGTTCAGGCGTTCCTACAGCTGCCCCGATGGCGGCAGGTAGCCCGAAACCCATGGTGCCAAGGCCTCCTGATGTGATCAGGCTGCGCGGCGCCGTGTAGCCGAAATACCGGGCCGTCATCATTTGGTTCTGACCCACGTCGGTCACTGCAATAGTGCCTTCGGGAGCTTTGCGGGAGATCAGATCAGCTACCTCGCCCATTGTCATGGGTTCATGTCGTTGGCGGTGCAGTTCACGGCTCAGGACTTCCGAGTTTTCAGCTTCGTCGCACCGGTCAAATAGTTTAAGCCATTCATCGTGTGAATTCTCGCGGACCAGCGGTAACAGATCTTGTAGCACGGCTGCTGCATCTCCATGTATAGATATGTCGGCGGCAACTGTTTTGTTGAATTCCGAAGAATCTATGTCGATGTGGATTATTTTGGCCTGACGGGCGTAGGTGTCTGTATTTCCTGTCACGCGGTCATCAAAGCGCATTCCCACGGCGATGATCACATCGGCACGGTTAGACGCGATGTTTACGCCTACCGAGCCATGCATTCCAGCCATCCCTTTGAAAAGCGGATGAGATGAAGGCATGGCCGATAGTCCCATGAGAGTGCATCCGACCGGGATGCCGGCTTTCTCCGCTAATTTCTGAAGCAGATGCTCGGCTCCCGCCAATGTTACCCCTCCACCTGCAAGAATAAGAGGCCGGTGGGCGCTGTTCAGCGCTTTAGCTGCTTCCCTTATGGCTTCGGGGGCCGGTTTTGGACATGGATTGTAGCTGCGGATAAAATTTACGGGGTGGTGCACATAGTCTACCGTCCCTATTTGTGCATCCTTCGCTATGTCGAGGACTACAGGGCCTGGCCTGCCGGTCGATGCTATGTAAAAAGCTTTGGCTACTGCCTCGGGTAATTCCTCGGCACTGCGCACCTGATGTGACCACTTTGTAATAGGTTGGGTAATTGCCACAACATCAGTTTCCTGAAATGCATCACTTCCAAGATAACGAGCCCCGACCTGGCCGGTGATAAGAATGATGGGAGTTGAATCCATCATGGCATCGCTCAGGCCGGTGATACAGTTTGCCGCTCCTGGGCCGGATGTCACAATCACCACGCCTGTACGGCCCGTGGCCCGTGCAAAACCTTGCGCGGCATGCATTGCGCCTTGTTCATGGCGCACGAGCAGATGGTTCAGTGGAGTAAAGTCGTATAGCGCGTTATAAACCGGAAGGATTGCCCCTCCCGGATACCCGAACACAGTGTCGACACCTTCGTCGACGAGGGCATGGAGCAGTGCTTCCGCTCCTGTCATATGCACACCTTCACCGGATTTGGGAGATGCCGGTGCCGTTGCTTGCTGTTGCTGAGTCATAGGTTTAAGTGCTTCTTATGATTTTTAAAGCTCTAAATATTTCGTGACGCACCCTTATCGGCAGAAGATATTATGGCAGCATAGGCTCGCAGAGCTGCGCTGACACGGCGGTCGCGCCCCCTGGGAGTGAATGCGTCAGCGCCACGGGCTATTTCCTCAGCCCGGCGGTGTTCCAGTTCATCGGGTGAAACTTCAAGGGTTATGCTGCGTGAAGCAATGTCAATTGTGATGTTGTCTCCGTCACGTACAAGAGCAATTGTCCCACCGGCGGCAGCTTCAGGAGATATATGCCCTATGGAAAGACCTGATGTGCCGCCGGAGAAACGCCCGTCAGTAATCAGGGCGCAGGCCTTGCCAAGATGACGCGATTTCAGGTATGACGTCGGATACAGCATTTCCTGCATTCCCGGACCTCCTTTCGGGCCCTCGTATGTGATGACTACTACGTCGCCGGCTTTTACCTCTCCGTCAAGGATTCCTTTTACAGCTGCATCCTGCGAGTTATAGACACGGGCTTTTCCCGTAAAGTGCAGTATTGAAGGATCAACACCGGCTGTTTTCACCACGCAACCGTCGGTGGCGAGGTTGCCGCGGAGCACTGCCAGTCCGCCGTCGGCGCTATAGGCATGATAGACATCGCGTATACATCCGTTGGCACGGTCGGTATCAAGTGCAGGATAGTAAGCCATTGATTGGCCGAGTTGGGTGGTGCGTTTGAGCCCCGGAGCCGATTTCCATAGCTCACCAACCATATCGGTAAAACCTTTGTGCCCGGGAGCGTAAAGATTTATAGCCTCGCCGAGAGTAAGTCCGTCGGCGCGGTGTGCACGTGTGTCAACGAGCCCGGCATCGGCGAGTTCGCCCATTATTGACAGAATACCTCCGGCCCGGTTCACATCTTCAATGTGAAAATGAGAGTTGGGCGCTACTTTGCACAGTACCGGTGTCCGGCGCGACAGTCTGTCAATGTCATCAAGTGAAAAATCTGCCTGTGCCTCGCGGGCTATGGCTAACAGATGCAGCACCGTATTGCTTGATCCACCCATGGCGATGTCAAGAGTCATGGCATTCAGGAACGCCGCGCGGGATGCGATATTGCGCGGAAGCACGCTGTCATCGTCGTGAAAATAATAATTTTCGGCATTCTTTACAATCAGACGTGCGGCTTGCTTGAAAAGTTGCCGTCGGTTGATATGCGTTGCCGGCACAGTGCCGTTACCGGGAAGTGACAGCCCGAGGGCTTCGGTAAGGGAATTCATTGAGTTGGCAGTGAACATCCCGGCGCAGCATCCGCAGGTAGGGCATCCGAACCGTTCCATCCGGTCAATGCGGTCATCCGCCACAGATGTGTCAGCGCTTTCGACCATTATGTCGACCAGGTCAACAGCTTTGCCGTCGACATTCCCTGCTTCCATAGGGCCACCTGATACAAAAATTGTTGGAATGTTCAATCTCATGGCAGCCATCAGCATGCCGGGTGTTACCTTGTCGCAGTTTGATATGCACACAAGCGCATCGGCGCAATGAGCTCTAACCATGTATTCCACCGAGTCGGCGATTATCTCACGCGAAGGCAGGGAGTACAACATTCCTTCGTGTCCCATTGCTATACCGTCATCAATCGCGATTGTATTGAATTCGGCAGCGAAACATCCCAGTTTTTTAATCTCGGCAACTACTTCCTGTCCTATCTCATGCAGGTGCACATGTCCCGGGACAAACTGAGTGAAGGAGTTGGCTACTGCGATGACTGGGCTCCCCATATGGTCGTCAGTCATGCCATTGGCACGCCACAAGGCGCGGGCACCTGCCATGCGGCGCCCCGTCAATGATTTATGGCTATTTAATTCTTTGGACATAGACAAATCATACCTATTAGGCTGCAAAAATACTAATCAGTAAGTGTATGTCCAAATATTTGCACAAAAAAATTACTTTTGTGTCATTTCTGTTGACATTTTTCTTGACGCGTGGACTCAAGATGCAGGCTTTGCTGAAAGTGATTTTTATAAAAAAATATGAATTCTTTGTGTGGAAATAAAAAAAGTTTGTAACTTTGCAGTGCAAAACGGGGCGTAGCGCAGTCCGGTAGCGCACCTGGTTTGGGACCAGGTGGTCGCAGGTTCGAATCCTGTCACCCCGACTTTGATACCATATCATCGGCCCGAATGGTGGAATGGTAGACACGAGGGACTTAAAATCCCTTGGCTATTGCGGCTGTGCGGGTTCGAGTCCCGCTTCGGGCACAGGAATCCCTCCCGATCCGGCCGGTTCAGGAGGGATTCCTGCATGCAAAGCCGATCATCGGCTGTAAAAACGTATAAAAATACCCGCAGTATGCCTTAAGTGGCGACTGCGGGTATTTTCGTTTTTATTGGATAGCTTTATTTACGGTTGGCGCGTTGCTGCGAGCGCATCTGCGATGAGTTCACGGCATGATGGCGATGGTTGTCGGTGCGGCGTTCCTGCACATTCGCGCATTTTCGCGGGCCTCCATTTGCCTGACTGTTTCCGTGCCCCGGTTGTTGCAGAACGATGTTTTCAAGGAAAACCACGTATTGGTCGGGTGATAGAACTCCTTTTACCTGATCAAGGTAACCGCGGCGAGCATCTGTACGTGCCTGTCGGCGTTGTGCTCGTGCTACAGAGTCCTGTTGCTGCCGTTGCGGGCGTGCCTGACGGCGCTGTGCCTCTATAGCATCAAGAGCAGTGCGTTGCTCAGCTGATAGTTCAATTCCTGCATATGGGTCGGGGCGGTTGCCTTTGGGTTTTGCCTGGCGGTTACCTTGACGTTCACCGTGGCATTGGCCGCCGCGGCAGGAAACTTCGGTCCCGGTAGTTTCGTTGCTATTTGGATTTTGTGCAAAAGCCGGCATTGCTAAGAGTGCGCTGAGTGCAATTGCTACGGTCATAATGGTCTTTTTCATGATCTTGTTTCTTTTGGATGTTTTTTATAAATCTTTTTTAGGTTCAGCCTTTAGCTTTAAGTGAATCTGTGTATATGACAAAAAAGATAGGCGTCGGGTTTAAATAGAGGGTGTGTTATTTAATTTTCATTAACGAGGTGTATTGTAAAGTATTAAGTTTGGTAAACTGGCGTTTAAAAGTATAAACTGAAAACATGAGGGCCGTACGGGTTGTTCTAAATAATAAAATAAGCAGCACATATAATATTAATATATGACACAGATAAGAATAAAAAGAGTGTATGCGGCTCCCGAAGCGGTGATCGGCGACGGGTATCGTGTGTTCGTTGACCGGCTATGGCCACGCGGTGAAAGCCATGCCACATTTCATTATGATATGTGGGCTAAGGATATAGCTCCGGGCGATGAGTTGCGCGAGTGGTATCATGCTGATCCCCTCAACCGTTGGGAAGGTTTCGAAATCCGTTATATGCATGAACTTGAGGCGTCACCTGGTGCCCGGCGATTCAAGGATATTATGGCGGGCCATGATGTGGTGACTCTTCTTTATGGTTCGCGTGACACGCTGCACAACAATGCTGTGGTGCTTAAGAAATTCTTGGAAAAATAATCATGAGAGAAGGCAAAAAAGAAAAGATAGTGGTGATAGGCGGTGGTTTTGGTGGCCTGCAATTTGCCAAAACCATAGATAAGACGCGTTATGATGTGTTGATAATTGACCGTAATAACTTTCATAGTTTCGCGCCACTGTTTTATCAGGTTGCATCATCGGCGCTTGAACCTGCCGGAATCACTTTTCCTCTGAGGCGTGAGATGCGTCGCCGCAGTGTAAAGGGATGCAAGTTTTCGATGGGAGATGCGTCGGCGATAGATGTCAGCCGTAAGGTTGTGATCACAGACTATGGTGAGGAATCTTATGACAAGCTTGTTATAGCTGCCGGGGCCACAAATAATTTCTTCGGTATGCAGGATATGCCGGACCGTGTTTATACACTCAAGAGTGCCGATCAGGCGATAAGATGCCGGAATGCTATCTTAGGAGCGCTTGAGCGCGCTTCTCATTGTCAGGACTCAGCCCTGCGGTCGGCGTTGCTTACTTTTGTTGTGGTGGGCGGCGGCCCTACCGGAGTGGAGATAGCAGGCGCCCTTGGCGAGATGAAACGTTATGTGATAAAACGTGAATATCCTTCAATTAACCCTGATGAAGTAAGGGTGGTGATATATGAGGGTAGTGACCGCCTGTTGCGCACCATGAGCGAGGCCTCGTCGGCTGATGCAGTCAAGGGACTGTCGCATCTGTGTGTCGAGGTTGAAACCAACCGTACTATGAAAGACTATGATGGCAACTGCATGACATTTACCGACGGCAGCAGCATCAACGCAGCGGTTGTGATATGGACTGCCGGTATCACAGGTGAACCTATCATGCTAAAAGGTACGGAAGTAAAGGCCGGCCCGGGCGGCCGGTTCTCTGTGGATGCCTTCAATCAAGTGGAGGGTTTGACGGACGTATATGCTATAGGTGACATATGCTGTCATGTTGATGACCGTTTCCCACGCGGATGCCCGCAATTGGCTCAGCCTGCTATTCAGCAGGGGCGCCGGTTGGCGCTCAATCTTAACTGCGATACCGGTTGGCGACCGTTCTGTTACCGGGACAAGGGATCTATGGCTACCATAGGTCGTAACCGCGCTGTGGTTGACATGGGCAAGTTACATTTCAGCGGGTGGATAGCCTGGATGGCCTGGATGGCCGTGCATCTGGTGACATTACTCGGGATGCGCAACAAGGCTGTAGTACTGCTCAACTGGATATGGAGCTATTGGGGGTTCTCGACATCATTGCGCATGATTCTTAGACCGTCGGATCTTCCTGTGATGTCGGTACTTGATAAATGTAAAAAATTTTACAATCATGAGCGAAAAGAATGATTTTGTAAAGATTTTCAGGGAATCGTTCAGGACTTCGCGTCAGTGGACTGACTGGTTCATGGGCGAGGTTTACCGCGACGAGGATGTAGTGGCGCTGCGTGCTGATGATAAAATTGTGAGTGTGCTGTTGCTGTCGCCGGTTACTATGTCATTTCATGGACAGGAGCTACAGGCCTCATATATAAGTTGTGCCGCCACAGCAGCCGCTGAGCGTGGCAAAGGGTATATGAGCAGGTTGATAACTGCTGCACTTGCTGATGCTGAAAGGCGTGGTGATGCTTTTGTTATGCTCATCCCGGAGAACCGGCGGCTGTATTTTTTCTATGCCAGATTCGGTTTTGCCACATCATTCTTGATAGATGAGCAGCGATATACCTCGCTGCATACTTTCGAGATGCCGGACAATTACATGCCGGTAGAGCCTACGTATACCATTTTCTCAGAACTTGAGAGACTGCAGACGAGCGGAGTGCGTCATACACGGCGCGATTATGAGAATGCAGTGCATGATATCGAACTTGACAAGGGTCATGTCGTGGCGGTGAGTGACCCGGGAGGAGACTCGTGTGCGATGGCTTTTGTAAATGTAGATGAGAATATAACGGTGAAGGCGATTTTGTCAACTGATGCTGTTGCGGCTGAAGCCGCCATGTCAGTCGTGAGATCGGAGGCCGGAGAGAAGCCGGTTGTGATAATGGCTCCACCTGGTGAACGTAATACCGGTCTTCATGCGCGTGGCATGGCACGCATTGTAGATGTTGAGAAAGTGTTGGGCACGGTGGCGCGGGCTTTCCCTAAGATAAAGATAACCATAAAGGTACATGACCGGATAATCTCTCGTAATAACTCTACATTCGATATAAGTGATGGCCTGTGTCGCAGGGACTCTGCAGCTATACGCAGGCCTGACGTTGATGTAGATGTGGAGGTGCTGTGCGGCATACTCTCGAGTTCAGACAGGATTGCTTCTCTGTTCGGGTTACCGGGGGCGCGCCCTGTTATGAATCTTATGCTTGATTAACGTATTACAGGAGTTACATTCTGGCCCTGTTATAAAGGATTACAGCTATGACAGCGTATATGATATTCGGGATCCACATCGCTATCAATGGTGATGTGAGTCCTGAGTAGGCGAAACTTTGGGTTATGGCCATGAAAAGTATATAACTGAAACTGAGCACAAGCCCTATGCCGATGTTGACACCTAAGCCGCCTTTTACCTTGCGCGATGACAATGCCATGCCTATTACCGTGAGAATAAACGCTGCCGCGCACATGGCATAGCGGCGGTGATATTCCACTTCGAAACTCTGTATGTTGGCGACTCCGCGGTTGCGCTGCCTGTCGATGTAGCGGGCGAGAGCCGGCGTGGTCATCTTCTCGTGATCATTTTTTGCTATCAGGAAGTCGCGCGGTTCGAAAGGAATGGTGGTATCAAGCGATGTCCCACGGCGTATGTATTCCCGGTCATCGCGGAAATCACGTATCACATAGTCATAGATTTTCCAACTGTATAGTGTGTCCCATCCTATTGAGCGGGCCGTTAGACGTGACTTTATGTGCTTGTCTTCGTCGAACTTGTCAAGTTGGAATCTGCTGCCGGTTTTTGTAATATTGTCATAGCGGCTCATGTAGGCTATTTCACCCGGTGCCACTTTGAGCATTATGTTGGCTCCATAGTCCACGCGCTTGTTTTTTACGTAAGTATTGGTGTAATCTATACGCTTTACATTGGCGGGTGGAATGATGTATGCCCCGAGGACCCATGTCGCGGCAGCGATTACAAGCGCGGAAAATAGATATGGCCGCAGCAGCCTGTTGTAACTCATGCCGGTGGAGAGCATGGCTATTATCTCATTGTTGCCAGCGAGTTTCGACGTGAAAAAAATTACGGCAATGAACGTGAATAGCGGCGAGAACTGATTGGCGAAGTAGGGCAGGAAGTTGACAAAATAGTCGACAATGGTGGCTTTCAATGGCGCTTTGGCAAATGAGTCAAACTTTTCGTTGACGTCGAACATCACCACGATCGCCAATAGCAGGGCGATCGCAAAGATATAAGTTCCCAGAAACTTCTTTATGATGTATCTGTCAATAATCCTGAACACAGCTCAAATAATCAGAGACGACGCGAGAGTTTTTCTACCATGCCTTTTTTCCATATGGCGAAGTCACCGTCAATGATGTGCCGGCGAGCTTCCTTCACGAGCCAGAGATAGAACGCGAGGTTATGGATCGATGCTATTTGCATGGCAAGTATTTCCTGTGACACGAACAGATGGCGTAGATATGCCCGGGAGTACACACGGTCAACATGACACGGGCTTTCTGCCCATATTGGCGAAAAGTCGCGGGCCCACTTTGCGTTGCGCATGTTCATAGTCCCTTCTGGTGTGAATATAAGGCCGTTGCGGCCGTTTCTTGTAGGCATCACACAGTCCATCATGTCAACTCCCCGATCAATCGCTTCCAGAATGTTGACCGGCGTACCCACGCCCATCAGATATCTCGGACGTGAAGCAGGAAGTTCCTCGTTGACCACTTCGATCATCTCATACATAACTTCTGTAGGTTCACCCACGGCGAGGCCGCCTATGGCATTGCCTTCCGCCCCAAGGTCTGCGACGAAACGCGCGGCGTCGCGCCGTAGATCGGTGAACCTGCATCCCTGAACTATCGGGAAGAATGCCTGTGAGTGACCGTAGTGAGGTTCGGTGGATTTGAAATGATCCCATCCCCTGCGTAGCCAACGTTGTGTGAGTCCCAATGACTTGCGTGCATATTCATAGGTGGCCATGCCGGGAGGGCATTCATCAAGAGCCATCATGATGTCGGATCCGATTATACGTTGGATGTCAACTACCTTCTCGGGAGTGAACAGATGTTTTGAGCCATCGATATGGCTGCGGAAGTGTGCCCCTTCCTCAGTGAGTTTCCGGCGGTCGCTGAGGGAGAATACCTGAAAGCCTCCGCTGTCGGTGAGTATGGGGCGGTCCCAACCATTGAAACGGTGTAGTCCTCCGGCCGCGCCGATCACATCCATCCCCGGCCGCAGGTAAAGATGATAGGTGTTGCCAAGGATGATCTTTGCATCAATTTCATCCTTAAGCTCATGTATATGAACGGCCTTGACAGCACCCAAGGTTCCAACCGGCATGAAGATGGGCGTTGGAATCTCGCCGTGTCCGGTGGTTATGGTGCCGGCGCGCGCGCCGCTGTCGTCAAGAGTTTTTTCGAGTCTGAAGTCCATGTTGAGGCTGTTTTGGACTGCAAAGTTAGTCATTTCCCGTGGTTTTGCAAAGGCAAAACTTACCTGACCGTGAACTTCTCTGATCTGGAACCGCAGCGTCGTATATAAATGCCGGGTGCCAATGGCTCATGTACCCTCATGCCTTGCAGATTGAATATCATAACATCGTTTTCCTCCGGTTCATATTCTGGGAAGGATGTTCCCGCACGGCGCTTTACCTCGCGCAAGCCGGCTACAGCGTCTATCATGCCTGCTCCTGAACGTGGGTCGTTGATGTCAATGCCGGCGGAAGAAGCGGTGGAGATTGCAATATCGCGCAGATCGGACGGTGAGAGTGTCGGGTCAGCCTCAAGCCAAAGTGCGAAAATGCCGGCGGCATGTGGAGATGCCATTGATGTTCCACATGTGGCCATGTAATAATTACGTGGTGTGTCACCCGATGCGGTGACGCTCTTAATGGCTGCGGGATTCTTGTCTATATAATACCTGCTCACAGCCGAAACGATATATGCTCCAGGTGCGCAGAAATGTGGCAGATGCCGGCCATCTGCGGTTACACCGTAGGAAGAGAATCCTGATACGGTGCCTTCTGTTACTATTGAGGCCCATGATTCTTCTCCTCCCATAAGCAATGGGGCTGTGTGTCTTGTTGTCGCAGAACCTACGGCTATGGTGTTTTTGCCGCAGGCCATTGAGCTGATCGATAATTCTCCATCTCCCTTGCTTACCAATGAACCCATGCCCGGCAGAGGGTCAAGACCGATGAGTTCCCCATCTGCGGCAAGATCGACATGCACACCCGGTGCGCCCTCAGTCTCCACGCATATGTAATATCTTGCCCATGGCCCGGTGGCCCGCATGGCTTTACATTTCAGATCGAAAAAAGAGAGAATGTTATAGCGGTTGTTTGCCGGAGAAAGTTCTGTGGCGACCGTTATGTGTCCTGAAAAATATCTGGATAGCGGTTGTGTAGGATCATCGCAATCTATCACCGTGGTAGACGCGATGTCAGGTGTGGTATATACAAAAGCTGCTTCATCGGCATCATAAACGCTGTATCTGAGCGAAAATGTGCGGGAGTCGGCACTCCAGGCGTCGCAATAGCCGTTTATGTTGATGTAGTCCCAGTTTAACCGGTCGGATATCATGACACGAAAGCCTGGTGATTCCTGTGAGAATGTGCGTCTTATTGTAACATTGGCCTGTCCATCGTTGCCTGCCGACAGAAGTATTGGCACCTCGGCGGCACAGCGGTCGAGATATTGGCAGAAAAGATCGGAACCATCATGCGGCCCAATAGTGGTGCCGAGTGACAGATTTATCACTGCCGGCCACGAATTGCGGTGGGCGTAGTCGATTATATCTTCTACTCCGGCTAAAATGCCCGTGTCATATAGAATTGATGTGGATGCGAAAATGCGGGCGCCCGGCGCTACTCCAGAGTAGGGGCTTCCGTCACCGTCACCGGCCATGATTCCTGCCACATGGGTAGCGTGGTATTCATGTGGCTTGTCGGTTGTGAACTCAGCGATTTCAGCTGCTGATATGAAGTGATCAGCAGTTGCGAGAGTGTCGTTGTAGTTGGAGATGCCGACTACGCGTTTGCTGAAAGTTGCATGCCCGGGATCGAATCCCGTATCACAGAGTCCGACTATTACTCCGTTACCCGTTAATGGTGTGTCGAAGTCAGGCGATGAGATAAGTGATACCCCTGTAGCTGATGTGGCACGGTCAAGGCAGGCTTGCCTTGAGATTGAGAGTGATGCCCGGTGCATTATTGAGAGATCCTCAAGGTATGTGACTTTGTCGCGAGGTACACAGGCGAGCACGAGATCGGCGCGGCGGTTATATACAACGACGCCTAAATCCACGAGTTCATCAAGAGGCGCGTCGGGCTTAATCTGAAGGATCATCGGCACATAGACTTGCGGAGCTTCGGCGCGTGAGTTGTGTCGGGTGGTTTGTGAAACTGTGAAGATGGTGGCTGCCGGGTCGAGGACTCCGGAAGTGGCGGTCAGCGCCGTGAATAATATGGCGCAGGAGACCAGAAATTTTATGGAGGCGGCGGGAGAGTGCATATGTAAAAAAAATGCACGCAGGTCCGGTTATTGGAGTGGGGGCCTGCGTGCCGTGATATTTATTTAGTTCAGTTTATCTAACGACTACGCGAGTAGAGTGGCGGCCGTTGGCGGTTAGGATGTATATGCCCTTGGCAAGGCCTGCGGTGGATATGCTGGCTGAGCAATCTGAGCCGGTTGCTGTGGCTACAATCTGACCTTGAGTGTTGTATAGAGCTATGTCGACTACCGGAGCACCGGGAACAAGGATTTCCCAATTATCGGCACCGAGGTAGCGGGCTACTATGTTATCGGCTGTGCCTGCTGCCACGTCTTCAATGCCACCGTTGTTTTTGATCAGTTCCTTGAGGCCGGCGAGAGCGTTAAATTTGCCGGCACCCCATTGTACGGGGTAAGGTGCACCAGTGACATATGCATCGCGTGTAGAAGTAGAGGCTATGATGTTTTTTACTTCATTGATTGTGAGGTCTGGTTTGTATTGAAGCCAAAGTGCTATTGAGCCGGCTACAACGGGTGTGGCCATAGAGGTGCCCTGCATGGCTTCCCATTGGTTTGGACGACCATTGGCTGTCTGGTTTGCAGAGATCTGCTGATCGTAGGTGTCTACTTGCACGGTAGCATTGTTGTAATAATACATCGATATTGACGATATGATGCCCGTGCCGGGTGCACACACGTGTGGAAGTTGCCGGCCGTCGGCGAGAACGCCCCAGCTTGAATATCCGGCGATTGAGTCAACTTCCATGCCGGCGTCGGTGTAGGTGTACCATGATCCGGAGTTATTTTTACCAAGGCAAGGCACTTTCTTTCGGGTGTTCCATGCTCCGACGACAAGAATGTTGTCGGCGCATGCCATTGAACTGATGGAGAAAGAACCGGAGCCGTCAGTAAGTGCCGGGTTGCCCATGTTGGTGAACTCGGCGGTAGTGCTGTTGTGCGTCATGTGTATGAGTTGTCCGTTGGCGCCGGTCACCCTTATCGCGAGCACGAGGTTTGCGTTAGTGTTGGTGATGCGGTTTACTGATAACTCTGCTCCGAGGCGCATGCTGTAGCGATTGTTGGTGCCGGGGTTGAATGATGATGCCCATTGCACATATGACTGTGTGAAAGCTTTGTCAAATTCTGAATTCTTCACGTAGCCATCACCGTTGAAGTTGTTTGTGACAAGGGCACCATTGCTTTCGCCGGGTGCGATAGTACATTTATATACGTCAGCTCCGGTTGTCGTGTCGTAAACTATCAAGTCAGTGGTGAATGGTGTGGCATCGTTGCTGTAAATGTCAATAATGCCGCTTCCACCTCCTCCGTTACCGGCGAACACAGTGGTGAACGAGTTGTCAGAGGCGGTGAATGTTTTGGTGATTGACATCGGCACATCACCTTCGTTGCCGGCAGCGACGCATATGATGGCGTCGCGGCCCATATTAGACAGTAGCTGTGATGATAAGTCCTTGCCGTCGTGTGGGCCTATTGTTGATCCTACTGAAAGGTTGACCACACATGGCATGTCGTGGGCTTTGGCGTAATTTATGATCCGCTGCACACCATCGTATATGTTGGCGTCTGCGAGCGGGCCGCAGCCGATGGCGATTGTGGCCTCAGGAGCCATTCCATAATAGGGGTTGACAAATCGTGCGCCGGCTTGCGTGCCCCCTGTTGATGTAGCTATCGCCACCGCACCGCCACCACGCTTGTTGAAGCTGCCGGCCATGCATCCTGTGGTGTGTGTGCCGTGGCTTTGCATACGGTTGTCGCTTGTGAATTCTGAAATTTCTTCAGGAGTGGAATATTGAGTGACTGTGGGGCTTTCGCCTTCTGCTATATTGGGTGTGCCTGAATATTGCCACAGTGATGCTATGCGGGTTGAGCCGTCATCGTTGCGGAAATTGGCGTGGTTGGGGTCAATGCCTAGGTCAAAGATACCCGCAAGCACACCTTTGCCTTTGTATGCGGTGCCGATCTCTGTGCCTGCGTGTATGATGTCGACGCCGGTGGCTGTGCGTGCAAGGTCAAGCTTGATGTCCTGCATGTTCCCGAAAGATACCGATTTGACAAAATCACACTCCTCAAGTGCGGCTATAGCCTCCATGGTGCCCCTTACAAGGGCAACCGAGCCTCCGTCGACACCTACCTCAAATCCGTAAGCTTCAAGCTCGTCAGCGCTGTGTCCGTCATTTAGTCCTACGAATATGGCTACTTTTCCACCGGAACGCGACAGTTTCTCGAAATCCATCTGTATGACATCCGATGCGGGAATTGCCTGTGCCGGGTTCAACTGATAATTTGCATATTGGCCGAGAATCATGCGGCCGCCGGCATCAAATTTGCTTTGAGCAGAGGCGCCGGTGACAGATGCGGCGCCAAGAAGAAGCAGGAGGTATAGTTTGTTCATTCTTTTCTTGTTATTGTCATTAATCTTATTGAAACGCAAAATTATAAATTTTTCATCATTTACCAATTAAAAATATGCTTAAAAACATTATTTATGAGTGTTTTTTAACAAAAAGACTCCGATTCTTCACGAGTCGGAGTCTTTTTATCTAATCAAAAAAGTAGTTTAGAATTTATAGCTGTCGAATGAAAAAGTTGTTTATTTATTTCTGAAATTATGACATCGGTAGGCTATCATGGTTTAATTATCATACCCCTGCTTTAATATTTATTAACATTTGGATTCCCGTATTGGTCGCAAAATACTGTATAAATTGAGTAACTTTGCTGAAAATTTAACATCAACATGGCAAAAATAGGTTCTGTAATGACGCCGGTGGGCGTGAAAGCCATGCTCTTGGGCAGCGGCGAACTTGGTAAAGAAGTGGCAATAGAGCTCCAACGCCTTGGCGTGGAGGTCATAGCATGTGATAAATACGAAGGTGCTCCCGCCATGCAGGTCGGGCATCGTCATTATGTGTTCAATATGCTCAGCGCTCCCGAACTGCGGCGTGCGATTGAAGATGAACGCCCTGATCATATCATACCAGAGGTGGAGGCTATCGCTACAGATGAACTTGTCAAGCTTGAGCAGGAGGGATTCAACGTAACTCCTACGGCTCGCGCAGCCCGTCTTACAATGAACCGTGAGGGAATCAGACGGTTGGCTGCCGAGGAACTCGGTCTGCCGACTTCAGAGTATCGCTTTGCTGATACCCGTGAGGAGTTTGATCGCGCAGTATCGGAAATAGGATTGCCATGTGTGGTGAAACCTGTGATGAGTTCAAGCGGCCACGGCCAGACAACTGTTCGCACAAGCGACCGTATTGACCACGCATGGCACGAAGCCCAGGAAGGTGGCCGTGCAGGAGCCGGGCGAGTGATTGTGGAAGGTTTTGTCGATTTTGATTACGAAATAACCCTGTTGACAGTCAGGTCAGTATCCGGAACTGTATTCTGCGAACCGGTTGGCCATGTACAAGTCGAAGGTGACTACCGTGAATCATGGCAACCTCAGGCCATGAGTGATAAAGCACTTGAGAAAGCCCGCGATATAGCCCGTAAGATTACCGATGCTTTGGGCGGATATGGAATTTTTGGCGTGGAGCTGTTCATAAAAGGTGATGATGTGATATTCAGCGAGGTGTCGCCTCGCCCGCATGATACAGGTATGGTAACCATGATATCACAGGACCAGAGCGAATTTGCATTGCACGCCCGCGCGCTGCTCGGATTGCCTGTGCCGGCGATACGTTTCTATGGTCCGTCGGCATCGCGTGCCATCGTTATAGAAGGTGATACTGATAAGGTGGTGCTTGGAAATCTTGAGGAAGTGCTTGCTCAGGAAGGGGTGCAGCTGCGTATATTCGGCAAGCCCGAGGTCAAAGGGCATCGCCGCATGGGCGTTCTGCTCGCCACGGGTGACAGTGTTGATGAAGCTCGTGAGAAAACTGCCAGGGCGTATGCGGCTCTTAAAATTGAAGTGCTCCCACGCTGATGAGGCTTGAATATGGAGACAAAAAGTGTGACTATAATGATAATAGCGGTGGATACAGCACGTGCTGATGTGTCAATAACCCCGGCGCGCACTTACTACCGCTTTGCTACGGATTCGTCAATAGAAGATGGAGAGATCGCAGCTGTGAAAGACTTCGGGGAAGTGGCAGCAGCGCTGACAGAGGCTGCCGTGCCACGTGATGGAGAACAGCCGTTGCCTGGTGAGGTCAAGATGCAGCTGTATGTCAATAACCGTCTTACATCCGGAACGGCTACCGAGCAGTCGTTACGCCGTGTGGTGGATATTCTTGACGGGATAGCTCCTGAGTTCTCTTTCTTACGCGGTTTCTAAGCCGAATAACTTTGATGCCGAGCATGAGGTGACTTCGTCAACATGTGCCGCCGTCACGTCTAATGATGCGGCAATATGTGCTGCGATGAAAGGCAGGAAAGCACTTTCATTGCGTTTGCCTCGGCGCGGTACCGGTGCGAGATAAGGAGAGTCTGTCTCCAGAAGTATACGGTCAAGTCCTATATCGGGCAGTACATCGCGGAGTGTTGAGTTCTTGAAAGTTACAATTCCGTTGATCCCGAAAAAGAAGTCACCGCGGCGGCGTATTGCCTCAACGTCGGCTTGAGTCCCGCCGAAACTGTGGAATATACCCCGCGCCTGAGGGTGCGCCTCCAGGACCTCAAGGGTTTCTGCTAAACCATCGCGGCAGTGTATAATTAATGGTAAGTCAAGCTCTACAGCCATCGCAACCTGCCGGTCGAATGCCTGCATCTGTTCATCACGATGATCCTTTTCCCAATAAAGGTCTATGCCTATTTCTCCTACAGCTACATAATTGCCTGTGGAAAGACGGGTGTTGATGAGGTAAAGATCGTCGCGCCATGAGTCCTTGACTTCGGTCGGATGCAAACCCATAGCGGCGAAAGTCACATCAGGGAACGCGGAAGTCAATGCGTCAAGCGGCTCTATCGTGGAGAGGTCGACGTTGGGTAAAATCATTTTTTTGACTCCGGAGGTCAACGCGCGTCGCACAGCTGCCTCGCCGCCGCCGTCGGAGTCAAACTCTGACATATATAAATGTGTGTGGGTGTCGATCATTTGTCACGTGATGAAAGATCCGATGCAAGCGATTCAAACCATTCGCGATATTCGGCTGGGAGAGTCACCGGAAGAGATTCAACAGCAGTAGCGGCGTATCGGGCTATTTCATGGTCACATCGTGTGGCAAGGTCAAGACGGTCATATAAGCCGGTTACGGCCTTGATGAGCTGATCGCCCTGAAGCCCCGAGTCATATATGGCGTTCAATTCAGACGCGGCTTCCTCACATGCTTTAACGTATAGCCATGTTTTTTTACGGGTGATGATGTCGTTGCCGATACTTTTGCCGAAAATTTCCGGCTTGCCGTATACGTCAAGCCAGTCATCGCGTAGCTGAAATGCGAGACCGAGCGCTTCGCCGAATCTGTAAAGGGCGTTGATATCATTTTGGGAAGCGTTACCCATTACAGCACCAATGGCACAAGCTCCACCGAGGAGAACCGAAGTCTTGAGGCGTATCATCTCAATGTATTCGGCGATGGTTACTTGTAGACGGTTTTCAAATTCAGTGTCGAGTTGCTGGCCTTCATATACCTCCATGGCCGTGCGGTTGAAAAGCTCAAGCACGTTGGAAGTGTGCGATCCGGCATCTTTGACTACTTGCATTGTGGCGAGGGTGAGCAACGCGTCGCCAGAGAGGATTGCCTGTACGTCGCCCCAACGGCGATATACCGTTTCACGGCCGCGCCGGCGTGGCGACCTGTCCATCACATCGTCATGGATTAATGTGAAGTTATGAAACATTTCCACCCCCAATGCCTGGTTCAAGGCTGCAAGAGGTTCGCCACAGTAGGCGCCGCAGCAGTTTAGCGCCAGGATAGGGCGCAGACGTTTGCCTCCTGATTCGAGTGTGTAGTGTATTGGTTCATATAGATTTAAAGCATGGTTGCCGAGGGTGATGTTATCCAGGGCTTTCTCTATAGATTCAAGTAACGACTTGTCAGATATCATATGGACTGATTAAACTGTGTATAACTGAGGCAAAGGTACAAAAAAAATATGTGCCGATAAAATTGAAAAAACTTTTGGTGATTATTGAAAAAAACATTAACTTTGCAGTCGCTAACGCATACACGGGGTGTAGCACAGTTGGCTAGCGCGCCACGTTCGGGACGTGGAGGTCGGAAGTTCGAGTCTTCTCACCCCGACCCCTTGAGGGTTAAATCCTTGCAGCTCATATAGTTGCAAGGATTTTTCTAAATATGCCGGGACAGATTCGGGACAGGTCGTCTCAATCTACCATATGTTCAATTAGACGTTTCTTAGTTAAGAAGTGCTAAAAGAATACACCCAAATCAAACTTCACCTCAAATAAATGGAAGTGAGCGAGAGAAGTCATCTTGACTTTTTGAATTTGTTAATATGTTTAAGAAATATCACATGGA
>JAMPHZ010000024.1 GCA_023663145.1 Odoribacter sp.
AATCAGACATAACATACCTCAGTAGAAGCCCGGGCCGTTAGCCCGGGCTTCTTTTATTGCCGGGAGGGAGGTGCAGCATTTAATCTACGGGCGCATCTGATGATGTGTCCCTTTGCTGCTTTACAAAAAATTATTAACTTTGTGGTTGTGAAAAAGAAAAAAGCGATATCAAAGGATGTGACATGTACACAACAGGCTGCCGCGGCGACAAAGCCTGCGGTTCCTGACGGGCCTGTGCCTGCCAATGACACACAGCCTGACGAATCGCCGCGCAGAGTCTCACGATCCAGGAAACGTGCCCGCGTGTCAACACCTCGCCGATATCGCCTTGAACTGATCAACGACAACACCCTGTCGAGGGTGTGGCAGTTAAAATTCAAGGGTATATGGGCTCTAATAGCTGCAGGCGGTGCCCTCGCTGCTATTGCCTCTCTGATAGCCATGATATTCATGTTTACCCCTCTTGGCCAGTTTTTACCTGGACGTCTCAAGGGCGACCTACGCAGCCAATATATTGAGATGGCCCTGAGAGTAGATTCTCTGGAGAACGTGGCAAGAGAGCAATCAGCCTATACAGCCAACATAGTAGCCATACTCACCGATAGCCTGCCCGACCCCGTGATTCCGGATGCCCGTCAACCTGGCGCTGCGGTTGTTGACTCACTCATAAGCGCCGGAGATGCCGAACAGCGGTTTGTAAAGCAGTTTGAGGAAGAGCAGCGATTCAATCTGTCAGTGCTCTCCCCCATTGCTGCCGAAGGCATGATTTTTGAATCACCATCAGAAACCGACACAGGCGCCGGACCGGTGGCAGCCGTTTACCGAGGCACAGTAGTGAGCCTTATAACTACCGACGACGGTTTCACCACCGCTGTTGTACAACATCCGGGCGATTTCATATCAGTATACGCCGACCTTGACGAATGCTACATAGACCGTGGTGACAAAGTCGTTGCCGGTCAACGCATAGGACACTCAACCCCAGGGCGACCTTTGTTGTTTGAATTATGGCACGCGGGCATAAAGCTCGATCCTGCCCTTTACATTTACAATTAGAATTATGAAAACACTGAAAATCATGGCACTCGCCCTCGCCGGCATGATAGCCGCCGGAGCCGTGCAAAGCTGCAAAAAAGAGCCTTTCCAAGTGTTAGGAGACACCGTATATGAAGTGAATCAAGCCATCAGTGACGGCGACAACGCTATGTCTAACAAACTGACAGGGGTGGCCGGACTTATTTATGACGAAGCTACCAACACCGTGAAGGTCGAGGTTCCCGAAAACGGAACAAACTCAAACCCCGACATAATAATGCATGTGCTGACCACCACGCAGCCATCTCTTGATGCAGCAATAAAAGACGCCAATGCAAATGTGATGATTGTATTCATCAGTCCCGACGGCCAAAAACGTGAAGTCCTCTACGAAAACTCCTGACCATATTCCTCCCCCCACCAGTCATTAAACACCAATGGAAAAAAAAATCGCAGTGTTAGGGTCAACCGGCTCCATAGGGACCCAGACACTCGACATCATAAGCCGTTATCCCACGCGTTACCGGGCTACAGTGCTTGCTGCCGGCACACGCGTGGATGAGCTGATAGCCCAGGCCCGCCGTCATCGGCCTGCCCTTGCGGTGATAGGCCACGACCACCTGTTGCCACGCCTGCGCGAGGCCCTGAATCCACTGGGCATCGAGACAGCCGCCGGGGCACAGGCGCTTGCCGATGCCACCACCCGCCATGATGTTGACATGGTTGTCACCGCCACAGTAGGTTACAGTGGTCTGCTTCCCACTGTCGCAGCCATCAAGGCCGGTAAAGACATAGCATTGGCCAACAAGGAGACAATGGTTGTAGCCGGGGCCATTGTGACGGAACTGCTGAAGACATCACCTTCGCGCATATTTCCCGTGGACTCCGAGCACTCAGCCATTTTCCAATGCCTGCAAGGCGAAAACCGCAGCGCCGTAAAACGGCTGATAATAACCGCCTCGGGAGGGCCATTCCGCACCTGGGGACCTAACGAGATAGCCCGTGCGACCGCAGCCGACGCCCTACGCCACCCGAATTGGAATATGGGGGCCAAAATCACCGTAGACTCAGCCACAATGCTGAACAAGGCATTCGAGATAATCGAAGCCCGCTGGCTCTTTGACATAGAGCCGCAGCGTATCGAGGCCATAGTGCATCCGCAATCGATAATACATTCGATGGTTGAATTCCGTGACGGTGCAATCAAGGCTCAGATGGGAGTCCCCGACATGGAGCTTCCCATCGCCTACGCGCTCGGCGAGACCGAACGCCTCAACGATGTAAGCCCCTGCTGCGATCTTCTCGCCACCGGAAGTCTCACATTCGAGAAGCCCGACACCGCACGTTTTCCCTGTCTTAGCCTGGCTCACAAAGCCCTTGACGAAGGTGGAAACATCCCGTGCGTGATAAACGCCGCCAACGAGATAGCTGTGGCAGCATTCCTAAAGTCACAGATCACCTTCGGCCAAATCTACGAAACCATAACCGGCACCCTGCAGCGCATGCCATTCATAGCTTCCCCGGTTCTCGACGACCTTGTGTCCACGAATACCGAAGCGCGCGACATTGCCTCCGAAATTATCAAAAACCGCCATCATTAATGGAAACATTTCTCATGAAAGCCCTGCAACTAATTGTTGCACTTATCATTCTTGTAACTATTCACGAATTCGGGCACTATATCTTCGCCCGCATGTTCGGAATCAAAGTCAACCGTTTTTATCTATTCTTCAATCCCGGTTTCTCGCTGCTGAAATACAACCCCATGAAGGGTACATTACAGATTTTCAGTAAAAATGACTCCCATGCGTGGAAAACCATAAAAGTAGGCCGCGAACATAACGCACGCCCCGACGGTCGCCCGACATGGCGCGACACTGTTTACGGACTCGGTTGGCTCCCCCTGGGAGGCTATTGCGACATAGCCGGCATGGTTGACGAAACGAAAAGCTCGTCAGACCTTGCCGCAGAGCCACAGCCATGGGAATTCCGCACCAAAGCCGCATGGAAACGCCTGTTGGTAATGGTCGCCGGCGTGCTGTTCAACTTCCTGCTTGCCATAGCAATATATATCGGCATTGCCTGCCATTGGGGCGAGCGCATAGTGCCCTATGACAAAATAACAGAAGGCATGGACTTCTCAGAGGCTATGCACCGCGCAGGATTTGTCGACGGAGACATACTGCTCACCCTTAACGGCAAACGCCTTGACCCTCGCGACACTGCCGACAATTGGGATATAATCCAACCCGGGGCTGTAATCACAGTGCTCCGAAACCATACTGACACTGTCACCATCACAGTTGATGAAACCCTTGTAAAAGACATAGTCGCTGCCAACAGCCGTTACATGGCAATGCGTCAACCTGCCATTGTGGATGACATCGTGAACGGCGAAGGTGCAGCCAAGGCAGGACTCAAGGCCGGGGACCGCATAGTTACCGTCGGCAACGACACTACTCCCGCGCTGAGCGAATTTCTCCCCGCCATGCAGAAAGAGGAATACCGCGGCCACACTACAAAAATGGGAATCATACGCGACGGTCAACGTCTTGACATTCCCGTCGAGGTAAGCGATGCCGGCAAGATAGGTATCCAGTTGCGCCCCGCCGCAAAAATATATGAAGTGGAGGAGATCAACTACAACTTCCTCCAGGCAATCCCCCGCGGATGGCACAACGGAATTGACCGCCTCACCACATACGTCTCATCAATGGGCATGATCTTCACAAAAGAAGGTGCCAAAAGTGTAGGCGGCTTCGGAGCACTCGGCAGCATGTTCCCCAACAAGTGGAATTGGCTGTCGTTCTGGGAAATCACAGCATTCCTGTCTGTAATCCTCGCCTTCATGAACATTATACCCATCCCGGCACTTGACGGCGGATACACACTGTTCCTGCTCATAGAGATGATCACACGCCGCCGACCCAGCGAACGTTTTATCGAAGTAGCCAACATGATAGGCATGGGATTCATGTTCCTGCTGCTCATCTATGCCAATCTAAATGACATTTATCGCCTTGTACTAAAATGACAACTTATCCTACATTACAACTGCGGCGAGGCAAAGAAGAGTCTCTTGACCGCTTCCACCCATGGGTATTCTCAGGGGCATTAGCATCGGTTCCTGAAGGCATAGAAGAAGGCGATGTGGTAAAAATCATAACCTCAGGTGGGCGTGTGATAGGCGTGGGTCATTATCAGATAGGCTCAATAGCCGTGCGCATTCTGGCATTTGAAGACATCGAGATAGATTCGGCCTATTACAGCGCGGCACTGAAACAGGCTGCCCTTATGCGGCGCGCCTTGAATCTGCGGCGCGCTGACAACACCGCCTACCGGCTTGTGCATGGCGAAGGCGATTTCCTGCCCGGACTCGTGGTAGACATTTACGGAGACACGGCCGTGATGCAGGCACACTCGCCGGGTATGCACTTCGCCCGACACATAATCGCCCAGGCATTGGTTGACCTTGATGGAGAAGATATCAGAAATGTTTATTACAAGTCAGAGACCACCCTGCCTTTTAAAGCCAGGCTTGATCCAGTCAACGACTATCTTATAGGAGGCGCGGCTGATTGCACGGCTCTTGAAAACGGCCTGCGGTTCAACATTGACTGGCTGCGGGGACAAAAGACAGGATTCTTCGTGGACCAACGCGACAACCGCTTGCTGCTCGAGCGATACAGTGGCGGCCGCAACGTGCTGAACATGTTCTGCTATACAGGCGGGTTCTCGGTATATGCCCTGAGAGGCGGTGCCCGGCGGGTTGTATCAGTTGACTCGTCGGCCAAGGCTATAGCACTCACCGAGGCTAATGTAGCTCTCAATTTCGGGCAAGCTGCCGGCGGCCGTCATGAAGCGTGTGCTGTAGATGCATTCAAATACCTCGACTCAGTAGAAAAAGGGACATTTGACCTGATAGTGCTCGACCCTCCGGCATTCGCTAAACATCGTAATGCCCTGAGGAACGCACTTCGCGGGTATCAACGGCTTAACGCAGCCGGCATATCAAAGGTAGCACCTGGCGGACTTGTATTCACATTCTCATGTTCACAGGCGGTGAGCCGCGAGCAATTCCGCCTTGCCGTATTCTCGGCGGCAGCCCAGACAGGACGACGGGTGCGCATCCTGCATCAGCTCACACAGCCGGCCGACCATCCTGTCAATATCTACCACCCCGAGGGGGAATATCTCAAGGGACTCATCCTGTATGTAGAGTAAAGTACAAGATATAACATTCTGTTGATTAATGAGGCGTGTGATCAGTTTCAGTCACACGCCTCATTAAATAATATCTGCCGAGCCAACTTGAGCAATGGTTCACTTTTTCATCCGAGCAGATTCTTCAGGATATCATCACAGAATAGCGTCGGCATGAACTCTACCAACTGATAATCCGCAATATCATTGATCTTAAACGGGTCAAGCGACAAAACAGCCTCAGCCTTTTCGCGGTTTTCCGCCCTGAGCATTATCACACCACCCTCCCGGGGCACACGCGGCCCCGATGTTATCAGATTACCGGCTGCATATTGCTTTGCCAGAAAATCACGGTGAGCCTGCAAGAAATGATCGACGTCAACAAGAGGCTTTTTATAAGTAAGAATCGCTATAAACATATGAGATCTTTAATTTATTCTACATCATTTAAATAATTCACAAAAGCCCATCTTATTGAACTGATAATACATATCAATGCGTTCAGGAGTATCATTTTCAAGAAGAAGGAGCAGCTCTCGGGCGAATTCGAGTGCAGCTGATCCATTGGCAGTGACTATACGGTTATCCGATACAGCCTGCCGGTGCTGATACATCGCTTGATTGGTATAATTTGCACCTCCCCATAATTCAAGCTGATCAATGCCATTACCGGTATGGGCGATGCCGTTTACGAAACCATGCTTTGCCATAAAAGAAGCCGCATTGCATATCGCCCCAACTATCTTTCCGGAAGCAAGCGCTTTGGATACTATCGGTACAACTCTATCGGCAACCGGCGTCAACCAACCAAACCCTCCGATCAGAACCAGTGCCGCATAATCATCCGGCATGGTATCAAACGAATAATCCGGGACCAGGCAGAATCCACCAATTGATTTGACCGGCTGCAGAGCAGGGGCTACAATCTTGTTAACATATTTAGGATTCTGCTTCAAAGCATACTCGTCAGACGCAATCGCCTCGGCAAGATATACCATTTCATGCCCTGCAAAATCAGGCAACAACAAATATAGCACTTCGTTTTTCATCTTTTTATTATGGATAAATGAAGTTTTGTTCAAAGAGGTCAACAAAGTTAGGTAAAAAAAGTGAATTTTTAGTAACTTTGTAACCGGAATGACAGAACGTAACCTAACAATTATATTGGTACTTATAATCGCATGCGCCCAATGCATCTCCGCCACAAAGCATGCGATGGCTGAGTCACTTCTGGTTCAGCTTGACAGCGTCATCGCCAATCGCGACATATACCTTGAAAACAAAGAAAAATATCTGACAGAGCTTCATGACAATCTATCAAACGCCACCACCGATCATGAACGCTTTGATGCCTTGGGTGCACTTTACGGAGAATACCATTCGTTTAACGCCGACTCAGCCTATGCCATGAGTCACAGACAAGAGATATTGGCAAGAAAAATCGGAGACCGCAACCTTATAACCAATGCACTGCTTAACAAAGCGAATGTGCTGTGCGACGTAGGTATGTATCATGAAACCCTATCAATAATAGACACTATCACCACATACGCCATCCCCGACTATCTGCGCCCTTATTTCTATCATACCAAACGCACCGTATACGGGCATCTCGCATCATACGCGGCGTTCAACCATGACAAACAATATTATGAGGAACTAACAGATGACTACCGCGACTCGCTGCTTACGGTCAACGATCCCAACTCTATATTCCACTTGCTCATAAAAGCCGATCAGCTGAATGTCCATAACAGACCCCGCGAAGCGGTCGAACTGCTTGAAAGCTTCATAACCAACAACAATCTATCAGAGCATGAAAGAGCCATATGCGCCTGGACTCTATCCGAATCATATGCCAATCTACATGACACAGCCAGCCAAAAGGAGCAATTATTGATTTCTGCAATATCAGATATGAAATCAGCAGTAAGAGAATATGTATCTCTGCGTCAGTTAGCGTTGATTCTGTATCAGGAAGGAGATCTTGACCGGGCCTACAGGTTCCTGACCATCGCAGTGGAAGATGCCGCTAAATGCAATGCACGCCAAAGGATCATAGAACTGAATGACTCATATCCTATGATCAACGGCATATATGTAGAAACTGTGCGTAACCAGAAAAAGACCCTTGAGTACACGATATTCATCATCACAATACTATCATTGCTATTGATAATCCTGCTGTTTTACATGCGTAAGCAGATGCTGCGCATCGCTGACGGGCGCAGGAAGGTAGAAGCAGCCAACAACAAGCTCAATGTTGTGAACGGCCAACTCACAGAATCAAATGACAGACTCAACGAGCTCAACCGGCAGCTGCTCCAGTCCAACAACAAACTTCATGAGGCATATACAGCCATAGCAGAAATCTCAGAGCTAAAGGAGGTTTATATATGCCAATATATGGATCAGTCACTTGAATACATAGAACTGCTTGATGCATACAGAAAATCGGTAGGTAAACTCGTCAACGCCGGCAAAGCCGCGGAGTTGCAGAAACTTGTAAAGTCCACCAAGATTGTAGATGACGAATTAAAATCATTCTATGCCCAATTTGACAAAACGTTCCTAAATATTTTCCCGACATTTGTAGAGGATTTCAACAACCTTCTTATCCCTGGAGAAGCTATTGTGCCTAAAAGACCCGGAGCCCTGACATCAGAGTTGAGAATCTTCGCACTTATACGTCTCGGAATCACCGACAGCATCAAGATCGCCAAATTCCTCAGATACTCTACTTCCACAATTTACAATTACCGCACAAAAGTAAGAAACAAGGCTAAAGGCGACCGGAACAATCTGGAGAATGAAGTCGCTAAAATCGGGCGTAATTCATCGGATAATTAAGCACATACAACCATATATCTCCTCCTTAGGCCACTAAGGAGGGTGTATTTCATCTACATAAACAAAGGGTCTGTCAACCAACACACGTCTGTATACCAGATATTTACCCATTTAAACATACTACTTTTTCGACACACGGCATTGACAAGCATTTCCGCAGTGTTTAATTTTGCAATCTCAAAACCAATTAAACTAATATCACGAAAATGGAAAAGTACAGATTACCTTTAAGGCTTATTTTCCTTTTGCTCATTGTGATGTCTGCAATATCATTGTCAGCTCAGCAAATCAGCATCTCGGGAACAGTCAGCGACTCATCCGGCGAGCCGTTGATAGGTGTCAGTATAACCGTACCGCAAACCAAAACAGGCACGACTACCGACATTGATGGGAATTTCAGCCTTACGACCGATGCAAAGTCAACATTGCATTTCAGCTACATCGGCTATAAGCCAGTCGAGATAGCCATCAACGGAAAAACTACAATCAATGTGGTAATGGAAGAAAACTCAGAGATTCTGAACGAAGTTGTGGTCGTGGGTTACGGCACAATGGATAAAAAAGAGTTGACTTCAGCAATATCCCATATAAGTGAGAAGGACTTCCTCACGGTAAGCACACTTGATCCGTCAATGATGATTCAAGGCAAGGTCCCGGGTGTGTCCATTACAAACACCGGCGCGGGAGATCCCAACAATCAGGCAAGTATCCAGATACGAGGTGTGTCATCGCGTTCGGCAGGGCTCGGCCCCCTTATTGTAATAGATGGAGTCCCCGGTGGAAACCTCACCAATATCAACCCCAATGACATAGCCTCATTTGACGTCCTCAAGGATGGTGCGGCATCTGCAATCTACGGCACACGCGGTTCAAATGGTGTGATTGTGGTAACTACCAAAAAAGGCAGCAAAGACGGTCAGACACACACCACTTACTCAGGAAATTTTGCATGGGATGTGGTGAATAATGACCTGCATATGATGAATGCGCAGGATTATCGCGACGTACGGCTCGGCTGGGGCGACCGTGGCGTTGACCTTGGCGGAAATATCGATTGGTTCGATGCTGTTACCCGCACCGGTTTTACAATGCAGCATACCCTGACCGTAAGCGGCGGCAACGACAGAAGTAATTACAGAGTAAGCGCTGATTATCGTGATGCACACGGCATTGACTTGCGCTCAAGCCGCGAGGAATACGGCGCACGTGCATCGGTTATGCATACCTCGAAAGGCGGCCTGTTCACCATACAGCTTAATGTGGCACCCCGAATCATTTACCGGGATCAAGCTGACTGGAGTGTATTTAAAGATGCACTTGAGGCGAATCCCACAACACCTCTGATGAACCCGGAGAATCCATCCCAGTATTATAATTTCTACGGACAGATTGTCGGAAGCAACCCGGTTGAAAGACAATTACTTGAGAAAGACCATGCTGACACAAAATTACTTGACTGGGATGGCACGTTAAAATTAAACCTTCTGCCTCTTTTGGCCAAAAACGGAGAGAGCATTCATCATCTGACTACCCAGTTGATGTTTGCCGACCATCAGTATAGTAATAACAATTCATATTTCCGCCCGTCTACGAGTACCAGCTCTATAAATGACGGACATGATGGTGTGGCAAGTCGCTCTTATTCAAAAGAGCGCCAATACGTATTGGAATGGCTCACCAACTACAATGTTCGACTCGCTGACCGTCATAATATCAGAGCCATGTTGGGATATTCTTACCAATACTCGCAGTATTCAGGATTCAGCGCTGAGAACAAGGATTTTCCCAATGATGGACTGGGAGCTGATAATCTCGGCTCGGGCGAATGGGCCAAGGAAGAAGGAGAAGTGATGATGGGAAGTTATAAAAATGATGCCAGACTCATTTCGTTTTTTGGCCGTGTAAGCTATGATTATGAGGGCAAGTATCTATTCACAGCATCACTGCGCCATGAAGGTTCTTCAAAATTCGGTCACAACCATAAATGGGGTAATTTTCCTGCTGTATCATTAGGTTGGCGTATATCACAAGAATCCTTCATGCAGGATATCAATTGGATAAATGATCTTAAGATACGTGCCGACTATGGAGTAACAGGCAATCAGGACTTTGGCAGCTACTTGTCGATCAACACAATGTCAGGCTTCGGGTATTATTACTATAATGGAAAATATTTCCAGGTGTGGGGACCCGGTAAGAATGTCAACCCCGATCTTAAATGGGAAAAAGGCAAAAACTGGAATATCGGTCTTGACTTCTCATTGCTCACCAACCGCATCTACGGCTCACTAAACTACTTCAACCGCCGACAACAGGATTTACTTGGCAACTACAAAGTACCCGTACCACCAAACATCCATGATGAAACATATGTAAACGTCGGAACCATGAAGAACACAGGTTTTGAGTTCGACCTCAATTTCAATGTGGTTGACACCCGGGACTTTTCTTATAGTTTTGGTGTGATAGGAACCGCCATGAGTAACAAATTCGTTGAATTCAGCAATTCTCAATATGTAGGGCAAGACTACTACAACGTGTGCGGTACTCAGGATCCATATCCATTCTACAACCTTCAACGTATTGAGAAAGGCAAATCGCTCGGCAATTTCTATATGTGGCGTTACGCCGGCATTACTTCTGACGGAGAGTGGCTTGTATACGATAGAGATGGAGATATTATACGTGCTGCGCAAGCCACCGATGAAGACCGATGCGTCGTGGGCAATGGCATGCCGAAGTTCACAATGTCGACAAGCCATAATTTCAGATATCGCAATTTCGACCTGTCTCTGTTCTTCCGCGGCGCATTCGGATACGATATTTTCAATATCCACGATTTTTACTACGGTACGAGGAATTTCAACGGCAACGTACTCAGGAAAGCCTATGGCAAGAATTTTGACATATCTCCTAACGCCGCCCCGGTCGTAAGCGACTATTTCCTTGAGAGAGGCGATTACTTCAAGCTTGACATGATAACGCTTGGTTACACACTTAATTTACCCCGATGCCGTTTTCTCAACCGTGTACGTGTGTTCGGCACCGTAAAGAATGTGTTTACTCTTACCAAGTTCAGTGGAGTTGATCCTTCGACATATCAGGTCAACGGTCTTGAGCCAGGCGCGCAGGGAAGCCGCTCATACTATCCTTCGACGCGCCAGTTCATAGCCGGCATACAGGTTGATTTCTAATAACATAAAAAACTTGTAAAATGAAAATTCTTCAAAATATAGCAATAGCGGCTATCTCGATAATGTCACTCGGCAGCTGCACTGACCTTGACGAGACACTGTACGACCAAGTAGGGTCCGAGAACTACTACAATACAAAGATGGATGTCATCCGCGCCACTTTCCGTCCGTTCGAACATGCATTCTGGAGCATAGGCAGCCGCCATGTGCTCAATGAACTGACGGCTGACCAACTTATCACTCCTACCCGTGACGGATGGTGGTATGACGGAGGCAAATGGGAACGTCTTCATTACCATACATGGACCGTCGATGATCTCGGCGAGGCACAGACTGAGTGGAACGGCTGTTTTCAAGGTATCATGCAGTGTAATCTTGTGATCGAAGACCTCAGTAAGTTCACTCCTGAGAGATTCGGATTCTCACAGTTGGAATTCGATAATCTCAAGGCCCAGTGCCGGGCTCTCAGAGCATGGTTTTACATACGCCTGCTTGACGCATTCCGCAATGTTCCCCTCGTGACGACTTACAGTGACATGCCCAACAACCCGCAGGCTGATCCTGCCGAAGTTTTCAAGTTCATCGAGCAGGAATTAAAGGACTGCACCTATCTCCTGGTAAAGAAAGAGGGTCTCGGCACAAACGCTCCCATCCAGGGGCAATGGACCCAGGCTGCGGCAGCCGCTCTACTTGTGCGCCTTTACCTCAATGCCGAAGTCTATATCGGCGAGCCGCGCTACAAGGAGTGTGCAGGATATGCACAGGACATCATTGATGGTTTATATGGCGACTATGCCCTCGCTGACCGTTGGGACGCTGCTTTCGATTGGGATAATGACAACTGTGACGAAGTGATATTCGGATTTCCAGGCTCCAAAGGTTATACCCATTGGCATTATGACGGAGACACCTATGGATGGACCGTGCCGGCCAAGGCTGCAGATTACTTCAACGACACAAAGTCAGGAATCGGGCACAACACCAAATATGCAGCCTCACCAAGCTATGATTTAAACGGTAATCTTTACGATTATGAGTTGGGTATGCCAATACAGAATTTCCGGAAATATCCGGGTGACTACCGCATGAAACTATACCGGAATCTTGGCAATAGCAAGCGCGAGGGAATGTTCCTTTTCGGTTATCTCGAATACAAAGATAAAGAAACCGGAGCCACAAAACGCCTGCGTGCACCTGAACAGCCTTACGACCTATATATACGAGATGCAGTGGGCAACTTTCAGTCAATGGCTCCTGAAAAATGGCCGTCAAGCAAAACCAGTATACTGCAAAACGGCGACCACAATTCAGGATGGCATTTTGTAAAATATCCTCTTTATGACGATAACGACGCCAACCAACTTGAAAGTGACTACACGGAGATACGCCTACCCGAGGTCATATATTCATTGGCCGAATGTAAAATGCGCAGCGGCGACCGCAACGGAGCTGCCCAATTGCTCAACTCGGTGCGTAAGCGTAATTATCCCGCTGAGAACTATGACGATGTCCTATATTCACCTGATGGAAATGTGCGTTTCGACGAGAAAGAAATGCTTGCCGAATGGGGCCGTGAGTTTTTCGCTGAAAGCCGACGACGCATCGACCTGATACGCTTCGGTAAATTCAACGCCGGCAAATGGTGGGACAAGACACCCGACACTGATAATCACACAGCAATATTCCCCATCACAAGGACAATTCTGAACTCAAATTCAATACTGGTTCAAAATCCCGGATACGGGAGATAAGTAAACCTAAACTTTATAAATCAGGACTCATGAAAATAAAATATATATTATCTATTCTATCAGGACTGCTGTTGATGATAATATCGGCAGGCTGCGAGAGCGAGAAAGATCTGATAATAATCGAAGATAATCTTCCAATCAAGACATCCACCCTCTATCTGGTGGGTGACGCAACTCCAAACGGGTGGAGCATAGATTCTCCCACTCCACTGACAGCCTCTGAAGAAGATCCTCTGGTTTTCTCTTGGGAAGGCCCCCTCAACGCAGGTGAGATGAAACTATGTCTGGCAACCGGTAGCTGGGACAATCCGTTCATCCGCCCTAAGAACGCAGGCGCTGAGATCAACAAAGAAGGCATCACTGATGCAGAATTCAAAATGTATGCCGGTGAGCCGGACGACAAATGGCAAATCACAGACGCAGGAGTGTACAACCTCAAGTTTGACCTGCGCAATTGGAGCATGTGTGCCGATTATATCCGCCCGCTTGATGCCCCTGTAGTTGATCCTATACTGACCGACGCTCTTTATATGGTAGGGAATTTCAACGATTGGAACATCGACTCGCCAACCCAACTTGAGAAGAAGTCCGATTACATATTCGTATATGAAGGTCCTATATCTGACGGCGAAATGAAAGCATGTATTACAACCGGCAGTTGGGATATTCCTTTCATCCGTCCTCAGGCAAATGGGTGTAAGATCAACCGTGAAGGTGTGGAGAGTGAAACTTTTGTATATTCCGCCAATCCCGACAATAAATGGGTGATTGAGGAATCAGGTATCTACCGCATCACGTTTGATCTTGAGAACTGGACTATAGCCGCAGAATACACCGGGGATTTCAAACCTACCCCCAGGCTTTACATGATAGGTACAGCCACAGCAGGCGGTTGGAGCTGGGACGACGCCACCGTAATAGAAGCATCTCCCGACAACAACAACGTGTTCGTATGGGAGGGTGAGCTCGGCCGCGGAACATTCAAGCTGAGCGATGTGAAAGATTTCAGTGCACCCTTCTATCGTCCGGAGACACCTGATTGTGAAGTTTCCGACAAAGGTGTGGCCTCAAGAACCATGATACACACTTCAGATCCTGATGACCAGTGGCTCGTGACAGTAGCCGGCAGATACCGTCTCACATTCGATACCGAAGCCATGACAATAGATGCAGTTTGCCTTGATGCATCTACTCCCGCTGCAACATTATACATGATAGGCACAGCCACAGCAGGCGGTTGGAGCTGGGACGACGCCACTGTAATAGAAGCATCGCCCGACAACAACAACGTGTTTGTATGGGAAGGTCAGCTGGGACTTGGAACATTCAAGCTGAGTGACGTGAAAGATTTCGGGGCACCATTCTATCGCCCTGCCAAAGCTGATTGTGAGGTTTCTGACAAAGGAGTCGCTTCAAGAGAGATGATTCACACCACAGACCCTGACGACCAATGGCTCGTGACAGTAGCCGGCAGATATCGCCTTTCATTCAACATATCCGACATGACTATTGATGCAGTATGCCTTGAGACGATAAATCCGGTACCGCCCCTATACATAATCGGGACCGCCACCACAGGCGGTTGGAGTCTTGATGACGCAACAGAACTAACCCCGGTTGAAGGAGAAGATGGTGAATATACATGGACCGGTTTCCTGAGAACAGGCATTTTCAAAGCCTGTGACAAGAAAGACTTCTCTGCACCTTTCTATCGCCCGTCGTCATCTGATTGCACGATCTCTGAAAACGGTATCTCCGCCACCGACATGGTATATACTACAGATCCTGATGACCAATGGAATGTGGTGACTGAAGGCAAATACCAACTCATCCTCAATATCAAGACCATGACAATCAACGTTAAGTACATCGACTGAAAAAACTTAGATTATGAATAAAATGATTATATCTGCTGCTTTCTGCGCAATCCTCCTTGCAGGATGTGCGGATGAGATCGAAATGCGGTATCCGCCAAAGTTTGAATTACCCGAACTCCCTGAAGTGGAAGACATCCACACTTACAACGCGCCTCTGTATTGGAGCGTATACGAATACTGCTACACTCAGGAGCAAAGCGGTGTGGCAAATTCTGACATGGACATCTCTCCCGAGGAATGGGATAAGATCATTGACTGGGTAGCCTCTGATCTCAAGCCCTACGGCTATGACATGGTCTGCACCGACGGCTTCATCCCGATGCTTGCCAAAGACGGAACCGGCTACATGACCCATTATGGATCCATGTCACTGAAGGACCTTGTAGAAAAATGCAAGGCCAAAGGCCTGAAAGTGGGCGTATACGATAATCCGCTCTGGATTCACGGTCCGCGCGAGACTAAAATAGAAGGAACCGAATACACATTCGGCAACCTTTACTACAACGGCACTACCGACATCTTGAATCCATCAGTCACAAACATGTGGTTTAACTGGGTGGTGGCTGAAAATCCGGGTGCGAAAGAGTATATCGACGGTTTCTTCAAGCACTACAAGGAACTTGGCATAGAATATATCCGCATGGACTTCCTGTCATGGTATGAAGACGGCAAAGACCGTAACATAGGCGTGGTAGGACATGGCTACGGGCGTGCATCCTATGCCCGCGCGCTATCATATATAGCCGAATCAGCAAAAAAATACGGCATATTCACATCGCTTGTGATGCCGCATCTTTACAATGACGGCGAGGTTGAGGCAAAATATGGCAATATGGTCAGAATCGTGGCCGATACTGCCGGCGGTGGATGGTGGCATTGCTCGGCTGCCGACAAAGGCAAATCCTATACTACATGGCCAAACTGCATGAACATGTTTGACGGATTCACATATTGGTCTCACATAGCAGGCCGCAATAACGTGATACTTGACGGCGATTTCATACGACTTAACACTTTCAACACTGACGCCGAAAAAGAGTCTGTAATATCCATCCAACTCATGGCCGGCGGCCCTGTCACAGTAGCAGACCAATACTACACCATTGGTGACAATGTAAGATTCTATCAGAACACCGAACTCCTTGAACTCAACAAGGATCGGTTCGTGGGAAAACCTCTTAACGACAAGCTTAACAGCCCCGACAACCAGATCTGGTACGGGCAGATGAGTGATGGCAGTTACGTAATCGGCCTTTTCAACCGGGATGACAGTGCCAAAAATATGAACATCAACTTCACTGACCTTAACATCCAGGGCGAGTGGCATGTGCGTGACCTATGGAAACATGCCGATGAAGGCATCGCTTCTTCTATTACCGCCACCATTCCTGCTCATGGCTGTAAAATCGTAAGACTCTCAAAATAACAAAGCGCTAAACACATGAAAACCAACATATTATCAGCCGTGGCAATAGCCATGGCAAGCGTTAGCCTCGCCTTTTCTGAGGCTCATGCCGCACAAATCAGTTCACCGTCAGGTGATGTTATCCTTAATGCAGAAGTAGTTGACAGCGTACCGGTATATTCTGTAAGCTACAAAGGGAAACCTGTGATTCTACCATCGACGTTGGGACTTGAACTTGCCGATGGCCCTGACATGATGAACGGTTTCTGCATCACGGGCACCGAGACATCCTCATTCGATGAAATCTGGCATCCGGTGTGGGGTGAGAACCACAGCATCCGCAATAATTATAATGAATTGTTGGTGAAACTTGACCAACCACGCTGTTACCGCAAGATGAATCTCAGGTTCCGTGTCTATGATGACGGAATAGGATTCCGCTACGAGTTCCCGCAAGAAGACGTGCTGACCTATTTTATAATCAAGGAAGAGCATACACAATTTGCAATGGCCGGAGACCACACAGCCTGGTGGATTGCCGGAGACTACGACACGCAGGAGTATGACTACACTGAATGCCGCCTCTCGGAGATACGAGGAAAAATGGCCGAGGCTATATGCAGCAATGCATCACAGACTCTTTTCTCTCCAACCGGCGTACAGACATCCCTGCAGATGAAAACCGATGACGGGCTGTACATCAATATTCATGAAGCTGCCTTGGTTGACTACTCGTGCATGCACCTCAACCTCAATGACCAAAATTTAGTATTCGAGTCATGGTTAACTCCAGACGCACAAGGCAACAAGGGACACCATCAGGTACCATGTCATTCGCCATGGAGGACAGTAATGGTGAGTGACGACGCACGCGACATGCTCGCTTCCAATCTTATTCTCAACCTGAATGATCCGTGTGCCTACGACGATACATCGTGGATCAAGCCTATAAAATATGTAGGTGTGTGGTGGGAGATGATAGCCGGCCCGCAGGAATGGAGCTACACAGATGCGCCGTCAGTAAAAATCGACGAACTCGATTATCGTACAGTGAATTGTCATGGGCGTCATTCCGCCAATAACGATAATGTAAAAAAGTACATTGACTTCGCAGCAGAACATGGGTTTGACCAAGTGCTTGTGGAGGGGTGGAACGTAGGTTGGGAAGACTGGTTCGGGCATTCAAAAGACTTTGTATTTGACTTTCAGACACCCTATCCCGACTTTGACATCTCCATGCTGAATGAATATGCCCGGTCAAAAGGGGTAAAACTTATGATGCACCACGAGACATCAGGCTCGGTACGCAACTATGAACGCCACATGGAGCAAGCTTACTGCCTCATGGACAGATATGGCTACAACTCCGTAAAAAGTGGTTACGTAGGTAACATGATTCCCAGGGGGGAACATCACTATGGCCAATGGCTCGTCAACCACTACCTCTACGCCGTGAAACAGGCTGCAAAACACCATATAATGGTCAATGCCCACGAAGCCGTGCGACCGACCGGTCTATGCCGCACTTATCCCAATCTCATAGGGAATGAAAGTGCCCGAGGCACAGAATACGAGGCATTTGCGGGCAATAAGCCATTCCATACTACCGTGCTGCCGTTTACCCGACTGCAAGGCGGCCCCATGGATTACACTCCCGGGATCTTCGAGATGAACATGAGTACTGTGAATCCTGACGGGAATGGTCATGTGAACAGCACTTTGGCACGCCAACTCGCATTATATGTCACTATGTACAGCCCTTTACAAATGGCTGCCGATGTACCCGAAGTATACAATAGATATCTCGATGCATTCCAGTTCATCAAGGACGTTGCCGTCGATTGGGATCAAAGCATATATCTCGAAGCTGAGCCTGGCCGATATATCGTAGCTGCACGAAAGGCCAAAGGACGTAACGACTGGTTTATCGGATGCACAGCCAATGAAGACGGTCATGAATCGGATCTGAAGCTTGATTTCCTTGATAAAGACAAAACATATGAAGCCACCATATACGCCGATGCTGATACAGCTGATTATCTCACAAATCCACAAGCCTACGTGATCACCAAGAAAAAAGTATCGTACAAATCCAAACTGAAACTCAAGGCCGCCCCCGGCGGTGGTTACGCAATCTCAATAACACCAATAAACTAAAATCATATGATCATGAAATCATTCCTCAAAACGGCCATGACAGGCATCGCCATGTTTGCCGCTGTAAATGCAAGCGCCGATGCCAATGACCGTCTCTACCTGATAGGTACAGCCACACCCTATGAATGGGAACTTGACCGCGCGCAGGCATTACTACCTTCAACCGACAATCCTGATGTGTTCTCAGGCACAATATATCTCAAGGGTGGAGAAAACAACACCTTCAAACTCATGGAGAATCATGAGTGGGGAAGCGTGGAATACGGTATACCTACCGACATTGCATCACCCATTGTTTCAGGAGAGTTCAAACTTGTAACCGGGACTCTTGACAATGGCTACAAACAAATGTCTGTTGCCTCAGACGGCAACTACCTTATCGTTGTCGATACAAAAAGTCTTGAAGCGACAGTCACTTTGTCTGACTATCAGGACACCGAAATACCATATTGCACACTGTATATGATCGGCAGTGCCACCCCCGGCGGCTGGACTGTATCTTCCGCCACACCAATGAGACAGCTTACCGCAACCCCATATGTTTACGAAGCTACGGTACCACTGAAAGCCACCGATAATGGTCAAGATGCATCTTTCAAGATCGGCACCGCCATTCGTGGTGCCGCAAGTTGGGACCCCAAATATTACATTTTCCGGGATCCCGCTGATGCAGGCAAAATATCAACCGACTCAACCGACGACCGACAGTGGAACGTGAACGAAGACGCCAACTATATAGTATCTGTCAATACAAATGACAACACTATTTCTATCAACAAATCAACCGGAGATCCGGCGGGCATTGAGTCTGTCACAATCTCACGCGACGGCGCAGAAGCATGCCGGTATCTTGACCTGCAAGGCCGTCTTATAAATAATCCCTCCGGGGGAATCTTCCTCGAAGTAAGAGGTACTCAAGTACGCAAGGTATTCATTAAATAATCATACATTGAAAAACACATTTAACTCAGGTATACAAGGTTAAAAGACTGTCTCAATCTTTCACAAGAGGTCGCAACGTGACCAAGGAAAGAAGTACACCCCAAAAGTTAAACACAAAACTTCTGGGGTGTTTCTTATGGTACCCAATCACAATGCAGCCTCCAATCCGACAATTACATATCTCCTATGTCAGATTAATTCAACAAGGTGATAACTCCTCACTTGTAAGGCTGCGGACTAAATTCAATCTGCGCCAGGTATTCACGATAAAGCCGTATGAATATCTCATCTATCAATATCAGTATTGCAAAACGATAAAAGTAATTGTGACGTATATGACTCTCAGCCGATAATGTATCAAAGACCGGAAGATTCTGCTGATATGATGTCAGATTATGGGCGCAACGGTGTCGATGCTTTATTACATCATCTTCATATATTTCCTTTAACACACTATTAAGCAAATCGTCGGATAAAGCACAGAAATCAGTTTTAAGCCAACTCGTATCATTTTTCCATAACGTATAATTATTCCAATCACCCACTGTTACTATTGATGAATCCATCAGATCAATCATATAACCCTTGATTGACTCTAAGAACTCTTTTTTAATTGCATAGTTGACAATTGACGCCTTATCATTGTTGGATTTTTTCTCAATATTCCTCCTTATTGCTTCTTTGTTCTCCTCAGTAAGCGTCCCTTTTTTAGTCTCTTCTTTTGAGATCACAAGTTCCGATTTTAGTTTCACTTCCTGATTGAATAGTTCATTCTTGCGATCAGGAGCAATATCCACAATCCACTCCATAGTTTCTATATCGAAACTATCATTGCATTTCTTTATTTCCTTAATTAATTGCTTATAAACATTATTCTTCTGGACATAATTCGAGAACTCGCCATAATCCTTTTTTGCGGAATTTATGTAATCATAACGATATGTAAAGTCATTTGTAGCCATCTCCCAACAGATACACTTTAACTTCTGTTCCTGGGCACCGGTCATACGTAGAAATATAGATTGTAAAATATAATCTCTGAGCGGGTATGACTCCATGCAACATCCAACACCTTGACAAGCATTGATCCCGTCCTTCAAGATTTCAGAGATGGGAGTATTTATAAACTTGAAATGTATGCTACTGTACATAGTATCGGTATATTTCACAAGATTCTTTCAAACGTTCTCTAAGATTTCCAAGTCTGTTGGTGTTCCTGACATAATTATCGTCTCTTCTTCTGAGCCTGATCTTATTGCCTATCTCTTCCTGAAGCGTAACCTCAGCTCCGCTCCGGTTTCGCCTTGTCAATGATCCATCAAGGCTTTTATTCTTAAACAAGACTTGATATATCAAGCCAAAAAGCCAATAATCCGCATCAATCCATGTATTGAATGAATTGCGTTCATTCAGTCCCATTACTGATTTAACTGATTCAACCGAATTTTTCAGATTTACAAACCGTTGTTGCCAGCATTTATCAGGGAAGACATTGGCAAAACTGAAATTATTAAATTTATCAGGACGGCTTTCTTGTTCGTCAGATCCTTGGCCCAATATATAGGAAACATAATCGGCATAAAAACTCTCTCTTGATCCAAACGCAGAATAACCTACAAGCACCTTGCTCTCATCTCCATTATAAGCATAATACTGAGAAAGAATCGAAAGATATCTTACAAAATCAATCTTATATGGCTGCAGATTCTCCATGATCATGATACCACATAGCACATCTGCGTCGTCCACAGTCTTTCCATCAAAGTATCCCAACAAATCCTTGTTTTGGAAGTACAGTGATTTACGGCTCTCCAAAGCATCAAGTTTCTTTCCGAAATAATTTATATTTCTAAATAATTTTGAGAATACGTCCTGCACCTCCCTGCGGTCACTGCTTTCAGGAACAATATAAGAAAACCCGATAAAGGTATTTTCAAAAAAGTCGTCAGTCAAATTCTCAAACTCACTGTCTTTCAATCTTGTATATCGGACATCTGTTTCTATTCTCCTAATAATATCATCTTTACCATTTTGACCGCCCAGTAATTCAGTGAATTTCCATAAAATGGATTTATTCTCGGAAGACCCGTCTGCACCATCATCTAAAGCGCTATCATCCTCATCGGCCAACAAATTTCCAGTGGGGCAACCTTCCTGAAACTTTTTTCTGTCAGGCAGATATCCTATATATGCAAGTAGAATTGATGTCAACCGTTGCTGTCCGTCAAGAATAAGATTTCGCTTCTCACCTTCCACTTTATATAACGCAATTGTGACCGGTTGCACAAACTGCTTATCCTTAAGGGACTTGATCAATCTTTTTATATCTCTTTCCTGCCACACGAAATGCCTTTGATATTCCGGCAGGTCAATATTCCCGGTAAGCATCAGGTCAATCCAATGCTTCAAAGAATATTCGCCATAATACACTCTGTTCCCTAATGCTGCCATACTCACAAAATTACTTCAGGTTACAAATGCAGGTGTCAAATCAACAAAGCTCTGCATAATAAATAAACTCGACAGCAAATTTAGTCAAAGAAAAGCATGCATACGCATTTGTCGGATATGTTTAAAAACATACCTGGCTCACAATCTGACCTGGTTGCGGCCCTCTCTTTGTCAGCATAAACCACTACTGCAGAATAATTACCATGAAGGGTTATTCCAGAGTATTGGGTATCTCACGCGATGACAGAGAGCCGTTCAATTAACTGTTTTTTTTGCAGAAAGGTAAGCTTCCCGCTCTCAAGATATACAAGACATAAGATTCCGTATATCACAATTAGTAATTCAAATAATTGCACAACTATTAATCCCGGAAATCGGCCATGAGTTCATCCACTATTTCCGCAACAGATTTTATAGTCTTAATCGTAGAAATTCCGGTATTGACACTAATGATGCCGTTGATCACATCACCATGGAGCATAGCTGTACCGAGCCCTCCCTTCTCCATAATCTCTTTATGGAGCTTTTCCACCGGCTCTCCCGCGAGCAGCCTACTGTGATATTCGATTGCTGCAGCGGTCGGCAACGACCGTTCATTCGGTGTCACCGCAATAAGATCTTCTCCTGCGCCCGCAATGATCATATCTTTTACATTTTGCGCTGCCGGACATTCAGCAGAGGCAATAAACCGGGTACCTACATATACACCTTGCGCACCCAAAGCAAATGCAGCTCTCACTCCGCGAATATCGTTGATTCCTCCCGCCGCCATTACAGGTATTGAACTTACGGCATCGACTATTGACGGAACAACGGTAAATGTGCCCATACAACCTGTCGGGATCATACCACCCTCATCTATGCCCGTTGCCACAATAATATCGGCGCCATGCTCTTCGGTCACACGCGCTGACTCCGGGGTCGGCGTAAGCTCGCGGTGCACAATTATACCACCTGCCTCCTTTATCGCCTTATATATTTGCTCGTCGAAGGTACCGACAAGGCAATATATATTCACATCATTGGCTTTCGAGGCGGCAATAGTCTTCATTGCATAAGCACGAGTAGCATCATCATGATCAGAGAATATATTGATGCCTATGGGGGCTGATGTCAACCGACGCACACGTGACAATTCAACACTCAGGCGTTCCTCTGTGCGTATTTTTCGACCATTGATTTCTTTCGGGCCTGCATTGGGTCCGAGTACTCCAAGCGCACCTGCATTGGACACCGCAGCCACCATTTCGGCATTATTTATCCAGTTCATAGGAGCCTGTATGAGTGGATATTTTATATCAAGAATCTTGCATATCTGGTTATTGTCCGTTTTCATTTCTTATGATATATGGTTCTGTTCCTTAAACAATCATTATCACTCTTTAGTTGGGAGCAACAGAATCTCCACGAGTCATGAAAACACATGACTCTTAAGAACGATGAATACAAAGGTAACTATTTTATCGGTACCACAACCTATTCATTTAATATGGATTCTTTATAAAAAATATTTAAAGCATTCAATAGAATTCTCTTGATTTTGAAACTGCAGACTACTCTTGAGAAAGCGCAGAAAAGGCAGCATCAAGTCTTGGAATAGGGTTTGAATAGTGATTACCCGGAACGCTCTGAAACCTGACCCTCACTCCTTCTTTTTTCAATAAGGCAATAATTTCCTCTGTGTTGACACCTACAGTCTGAAAGGCTTTTATAGAGGATCTTGCCTCGAGGTTTCCTAATAGAAAAAAAGCGCGACCTCTTTTATGTGAAACCGGGTGTGACTTGATCCAATCCATAAACCCCTCATACCAAAATGAGCCTGACAAAGAGGCTATGTCGGTAAATGTGTCGCATAAAATCCATTGCCACAATGCAAAAAGACCTGACATCGATACCCCGACAAGAGTGCGTTCCGGACAAGTTATATAACCGAGGGCTGACTCCATCTTTGGTATAACAGTCTGATGTAATATATTCAAGAACTCGAGACTCTCGCCTTTGAAATCCTGACTTCCGGCAGGAACACCTTTTGCAGGCCATGGGCTGAACACGTTCTGCCAATCCATGCCCGTAATGACAGCTATTGTTGTCCCGTACTTTCTTGCAGCACTATCTATCCAATGGTCGAGAAATCCTTCCATCGGATAAAGAATATACGCAATCTTGCCTCCTGATATATAATCGCTGCAAAGGCAATGTATATCGTTTATTTCAATTTTCTGTGACATAATATCATCATATCCGCCATATCCCGGAAACCAAGGGAATGATAGACCGGTCGGCCATCATCAGTGGTTTCAAGATAGATTTTACCACACCCGCGATTCACGGCTATATCAAGGAGATAACTGACTATCTTATGGGCAATTCCTTTATTTCTATACGCATCACGGACATATATGTTCATCAGATAGGCACACTTGCCACCGGGATTATCGGGAGATGGCAATTCCTCAGAAAAACATAGAGCACCACATCCACAGTCAATGCTTTCACATGAAGCAACCACCGCTACATGGGATTTATCCGGAATATGCGTCTTATAATATTGACGGGTGGCATCAAGCAGTGTATCATCAGCCATCATCCCGAAAACATTTGCAATCACTTCTTTCCGCCATTCCATCAGTTCATCGGGTGATGTTATTCTCTTGATATCTGTCATCATACACCTCCTTCCTTCATAACCACCGGGAGAGCCTCGACATCGACTTTGCCACGCCGCGTAAGTGGTATTCCATTCACTTTTACAAAGAACTCCGGAATCATGAAATCAACCAGTTTCGATTTAAGCCATGAACGAATCTTATGCAGCGAACAATCTCCACCCGCAACAATATACGCCACAAGATAATGCAATCCGTTCTCATCCTTGAACGCGCGCACAACACCCCTGTCAACACACTGACATGTGTTCAGTACATTCTCCACCTCTTCCGGTTCCACCCTTTTGCCAAGAATCATCACCTGCTCGTCACGGCGATGAAGAAAAGCGAGATTACCGTCGGGCATCTCATATCCGAGGTCGCCACTACGATACATCCTTGTGCCATCTGCCAAAGTTACAAAATTCCTTTGTTCAGGCGGGTTGCCGAGATAGCCCCGGCTGACACCCTCCCCGAGAATGCAGATCTCACCTGTTTCTCCTCGTTTTACCTCCTGTAAGTATTTGTCAAGTATCTTGACCTGCACTCCTTTAATGGCCTTGCCTATCGGGTATGTTCCGTCAGCCAACGGCTCTACATTATCGACACGATAGTAATTGGAGCAGACTGTCGTTTCCGACGGCCCATAGGTGTTGTAAATCTTTATTCCTCGATTACGCAGATTGGTTATATAGCTTCCTCTTATCACGTCACCACCGCTGATGATCAGCTTTATCGAAGCTGGAATATCGTGCAGTCTGTTCATCTCGGCGATAAGATATGGGAAACCATCGACAATTGTCACATTGTGCCGCTCTATGAATTTCATCAGTTCATGAAGGGATCCATTATGTATCGACGTGGGAGGAATGCAGACTGCCGCCCCATTCAATAATGTAGTGAAAACCTCCTCCACAAAAATATCAAATGAACAGACCGAATACTGAAGCATTACGTCCCCTTGACCGGTATGAAATTCAGTCTCGAAGGCCTCCGCGTAATTGACAACTGAGTGGTTTTCTACCACAACCCCCTTTGGCCGGCCTGTAGTGCCCGAAGTGTATAGTACATACGCCACACTGTCAGGAGTGGATCGGTCTGGCATTGAAACCGGCACAGGTTGCAGATGTCGGCAGTAATTGTCTGTTATAATCATCTTCACGCCTGCCGTATTCATCATATAGTCAATACGCTCCTGTGGCAATGTAGGTTCTGCCGGCACATATGCCGCGCCACTTTTCAGAACAGCTAACATTGCCGCTATCTGCTCGGCGCCATGATGCATCACAATTCCGATAAAATCAGGCCTGGCATCATAAAATTTTGCCATGATCCGATCAACCATTCCGTCAAGCTCAGCGTATGTGAGAATCCTGTCATCTTCTATCACTGCCGGCGCTTCAGGGTGTTTTCTCACAGCGTCTTTGAATTTTGAGTATATTGTCAATTGCTCCATATATTTCAGTCTTTGAAGTATTAAATGCATTGAGTGCATTATTGTTCAATAGACGCCTGCATGTTTCCTTGATCATGCTGATTGTGTCATGCTTTATGCTATATCGTATTGGGATCTATTATTAGATATTAACATTTCCGTTAAAAATGTACTTATCAGCACACAGCAGATCTATGGAATACTCTCTCGGCGCACCTTTAGCTCAGCAACCGACTGGAAGATCAATAGAAGCGATATATCTCAAGAAGTGAATGTTCAATAGTTGAGTAAACGACCGCAATCGTGCCAATCGCCAATCATTTCGCATCTGGCACTTGCCTCAATCAGTTTGGAAAGGCGACTGTTAAATAATTCAGGATTCGATTTTACCCTATGGATATTATCTAACCTCACGCGCTGATAGAGCGATGGCATAGCCTGAAAATTCTCCCATGCCAAAGACGTTTTCATGAAAGTCATGACTATCTCCGGCATAATCTCAAACCTTGCATTAAGGTCTGGACAAGCCTTACGCCCGCTTTCGGTCATCAATCCTAACTTTTCCAACCTGCGGCACCGTTCCTTGTTGAGCTCAGTCCATTTGCCTGATTTAGTTCTTGGGCCGAACCGTTGCAATGGTTCGCCGTTGACACTTTTTAATGTAGAATCAATCCAACCGAAACACAGGGCCTCTTCCACCGCATCAAGATACCAAAGCGCATCCTCCGGGGGAGTCTTGCCACGCTTTGCCACCACCCAACACTCCCGCTGACTGGCATGATTCTCAATCAGCCACTGCCGGAACTGCGCCCGGTCTTTGATATCAAGGATATTAATGGGAGTCATGGACGTATTATCGGATTTATTAATTTATTATTAGTAATTTCGCTTTATATCATTAATGGTTTTGCCAACAATACTAAAATTATCATAAGGGAGTTGCAAATGATAATTCTGCAGAACATGCCATATTAAAAATAAATTATTCATTTATGCATATGGTTGTCCACTCATGGCAGCACTATGCTCAAAAAAGTAAGCACCTTATGTTTTATAGACACAAGGTAACGATATTATGAATTTTGATCCTGAGGCATCGGATGAATCCAGATACAGAGATCCGCCATGCATAATTACCATTTGACGGGAAAGACTCAATCCAATTCCGGAACCGTTTGGTTTTGTTGTGTAAAACGGAATGAATATACTCTCTTTGGCTTCCGGGCTAATTCCATTACCATTGTCCAACACCGAAATAATAAATCTACGGGAAGGATAATTGACTTTAGCGGCAACAATAACCACCGGATTAGCACTACAAGCCTCAACGGCGTTATTTACTAAATTGATAAGCGCCTGTACTATCTGTTGACGGTCAATACGCACTTCTAAGTCTATATCCTCTATCTCATATTGAATATAAGGCACGGAATAAAGTTTACGTAAATCTTCAAACAATTCTCCAATTTTGGTCCAATTGTACTTGGGTGGTGATAGTCGCGCGAGTTTGCGATAATTTTCGACAAACGACAACAATCCGGTACTACGTTGTTTTATTGCATTCAATGCAATCCTGGTATCTTCTTCTGCGATTGAAACCGATTCGTACAAAGTTTCCGAAAGAGAGATTATCGGCGATAGAGAATTCATTATTTCGTGAGTGAGGACACTAACGAGTTTGCGCTGAGCCTCAATCTCGTTCTGGAGCATGAGCTGATTCACATTCTCAATTGAGAATAGCAGCGTGTCATGACCATCCACTCCATACCTGACCATCGAGATTTTAAGTTGTGCTTCCTTACCATCTTTATTAATGGTAACCAATTTTGATTGGCCGGGCACAAGAGAGTGCAAGCTTTGGTACAAACCTTTATGAAGTGTATCCAGATAAGACAGATTTTTGATACGGAAACCACATAAACCCTGCACGGCTTTTTGGTTCATAAAGTGTATCGTCCCATCGTCATCAGCCACTATGAGCGCCGCGTCTATTGTGTTGATCAAAGCCTCCAATTGTCCGCTGTGTCTCTCCTGTTTAAGCAGTTTTTTGCGTAAATCGTTTATTAAGTCGTTTATTTCTTCTGCGAGTTCTCTTTCTGCTCCCCGGAGATTCTCTTCAGGAATACGAAGAGTTAAATCATCACTCCGGAGCGTTCTGAGCATGCGCCTTACCCTTTCGATTGATTTTCGGGAGAACCAGTCCATCACAATCTATATTTCTCTATTTTGCGATATAGCGCATAGCGTGATATTCCAAGCAATGAAGCGGCATTTGAAAGATTGCCATTTGCCTGGTCGATTGCCGTCATTATGGCTTTTTTCTCAAGCGATTCGAGATTAAGCGTTTCAGTAGCATCTTTAGATTTAATACTTCTTGGAAATTCTATGTCCTCCGAAGTTATATTTCCTTCTGAAGCCAATATCATGGCACGCTCCATCACATGTTGAAGTTCGCGCACATTTCCGGGCCAGTCATGGCTCAGCAATTTTGACCTGGCGCTTTCGCTTATTGTATTATTGTCGATATGGTACCTCACTCCAATCTTATTGGCAAAATATTCAGCCAAAAGAATAATGTCATTGCCTCGTTCCCGGAGCGGGGGCATATGAAGCTCGAATGTATTGATGCGGTAGAGCAGATCCTGCCGGAATGTACCATCCGCCACCATCTGGGGAAGGTCTGCGTTAGTTGCCGTGACAATACGCACATCTACTTGTTTAGACTTGTTGGAGCCTAAACGGGCCAGTTGACGTCTTTCAATGGTGGTAAGCAGCTTTTGCTGCATTGCTTGAGTTAGATTGCCGATTTCATCAAGAAATACTGTTCCCCCATCTGCCATCTCGATACGGCCTTCTTTCGCCATCTTTGCATCTGTGAAAGCACCCTTCTCATAACCGAATAGCTCGCTTTCAAAAAGTTGCTCGGGTATTGCTCCTAAATCTATTGACACAAAGGGGTGGTTATGGCGTGATGAAAAATGATGAAGAAGATGCGCAGCCACATCCTTCCCTGTTCCATTCTCACCGGTAATCAAGACATTTGCTTCCGTAGCTCCGATTTTCTCAATTTGTCTTCTCAACAATTGAATCTGTGGGCATTCGCCGATAAGAATGGATATGGATACAGTACTATTTTGAGTTCCGTGATTGCGACGCGACAATCTCAACTTTATGGCACTCCTGACTATGCCTACGAGTTTAGCATTGTTCCAAGGCTTGGGAATGAAATCAGTGGCACCGGCCCTAATTCCGCGAACGACCTTCTCGGTATCCACATATGCCGTGATTAGAAGGACCACTGTATCGGGACTTTTCTTTAGAATGAAATTTAGCCAATGATAGCCTTCCTCGCCACTGCTTTGATTACGCTGAAAATTCATATCAAGAATTATCACGTCTGGCTCAAAAGATCTCATAAACTCTCCGATACGTTCAGGACTCGTCAATAGACGTATCGCCTCAACATGAGGTTTAAGCAGCATGTTGAGCGACAATAGTATGTCCTCGTTATCATCAACGATAAGAATTTTTCCATTCTTTCCAGTCATATTGCAAAGTTAGCAAAAAAAATGGTGTGACAAGTTAGAAACTTCCCATTTCAAGCTCCGACACCACGTGTCCGTCAAACAGTTTTACAACGCGATTGGCATATTGAGCATCATGTTGTGAATGTGTTACCATTACAATAGTGGTACCTTCCGTGTGAAGCTCCGAAAGAAGCTCCATAACCTCCTTGCCATTTTTTGAGTCAAGATTGCCGGTGGGTTCATCAGCAAGAATAATTTTAGGATTTGCCACGACTGCTCTTGCAATCGCGGCGCGTTGTTGCTGACCTCCCGAAAGTTGGGATGGGAAATGGCTGCTGCGATGAGCGATTCCCATACGCTCCATTGCATTCTTAACTTTTTCACGGCGGCAGGTCTTTTCTATGCCCATGTATAGAAGGGGAAGCTCTATATTTTCCTCTACCGTGAGTTCATCAATAAGGTTGAAACTCTGGAATACGAAACCAATGATTCCTTTTCTGACTTCTACCCGATCGTTTTCTTTCATACGGCTCACGTCTGTACCGTTGAGAATATACTTGCCTCTGGTGGGCATATCGAGTAGGCCGATTATATTTAGCAATGTAGATTTGCCGCAGCCACTCGGCCCCATGATGGCTATGAATTCTCCAGCCTTCACATCGAGGTTCACTTCATCGAGAGCCCAGGTCTCAACCTCATCCGTCTGGAATATTTTTTGAAGATTTTCAATATGTATCATGATTTATTGAAGAATTATTTCATCTTTATTGTTGAATTGTTCGTATCCATTCACGATAATTTGATCTCCTGGCTTAAGTCCTGCCAGGACTTCATATTGAGTGGGGTTTTTCCGCCCAATGACAATCGAAGTCTTGACGGCTTTTACTCCGTCAATAATCTTGTATATCCATTTGCCGTTTGTGGCGGTATAGAAGTCACCGTTCGGGATTATAACTGCCTGTTCCGATTGTCCCAATTCTATCTGTACACGATAGCTCTTGCCAACCCTGAGATTTTTAGGTTGACGGCCGGTAAATACCAAGTCCACTTCAAAATTCCGATCCCTGATTTCCGGTACCACACGGCTGACCTGCAGGGGGAATTGCTCTCCCTGACTGGTTATGCTCCCTTGAAGACCTGCGGATATTCTGTCAACATAATATTCATTAAGACGGGCATGGAGTTTGAAATTGTTCATCATCTTTATTTCCCCGACACTCGCGCCGGATTGAACCTGCTCTCCTGTCGAGACTGTAAGAAAACTTAACTGTCCTGATATGGGGGCACGCACTATCAGATTTTCTTTTCGCGCAAGAACCCGGTCTCTTCTTGTACGGACACGCCCTAAATCCACTTGTAACAATTCCCAACGAAGTGTCGTGGATGTCGAGTCATGGATGAGGTTGCGGCGTTGAAGCTCCGTCTTATTCCGATGGTAATTATATTCACGCTCTGCAAGATCTAATTCAGCGCGACTTATCATACCCATATCAAACTCTTCATGAGCGATGCGGCGTTTATCTTCAAGCTGATTCATCTCAAAGTCCACGTCAAGTGTCTGCAGTTGGAGAGTTAATGATTTTTGCGATATTTCAATTTCTTGTTCTTTGAGAAGTCTCTGCTGGCGTTGATACTCGTCTTCCTCATCGCTTATAGCGCGCATGAGCTCAGGATTTTTCAATAACAGAATAGTATCACCTTCATTAAGAATAGCGCCATCTTCAGCTATCACTTTGTCCACAAATCCGGCTTCCAGTGCATTTACTTTTACTGTTTTGAACGGATAAACTATTCCTTCCACATCCACATACTCAAGAAATATGCCATTTACCACCTCTGCAGTCTCTATCAGATCTCTGTCTATACGACTGCGTTGAGGTGCCACAAGAATAGTTACAGCATAAGTTATCAAAGTGAAAATGCCGACTCCCGCAATTAAGTAGTATTTATATCGCCAATACCAAGCTTTTTTGTCTTTCTTTACATCCATTTATTTCAATCTTTAAGATATACTACTGGGTCTATGTTCATCACATCCTTGATTTTCCAATAAAGAGTTAAGAAGATTGCGGCTACGCACACTAACATCGAGATAACAGAAGTCATGAATGGAGAAGTCTCAAAATTAAACGTCTCGTTAAGTGCAACGATCATTATCCATGATATTGGTAACGCAATCAATATGCTTATGCCAACAATGATAAGATATATTTTGGCAAAGATGTGGCATATGTCTTTCGATTTTGCTCCGTTTATCTTTCTCAACGCCATCTCCTTTCTGCGTCGCCGAGTATCAAGCGAAATAGCAGCATAAATAGAGGCGACAGTCGTTACCATACTTATGCCAAGCATGATGTAGACTATGGCACGGATCGCTGTCACAGATTTGTATTCTCCAAGCAATTCGAAAGAAAGGCTTTTGGGATAAGCATCCAGGCGTTCGGGCGCTATCCTGACAACGATATCTTTTATATCATATTTTGCCTTACTCTCCATGCCTTCTTTGGGAAGAATGTAGAAATGACATTTATCATTACTGCCTTTTGAAAGGTCTTCCAAAATTACTGCAGTACTTCCCCAAAATGGCATTTGATCAAACCATCCGGCAATGTTATATTGAATCCCATCAATCATTATCTTTTCAGCACCCCATTCTCCATTCTCCATCATCTTTTCTTTGATTTCGTGACTTACGAGTACGTACCGTTGAAAAGGGTTTTGAGAGTTGAGATAATTAATGTTCATGTCATAAAAATTTACCACATCGTTCCCACGCTGAAAATATGCCCTGACGATATCGCGGGTGGAGTCAGCATATTCGATTGAAATCCCCGCGGTCGATACATTAATCACTTTCTCCACACTTTCAATTTGCTCTAATTCCTCCGCAATCTGAAGTATTTGAGACTCAGGCATTCTGTCTGCACGAATCATTAATCCTCTCTCGTATCTGGATTTGTCAGACGGTATGCCGAACTGTCGCTCAATGCGATTGAATCCTAAAGCAAAAACAGTGGTAACGCTCAGGAATATTATGCAGATTACTATCTGGATGGATATTCCGATGTTGCGAAGCCGATGCTTTCTATGTCTCATCTGAAGAGCGAGACCTGACCTATTTGGGGAAGCCTGCCTGACTGTATACCAATCTGCAACCAGGCATATTGCCATTATCGATAGATAGCAATATAAGGACAAACCAAATATCTTCCCCCTATCGAAATTCATTGTGTTAAGAATCTCTTGAAAATTATTTTCAAGGAATGAGATTGCCAGGAGACAGCAAAGTGTTGTCAATAAGAAAGCAGATATTACGGAAACGAGTTCTTCAGTAATAAACAAGTTAAGGATGTGCATTTTATTGCTTCCAAGACTTTTTCTGATGGCGATTTCTCGCTGACGCATTGCGAAGATTTGCAACCATTGACGCAAAGCGGAGGTCAATGAGACTACCACGAAAAGATACAGAAAAAACATTATTGCCCGGCTGATAATGATGGATATCAGATTATTCTTTTCTTGCCATGCGCGGTACTGCCAAACATGAATGTTTGTTTCAGTGACTCCAAGATATGAAACCAATTCTTCCACCACCTCTTTCAGCGTCTTATCTGGTCTAATCAATAAATAAGCATTGATCACCTTGTATCCTGACCCGAAATCGGCTGAATAGAATAGGTCGACATTGTTGGGCAATTTGGAATCATTTATCGGAAATTGCTCAATTACATCTGCAATTTGAAAAGTGCGTGTCTCCAAATTATTCTCATCTGCGTATTGTACTTTTATTTGCCGGCCAACCGCACTCTTATAATTTCCGAAGAGTTTATTGCCAAGATTCTGAGAAATGATGACTTTACGGTTGTCAATATTCTCTACCAACCTGTCAGATATAGCTGATTTATAGGCACACCATTGCAGAAATTCCCTATCCACATGCACTGCGTTTGCAGATATGGGATCTAAATTATCACTACTGACAGTCATGGATTTCTTCTGGGATGCCGGAAGAAAGACTTTTTCCATTGTTCTGAATTGATGGTTGGATAATATATTAAATGCGCTGATGTCATCTGCTGTTCGATTGCTGTTTGTGCTAATAGACATAACAGCTACATTATCAACATAATCCTGTTTCAAAAGAGAATCGCTGTTAAAATTAAGCATAAACATGGAGATAATCGCGAAAATGGCGACACTCACCCCGATGGAGATGATGCTTATAATATTCTGAGTTTTATACTTGGCAATATTGCGAAAGGCAACTTTTATGTAGTGTTTTACCATGACTGCCTGATTATTTCATTATTTCTGGTCCGGTTAGAGATCTTATTGTATAGAAGAGAGTCCAATATGTCTTGATTGAGGAAATATAGGATCTTGTCGCGGAGTCTTTCTCAGCAAGAGCTGTGTTGAGATCGAGAATGGTATTACGCCCGGCTATGTATAGCTTTCGGGCTATATCATAGCGGTGAGAGGCAAGTTTATTAGTGCGCGACGCCACCTCTACTTTACGTGGTTGCATATTAAATTGCATAATCAGCTTCCCAAGATTTCTTATAAAATCGTTCATGCCTTGATCTGCAGTAGCGTATGCAAGGTCTCGCTGAGATCTTGCCACCTTTACTTTGCCCTTTCCCCGCCCCCAGTCAAGTATAGGTATTGACAACGTGACACTTGCATATTCTTGATGCATCGGATGATTGTAGCTTTGAGTAATATCCTTGCCTGTCTGCGAGAGTCCGAACTGGAGATAAATATCGGCACGAAGCCCGGCATTCGCCTTCGCTTGTGCCACGCGGCTATCGCTCTCAAGCCTTAGCCTTTTAAAGTAATCCATATCAGATGCATTTTCCATTGCCATATATATGGCTTCACTAAGTGAAATATCAATAGATGGTATATTTTCAGGGAGTTGCAAATCAATCGCTGTAATATCGCACATTCCAATATAAGATGCCAGAATCTGAGTCTGCTCCCTAACCTGAACTTCTGCTTCCATACATGCTGTTTCTTCATTAAGCATGTTGATTTCAAGCTGAAGCATGTCATTCTCGTTTATAGTTCCGATTTTATAACGGCCCTGTGCCATCTGAAATAGCGTGTCGGCCGAGGCATAGTTGAGTCTTGCCATCTCAAGATTTGCCTGAGCCTCCACAAGTGCGAAGAAATATTGGCATGCATGTGCTGCCACAAGTTCCATTGCCTCGTTATAATTCTTTTTGGCCTCCTGATATTTCAAAGGTTCTATGCGGCGGTCCCATTTCAAATAATTGTAGCCAAACAGACTTTGTTGATACCCGATTGTGATAGGAGTGGAACTATATGAGGTTGTGTTCCGCTCAAACTCATATAGTCGGGATAATGATGATTTCAGAAATAATGAGCCCCCGGTTAAAGCTATATTTTGATTTATAGAGATAGCAAAATCGGTGCTAAGTTGATTCTGCTTGATAAAAACACTTGTACCGTCGCCCAAGGTTATTTTATTGATTTCTCTATTAAGCGACGGCGATGAAGATATTGTTACCGATGGAAGGTAATTTGCCTTATAATATTTGTACTGCCATTGAGCGGCCAAAAACGCATGTTTGGCGCTTTGGGCTGACGGCGAATTTTCTTGTGCTAGTGAAATGGCTTCTTGCAAGCTCAATCGCGTTGGTGGTTCGTTATGAGCATACAACAATTCACCAAATAAATAGATTATGAAAACCATAATCTGCGGTAAAGTATTCAGTATTTTATGAAACATGATTTTTTATATTATCACGCTTAAATGACCACAATTATCATGCCACATATACAAACCATTGTAGTTCAACTATTTTACATCACTAACATAAATATCACATCTGTTTGATTTCACACAAAAGTGTTCGATATCGAACACTTGCACATACATGACCACACTTTATGCATACAAGTCTTTACAAGTCTCAAGCACAATACAATCACCTTACTTATAGTGGTAACCCGGCTGATTCTCGGTTGAAATCACCATATTTGACTCGGTCAAGCCTCATGAGCTAAAAGTTTTACCGCGCGATTATGATTAAACTCTGCTAAAGTATGGGATTGCGAGTCTGTAGTATGAAGTTGAGCAATGACAAGCCACTTATTACCAACTAATTATACACCTAACAGGAATGAAGCACGTACACCCCAAGCCGCACATAACCATCAATGTCTAAATAATTTACGACAAGTATAACGAAGCTCTGTCGCGATGAGTCCGCCATATGCATGGAAACAGGCTCTACTCAATTCTGTCCATGTCACTTATATTTATTGGAATAGCGGACTGGAAAGTATTATCAAATCTCCATATGTTTTATTGATAAATATTGGTTCGAGGATTTAAACCTGCGCGACTGTTACAAGTCTGTAATTATAAACTATATCCATAAAAAGCATCTGCAACTATATCCTATATACCATCGTATATATTCAAATGGTTGACACCAACATAGTGAATTACAATACTATATGCTATATTCATCACAAGTAAGTGATGGATACTGAATCAAACAAAATTCTAGAAAATAGGACCAAAGAGATATGAAGAAATTCGTTTTGCCACTATTGTTTAGTATTTCACTGGCAACATCATGTCATGCCAAAAGAATGATATGCGATGAGACCTGCAAAGTAGAGTTTCAACATCCTTCCGACGAAGTTGATTCAATAAATATCGCCACTGCCGGCAACGTGAATTATGCAGTGGTTTCACCGGTAGGTCGAAGCTCCGTTAAAATGATCAATATGGCTCCGCGACTCTCAACTCTCGATGGCAAAACCATTGCAGTGGTAGGAGGCAGTTTCATGGCCTCAATAACACATTCGGAGATTAAAAAACTTATTGAGGAGAATTATCCTACGGCAAAGGTGTTCCTGTTGGATGAAATTGGATCTGCCGGAGTATATCCGGCACCGGGCATAACACGAAGAGGCAAGGATGAGTTTCAGCGGAAATTAAAGGAATTGGGGGTTGATGCGGTCATATCCGGTAACTGTGGCTGCGGATTATGCACTCCCAAAGAGGTTGGATCATGCATCGCAGCCGAATATGTGGGTGTTCCATCTGTTGCAATTGCTGCACCGGGATTTGTGAAGGAAGTTTATTATACGTCAATCAACAATGGTGTGCCGGCTCCTCGTGTTGCCGAATATCCTGGTGCGTTCACAACTCATACCAAAGAAGAGTTGATACGGAATACAAGGGAGATTCTTTGGCCGCAGATTGTGGAAGGCCTTACGAAACCCATATCCGAAGATGAGATCAGAACCAATGCCACACGCGATAAAGGGGATGTGCGCGATGATGTATTTTATGGAACGCTACAGGAAGTAATCCAATTTTTCCAAGAAATGAAATGGTCCGATGGCTTACCCATTGCACCGCCCACTTTTGCTGCGGTATCAGAATTCCTTAAATATACAGATATGGGTTGGGACGAAACCGTTGCGGTTCTGCCAGTGGCACATCGTAACACTACTGTATGGCACGTTGCAGTAAACGGAGTTATGGCCGGTTGCAAACCGGAATATATGCCTATTCTGATTGCAATGACCAAGGCACTCGGTGCACCGGAGTTTCGGCGGACATTAGCAAGCACGCATGGATGGATACCTTACAGTTGGTTAAACGGACCCGTGGCTCGGCAACTTGGCATTTCTTCCGGTCAAGGAGAAATTTCAGAAAATGCCAACATGACGCTTGGTCGGTTCATGAACCTTGCATTGATGAATCTCGCCGGATACTATATCGGCAATAACCGCATGGGAACATTCGGCTATCCGCAGTCCTGGTGCATGGCTGAAGACGACAGAGATTGTTTAGCGATTGGTTGGCAACCATATCATGTGTCGCAAGGGTATGATATCAACGACAACACTATAACCTTATCATCAGCCCTCATGTGGGGCAACAATATGGCTCCGTCAACCACCGATCCGCAAAAAATCATGGAGCTGATAGCATGGGATATTTCCGAAAGATGTCAGTTCGCTCTTGGAAGCGGCAAGCAATACACAAACCGTACGATATTGATAACATCCCCTGTGGCTCGTAACCTTGCGGTTGGATATAAATCACAAGCTGCTTTGGAAGAAGACCTTATTGACGCTTCCCGGCGTCCGCTTAAAGAGCGTGTATTTGCCAACTACTATGCCAATCCGGGGAGTAATCCTGAAGAAAGACATCCTATAAGCCATTGGCGAGGACACATATCGCGCTCCAAGAATGCTGAATCCACACCACCACCTGTATGGTACGATACCGATGTGGAAACAATGATGACGATTCCAACAATGAGGAAGGGAATGACAGTGTTTCTCATAACCGGTGATGACAGCCGTAACAAAATACAGATAATGCCTGGCGGAGGATATGCAACAATAGAAATTGAATTGCCAAAAGAATGGAATGCATTGACAACAGCCCTCGGATATAATCCGGTTGAAGAGTATTTTATTAAGTAATGAGGCTGCGCAATCCCTTCCCAAACGCCATTCTTTGATATTTTGGATATGTTATCAAGCATAATCAGAACGAAAAATCAAGCTATTTTCATTATCTTTGCGTTCAAATCATATTTCTTGATTTATGGAAGATTTAAATCGTCTCAAAGTAGTTCTCGTAGAGAAGAAAAAAACGAGCAAATGACTTGCTGAAGAACTCGGTAAAAACCCATCAACCGTTTCTAAGTGGTGCACAAATGTTAGTCAACCGGATTTATACACTTTTAAACGGATTGCTCAGTCATTAGATATCCCGTTATCAGAACTCCTAATATTAGATTGATTGACTTGTGCAGACATATTTCAGAGAAAGTTATAATTCACCAACCTACTGCATTCTTGATGCCGATGCTCTATCAAAGCCTTTTAGTCAGGAATTAGAATTATAAATCGCAATGATTCACAGCACCTATTATCATAAGGATACACATGAAGACCCGAAGACTTCTACAGTCTTTGAGTCTATGCTTATGTTGCCGGATGAACTGTTTTGGAAGATATTGAGGCAAGCTTGTTTTGACAATGATAATCTACCATTTGTGGCTGGTAAAATTGAATCCTATGACTTTTGGCCTCATTGGAATCCAACAAAAACAACGAACTCTAATCTTGTAGAACCAGATTTGTTCATTCGATTCCAATTGTTTGATGTAATTATAGAAGCCAAGTACAGCGAGGATGGAGGGCAATATTTTCAGCAATGGAAAAATGAGATACAGGCATATTATAACGAATATGACGATGATAACAAGGAGGTATATTTCATTGCTGTCGGAGGTAATGCTGATAAGCAAACCGAGTCTGTGGAATTGGCAAAAAATATTGCAGTTAATAAATGTACGTGGTTATCACTTTTGATTCAAGTAGCCAAATACAAAGAGGAATTGGGTAGAATGTCTTTCAGGACTGACGAGTGTAGTTCTCTTCTCAGAATACTTGATTTGACAGAACTTGGATTCAATATCCATGGGGTGTATAATATCCACTGGTTTAATGAACTTGAACGAACTTCCCCGTATATATTCACGGAATCCATATCAACACTTAAAACATTTTTCAGATGAGTAAAGAATTAGATAACGCATTTGTAGATGTACGTAATGCCTTCCGTCTATTGGCCAGGTATCAATCTGGGGTGCTTGATATTGTAGGATATATTCGCGAGCATACTCCATTTACAGATATGTGGGGAAGAAGATTGTTTTGCGATACTCTACATAGGAAAGGTGGATGTCCTGATGGATATGCCAATCTTGCAGTGTGGAGCGATATGTGGAGCTGGGATTTTATATATAACTATCTATTTGAATATTACTTCGGCCAAGTAAAGATTCAACGTAAGATTGTGGAAATGTCAGTTATTCAAGTTTCTGACGATGGATTCTATAAATCATATAATGAACAACCGTCGGCTACAAATATAGCGACATTTGCCCCTACTGCTGAATCCAACTCTTTGATTGTAATTACCGCCGGTCATAATGCATGGATGCAAGATGATGAAGAGGAAGATAGTGATGCGTTCTTTCATAAATTTTTAGCAAGCGAACAAGAAACAGTCATCTTTAAGGATGAAAAAGGTGCATGGGCGATAACAAAGAAATACCCGATGCAGAGATTCTCTTCTCAAAAAGACGCTGACAAGGTACTGTCTGATTTCGGACGGATTATTAAAGATAACACAGGTATTGATCTTTTTAAGTTTTGGAAATGACGGCCCAAAATAACACATATTATCACATGTTGATTGAAGAAGCCTTTGCTAATGTTTATAAGGCAATCCAAGATATGATGAAAGATCCAGATGCCGATTTGAATATGTCATAGTTTGCAATGTTAGCTGCGTTCCCTGATGAGATTCAATGGAGTCAATGCCATAGTGTAACTTTATAGGTAACTCGCCCGGATCTCATTAAACTAAAAATCGATAATAATCTATGAATTAGATTATTATCGATTTTTAAGGTGGTGCCACCAGAACCTGAGTTTGTGAATTGTGGCGAATGATGATGAAATGCAATGTTGCGCAAAACGATGAATAATAGCGCAATATGAATTTTGGCTGAATTTTGAGTTTTCACGGAAATTCAAAAAACGTGGTGACCTGCGTGGTGACCCGACTTGACAAAACGTGGTTTGAGTTGTTATATTTGCAGAACCAAAACGATTGATAGTGAATGACTGTGAATCGTGGCGAATGAATTTAGCAACACAAAATAAGATGGCAACAACACCCTCTCCGAAGAAATTGACCCCGTTTCATGTCCGCAACAAGGATTTGAAGAAGGAAACCGCGACCCTATTTATCCGCGTACATACCCGCAAGATTGATGTTCTTGTTTCGACGCTCCTGCAAGTGGAGGTGAGCGAGTGGCTCAAAGCGACCGCTTCGCCCCGTGCGTGGCTGGCACATCAGAAAAAGAATTACCAACTTCACGCCAAACTGACGCAGATTGAAGGCATCGTGAAATCCCACCTCGCCAAACTCAATTTTGACCGTGAGGCTCTTGACATGGATGTGCGCTACATTTCCGAGCCGGAGAAAGTCGAGGCTGAACGAAAGGCGAAAGAGGAAGCGGCGGAAGCAGAACGCAAGGTTTTGGCTAAGAAAGAGGCTGCGAAAGAAAAAGCCCGTAAGAAAGCCGAGGAGAAGAAACGCATCGAAGATGAGAAGAACCGTCTTATCTGGCCGTTCCTCATTCAGTTTGTCGAAGACATCAAGAGTGGCGCACGAAAGATTGGAAGCAAGGACTATTCCGCTGGATCTTGCAAGACATGGAAAAGTTACGTTGGAGTTTATGAAGGCTTCGACCCGTTGCATCAGTTCGGTTGGGCAGACATCAACCGCGCCTTTGTAAGTCGCTACATCAACTATCTCCGGCGCCACGGCTATATGCCAAAGGTTGTAAACAAGCATATGACCAATCTGAAAGCACTTATCAACGCCGCTTTCATTGACGGAGTCCATGACAACCAACGCGCCGCTTCGCTCATAGTCAAAAACAAGATTGAAAACCGCGACAAGGCAGTAGAGATTTATCTCACCGAGGAAGAGTTGCAAGCACTCTATGAAATGCCGTTGACCGGAAAGAAAGAGCATGTGCGCGATGTTTTTCTCATTGGTTGCTATACCTGTCAGCGAGTCAGTGACTATAACAATCTCAACAAAGACCATTTTGAAACGACGCGGAAAGGCACACGCATCATTAGGTTGGTACAGCAGAAAACTAAGACCGAGGTGACAATACCGGTGATGAACGAGAACCTTATTGTCATCTGTGAGAAATATGGTTACAATATTCCGAAAGCCAACGAGCAGGTGCTGAACCGCTACATCAAGGATATTCTTGAAGATTTATCAGAGAGTGTACCGACACTGAAAGAAAAAGTGCCGACAAATCTGACTATGAAGCAGAAGGACGCGCTGAAGAAAGAAGGCAAGGAGCCGGAAACCGACCTGAACGGCAACGTTCTACTTCCACGCTTCAAATGTGTGACGAGCCACACCGCCCGACGCACCGGAATCACCAACATGTATC
>JAMPHZ010000025.1 GCA_023663145.1 Odoribacter sp.
CGCCGAGTTCTTCAAATTTATTGCCTAATTTTGCACTTGCAGGTAGAATCTGCATTCTCCATATCTTATAGACCGGAGTTTGATCAAATTTTCACCCTCCCATAGAGTTGTAAATTTGTTATTTCGAAAATAATTGACTAACTTTGCGGCTTGAAAAACCGAATTTCAGTTTATGCCTAATAAAGCACCAGAATATATCTTTGAGGTTAGTTGGGAGGTTTGTAATAAAATAGGTGGAATATATACTGTATTGTCTACCAAAGCCAAAAGCCTCCAGAAACTCTATAAAGATAAAATAATATTTATTGGCCCCGATGTGTGGTCAACCGATAATCCCGCTATAGATTTTACCGAAAGCGACACCGTGCTGCGTAAGTGGCGCGAGACTGCATTGTTGCCTGAGGGTATAGACGTTAGAGTGGGACGTTGGGATATCCCAGGCAGGCCTATCGCCATTCTGGTGAAGTTCGACGCCTTATATTCCACAAAAGATGCCTTTTATGGCCGCATGTGGGATCTATACGGAGTTGATTCACTTCACGCGTATGGCGATTATGACGAGGCATGCGCGTTCTCCCGCGCAGCCGCAGCCGTAATCGAGACACTCGTTGAATTCTTCAGCGAGAAAAATCCGGACACGCAGTTCATTGCCCATTTTGATGAATGGACCACCGGCATGGGACTTCTCGCAATCAAAGACAAGTTACCGTCAGTAGCTACAGTTTTCACCACCCATGCCACCAGTATAGGCCGAAGCATCTGCGGTAACGGCAAGCCTCTTTATGATCAACTCTCCAACTACAACGGTGATCAGATGGCGCTGGAGCTCAACATGCAGTCGAAGCATTCCCTTGAAAAGGCGGCAGCACATGCCGCGGACTGCTTCACCACAGTAAGCTACGTAACAGCACGCGAATGCGAGCAACTACTTGAACGTAGGCCAGATGTTGTCACGCCCAACGGGTTTGAATCTGGATTTGTACCCACAGCTGCCCGTTTTAAAAAAGCACGGGTAAGCGCCCGCGAACAATTACTGAAAGTCGCACGTGCTCTTACCGGCCAACAGTTACCTGAAGACACATTTCTAATCGCCACTTCCGGTCGATGCGAGTACCGGAATAAAGGGTTGGATGTTATGTGCGATGCAATGGCTCGCATTGATGATAATGGGATAGCACGCCCGGCAGTAGCATTCGTGATGGTGCCCGCCTGGAGTGCAGGTCCACGTCCTGAGCTTGAACAAGCTTTGGCCTCCGGTATCACAACCGGCATAGCCGACCCTGTATTGACCCATAATCTGCATAATTATAACGATGATGCGGTCAACAATCATATCCACCGGTTGGGGTTCGCGTCAACACGTCAAAGTGACCGTATGTCCATGATATATGTGCCGTGCTATCTAAATGGCGATGACGGTATATTCAACATGTCATATTATGACCTGCTTATAGGCTTTGATGCGACTGTTTTTCCCTCATATTATGAACCATGGGGATATACACCGCTTGAGAGTGTGGCTTTTGGTGTACCTACTGTCACCACATCGCTCTCAGGTTTCGGTCAATGGATAAAGTCAAACACCGAAAATACATTTGCTGACTGCGGCGCTATAGCCATCCATCGTGATGACTCAAATTACGAACAAGTCGTGGCTGACATAGCACATGAAATCGCATCCCTGATGTCAACCGGTGGCTCAGATAACAAAGCAATCTCAGCAGCTGCGAGAAATACTGCTGCCGCTGCCGACTGGAGCCATTTCATAGGCTTCTACGTGCATGCTTACGACATTGCAAAAGAAAACAATAAAAAAGATTAATATTAGACAAAGGAAAAATGAAAATTCCAGTAAGCAAGAGTAACGCACCCGTGTGGCGCGACATTACCGTGAAAGCTGAACTTCCCTCACAGCTCAAGCCCCTTGAAGAGATGGCCCGTAATCTGTGGTGGGTATGGAACAGCGACGGCAAGAACCTCTTCCGTGAACTAAATCCGGATCTTTGGCGCCAGACAGGCGAAAACCCGGTTATGCTTTTACAGCAACTCACATCAGAACGCATCGATGAGATATTAGCAGACACAGCCCTTATGGATCGCATTGCATCAGTATATGGCAAGATGCGCGAATACCTGTGCAAGCCCATGCGCAAGGATGTGCCCTCAGTAGCCTACTTCTCAATGGAATACGGCCTGTGCAACTGCCTAAAAATCTACAGCGGCGGCCTCGGTGTGCTTGCCGGCGACTATATCAAGGAAGCATCGGATTCATGCGTTGATATGACTGCCGTGGGCTTCCTATACCGTTATGGCTATTTCACTCAGAACCTTAGCGTAGATGGCCAGCAGATAGCTAAATATGAGCCTCAGAACTTCAATCAGCTCCCCATCGACCAGGTACTTGACAAAAACGGACATCCGGTAATACTCGAAGTACCATTTCCCGGCCGCATAGTTTACAGCCACATCTGGCGTGTAAACGTAGGCCGAATGAAACTATATCTGATGGACACTGACTTCGATGCCAACAGCGAATTTGACCGTCAGATCACCCATCAGCTCTACGGTGGTGATTGGGAGAACCGCATCAAACAGGAATACCTGCTCGGCATCGGCGGTGTGCTCATGCTCAAGAAACTCGGCATCAATGCCCAGCTTTACCACTGTAACGAAGGTCACGCTGCACTCCTCAATCTACAGCGTCTCGTAGATTATGTACAGGAGGAGCATCTTGATTTCAACGTAGCGCTCGAACTTGTACGCGCATCAGGTCTTTACACTGTTCATACACCTGTGCCCGCAGGTCACGACTATTTTGACGAATCACTTTTCGGCAAATACATGGGAGAATTCCCTGCCAAACTCGGCATTTCCTGGAATGACCTCATGAACATGGGTCGCGAGAATCCTGACACCAACGAACGGTTCTCTATGAGTGTTTTCGCACTCAACACGTGCCAGGAAGCCAATGGTGTGAGCTACCTGCACGGCGAAGTCTCCAAAAAAATGTTCTCAGGGATATGGAAAGGCTATTCCTGGGAGGAATCACATGTGGGTTATGTGACAAACGGTGTTCACATGCCAACCTGGGCTGCATCGGAATGGAAAGAGTTCTATTGGAACAAACTCGGTCCGGAGGTATTCGCAGACCAATCAAATCCTGAAGTATGGCGTGGCATATTCGACGTTCCTGATGAAGAGATCTGGAACATGCGCTGCCTGCTCAAGAATAAATTCATCAATTTCGTAAAACGCGACTTCAAACAGCGTTGGCTTGCCAACCAAGGAGATCCCTCGGCTGTAGTAGACGTACTTGACCGCATCAATCCCAATGCCCTCATCATTGGCTTTGCCCGCCGTTTCGCCACATACAAGCGCGCACATCTGTTGTTCACCGACCTTGACCGTCTGGCCAAGATTGTAAACAATGAGAAATTCCCCGTGCAGTTCATCTTCTCAGGAAAGGCACACCCCGCTGACGGCGCCGGCCAGGACTTGATAAAACGCATAATCGAGATATCACGCCGACCCGAATTTCTTGGCAAGATCATCTTCCTCGAAGACTATAACATGGTAGTTGCCAAACGCCTTGTTACCGGCGTGGATATATGGTTAAATACCCCTACCCGCCCGCTCGAAGCTTCTGGCACATCAGGCGAGAAAGCAGAAATGAACGGCGTGCTCAACTTCTCGGTTCTCGACGGTTGGTGGTATGAAGGCTACCGCTTCAACGAAAAAGCAGGTTGGGCCCTTACTGACAAGCGGACTTATACCGATCAAAGCCAACAAGACAAGCTTGATGCTGCCACAATATACAAGATGCTCGAAAACGAGATCATTCCTCTGTTCTTCGACACCAACTCAAAAGGATATTCTCCCCGTTGGATTCAGTATATCAAGGGATCAATCGGCGACATCGCACCTCACTTCACAATGAAGCGCATGATTGACGATTATATATCCCGTTTCTATGACAAAGAAGCCAAACGCTCCAAGAAACTAAGCGCCCATGACTTCGCCCTTGCCAAGGAAATCGCAGCATGGAAAGAAAAAGTAGCTTCAGCGTGGGATGGCATCAAGGTGCTTGATGTGCGTCACACTACTGACATCACACGTGGCGTAACCGGTGAACCTTACCGTGTGGAAATCAAGCTTGACCTCAATGGCCTCAAACCAGAAGACATCGGCCTCGAACAAGTAATATTCCGTACTGAAGACGGCAATGAGAAATTTGCCGGCACACGTCAGTTCAAGGTTATACACACCGATGGCAACATCGCCACTTACGAACTTTCGGCCAAGATCAAGGATGCCGGCCTATTCCGCTTCGGCTACCGCATGTATCCTTCCAATCAGGCCCTGCCTCATCGCGAAGACTTCGCGTTCGTGCGTTGGATCTGAGCTACGACAAATATAGTATAAATATCCTCCGTGCATAATGTTTGCACGGAGGATATTTATTATCAACCAATAAATTATGTAGACTTTGATAATTAGGTTACCTTATATGCGCCATATATGTGCAGCATATTTGATTCGACGAAGAAGATGCATGTAGCCATCGATATATGAAGAAGATTTGAAGATGTGTTCTTAAGACGAGCAGAGATGATATAACCTGATTTTCAATGACTACTTATAAACTACGACGAAGCCAGGCAATTACCTGGCTTCGTCAATAAAAAGGAATCAATCTGATATTATTTTACCGTCAGCTTGTAAGCACCAGCAGGTGTAACCACAACGTATGTTCCGGCACCGGGAAGCGCTACCTCCGTAGCCGATGTTGCAGCTGCAACCTGAACACCACTCAGATTATAAGCGTTTATAAAATCCTGAGATTCGTCAAACACTACAACAGATCCATAAACGTACACACCGCGACCTGCATCTGCGATATCCTTTATAGACTCACCTTTCTTCGTGATTGTATAAGCCGACAGACCGTTACCTGGTACATAGACATATACTTTAGCGCTGTTGCCTTCATTCTGAACGATGGACACAGGGGCCGACAAAGTAGTGGAATTTAGATTGCCAATTGTAGCATCAGGAATCTTCCACATTAGTTCACCGTCCTTAAGTCCTTCCTTACCGCTTTTCACAACTGAGAAAGCATAACCGCCTACCTCATGGCTGCCTGAGCAATATACAAAAATGTCAGTACCACCAAGCGTGCAATAATCAAAACCGTTACCGGCTGTATCTGTTGTATAATGTGCGGCACTTTCTAATGGGCTATCGAGAAGTTTGCCTCCGTCAAATGTATAACGTGAGGCCATAACAGAACCACCGTCAAGATAAAATTCACTGTCGCTTATCGGGAACACCTTCGGCGCAATACCACAAGTCTGAGCCCATGCAGGACTGTACTCACTTATCTGAACAGACTGTTCCTTTTCCACCGCACCATTGGTCACAAACCAACGGTAAACCACATTTCCTGAGGCTACGGCTGCGAATACCGTAAAATTACCGGAAGCTACATCTCCATATATGCCGCAGTGATCAACACGTCCACCTCCGGCAGCTGTAAGTGAAGCAGCGAGATCAAGATCTCCGGTTTCAACATCCACCATATATATATTCAGAGGAGTCGTGGCCAGATTAAGGGATAGATTGGTAATGCAAATATTATCATTGGAATCCTTTATAATATCATTGCAAGGCAAATAACCACAACGACCATCCTCGCTCAAGGTAATATCACGTTCATGCTCACCGGTAATGGCATTGTATACCTGCAAGTAGAGGTCGGCATCGGCTGATGCCATTGAGCGGCCAGTGATATATACATAGTCTTCGGTGGCTACCATACCACGATTGAGCGCTCCGTTTTCAATCACCGGGAAGTTCTCGTATCCGTTAAGAATCGAACGATGCCACAGATTGCTGATCAAGAATTCGCCAGCCGCGGTGTAAGTGGCATTGTCATTCACAATCTGATAACCATCCTCAAAGTTGCCAACAGGTCGTTCCGGTGTGACAAAAGTTGCCGCGGATGAAGCCGAACTGATCCTGTCGGGTTCATTTGTGAACACACGCCAATAATAAGTAGTGGCTCCTTTGAGTGAATTAAGGTCAACAGTGGCCTTTGTGCCCTTGATTCCTTGAAGAAGTATGGCAGTCTTACGGAAAGTCGCGTCTGATGCGATTTCGAGATCATAATCCGCGCCATCTATAGCTTCCCATGAGAAAGTGCAATTCCAGTCAATTGAAGCACCATCAGCAGGAGATATCAAGGTCGTGGGCTTTGAAGGCTCGTCATTGTAGTTTATGATTGCAGGTTCTGATTCAAAACCATAGCCATCGTATACACATACTGCATAATAATGACTGCGTGCAAGGTTATCGCTCAATTCAAACTCAGGTTTATAGGTCACGCCTGCAAGATATGCGATGTCAATACCATCACCATCAGTTGACATAGCGCGTTCAAATGCCATTGTTGAAGGAATCGCATATACGGTATAACGCATCACTGACTGGCCATCGGCAAGAGCCGTTGCATCCCATGCAAGGCGTTTGCCTTCAAACTTAAGATTAGCGGGAGCTTTATAAACAGGGTTATTCTTGTAGTCGATGGTAGGTACAAGAGCTTTCTGAGAATAAACTGTCTGATACAGGTAATTACCCAGACCACCTACACCACCTGAACCGTTACCGTCAAGATTCTTGGCTGAGTAGAATATATTACCGGGATCATTACGGTAAAGTGACTGGCTCTGACGGTGCAGAGTAACTTGTTTGGCGATATCAGCCCAATTGGCGGTGCTGTTGTCATTCATAAGCAGGGATATAGAATGAGATGCATAGAAATGACGTCCAAACTGATTGGCAACCTGCGACCACCAGGTGGTAAGGGGGCCAAAAGGAGCTGTGGAATGTGTTGTAAGCCAATAAAGCTGTGGTGACACAAAGTCAACAGCCTCGTCATGTAACCACGCGATAGGGTCACTATAGATCTGGTCATACTGCCAGTCACCTGACGAGACAGGGACACCCGGCGTGCCCCAAAGGTTCGATGACTTACCGGCAACGCCTGCAGGTGAAATACCAAAGCGCATATCGGGGCGGTCTTCCTGAATGTTATCATAGATTTCTTTCATGAAATCATTGATATTCTTACGGCGCCAATCACCTATTGAAAGCTTTGTGCCGGATGCTTTATAAAGATCCCAATCAGGAGCTGTTGAATTCTCCACAGTACCACCTGAGGGATAGAAATAATCATCGAAAAGCATACCGTCGATAGCGTAATTAGTATAAATTTCCTTAATTACCTTGAGAATATGCGCACGAGGTTCCGGCATGCCCGGGTTAAACACGATGTAACTGCCATTGGACAGTAGCCATCCATCGGCTTGCCACTTTCGGTCAATATCAGTATTCTGTATGTTACCGCTTGAGCTTTCACGATATGGATTTACCCATGCGTAGCATTCGAGGCCACGTTCGTGGCACTGCTCTACCATCCATTCAAGAGGATCCCAACCGGGATCTTTACCACGTGTACCGGTCAGGACTGAATTCCAGGGTTCGTAACTTGAACGGTACATGGCATCAGCAAGACCTCGTACCTGAAAGCACACTCCGTTGAAATTATGAGCAGCCAGATCATCGAGATATTCTCCCATCTGTTTCTTGGCCGCGGTCTCACTCTTGCTGGCTGGCCAGTCGATAGCCCATACGGTGGCCATCCATGTCGAGCGCAGCTCACGCTTGGGACCTTGCGCGTTCATGACAGAGGCAAATGTAGCCAGTGCCATAATGATTGTCAAAAGTCTCTTTTTCATTGGTTTATTATTCGTTTAATAACGGTTGGATTATATTATATGTATTTCTTGCAAATTCAGTGAAGCCCATATCTGTGTAATGATAATTATCTACAGTAGCTTCTGGATTGCTCAACACCTGAGAGGCTTCCAACAGGTAAAGAGCAGGATCATTCAACGCCAATCTGGAATATATCTCGCGCAGCGCTTCGTTTTTATGTGTGAGCGTCGCAACAACCTCAGTACTGTGACGGGCGGCAGGAAACATCGGACTCTCAACAAAAAGGATGGGGGTGGAGGGATGTTTCCGGCGTAGGATATTATAAAAATTTTCAAGACGCTCTATCAGCATATCAGCTGTGCAATTTGGTAAAGCATCGATTATAAACATAGCCGCATCTGAATCAGCCATCAGGTGTGCGATCTCAGGGTCAAGTTTAGCGTTGCCGCTAAAGCCGAGATTGACAACCTCGCGGTTGAGCATACGTTCAAGTATTGATGTATGGACCATTCCGGGACGCGACGCACATCCGCCCTGCAAAATACTTGTCCCATACATCACCACCGGATTTCCACGCCTCGGAAGATCAATTGATGGAGCCTCAACCCTGGCAAGGGAATCGGTAAGTATAAAAACGCTGTCAACGCCATCATAAAGCGGCAGATAGAGCATATATTCACGCATCTGCCTTGTCATATCAGGCATGATCAGAGCCGATGTCACATGATCATTGAATGCCGGTCTGCCGGAACCTACCGTTGTCCAGGTAGAGTCATCCTGTAATACATAGAGATCCACTCCTCGTATTCCGGTAGCCGTCATATGATTCATATTGAACTTATTGAGGGCACGCCAACGTGCACCGATAGCCTCGGCATCACTTTTAAACCGTATAGCCAATCCGGCAGAATGAAAGCCGAGATTACGTAATTCGGGGCGGATAGTATCGGCTATTGCGTCAGGTAGTCGGGAATATCGTTTCGATGCGTCAGGAGCGAGGGTCCCGATAACAGGCAATTCCGAAGCATCGTGAGCCAACATCTGGTCAGGCTTGATAGCGAAGCATGACAATGGTATCAGCATAGCAAGTGCAAGTAGTTGTTTCTTCATAGATCCAAGGTGATTAATTCAGGGCGTCAGAGCCATTTTCCAATTAATTCGATACAAAGTTAAGTATTAAAAGAATATTTTTAGTGAATTATTCGGATAAAAAGCTCGTGCGAACCATATTTTAAGCATTTTTGATTAAAAATCCCGAAAAATAACTTAACTTTGCGGGCGTAAAATAAGGAATAAGCATGAAGTTCGTAGGAGCACATGTTGCCGGATATCCGGCGGTATCAGAGGCCCCGGTGTTGGCTCAAGCACTCGGGGCAACTGCGTTCGCGCTCAATCTCAGCAATGAGTCGCGATATACCTGCGCGCCGATCAGTGATGCAGAACGGATATTGTTCATTGAACGGTGCGAGACAGCAGGCTTCACTTCCGGACATATACTTCCTCACGCAGCCTTTGTAATAAACTTATGCTCGCCTGACAGCCGCAAGCTTCATCTGTCCCGAAAATCTCTTGCCGACGAGATGAAACGCGCGGCATCACTCGGGCTATCTATGGTGAATTTTCATCCCGGTGCCACACTGAATAAAATTGCTCCAGACGATGCTGTCAAGCTTGTTGCAGAATCAATTAATGAAGTACTCTCCATTACAGAAGGTGTGACAGCCGTGATTGAAAACACAGCTGGCCAAGGCAGCAGCATCGGATACAGTTTTGAACAACTTGCCGCTATCATAAATTATACCGACGACCGAAGCAGAGTTGGGGTATGCATTGACACCGCACATGCATTTGCCGCCGGCTATCACCTTGAAACGCCTGAGGGATTCACCTCAACATGGGATGAATTTTCGTCAACAGTCGGATTCAGATACCTGCGAGGCATGCATCTAAACGACTCCCAACGCCCTTGTGGCAGCCGTATAGACCGACACGCCCCTTTAGGACAAGGCGCAATCGGTATCGGTTGTTTTGAAGCAATAATGCGCGACCATCGATTCAATAACATCCCGCTTATTCTTGAAACTCCTGACCAGACACTGTGGCAACAGGAGACTGCAATGCTTAATTCAGTGTATATTGACAATAACTAAATACATTCTTACTTATCACATCTAAATAGTCATGAAAAGCAAACAAGACTTAAGCTTCTGGAAACTATGGAATCTAAGCTTTGGATTCTTTGGTGTACAGATAGCCTATGCCCTACAAAGCTCTCAGGTGAGCCGTATTTTCTCTACAATCGGTGCAGATCCTCACGACCTGAGTTACTTCTGGATTCTTCCGCCTCTGATGGGACTTATTGTACAGCCAATTGTCGGAGCGGCATCCGATAAGACCTGGTGTCGTCTCGGGCGTCGCCTGCCTTATCTGGTAATCGGCGCACTTGTCGCTATAATAGTAATGTGTTTCCTACCCAACGCAGGCTCTCTTGGCCTTGGAGTGTCGTCGGCTATAATTTTCGGGCTGATCATGCTCATGTTCCTTGATACATCAATAAACATGGCCATGCAGCCGTTCAAGATGCTCGTTGGCGATTTTGTCAATGAACGTCAGAAAGGTCTCGCATATTCTATTCAAAGTTTCCTCTGCAATGCAGGCTCGGTGGTCGGTTATATTGCTCCCATAGTGCTCGCACTGTTCCTAAGCAACACCGCACCGTCAGGTCAGGTCCCTCCCACAGTAACCTGGGCTTTCTACATCGGTGCTGCCGTGCTGCTGCTGTGTGTGATATACACATTTGCCAAAGTGAAGGAGATGCCACCTCATGAATATGCCGAATACCATGGCATAAAAACTTGCGATACAAATGGCAAGAAAGAGAAAACAAATATTGTGAAACTGCTCGTAAAGGCACCCAAGGTCTTCTGGACAGTAGGCCTGGTACAGTTTTTCTGTTGGGCTGCATTCCTCTATATGTGGACATACTCAACCGATGCCATCGCAGGTCACAGTTTCAACGCACCGTCGGCACAGGTAATAACAGGTGTTACAATCGACGGCAAGCCATTCAATGACAAGTATCTTTTTAATGGAGAACATCCTGTGATAGTCGATGGTAAACTCGCAATCGCCGGTATTGAAGTCGAAGGCAACTTCTCACGGCCGCGCACTGTAGTGCTTGACGGAGACACCATTATAGATAATTATCAAGTAGTATACAATTATGGTCTGCCCAAAGCAATTGTCAAGGCCGACGCTGACGGCCGCGGTCTATTGGCGTCAGTGGGACAAACCATCACCATCGACAATGGGACACCAATCACATTGCTCAAAGATGCTTACACTGTATCAGAATTTTCAATGATTCAACCCGGTACAGCTCTGACTCTTGCCCATATAGCAAAAGATAACGGGAATAACGGCGAATACATTCTCGAGCAGACATCTTCGCTGCCACAGGTAAACTCTCCTTCCGAAATTACGCTCAACTACACAACCGTGCTGAATGCTGCATCAAAAGAGTATCAGGATGCCGGTGACTGGAACGGTGTGCTTTTGGCCATACAGGCAATAGCAGCTGTCATATGGGCTGTAGTGTTGGCAACTTTCCGCCGCCGCAAGCCTGCTTACTCACTGAGCCTGCTCATAGGCGCTATTGGTTTCGCATCAGTATATTTCATCACCAATCCATATATACTTTCTATAAGCTATGCCCTGATGGGATGTGCATGGGCTGCAATGCTGTCAATGCCATTCACAATCCTGACGAATGCTCTCTCCGGAGGTCATATAGGCACTTATCTCGGCTTATTCAACTGCACGATATGTATTCCGCAGATTATAGCGGCACTATGCGGCGGTGCTATCCTACACTGCTTCCCGGCTGCCGCCAACGGCGCACCCATGACGGTGTGCATGCTTGTGGTATCAGGTGCATTACTTCTTTTGGGGGCCGCTACTGTATGGATCATAAAAGAAACATTCGGTGCGAAAGACGAGCCTCTTGATGAAATGGCCGTATCGCAAATGGCTTCTGACGAAGATATCTGATCAAAAACCAATAACAACACAGAAGCCGGCAACTTTCGACGCCGGCTTTTGTTTTCTCAACATGGAATCAATACGACAATTATTCAAAATAGGTCAGGGACCCTCAAGTTCCCACACTATAGGCCCACGTAAAGCTGCCGGAATCTTTGCCAGAGATGCCGCTGACGCCGCGTCATGCATCGTAACCCTATATGGAGCCCTTGCCGCCACAGGTCGCGGACACCTGACTGACCGAGCCATTCTTGATGTACTGTCACCGGTAGTGCCCACTACTATTGACTGGCAACCTGACATAGTGCTTCCGTTTCACACTAACGGAATGAAATTCACGGCCATGGATGCCGAAGGTAAAGTAATAGCAGAGCAGACATTCTACTCGATCGGCGGAGGTGATATAGTGCGCGAAGGTGAAAGCCGCACCCCTGCCGAATCAATCTACACCATGACAAAAATCAAAGAAATACAAAAATGGTGTGAAGAAACCGGACACAGCTATTGGGAATATGTAGGCCAAATTGAAGGCGAAGAAATATGGGACTACCTACACCAAGTATGGCAAGTCATGAAAGCAGCTGTCGAACGTGGTATTGAGGCTGAGGGCGTGCTTCCGGGTGGTCTCGGTGTCCGACGCAAGGCCGTAAGCTATTATGTGCATGCTGCAGGATACAACTCGTCACTCAAAAGCAGGGGGTTAGTCTACGCCTATGCCTTGGCCGTGAGTGAGGAAAATGCCTCGGGCGGTGAAATAGTAACGGCTCCGACCTGCGGGTCTTGCGGAGTGCTGCCAGCTGTGCTATATCATCTTCACACATCAAAAGGATTCTCTGAAAAACGAATACTCAGAGCCCTTGCGACCGCAGGGCTTTTCGGCAACGTGGTAAAATACAACGCATCTGTCTCAGGAGCCGAAGTTGGATGCCAGGGAGAGGTCGGAGTAGCCTGCGCCATGGCTGCCGCAGCTGCCTCACAACTATTCGGAGGGACTCCCGCCCAGATAGAATATTCAGCCGAGATGGGCTTGGAGCATCACCTGGGCCTTACATGTGACCCAGTGTGTGGGTTGGTGCAGATACCATGCATTGAAAGGAATGCGTATGCTGCAGCGCGTGCTCTCGATGCCAATCTATACGCAGCCTTCTCCGACGGGCGCCACAGTGTTGACTTCGACCGGATAGTAGAGGTAATGAAACAAACAGGCCATGACATACCTTCGTTGTATAAAGAGACGGCAAAAGGTGGTCTTGCCGTTATTCATTGATATTTTTTATATTCCATAATGATTATAAACGACGCACGATTTGAGACAAGCTCTCCATCAGTAGAGAAATGTCCCCAGGCCGGAGACATTCACGAATACGCATTTATCGGCCGATCAAATGTGGGGAAATCATCCCTCATAAACATGCTTACCGGGCGAAAGAATCTTGCTATGACATCTTCTACGCCGGGCAAGACTATGACCATCAATTATTTTAAGATAAATGACACATGGAGGATTGTAGACCTCCCGGGCTACGGTTATGCGCGTCGAAGCAAAGATGACCGCGAGCGGCTTGAGAAGATGATCAAAGGATATATACTCAGGCGCCATGAGATGACCAACCTATTTCTTCTTATTGACAGCCGGCACAAACCACAGAAAATAGATCTTGACTTCATGGAATGGCTCGGTGAGAATGGTATACCATTCTCAATCGTTTTTACAAAGCTTGACAAGCTTTCATCTTTAGCCGGTAAAAAAGCTGTGGCTGCCTACTGCTCGCAATTGCTTGAGACATGGGAGGAATTGCCACCTGTTTTCGCCACATCAGCTCAAGACACCCGTGGCCGGGCAGACATACTCGACTATATTGAACAATTAAATAAACTACCTATTACTGATACATTATGAATCCGCAGATAACCTTATCAAAAAATGCCGTGGTGAAAACCCTCGGCAAGCCTGCCGCAGAGTTTACCCGTGAAGACATAATTAAATTTATCGTCGACAATAATATCGAAATGGTAAATTTCATGTATCCGGCTGCCGACGGGCGCCTGAAAACCCTCAACTTTGTAATAAATAATCTTGAATACCTTGAGACTATACTCACATTGGGTGAAAGAGTTGACGGTTCATCCCTTTTTCCATTCATAAGCGCCGGCAGCTCAGATCTATATGTAATTCCACGTTACCGCACTGCTTTTGTCGATCCATTTGCGCCATTCACCACAGTAACCATGTTATGCAGTTTCTGTGATAAAGATGGCAAGCCCCTTGAATCAGCACCCGAATATACTCTAAAAAAAGCATGCGACGAATTCACCCGCGCCACCGGCATGAGATTCGAGGCTATGGGCGAACTTGAATATTATGTAATATCGGAAGATACACACCGCTTCGAGGCTACTGACCAAAAAGGATATCACGAATCTGCACCTTTCGCAAAGTTTAATGACTTCCGTACCACCTGTATGAATTACATAGCCCAGACAGGTGGCCAAATCAAATACGGTCATTCTGAAGTGGGCAACTTCACCCTTGACGGCACAATTTACGAACAAAATGAGATAGAATTCCTACCGGTTCCGGCAGAAGAGGCTGCAGACCAACTGATGCTTGCCAAGTGGGTCATACGCAACCTTGCCTATAAGGAAGGATATGATGTTACTTTTGCGCCTAAAATTACAACAGGCAAGGCCGGTTCAGGATTACACATACATATGAAAATGACCCGGGAAGGCAAAAATATGATGCTTGATAATAACCGGCATATCAGCGATACAGCACGCCGGGCCATAGCCGGCTTAATGAAACTCGCTCCGGCAATCACAGCATTTGGTAACACCAATCCTACAAGTTACTTCCGGCTCGTACCGCATCAGGAAGCTCCCACCAACGTATGCTGGGGTGACCGCAACCGCTCGGTACTCGTACGCGTTCCTCTCGGATGGACATCTCCGGAAGATATGTGTGCGGTAGTCAATCCGGGGGAATCGACTCCATCCTCTGTGGATCCGACTCAAAAACAGACTGTAGAAATTCGCTCAGCCGACGGATCTGCGGATATATATCAGTTACTTGCAGGACTTGCTGTAGCGCTCCGCTATGGTATAGAGTCGCCGGATGCACTTGAGGTGGCCGACCGTACATATGTTGACGTCAACATACACGCAGCTGAAAATGCGACTCGTCTTGAGGCGCTTGACAGTCTGCCGGTTGACTGTGCCTCATCAGCTGACTGCCTTGAATCCTCCAGAGCCATATTCGAAGAAAACGGGGTATTCTCACCCGGAATGATTGACGGAATTTTATCGAAACTACGATCCTATGATCCGGCTGAAGCCGAAGCTGCCAAAGCTGATCCAGCCCGAATGCAGAGACTTGTCAACCGCTACTTCCATGTGTAATGAGATATACCTGACATTATTGCCGATAATCAGCTGACTCAACAATAATTGACCCGGCGTCAACCAACATTGGCGCCGGGTCTATTCATATTGACAGTATATTATTTCAGAAACTTACCTGGGCCATAAGACCGGCCCGTGTTGCATTGCGGGCAGCACCTGAGAAATTAACTCGCCGGGCTATATCGAACTCTGCACCGATCTGAATGCGCGGAATTGGATTCCAGAATATATTCACAGCACCCAACAGTCCATATTTGTAATTATCCGGGCTGACTGTTTTCGATGGAAGAAAACGGTCTTGTGAAACGTTGGCACTTATAAAAAGGTTATGGCGGATGTTATACTGGATCCCGAAGTTCCATCCGAACGTTTTCGGCGCATAAAGTAACCCAGGCACCTCAGGATCAGCTATCAGGTCATACGCGCCGTTGAGAAGATCACCTCCCATTCCGGCATATCCTTTACCAATATTTGCTGTAATATATGTGGTTAGCACATCGCATGGATGATTTACAGAAGACAGCTGGATCCCCCACCCTGTCTTATTGTAATTATGCATAGTCTTCAGATCACGATAGGGCAGAGACCTCACGATACCTGATAGACGCACATGTTGTGTAGGTGCCCAACTATACTGCACCATGGCTGCGACATCGGGCAAATAAGTCTGGCGGGCCTCAGTTAGCACACCATCACCGTCAATCTGGGTGTCATCGGCCTCAACCGACACAGCAGCTGTCACCGACTTGGTGAAATCATGCATGTAACGCACCAATACAGACGTACGGTCCATCTTATTGTTAGGACCGCCGGAATCAACAGTAGGCGGCACGGCAGCAGGGTCGCAGAACGTACTTGTGGCATAACCTACCGTAAAATCACCTAAAATCGCATAAGCCTTTTTCAGATGAAAGTCCCGGCCATTATAACCATTGAAATTAGCCTCAATATACAATTGATAATCACCTATATGGCGTGCTCTACCCAATACTCTGAAATATAAACACGTACCGGCAGGAGTCGTGCCGAGATGCTTGTCATTGGCCGGGTTATTCACTACAGGTATCTGAAACGGAATGAAAGCCGATGTCGGCATATCTCCGCTCCAATCATACCAGGCTCTCATTCTCACAGTTCCACCGATACCCATGAGCATATTGCTATCCTTACTCATGAATAGAAAATATGGGGCATCCGGGTCCTGAGAATGCCTGAATTGGTCATAATAAAATGTAAGGATTCTTTTCTGGGTCTCAATATCCGGAGCCCCAGACCTTTGGTCATCACCCAGAACAAGCACACGGGAGTTGCTTACCACGGAGTCGATGTGATCTTCAACGAGGCTTCTGGCACCGGCATGCCCACACATCCCCATAAAAACAGTCAATAGCAATGCATAATGTAACTTCATACCAATCTTTTTAATATTTTATGAATTTATAACACAACGGGGCTTCAAAAGTTCAGGTGCCTATCTGTTCAAGTTATTTTTAGCCGACACCGGCAATCGGGAATTGCATTTTTTTCATTAACTTTGCAAAAACAAATAATGGTTATGAGTTCTACTACTGTATTTTCAGCCGACTGGCGCATGCGTGACATTATCCGGTCAAACAGCTTGATGCTGATGACACTTAGCCGTTTCGGCATTTCGCTCGGTTTTGGCAATGCGACCGTCGCCGAGGTATGCGATCGCCATTCAATTGATGTCTCAACATTTCTCACAGTGGCTAATTTCGCATCCTCACGCCCATATGATGTAGAACAGGTAACTCTTCCGTCATTAATTAAATATCTTGAGGGAGCCCACAAATATTTCATAGACTTCGCTATTCCCCGCATTCGTCATAAGTTAATATCGGTGATTGACTCTGCCGCCGATGAAGTTGGATATATGGTACTTCGATTCTTCGACGAGTGGCTTGATGAAGTACGTAAACACATGGACTATGAAAATACAAAGGTTTTCAGCTACGTTGAAAGTTTGATTAATGGAAAAGCTCCTTCCGATTTCTGCATTGACATCTTTGCGGCCCATCATGATTCCATAGCTATGAAACTTGAGGCCCTTAAAGACATTCTTATACGCTTTGCACCAGGCGATAAAGGAGACCTGCTTAATTCTGTGCTGTTTGACATCATAAATTGCGAGGATGATCTAATCTCACATTGCGAACTTGAAGACCGCATGTTCGTGCCTGCCGTTGCACGGCTCGAGGAGCAGGTGACATCTGAACTCACTGCAGAAGATAACAGAACCGGCAACGAATCACCCGGTGAAATTGATCCCCGCCTTGATTCCCTCTCACCACGAGAAAGGGAGATCGTTACCCAAATAGCCCTGGGCAAATCTAATAAAGAAATAGCCGAATCGTTGTGCATATCGGTTTACACAGTGACAACCCATCGGCGTAACATTACAACAAAATTGCAACTGCACTCTCCTGCCGCCATCACAATTTTTGCTGTGATAAACAGATTAGTGGATCTTGAAGACATCAATATATAACCCTACTGAATATCTATGAAAAAACTATTGACCACAGCCCTGATTGCTTTAATGACAGCAACAGCCGCTTCTGCACAAAATCCAAAACGTGAATTTCGCGGAGCCTGGATGCACACTGTGTACCAAGGCCAGTACCATGACCAGAACACATCTCAAAACCAGGCTTATCTACGCGATCAACTTGACAAGCTAAAGGCTGCAGGGTGCAACGCCATCATTTTCCAAGTACGCCCCCAGGCTGATGCATTCTATCCAAGTAATCTTGAGCCATGGAGCCGATACCTTACAGATAACGGTCAAGCACCGTCACCGGCATGGGATCCCCTGCAATTCATGATTGATGAAGCACACGCCCGCGGGATGGAACTACACGCATGGCTCAATCCATATCGTGTGACAAGTTCAAAAACGCAGACCCTTCCGGCCAATCATATCTATCACAAACATCCTGAATGGTTTGTGCGTTATGATGGCAAATTGTACTTTGATCCCGCGCTTCCTGAAAGCCGCCAATTCATAACCGATGTGGTAATGGACATTGTAAACCGATACGACGTGGACGGAATTCATTTTGATGACTATTTTTATCCCTATCCTGTAAAAGGTCAGGATTTCCCTGACCAAAAATCGTATGCAAAATATGGTAACGGAATGAAAATTGGCGACTGGCGCCGTAATAATGTTGACCTGCTTATCGAAGGGCTGCATGAAAAAATCACGTCAAGCAAGCCTTGGGTGATATTCGGCATAAGTCCATTCGGCATTTGGCGCAACAAAACCTCCGATCCACGTGGAAGTGAAACCAACGGTTTACAAAATTACGATGCCTTATATGCGGATGTGTTGCTTTGGGCTCGCGAGGGATGGATCGATTACCTGCTTCCACAGCTTTATTGGGATCTGGAACATAAGTCAGCCTCATATCTGACATTGGTAGATTGGTGGAATGACAATGCCGAAGGCCGCAACATGTACATAGGGCAAGACGTAGGTGTCACGATGAAAAAGCCTGATATAGCACCTTCTGCCGAAGCAACCCAGCTGCGCCATAAAGTAAACCTTACAAGAGGCAATGAGAACATCGGTGGCAACTGTTGGTGGCCGGGCTATTCAATCACAAAGAACGTGGGCGGCATAGCCGACTCCCTTAGCTGCGACTTGCAATCAACAATAGCTCTCGTGCCCGTATATCCATGGATAAGTGCGAATAAACCCGCAGCACCATCAGATGTCAAAGCACAAGGCCGCAAACTTACCTGGAGTATACCCACACCTGCCGGCACACCGGACGATGCTGTAAAATTTGTAGTTTACCGTTTTGAGCCGGGTGTGGAACCCGACCTTGAGGCTACCGATGCCATAGAGGCGCTTGTGTGGAAACCTGAATTCACAGCCACTCGTGCCGGTAAATACGTCATAACTTCATTGAGCCGCGTAAATCAGGAATCAGACCAGGCGGCAGTTATTGAAATCAAATAATGGCAGAGAAGTCAGTTGCAATAGTGATGCCGGTCTATAATGGCCGGGAGTTTATGCGAGATGCAATTGAAAGTATCATCGCCCAGACATATTGCAACTGGCACCTTTACATAATTAATGACGGATCGACAGATGAGTCAGGCTCCATTGCCCGCGCATACTCTGCTTCCGACGACCGCATTACGGTGACCGACACCCCAAACCGGGGACTGTCGGCCGCCCGTAACGCAGGTATCCGGTTTGCGACAGAGGCCCGAATCCATTCCGGCATAGTTTTCATAGATGCTGATGATGCTCTACATCGGGAAGCATTGAGGATAATGACATCTGTCAATGCTGATCTGGTAGTTGGCGGATTCTCTTTCTGTCAGGACTTCATGTCAAAACCTCTCGGGAAGGTCAATCCAAGGTTTCTTTCACCAACAGAACTTGTCGAGGAAACATTATACCAACGTGGAGCGGTGCACGCCGCATGGGGTAAGCTTTATAACAGATTGGATATTTTTAGTCAGGAACTGTTTACAGAGGGTATTTTGTATGAAGATCTCGACTTTTTTTACCGTTACAGTCTCAGATGCTCATCAACGGCAGTGATTGACGCCCCAATATATTTTTATCGACAGCATGCCGCAAGTATTGTGCATTCGTGGAATGACAGAAGACTTGACGTACTTGATGTTACTCTGCGTTTGGAAAAATTCATGGCTGCCGGTTATCCACAACTATTGGCTGCGGCACGGGACAGACGATTAAGCGCCAATTTCAACATGTTTCTACTTGCTTCCCAAAATAATCTTGATGACGTGGCAACTTCATGTTGGAGTATCATAAAAAAATACAGGAATACATCTCTTCTTGACAAAAAAGTAAGATTCAAGAATAAGGCCGGTATCATATTATCCTATTTCGGCCCCACGGTTCTAAAAAAAATAGCAAAATGGGTAGGCGCGTAATAACACTTGATCAGTCAGCATTCGACGAGGTATGCAGTCGGCTTGAACGGTCAGTCATGATGACCGGATTTGTACCAGATGCCATATTGTCTATAGCCACAGGCGGTGTTTATGTAGCTAATAAGATATTCCCAAATATACCTCATGCAGTAACACGGCGCCAACGACCCTCGACCAAAAACAAAAACAGATTTGTAAAAGGCATCATCAAACGGCTTCCTGTAAATGTTCTTGATGCCATGCGTGTGGCGGAAGCATCGGTGCTTGAGAAACTCCCTGTCCGGCCAATAGATCCTTCGCTGATCAAACTACCTGAACTGACCGGTTACAGCCGCATTCTCATCGTTGATGACGCAGTGGACTCAGGAGCGACTCTGCAGTGTGTTTACAAAGCTGTGAGGAATGCCTGTCCTGAGGCTGATGTGCGTTCAGCCGTGATCACAGTCACTACCGCCAAGCCGCTCATCAAACCCGACTTTTCTTTATTCAGCAATTACATATTAATCAGATTCCCATGGTCAATGGACAGCTGAATCACGGGGGAGCTACAGTCGTAGACCTTGACGGTACATTAGTCAACTGCAACACCCTGCATCTCTATATAAAGCTTGGATTACGCCATGCAGATTGGCTTCATAAAGTGGTAATAAGCTTTTGGCTTGTTTTACGGAAACTCAAGTTAATAAAACATGAGACAATGAAATACCGCGTACTTGAGCTATGCGGACAATCACCTGTTCTGCTTGAGAAATTCAGACATGAAGTAAGCCGGAATCTCAACAAGGAAGTCACAGAATTCTTAAAAAAACGCAGGATTGCAGGAGACAGACTTCTACTCGCAAGCGCTGCAGCTCCATCATATATCCCTCTTATCTGGAACCATGAATTCAGAGCCTCACCATGGGGGGGACCCGACCTGCGCGGCGTACGCAAACGTGACGCAGTAATGCGATGGATTGAAGACAATGAATTGAAGTTCAACTGTTTCATTACAGACCATCGCGATGACTTGCCACTTGCCTTAGCTGCACGCCGTTGCGGCGCACTTGTAATGATTGTAAATCCCGGGCCTAAAGACAGGAAAGCTTTCGAGCGTGAATCATTCGAGTTCTGACAACTCAAGCCATCTCATCTCCTTTTCATCAAGTTCCATTTTCACCTGCTCGAATCTGGAAGCAAGCTCCATAACGTTATCAAGTTGCTCTCCTGAATCAAATACAGCCTGCAATTGCCCCATCTCAGCATTCAAAGCTTCAATATCGGCACTTAATTGTTCAAATTCCTTGCGCTGCTTGAAATTCATTTTTAATGCCCGCTGAGGTTTCACCCGTTCATCCCTATTTTTTTCAGTCTTCATCTCCCGGGAATGTGCAGCCTCCTGCATCGCTCGCCATGAGGCATATTGTGTATATGTGCCCGGGAAATCCTTGACAACTCCATCTCCTTCCATTACAAAGAGGTGGTCAACAATATTGTCAAGAAAATAACGGTCATGACTTATTACAATGAGGCATCCTTTGAATTCACTCAGATATTCCTCAAGTACCCCAAGGGTTACAATGTCAAGATCATTTGTAGGTTCATCAAGAATCAGGAAATTAGGTCTTGTCATCAGGACCATAGCGAGATGCAGCCGGCACAGCTCGCCACCACTGAGAGTGTGAATATATTTCTGTTGGTCCGCCGCCGTAAACAGGAACCGGTTCAGAAACTGCATGGGAGACAATGTGTACTCTCCTGTATTGACTTCCTCAGCTTTCTCTGTAATAGCATCTATCACACGTTTTGAACGGTCAAAAGCTATACCTTCCTGACTATAATAGCCGAATCTAACTGTTGACCCAACGTCCCAAGCGCCAGAATCTGGTGGTACTAATCCCTGAAGCATTTTTATAAAGGTAGATTTTCCCACACCATTCGCACCTATTATGCCAACCTTTTCATAGCGGGCGAATATATAACTAAAATCACGTAAAATAACCTTTGTACCAAAACTCTTTGATATCGACCGCGCCTCGAATATCTTTGATCCTATATATGATGCATTAACGTCAAGGCTGACACTCTTCTCAGGCCTGATACCATTATCTCTGCGTTCTTTCAGTTCATAAAAAGCATCAATCCTGTATTTTGCTTTACCTGCCCGCGCCTGCGGCTGACGGCTCATCCATTCCTGTTCACGCCTAAGAGTATTCTTAACCTTAGCAAGCTCGGCAGTCATGGCCTCAATCCGTTCAGACCTACGCCTCAAATAATAATCATAATTTCCATCATATGTATATATTGTGGTATTGTCTATCTCAATTATACGATTACACACCCGATCAAGGAAATAGCGGTCATGTGTGACCATAAGCAATGTCATACGAGATTTTTTGAGATAGCTCTCAATCCACTCTATGATCTCGATGTCAAGATGGTTGGTAGGTTCATCAAGAATTAGCAGCTGAGGTTCGCTCATTATAGCAGCAGCCAATGCCACACGCTTACGTTGGCCACCTGACAGAGTGTCAACACGCGCCGTGACATCATTAAGCTTCAATCTTGTAAGCAGCTGCGACAACCGGTCCTGGTAGTCCCAGACTCCGGCAATATCCATATCATGGATCGCCTGTTGCAAGCGTTCATTGTCTCCAACTTGCAACGAAGCCTCATATTCACGCACCACTGCCGCTACAGGATCGTCAACGGAGAGCGCCGCTTCTATTACAGTAGGATTTCCCTTGAATTCCGGCTTCTGCTCAAGCATAGCTATACGTAATCCGTTACGGCGAGTTACAGAACCGGAATCTGCATCTTCCAGACCGGCAATTATCCTGAGCATAGTGGTTTTACCCATGCCGTTTTTCGCTACTATACCTATTTTATCACCTTCATTTATACCAAAGGTAATATCACCAAAAAGCAGGCGGTCGCCATAGCTTTTGGTCAATTTTTCGATTTGAAGATATACTGCCATAATGCAAAGTTACACATTTTAGCACACACTGTCAAAGTTTTCGCAAATAGAGCGTTTTTTCGCACGAGTTGCGGCCAATCCAAATATTATGAGTAAATTTGCAGTGAAATTTGTGAATGTTAAATTAACAACTTACTATGACAAAGACTGCATTGGCTATGACTATGACCCTACTGGCCGGCACTGCTACGGCACAGAATGCCACTTTAAGATATCCGCAGGCTCCAGCTGACGGCACGACCTATCAATGCTTTGGCATGGAGGTCAATGACAACTTCCGGCCGCTTGAAAACGATACTGCAGCCGCAACCTTGGCTTGGGTTGAGGCCGAAAATCGCATTACAGCTGATTATCTGTCACAAATTCCATATCGCAGTTCTATAAAGAACCGTCTGACCCAACTTAACAACTATGCCAAAGCGGGCCTTCCCTGGAAAGGGAAAGACGGCCTTTATTACTTCTCAGCCAATGACGGTCTTCGCAACCAATCGGTCATTTACCGCGGCACAGTACCATTCGCAGCAGATGCGGAAATATTCATTGACCCAAATGGCTTGAGCGATGATGGTACCGTGGCCCTGACAGGCATATATCAAAGCCGCGACGGAAAATACACAGCCTATACCATATCGCGCAGCGGCAGCGACTGGACAGAAATATACGTTCTTGACACCGCAACCGGCAAGCTGCTTGACGATCATATCGAATGGGCTAAATTCACCGGTGCCGCATGGGACGGTGACGGTTTCTATTACAGCGCATATCCGCGCCCTGAGGCTGGCAAAGAGTTTTCAAATGCAAATGAATATCATACCGTGTATTATCATAAGTTGGGTACACCCCAGACCGATGATAAGATTATATTCGAAAATCGCGAGCAACCCCTATATTTCCACGCAGTAGGTGTGACCGATGACGGGTCATATATCATTGTTGAAGGCGGAGGCCAAGGCTTCGGCAACTCACTATATGTAAAACGCACTGGCGATCCCGATGCAAAATGGATCACCATCGAGCCGTCTCAAGAATCCGTATTATCAGTCATTGACGCGACTCCTGATGGTAGGCTCCTGGTATTTACATCGGCGAATGCACCTCTCAACAGATTTGTTTCAATTGATCCGGCAGCTCCTGAGCGGGATAATTGGGTAGACATTATTCCTGAAGACAAATCATCGGTACTCACAGGTGTTAGCCTCACCGATATGGGTAAATTCATAGCCACAAGAGACCGCGACGCATCTACCCATGCCTATCTTCATAATGCTGATGGCTCATTGATCAGAGAAATAGAATTCCCCACCTACGGGTCAGCCGCATTCTCGACAGACAACAAAAGTGATGAAATTTTTTACAGCTTCTCTTCATTTACATATCCGTCCAACATCTATAGCTATGATGTCCTCAGCGGAAAATCTTCACTACTCAGGGAAACTAAGGTTGCAGGTCTTAATCCTGAAGATTATGTAACCGAACAAATATTTTACACATCAAAAGACGGAACAAAAGTTCCGATGTTCATAGTTTACCGTAAAGGGTTGCAACGCGACGGGTCAAATCCGGTATATCTCTATGGATACGGAGGCTTCAACATCACTCTCAATCCGGGATTCTCGCCATCCAGGCTGTTTTGGCTCGAGAATGGAGGTATTTATGCCCAGGCAGGACTGCGTGGAGGTTCGGAATATGGGGAGGATTGGCATGAAGCCGGCACCAAGATGAAGAAACAGAATGTATTTGACGATTTCATAGCTGCTGCCGAATACATGATTGATCAGAAATGGACTACCCCTGAACTCCTTACTATCGAAGGCGGAAGCAACGGAGGCCTGCTTGTAGGCGCCACCGTTAACCAACGCCCTGACTTATTCAAGGTTGCAATACCTCGTGTAGGCGTAATGGATATGATGAGATATCATCTTTTCACCATAGGATGGAACTGGGCAAGCGACTACGGCACCAGCGATGACTCAAAAGAAATGGCAGCCTACCTGTTGGGGTACTCACCGGTACACACCATCAAGAACGACGGCACACCATATCCGTCGATCCTCGTCACAACTGCTGACCACGATGACCGTGTCGTACCTGCTCACTCATTCAAATATGCCGCCGCGCTACAGGCTTCCGAAACCGGTAACAATCCTAAACTTATACGCATAGACTCCAAAGCAGGGCATGGCGCCGGCAAGCCTATTGCAAAGGTAATTGACGAGTGGACTGACATATATTCATTTATATTTTTCAATTTAGGTCGTACCCCTAAATGAGATTGGCAACGACAGCGATCACTGTAGCTATGGTTACAGCCCTATCATCGTGCTTTACCGGAATTGAAAGCACTCCGCGCATCACGGCCGGAGATGTGCGTAACGCCGGAGCAGACGATACACCTGAACAATCTTTTGGCAACGAAATAGCCGCCACTGCGCCTGCACAATGGCTTCAAGGCAAGCAATGGCTGGTTGATGACAACAAGATCTCTATCATCTTCAATCCACCTACTGCTGACTCGTTGGCTGGAAGGATTCTTACGCTAAATCGCATCCAGGCAACAACAACAGTAATGGGAAAACAGGCTGCCGATATTATATTAGACGGCCCATACGGGCATTCATATTGTTATTCAACCGGTATTGAAATTGAAGAATTCAACCGGCGAGCCTCGTTCGAAATACCATTTACAGTAGAAATGTCTCCTGTAATGACTGCTGACTCAATAATGCGGGGAAAAACATATTACATAAACACACCGGCATGGCGCGATCTGAGCGGGCGGCATGAGGCTGAAGGATTGCGGCATGTCCCTATAACAGTTACCGGAGTAATTCCTGGTACAGCATCGCGGCCACTTAAAGTCATATTCACACATGCCGGAGATTCGACCCCACACTGCGTATTGCTTACATTTGGCTCATCACCGTCGTCAACCCGTAATTTCGACAGGGTATTCTCTTTCAACGACCCACGCCGTCTATACCCCCGCATTACTGACGAGATATGGGAAAACATCATTCACTCGCAAGTATCAGAAGGCATGACACGTGATGAATGCCGATTAGCACTCGGAACGCCTGCAACGCTGCGCCGCGGAGCTACCACCGGAGCGCAAATCGAACATTGGAGTTATGACAATGGCACTTATCTGATATTTGAAGATGGAATTTTAACCCGTTTCAGGAAATGAAAATCCACTTTCTCGGCACAGGTACATCCACAGGAATCCCACAAATCGGATGTGATTGCAATGCGTGCAGGTCAACAGACCCGTGTGACAACCGCATGCGAGCTTCAGCATGCATCACTCTTGACAATGGCAAGAATATTCTCATTGATTGCGGACCTGATTTCCGCCAACAGATTCTACAGGCCGGTGCGCCATCTCTTGAGGCTCTTATCATCACACATAGCCATTATGACCATGTAGGTGGCATCGACGATCTGCGCCCATATTGCAAGAATGACCGTCATTTCCCTACATTCTGCAAAGCGGATGTAGCCGATGACCTGCGACACCGCAACCCATGGTCGTTTGCAAAGAATCTATATCCCGGAGTACCCACGTTCGCCATTACAGAAATCGAGCCTTTCAAGCCTTTTAATGTGGGACATACCGAGATTCTGCCGGTTGAGGTTATTCACGGCAAGTTGCCGATTCTAGGCTACCGTATAGGCAACCTTGCATATATAACAGACGCTTCTCAACTTCCAGATCGTACTATCAAGGCATTGAAAGGTGTCGACACCCTTGTGCTAAACGCATTGCGGCATGATGTCCATCCATCACATTTCTCGCTTAAAGAAGCTATTGCCACAGCAACATTAATAAACGCACGGCGCACTTTATTCACCCACATAAGCCATGATATGGGTTGCTCAGCCGAAATATCCCTACCGGCATCCATGCATTTCGCCCATGATGGCCTTGTATTGAATATATAATGATTAATCGACTGTTAAAGATATTAATCGTAACTTGTGCCGCAATATTCACACCGTTTGCGGCAAGCGCAGTCTCCTTTGATCTTGATTCCATCGCATCCTGGGGGAAATTTCCACGCTTTATAGTGAACACATACCGTTGGGGGGACAAATTCTTCAACACCTATGATTCAACCTTTGTAAAAGGGTCCGGTTATAAATTCAATGCTAAACTGACAAGCGACTCTTTCCTTGACTATTACAGTTTCTCGCTGCCCAACCACACGCGAGTAGACATGCTAAGTGATCCATCGACTTCAGTTGGCGTATATCTTACATATCTCGCAGTCTCTGTAGGATATGATGTAAATATCAGTAACCTGTTCAGGGCTCCAACCAGTGCTAGATCAAGATATCGCTTCGGATTTGATTGCAGCCTGCTGTCGGCCGAAGTATATATAGAGAATAACCGGGTTGGTACGAAAATAAAACGTTTCGGCAAAGACAACGACCTTAACCTTCCATTTAATGACATTGAAATAAAAGCCTGGGGAATTGACGCATATTATTTCTTTAACCACAAACGATATTCCCAACCGGCGGCATTCAGTTTCAGTAAAATACAATCAAAAAGTCAGGGATCTTTTTATGCCGGTATTTCGGTATATTCACAAGCCTACGATTTTGACTTCAACAATCTACCAATTGATATGTTGAATCAGCTGCCGCAATGGTGGGATAACAACCATTATCGTGTAAAAACGCTCAATTATGGAATTAGGATAGGTTATGGCTACAATTGGGCATTCGCTCCTCATTGGCTTTTAGGCATAAGCATATCCCCGACATTCGGCATTCGCAAGGGTTTTGTAAACTCGGAGAAAGAGGAACTTGATTTTTCGATTCTCTCAAAGGCCCGGCTATCAATCGTATGGAACAGCGGTCGGTGGTTTGCCGGAATAGTTGGGAAAATCGACACCGCTGTGATAAATGACCGACAGACCACGTTCATGGGGCACGACATGAGCATGTCAGCAGCTATCGGTTGGCGTTTCAATCTTTGGTAGCCTTTGCCGCTATACCTGCTCCGAAAAGTGCAAAATCATATTTTACAGGATCTTCCGGACAAAATATCTGAAGCTTTCCTGTGAGTTCCTCTACAGCCCGGCGGTCATTGCTGCGTCGTTCAAGTAATCCAAGCGACCTTGACACATTTCCCACATGTACATCAAGCGGTATACGCAATTGCGATGGCTTTATAGATGTCCACACCCCCATATCCACAATACCATCATTGCGCACCAACCAACGCAAAGCCATGTTAAAACGCTTCAGAGCAGTTTTATCAAGATCCTGCGGTAGACAACGAGAGTCAGTATTCCCGCCGTTTGCATTCTTGAGACAGCCATTCAGGGCGCGGGCTATCTCCCAGGCGGGAGCCTCTGCCTGAGATGCACCGATTGATACCGCAAGCTCCTCCAGAGATCCGAACCGCTCATATACAAGATGCAATCCACGTAGGTAGTAACGAAGGTTACGGTTAAAGAACGTACGATGTATATTTCCTTCCGGAAGCTCCTCATATGCCTTCTCCATAACATACCTGTATGGCTGATGCTCAAGCATAGCCATGAGCCGCGAAGCATCACGACAGATCATAGTGCGGTTCCCCCACGCTATTGTCGATGTGAGTAATGATGCTATCTCTATATCACGTTTATCTGTATATAGACGTGGAAACTGCACCGGGTCTTCTTCGATAAACTCCGGCGTATTATATTTCAATACTTCGTAATCAAGATATGCTTTCAGCTCATCCATTAACATAAAGAAGTAAATTTTGGGAGGTAGAACAATAACAGCCTGTGGTGAATTACCGACAGGCTGTTATTTATAAAGGGTGAGATGTGGGGGTCGAACCCACGACCTTCGGAACCACAATCCGACGCTCTAACCAACTGAGCTAAGCTCACCATGTTTCGCAATTGCGATGCAAAGGTACAACCTTTTTTTTAATCTGCAAAATTTCATGCATATTTTTTTAATCGACCATGTATTTTATACTTTTATTCGTATCTTTTTATTCCCGTTCCACCCCGGTTTCATATCAGGGCACAACTTGGTATAAAAATATTATGATATTTGTTTGGTTTCAATTAACTTTATTCTTACATTTGCCACACGAAACAATTTACTACATAAAATACCAAAGTTAAAAGTTAAAAACCTAACCAAAACCATCCCGTTATGGATATTAATAAAATAATGACTGAGCTCGAGGCTAAACACCCGGGCGAAAAAGAATACCTCCAGGCTGTGCGTGAGGTTCTTATCTCGGTTCAAGACGTTTATAACCAACATCCCGAATTCGAGCGTAACAAAATCGTTGAACGCATGGTAGAACCCGACCGTATCGTTACCTTCCGCGTCACATGGCTTGACGATAAGGGCGATGTTCAAAACAACATTGGCTATCGCGTGCAGTTTAACAATGCCATTGGTCCGTACAAGGGAGGCATCCGCTTCCACGCATCAGTAAACCTCTCCATACTTAAATTCCTCGGATTTGAGCAAACATTTAAGAACGCTCTCACCACTCTGCCCATGGGTGGAGCAAAAGGCGGCAGCGACTTCTCACCCCGAGGCAAGAGTGACCGCGAAATCATGCGCTTCTGTCAGGCGTTTATGCTCGGATTATGGAAAAATCTCGGTCCTGACCGCGATGTGCCGGCAGGTGACATCGGTGTAGGTGGCCGTGAGGTAGGATATATGTATGGTATGTACAAACGTCTTGTAAACCAGCACGACGGCACATTCACCGGCAAGGGTCTTGAATTTGGAGGCAGCCGCATACGTCCTGAAGCCACCGGTTTCGGCGCACTATACTTTGTACAAAGCATGCTGAAGGAAAAAGGAGACTCTATAAAGGGCAAGACTGTAGCAATCTCAGGATTCGGCAACGTAGCATGGGGCGCCGCACTCAAAGCGACCGAACTCGGCGCAAAGGTAGTCACCATCTCCGGCCCTGACGGTTACATATATGACCCCGCCGGTCTTGACGACGAAAAAATCAACTACATGCTTGAGCTCCGTGCATCAGGCAATGACGTTGTTGCCCCCTACGCTGATAAATTCCCCGGAGCCCAGTTCTTCGCAGGCAAGAAGCCTTGGGAACGCAAGGTTGACATAGCCCTGCCATGCGCCACTCAGAATGAACTCGGCGGCGAAGATGCCAAGGCCCTCGTTGCAAACGGTGTAGAACTTGTAGCTGAAGTATCCAACATGGGTTGCACACCCGAGGCCATCGACCACTTTATTGAAACACGCACCACATATGCCCCCGGCAAAGCCGTGAACGCAGGTGGCGTTGCGACTTCAGGACTTGAAATGAGCCAGAATGCCATGCATCTGCAATGGAGTGCAGAGGAAGTTGATCAAAAACTCCACACTATCATGAGCGATATCCACGCACAGTGCTTGCAGTATGGTATAGAAAAAGACGGCTACATCAACTATATGAAAGGTGCCAACATCGCCGGCTTCATGAAGGTAGCCAATGCCATGATGGGAGAAGGCGTCTGCTGATAACAGATACACATTACCATTCATACACAAAGGGGAGTTGCAGCGCGCTGCTTTGCTGCAACTCCCCAATATTTTTTATTGAAAATGCCACTCGAACTTAAACTACCGGGTAAATCAACTATTTGAGCAAAAAGCGTGTTCCATTAAAAAAGAAAGATATGGATGTATTGATAATCGGATTAATCGTACCACTGATCGGCACCACCGTAGGGGCAGCCTGTGTATACCTGCTAAAGGACACTATGCCTCCGGTGCTCAACAAATTATTCATGGGCTTTACCTCAGGTGTCATGATTGCAGCCGCCGTGTGGTCACTTATGATTCCATCAATAGAACTAAGCGGAGGTGACGGACTTCGAGGAGTCCTGCCTGCCATAAGTGGATTCATCCTTGGCGTTGGATTCCTTCTGCTGATGGATAGACTCACACCACACGAACACGGTTACGATTCATCGACAGAGGGCCCCCGGAGCACCCTCTCGCGTACCTGGAAGCTGGTACTTGCCATCATTCTGCACAACATACCTGAGGGAATGGCCATAGGGGTTGCCTTCGCTGCCGTAATAGATGAAGTGGAATATGTGACACTCAGCGGGGCACTCGCTCTATCAATAGGCATCGCAATACAGAACTTGCCGGAAGGTGCCATTGTGTCGCTTCCTCTCAGAGCTGTAGGTAATTCAAAAAAACGCTCATTCGTCATAGGCTTCCTGAGCGGAATAGTTCAGCCTGTGGCAGCTTTACTTACCATATATCTCGCATCCGTAATGGTGCCGTTGATGCCCGTGCTATTGGCATTCGCGGCAGGAGCCATGATGTACGTAGTCGTTGAGGAACTCATCCCAGCATCCGCCGCCGGGAACCATTCCAACATAGGTCCGATAGGATTTTCCGCCGGTTTTCTACTAATGATTCTGCTTGATGCTGCTCTGTAAGAACAAATTCCATAAATATCTGTTAAAATCAGTAAAACCAACACGGTTGCTTCAGTCGCAACCACCTAAAAATAATTTTATGAATAAATATTTAGCTGAAATGTTCGGCACCATGATGCTCGTTTTGTTAGCATGTGGCAGCGCCGTTCTTGCCGGTCCACAGATTGGCGTTCTTGGCATAGGCCTATGCTTTGGTCTGGTGCTTGTGTGTCTATGTTACTGCATAGGTAATATCTCGGGTTGTCACGTCAATCCTGCGGTTTCCTTCGCCGTATGGGTGAGTGGAAAAATGTCAACATGGGATTTCATAGGCTATGTCGTAGCTCAACTTATAGGCGCGGCTATGGGTGCTGGGTGTCTTTACTGGCTCTACAACACGGGGGCAGGTTTTAACTACGGAGGTATAACAGCATCATCAGGCAATTATCTTGCCACCAACGTACTTCAAACCGGAGCGACCACCGGGATGGCTCTATTGTGCGAAATTTTACTCACAACATTCTTCGTACTTATAGTCCTTGGAGCCACTGATGCAAAAAAAGGTGCAGGAAAGTTTGCCGGCCTGGCAATCGGTCTTGCGCTCGGCCTCGTAAACATTGTCGGTATTCCCGTTGACAACTGCTCGGTTAACCCGGCTCGCAGCTTCGGCCCGGCTCTTTTCTCACCTGATGCGTGGTCTGATTTTTGGATCATGGTAGTAGGCCCATTGGCAGGCGCATTAATAGCAGCCGCTATCTGGGTTATCATCACACGCGTGCGTTCTCAAGAAGTCGAATAAAAAGCCCGACAGAACTAATCAAAACACTTCCGCTCACACACATGTATGACCGGAAGTGTTTTTAATGCAATATAATACGTATTATGCATTATACAATCAGTTATACAAATATGTACCTAAAAAATGCTTATTGAGAGTAGGCCCCACAAAAAACGCCAAAAAAAATTTGCATACATCAAATAAAAGGCGTAACTTTGCACCGCAAACGCCAAAAGGCCTGCATGGAGAGGTGGGTGAGTGGCTGAAACCACCAGTTTGCTAAACTGACGTAGGAGCAATCCTACCACGAGTTCGAATCTCGTCCTCTCCGCCAAAAGTAAAAAAGCCCACTGAAATTCAGTGGGCTTTTTTATCTATCCCTAAAAAGACACATCACCCATAAAACGGGCGCTGTAAAAAGGGGTCAGCGGTGCATAGTAATTATTTCTCAAGATTCTAATGCGTTTTGAGAATAGGTTGTCGAAGCCCTACCGGGACTGCATGCGCTCAGACTTTCACTTAAAGCGGAGGGCGTTGATGCGGGTTTCAAATTCGGCCATTTTGGTTGCATATCCTCACTAATGTTCTTATCCGCACCTATGGATGCAGGGTTATCCTTCAATTATTTCTTTTGCATAAATTTCAGTCTAATATGATACAATGAGTGGAAGCACTCACTCAGTGTGTGCCCCACCCCGTATCTTATTCTCAAATCAAAATAAAACTGAAATGGCTACGATTAAAGTAAAGTTTCGCAAAGCAACTGCTGATAACCACGAAGGGTCGATCTATTATCAAATTATCCACAAGAGAAAACCTCGTCAGCTCCCATCTGACCTTCATGTCTTATCTTCCGAATGGGATGATATCCACTCCACGGTCATAATACCTAATGAGAGCGAACGAAGGGCCTTTTTGTTATCTATAATGAGACATATCGGTAGCGATGTCGAGCGTTTGACAGGAATTATACGCAAAATGAATAATGACAGATTAGATTACACTGCCGATGACGTGATCAACGAGTTCAACCGCTATGTGACTGAATACTCCTTGTTCTCATTTATGGAGAGTATCATAATGCGACTCAAACACCAAGGGAAGATACGAACTGCCGAAACATATACTGCGACTCTCAACAATTTCAAAAGGTTTGTTTGCGAGACAATGGATCATAACTTGCCATTCCGGGAAGGAGGCCTGATGCTCGATTGCCTGAATGCCGACGTGATGCGGGCTTATGAAGCGTGGCAAAAAAAACGAGGAGTCGCCCCAAACACTATATCATTTTACAACCGTATACTCCGGGCAGTATACAACCGCGCTGTAGAACGTGGCATTATTGAAAACCGTAATCCTTTCCGGCATGTCTATACCGGAATTGATAAAACAGCAAAACGTGCCATACCTCTCCATATGATCAAGCAGATTAGATATTTAGACCTGTCATTGAACCCGACACTTGATTATGCAAGGGATATATTTCTGCTAAGTTTCATGCTTAGAGGTATGAGCTTCATTGATATGGCTTTCCTGCGCAAATCCGATCTTAAAAACAACTACATTACTTATCGCCGGCGTAAAACCGGACAAAGAATGACAATCCAATGGACAAAGGAAATGCAACTTGTCATTAACAAATATCCTGAAAACGAATCTGAATACCTGCTTCCCATAATTAAAAATCCCGGAAGTAACGAACGCAGCACATACCGCAATGCATGTTATAACATCAACCACAATCTAAAAGTTTTATCAAAATTATTGGGACTTCCAATCCCACTGACGCTTTATGTGGCCCGCCATAGTTGGGCAAGCGCTGCTAAAGCAAAAGGGATACCGGTAAGCGTCATAAGTGAAGGTATGGGCCATGACAATGAAAATACCACACGAATATACCTTGCCAGCCTTGACACAGATGTGGTTGACAAGGCCAACTCTCTAATCATAAAAAGTCTGCGATAGCCGTTATTTTCAGGATATTATCCGACAATAACTTATCTCTTACAAGCTGACATTAATCTCTTTATAAGAGATATGTAATATTTATATAAAGCTGATTATAAGGGCGCTAAATATTTATCCACAACGCAGTTGCTAAACATTTGCTATTTCTAATCCGTTTTCTGCAAATATAACCTTATAGTTATCTGATTATTGAATATTGCCAAGAATTGGCTCTATTGTGAAATTCAATAATTTCACGTAACTTTGCAGCCGGAAACTGATAATGTATTATTATCACATTCTACAAGCCATGGGTTCTTTAAGTATCTCTTATAAAGAGATACTTCTAAAATGCTCCTCTGCTAAATATTTACACTCGGTGGATACCGCCGGAACATACAGGATTTCCGAACCTCTGTTTTACAGTAAGGCAACAAAACAGGGGGTCGGAAAGATATGTGCCTGTGGGCGCCAATATACTTTCTGACATTCACCACTTAACAGTTTGATATGCAAACAAATGCCCCAATTGACGCCATCAATTGGTTTCGGGTGAAAATTGCCGGGACTGAAAATACCTCTGTCAAGAAAAGCCAGTTACAGGCAGTCGAAGCCCTAAGAATGTGTTCAGAATGTGTTAATATTACTTTCGACGACATCAACGAGAATTTGTTAAATGAATGGGTGTCGTGGATGAGCTGTAAAAGATATTCAATAGCAACTGTCAAGACATATACAAGCCGACTATCAGCACTCTACGGCAAAGCCGTAAAAGAAGGCATCGCAGAGAATCATCCATGGTTCAGTAATATAAGCAAACGACTGAGAGACGTAGCAGCTGAGAGCATTGAGATTAATTCTATCTCTGACTGTTTTGGCAAATTGCGTCGCCTCGTATTGAAAGATTGTGCAAAAAACAGTTCCCGTCAATTAGCCAAAGATATTGTATTATTTTCTTTATATAACGGCGGCCTCTCATTTAAAGAACTGGCCAAGTTCAAGAAAGGCGATTATCATGGCAATGATGAAACCATAATTGATATAATATATCGATACTCGAAGCCCAGGAACAAGTACTTGTTCCCATTGATGCAATCGGAGCGAACACCCAGGCAGTTGCATCAAGCCATATCAACACTTTTCTCAGAGGCCCTGACATCAGTCAACATAAATCTTTCCTCATATACATCTGCTACTTCAATTGATTTATGGGCGCAACTTGCTGTATGCTGTGGAATTTCAGCGGCAGATATATCCGGTTGTATCGGATTTACTGACCATATAAACCCTATATTCTCGTTCTTGACGCCCTCGGAAATTTCATTTGAGACAAAAGCGGAAATCATAAGCCGCGTTAACCGTATATTGGCCAAGGATCCTGAAGAATGGCACGCGATGCAGTTCAGGCCGCATGTCAATCATATTGACATACTCACACGGTTGCAGACTATAGGAATATCGTTTCCCAAGTCATTCTATCCGTTTGAGACAATTGTACGACGCATCGGTAAACAATTGGTACGGGAATCAAAGCCAGTGGTGCCCGGACTATTTTTCTTCAAATGCAAATCTTCTGACTTATCTGGATTATTTTATCAAATTGGCGATCTCGCATGGGGTTACCGATATTCACATAATCCCGGGAGTTCGTATGCGGTAATACCTGAAAAAGCGATCAAAGACTACGAAAGAGCGGTCGGACAGTTCATTGAAGGTATTGATGAGTATCCTGACGGCAATTTCAAGATTGAAAAGGGTGATAAGTTTAAAATTATCGGAGGAGAATTTGACGGTTACCCCGCCACCTTTGAGAAAGAAATACGCGAGATCGAGAAGGGATCACAGACTCTTACCCGCATCACATATAGGTTGAAATTGGCAAGTAGCGGAAACTTCGCATGGGTAGTAGAACTTGACTCCCGTTGTATGACAAAAATATCGGAAGAGAAGTTTGAGGAGTTGAGAGAAAAGTTCCGGTCAAATTAAACTGATTGGCACTGCATGAGAGCCCGATTAAAAGATATACTTGAAAAGATCAGCAGTCTTGTCACCTTCAAGATTGAACCGACGATGGCCGATGATGATTTCATCGCCAATATAGAGGCTATTAATTTACTGTGCAATGTACATGATGAACTGGATCTTGATAGAACCGGGCTACGTGACAGGATGGATGACCTATATCCGGAATTCTCGCGCAGGATATATGCCAAGGATAACATACAGCTTGCTATTCCTCTGATCAAGGCATTGTACAGCTATATCTATGGTCGCCGGACCGACAGATCAGACCGAGGCCCACAAAGTTGGCGCGATTCACTTATAGAAAATTGCGTCGGTGTTATCGATGCATACAAAAAGATGCCGCTTACACACTCATCAGAATATATCTATGCGCTGTTGACAGCTTCACGGCTTTCAGGTAACAATATGGTCGAGGCTACAACAGAATCCTTAAGTATTCTTGACAGATATATCTCTGACATTGATAATGTACCGGTCTATGAACAGATTCGACGTGTATGGGCCTGCAATTACTCGAAAGGTCTTGTAGCTGTAGATTGTGAAAAATGGGATGAAATTACAAGATCAATTATCAGCGCAGAAATAAGCCATCTTGATGACAAGACATTCGTCATGTGGTGTGACATTACCGGCCTGAGTCCATATGAGGAACTAAAACGCCGTTCGTGCAATTCAAGGTTAATGCAAGTCGAATATCTAAGTACACTCGTGTATTCAGAGATCCGGAACGGAAACCGCACGTATGAACGGCAGAAGTTGAACCGCCGCCTCAAAACGCTTGATGACAATCTAATTAGAGAATTCACTTCCATTAGAATAACGGCAGACATGCCTGTTTCAACACTTTACGCAATGGAAACAGTCTTTGACCTGAGGCTCCAACTTGCGCAAGTGTCAGGCGAATACAATTTATCGACATATGAGACACTGTGCCGGTTCAAGTTTGAAGACATAGCCAAGGCGCTGACAAAAAAATATCGGTACGCAACAACGTTAAACGAAAAAATTGAGATTCTTGAACGTCTTGAGATCATTGAGTTGCAACTGAGTGCCGATCACAACCTGTTCGTCCTTGAAGAATCACAGTCCTTGTCAGAGCTATCAGAATTGACGAATTTCCAAAGATTGCGATTGGATTATATGGCAAATATGGAGTCTGAGAACTGGGAAGCACTGATCGACAACTTATTACCGCAAGCTAAAGATGCGTTCGACATAAAAACCCTACTTGACATCGACATCTTTGGTTCGGAATTGCAACGCAAGTCCATATTGGACCTTTACGCAGAAGTATTTGACAAATCTGTGGCCGTAAATGACTCTGCCGAAATAGCCAGACTGCTCACAGCCGCATCACAGTCAACACGTGATCCATTACGTCGTGACAGACTGTGCGAAATCGCTCAGAAAGCAGCATCCGTAACAGGTCTCACAATGCCGGAAAAACAGATAATACCAATCGCAGCCGAAATATTTGACCGCATAGATTCAATTACCGGTATGTATGACGGGGGCGGCCCCATGACCGCATGCCACCTCACAATAGCATAAATGCCAATCTCTGAATTGCAACAACACCACAATAATAAATTCAAATGGAAAAAGACATCA